>NZ_JBIATP010000027.1:0-286 GCF_042891915.1 Streptomyces sp. NPDC001848 | reverse complement strand
ATCCCAGACCCATGCGGTGGGAGTTTCCCTACATCATCAAGCACCCGTCGTCGCTTCGCTCCTCCGGGCGGGCGCGGGCGGCCGGCGGCGCCCGCGCTCATGTCTCCGCCCCGCTCGGCACCGCCGGCCGCCCGCTCCCGCCCAGGAGGCAGGCACGCAGTGCATGAGGTCAGAACACTTCGTGGCTGGGGCGGTCGGCTCCGCGACTTTAGCCAGCCACTTTGGCGCGAGCCTCGAAGATCATGGCCCCAACGTCGTGCTTTACCGGGCAGGTCCACAGACTGCC
>NZ_JBIATP010000026.1:0-103647 GCF_042891915.1 Streptomyces sp. NPDC001848 | reverse complement strand
GAGGCGCACGGCCCGGACTGGTGGCTGCTGGCCCCGGAGTACGGGGCGGCGGCGGACCACCGGGGCGTGCGGGACCTGGTCCGCGACCTCAACACCGTGTACCGCTCCACCCCGGCCCTGTGGCAGCACGACACCGAACCCTCCGGCTTCCGCTGGGTGGTGGGGGACGCGGCCGAGGACAACGTGCTGGCGTTCCTGCGGTACGACGAGGAGGGCGCCCCGTTGCTGGCGGTGTCGAACTTCTCCCCGGTGGTCCGCCACGACTACCGGCTGGGCGTCCCCGACGACGTCCCCGCCTGGCACGAGGCGTTGAACACGGACGCGGCGGCGTACGGGGGCAGTGACGTCCGCAACGCGGACCCGGTCAAACCGGAGCCGACGCCGTGGCACGGTCACGCGGCCAGCCTGCGCCTGGCGCTGCCGCCCTTGGCCACCGTCTGGCTCCGCCCGGCCTGAGGGTTTCCGCCCCCGCCGCCCCTGCCCTTCCCGTCCCTGGGGGCTGCGCCCGGTGCAACTTCTTAGGTGAGGGTGGTTGTGCATGCTGCTGCCATGCCTTTCAACAGCGCGAACGCCACCCTGACCGCCGCACCCGTCGCCCCGAGCACACTCACAGGCCGTGAATACCTGCGTGTGTCGCAGGACAGCTCGGGGCGCCAGCGGTCAGTGAGCGAGCAGCACGACGACAACGCAAGAGCCACGACGGACCACGGCATCACCTTGGGTGAGCCGTACGTGGACAACGACAAGAGCGCGTCCATGTTCGCCACCAAGGAGCGCGACGACTTCAGGCGGCTCATCACGAAAGTTCGAGGTTAGGCTTCGCCACGGCGGGCCTGGAGGGGCTTTTTTGCTTTGCGAGGAATGTGCCTATGCCGCCTCGTCGAGCACCTCACGCACTTCTGGGACGTCGCGGTATTCCTCAAGCCTGCGCAGGACCACCTTTACGCGCTCTGCCGTGCGCTCGCTCGCCACATCAGCGGAAAGCGTCATGACGCGTTGCGCCGTTGCTGCCGCTTCCTCCGGTTCGTTCGCATCGGCCAGTGCTACGGCCAGCCAAGACAGATACAAAGCCAGTTCCCGCGTATGCGTAGCGTCGTACCGGGCGAGTACGTCACGCAGGAGTGGCACGGCGCGCAATGGGCGCTTCAGCTCCGTATAAACGCGCGATTCCATCACTTGCAATTCGCCCGCCTCAACCCAGTACAGATATTGGGGCGACTCGCGCCCCTCGCCGTCTTCGGCCAAAGCTTCGGATGCCTCGCCCAGGGCGCGCATTGCAGGCTGCGCCTCATTCGTTTTGGTGTGCGCCCAGGCGACACGGTCAAGGTAAAGCGCCCGCGCTTTCGGCGGCGCGTCGTTGCCTGCCTGGTCGAGCGCAGCGCAGGCAAGCAACAATCCTTCCCGCTCCTGCCCTGTATTGCTGTATTGGTAGGCGAGCGATCCGGCAAGGTTGCCGACCAGAGTCCTGTCTTCCGCTTGCTGGGCAGCGCTGATGCCCAGCTTGTAAATGCGTTCGGCTTCCTCATGGCGCCCAGCGTCAGAGGCAATCCATCCGGCAATCTGTGCCAGCTCGCCAATCTGTGAGAGCAGTGCGCGTCCAACTTCCTCTGTGTGACTTCCCTCGCGGTAGAGCTTCACCGCAGATTTCAGCTCACGCAGCGCAGGACCGATCAGGTCTCCGCCTGCCAGGACGTCGTCGGCGAGGCGCAGACCGGCAGCACAACGGCGCTGGGACCGATTCCCCGCAGCATTAGGGCGAAGGGATAAGCACATGATGGCAGTCCGCAAGTTTGAATTCCGCACGTCGACGGCGTGCACCTACAACAACAACGACCCCCGCTGTGTCGAAATCGCGACGAACGTTCCCGGCAGGGTGGCAGTCCGCAACTCCGCCACCGGTGACACGGTGGAGTTCACGTCGGGCGAGTGGACTGACTTCCTGGCCGGTGCCAAGCTGGGCGAATTCGACGTGACGGCGTAGGGGGTCCCTCATGGGGCAGTGTCCGCAGTGCGGCGGCAGCGCAGTGCCCGACCCGGAGCGTTCCGGGGTGCTGTGGTGCCTGTCGTGCCGGCACGCCTGGCCGCTGCCCCGTGAGCGCCCCTGTCCTGGGTACCGGCCGACCCTGAGCCCTGCACTGCGCAGGCTGGTCGAATCCCGGGAGCTGCGCCGCTAGACGCCCGTCCTGGTGCCCCCGTCCGGACGGGTATGGCGCCCCAACTGCGCGAGCAAGGCACGCAGTTGGGGCGCCTCTCTGTGTCGGCCGAACATGCTCCGCAGTCACGGAACGGTCACGGCACAGGCAAACTTGCATCTGGATTTCAGGCAGCCGAGCGCAGGCCGTACCCTGGAAATCCGACCGTTTCCGCAGGTCAGGGGCTATCCACCCTGAGGAAGGTGCACCACCCCCAGCCCCCCGCTTCCGCCTGAACGGCCTCGTCCTCGAACGCCGGACGGGCTGGTTGTCGCCGGCCGGGGCTGGAAAATCAGCCCCTCCGGCGTTTGCGGAGCGGGGGTCCCGCACGGCCCGCTCACCCGCCGTCGAACATCAGCTCCGCAGGCCCGCCAGCGGCTTCGGCAACTCCCCGCCGTACACGATCCCCAGCCGCTGCGTCGCCCGCGTCAGCGCCACGTACAGGTCGCTCGTGCCGTAGCGCCCCGGCTCGACCACCAGGACGGAGTCGAACTCCAGGCCCTTGGCCTGGCGCGGGTCGAGCAGGACCACGGTCCGGGTCAGGTCCGGTTCACCGCCCGCGGTCACCCCGTCGATCCGCGCGGCCAGCGCCCGGTGCAGCTCACGCGGGGCGATGACCGCCAGCCGGCCCTCGGCGGGGGTGAGCTCCGCAGCCGCCTTCGCGACCTCCCCGGGCAGGTCGTCCACCGCGCGGCGCACCCACGGCCGTACGCCCGTCGACCGCACCGAACTCGGCGGTTCGAAGTCGGGGTGCTCCGCCCGGACCACGGCCGCCGCGACCTCCATGATCTCGGCGGGCGTGCGGTAGTTCACGCCGAGACGCGTGTGCTCCCAGCGGTCCTCCACATAGGGCGCGAGGATCTTCGACCACGAACCGACCCCGCCGGCCTCGGACGTCTGCACCGGGTCCCCGACCAGCGTCATCGAGCGGGTCGGGCAGCGCCGCATCAGCAGCCGCCAGGCCATCGGCGACAGTTCCTGTGCCTCGTCCACGATGATGTGCCCGAACGCCCAGGTGCGGTCGGCCGCGGCGCGCTCGGCGGCGCTGCGGTGGTCGGCCTCCTCCTGCCGCTCGGCGAACCGCTCGGCGTCGATGATGTCGTGCGCGGACAGCACCTCCGAGGCGTCGGGGTCACTGTCCTCCTTGTCCTCGAACTCGTACGTCCGGGAGGCGTACGACACGTCCAGGACGCCCTGCGCGTACGACACCTGCGCCTCGCGCTCGCGTTCGGCGCGGGCGCGGGCCACCCGGTCGTCCTCGCCGAGGAGTTCGGCCGCCTCGTCGAGCAGCGGGATGTCGGCGGTGGTCCAGGCGCGGGTGACCGGGCGGCGGATGGCGGCGGCGTCCTCGTCGGAGACGTAGCCCTCCGGGGCGGCGAGAAAGTCGGCGACCAGCCGCTGCGGGGTCAGCCGCGGCCACAACTGGTCGATCGCGGACCACACTTCCGGGTTCTCCGCCAGTTCGTCGCGGATCTGGGTGATGTCGCCGGCGTCGAGGAGGTTGGAGCCGTCGTAAGGGTCGGTGCCGATGCGTTCGGCGACCATGTCCGTCAGCGTGTTGAGGATGTGGCCCTCGAAGTGCTCGCGCGCCACGTTGTGCGGCAGTTTCGCGGCGCGGGTGCGTTCCCGGGCCACGTTCGCGAGCCCGTCGTCGAGCAGCAGGACGTCCCGGTCGTGCTCGATGGCGATGACCGGGTCGGGCAGCGCCTGCCGGTCGGCGACGACCCGTGCGAGCACGTCGGCCATCTCGGCGCGGCCCTTCACGGCTGCCGCCTGGGGCGTGTCGGTGGCGGTGGCCTTCACCCCGGGGAACAGCTCGCCGACCGTGGAGAGCAGCACGCCGGTCTCACCGAGGGAGGGCAGCACCTCGCCGATGTATCCGAGGAACGCCGGGTTCGGGCCGACGATGAGGACGGCGCGGCGGGCGAGCAGCTCCCGGTGTTCGTACAGGAGGTAGGCCGCGCGGTGCAGGGCGACGGCCGTCTTGCCGGTGCCCGGGCCGCCTTCCACCACCAGCACGCCCCGGTGGGGTGCGCGGATGATGCGGTCCTGGTCGGCCTGGATGGTCCGCACGATGTCGGCCATGCGTCCGGTGCGGGCCGCGTTGAGGGCGGAGAGCAGCACGTCGTCGCCGGCGGGGTCCTCGTGGCCGGTGCGTTCGCGGTCGGCGACGTCGAGGTGCTCGTCGTGCAGGGCGGTGACCCGGCGCCCCTCGGTGGAGATGTGCCGGCGCCGGCGCAGGCCCATCGGGGTGTGCCCGGTGGCCAGGTAGAAGGGGCGGGCCACTTCCGCCCGCCAGTCGATCAGGATCGGGGTGCGCTCGGGGTCGTCGGCGCGCAGCCCGATACGGCCGATGTGGTGGCTCGTCCCGGAGGTGAGGTCGATACGGCCGAAGCACAGCGAGCCGTCCACGGCGTTCAGCGCGGCCAGCAGGCCCGAGCGTTCGGCGACCAGGATGTCCCGCTCGAGGCGGGCCTGCATGGGCTTGTCACCCTGGGCCAGCGCGTCCGTGACGGAGGCCTCGGTGTCGCCGCGCAGCGCGTCCACCCGCGCGTACAACCCGTCGATGAATTCCTGCTCGTGCCGCAATTCATCGTCCGGAAATTCGGTGTTTGACAATTCAGCTCCCGCCCGGATATACTCTGCTCACTGAACTTCTTCGCGACTCGACGCATTTCATGTCGCGAACCATTGAATATACGCACGAAAATCCCCCGAGCGCAATTACTCGGGGGATTTTCGCCGTACGGGCGGGCGTCACAGCACGTCGGACAGCTCCTCCAGCAGCCGCCGCTTGGGCCGCGCCCCCACCATCGCCTTCACGGGCTCGCCGTTCCGGAAGACCATGAAGGTGGGCATCGACAGCACCTTGTAGGCGTTCGTCGTCTCGGGGTTGGTGTCCACATCCAGTTGGACCACCTTGAGCCGGTCACCCTCCTCCGAGGCCAGGGAGCTGAGCACCGGCCCCATCTGCCGACACGGAGGACACCAGTCGGCGGTGAACTCCACCAGCACCGGCAGATCCGATGCGAGCACCTCCGCCCCGAAATCGGCGTCCGTCACCTCGGCCACACCAGCCGCCTTGATCACCGCTCCCGCCCTCCCAGTTCGCACAGCGGTTCCGGACCTCCCGGAACCAGCGCGTCGACGGCCAGCTCGTCGCGGGCCTGCTCGGCGCGCGCGAGCTGTCCGGCGACCTTCTCCCGCACCGACCGCAACTCCCCGATCAGCGCGTCGAGTTCGTCCAGCCTGCGCCGGTAGACCGCGAGCGACGCCGGGCAGGAGTCGCCCTCCGGGTGCCCGGCCCGCAGACACTCCACGAAGGGCCGTGTCTCCTCCAGGTCGAACCCGAAGTCCTGCAGGGTGCGGATCTGCTGGAGCAGCCGCAGATCGCGCTCGTCGTAGGTGCGGTACCCGTTGCCGCTGCGCCGCGCGGGCAGCAGCCCCCGCGACTCGTAGTACCGCAGGGTCCGCGTGGTGGTCCCGGCCCGCGCCGCCAGCTCGCCGATTCGCATGTCCGTGACGGTAGTCCTTGACGCTGACGTCAGGGCAATGCCGCAGACGGTCACGGTCACGCGAACCCCGGAAAAAATCCCGCCACTCCCCCGGCGTGCGCCGATGACTCCGCCCGGCCCCGGCAGTCTCATCCGTGGCAGAACCCGACGGCGGCGGAGGACGGACCCATGACCACCCTGCACCACCTCCTGAAGACGTACATCGACGAGGGCTGGGCGCCGGGCGCGGTGGCCCTGGTCGACCGGCACGGCCGTACGGAGACCGCGGCGGTCGGCTCCCTCGACGCCACCGGCGCCGAGCCGATGCCGCCCGACGCGATCTTCCGCCTCGCCTCGATCACCAAGCCCCTCGTGGCCGCCGCCGTCATGACCCTCGTGGAGGACGGCACCCTCGCCCTCGACGCCCCGGTCGCCGTATGGCTCCCGGAGCTGGCACACCCGACCGTGGTGCGCACCCCCGCCGGTCCGCTCGACGACGTGGTCCCCGCCTCCCGGCAGATCACGGTGCAGGACCTGCTGACCTTCCGCGCGGGGTACGGCTTCCCGTCCGATTTCTCGCTGCCCCAGGTCAAGGCCCTGTTCGAGGTGCAGAAGCCCGGTGCGGAGCCGGGCGCCCTCCCCGACCCGGACACCTGGGTCGCCGAGCTGGCCCGCCTTCCGCTGCTGTACCAGCCGGGCGAGGCCTGGCTGTACCACACCTGCTCCGACCTCCAGAGCGTGCTGATCTCCCGGGCGACCGGCCGTCCGCTGCCCGAGGTGCTGGCCGAGCGGATCCTGGAGCCGCTGGGCATGACCGACACCGCCTTCGAGGTGCCGGCCGCCAAGCGCGACCGTTTCACCACCGCCTACCACCCCGACGGCACGGGCGGCCTGGCGGTCGCCGACACCCCGGACGCCGCCTGGAGCAGCCTGCCCGCGTTCCCGTCCGGCGGGGGTGGGCTCGCCGGTACGGCCGCCGATTGGCTGGCCTTCGCCCGCATGCTGCTGGCCGGCGGGACCACGCCCGAGGGCCGCCGTGTGCTGTCCCCGGAGTCGGTGCGCCGGATGACCACCGACCATCTCACCCCGGAGCAGCGCGCGAGCGCCGCCCTGTTCCTCCAGGGGCAGGGCTGGGGCTACGGCGGCTCGGTGGACCTCACGGCCTCCGATCCGTGGACCGTGCCCGGCCGCTACGGCTGGGTCGGTGGCACCGGCACCAGCGCCCACGTCGTCCCGGCCACCGGCACGGTCGCGATCCTGCTCACCCAGCGCGCGATGGAGAGCCCGACCCCGCCCGCCCTGATGCGCGACTTCTGGCGGTACGCGGCCGGGGCGTCATGAGGCCTGCGGTCACCCCGGTGAGCAGCAGCAGCCCGGCCGCCGTGCCGAACGCGGCCCCGGCGCCCCGGGCGAAGAACACGCTGCCGAGCAGGGCGACCCCGAGCGTGGACCCGAGCTGCTGCACGGCGTCGAGGAGCCCGGCCGCCGAGCCGGTCTCGTGCGGGCGCACCCGGTGCAGCGCCGTGGTGAAGAACGGCACCGCGAACAGCCCCTGACCGAGGCCGCACACGGCGAGCGCGGGCAGCAGGGGCCACGGGTAGCGGCCGGCGGGGGCGAGGGCGTGGACGGCGACGGCCCCGAGGACCCCGGTCATCAGCACGCCGAGACCCACGTGCAGGACGCGGACCCCGTACCTCGGTACGAGCCGTGCGCGCGCCGTCCAGGAGGAGACGGCCATCGCGGCCGACCAGGGCAGCAGGGTCAGCCCGGCCGTGAGAGTGCTGGTGCGCGGGCCGAGTTGGAGCTGGACGACGACGACCAGCGTGAGGCCAGTCACCACCGCGAAGAAGAGCACGAAGGTCAGCAGTGCAGCCGGGAGGCCCCGGTCGGTGAACAGGCCCGGCTCGACGAGGGGGCTGCGGCCGAGGCGGTCACGGCGCCGTTGGTGCAGCGCGAAGAGGGCGGCCAGGGCGAGGCCCGCGGCCCAGGTCAGGGTGTACCGCGGCAGCTCGGCACCCTGGATCGGCGGGTAGGTGACAAGACCCACGGCGGCCGTCACCAACGCCGTGCCGAGCAGGTCCAGGCGGGGGCGGCGCCGCGACCGGTCCTCCTTCAGCAGCCCGGTGGCGAGCAGCACCCCGACCCCGAGGGGGACGTTGACCAGGAACGCGGCCCGCCAGGACGCGGCGTGGGTGAGCACTCCGCCGAGGACGGGCCCGCACACCGACGCGAGGCCCATCACGGGGCCGATCCAGCCCATGGCGCGGGCGAGTTCATCCCCGTCGAACAGGGCCCGGATCAGCCCCACCGTCTGCGGGACGACCGGCGATCCGCACGCTGGAGTCGGCGCCGGTGCTGCGGACGGTGAAGGCGGCGGGCCTGCTGGGACCGGGACGGCTCAGGAGGTGAGCAGGACGCCCGCCGACTCCTCCACCTCCAGCAGGGACGCGCTGCGCCGCTCCTCCTCGAACGCCTTGCGGCCACCGCGCAGGCCGAACAGGCGTTTGGCGAAGGCGATGTAGAGGACCGCGAGGATGTTGAGGACCAGGGTGGCGATCTTCAGGCCGCTGATGTGCTCGGTGAGTTCGTACACCTCCAGCGGCAGGAAGGCCGCGGTGGCGACGACCGTCAGGTACTCCGCCCAGCGCTTGGCGTACCAGAGGCCGACCGCCTCGATCAGTTCGATCAGCGCGTAGGCCAGCAGGAGCCCGGCCACCAGGAGGAGCGTGGAGTGCTTGTAGCCGAAGGTCTTCTGGATGGTGCCCACGACCGGCGAGTGGTCGAGGTCGTAGTGGAAGTGCCGGAAGACCGGGCGGAAGACGTCCAGGTACTCGTTGAACAGCTGCCGTACCGCGTCCTGGCTGTTGCTGAACTTCCACACCGCCACCGCGACCAGCACGATGAACACCCCGCGCACGGCCCGCTCGATCGCGAGGAAGCGCAGGATGAACAGGTCGCGCAGCACCTTGCCGCGCGGCACGAGCGGGGCGTCGCCGGCCGGTCCCGAGCCGTGTGGTTCGCCGAGTACGAAGTCGCCGCAGCGCAGGCAGCGCCACGCGTCCCCGAGCGCGGTCTGGGCGTGCAGCCGGATCCGCAGCCGGGGGTCGCCCGGCGCGTAGGTCACATGCCCGCGGCGCGCGCAGGTGCGCCGGTCCCAGTCGATCTTCATGCCCCCGTGCCTCCCGCATAAGGGTGCCGTGCCGGTCGTTCCGGCACGGCACGGTAGTGCATGTCCTACGAGACGTAGGGGCGGGGCGCGGGGTTCCCGGCGAGGTCAGTGGCGTTCGGCGGCGACGAGTTCCCGCTCCTCGGCCTGCTCCTCCGCGGGCTGCGCGGGGCGGCCCCTGCGCGGCAGCAGCGCCGCGACCAGGACCGTGCCGACGCCGAGGACCACCGCGCCGACCAGGCTGGTGTGGGCGACGGCGTCCGCGAAGGACGAGCCGACCGCGTCGGCCATCTGCCGGGCGCCGTGCGCGAGCTGGTCGGCCTGCGCCTTGAGCTGTGCGGCCTGCTGGGGGCTGCCCGCGTGTGCGGCCTGCTCGGCGAGCTGCCGGGCCTTGTCGCCGATGCCCTGGGCCACCGCGTATCCGGCGCCGACGGAGTCCTGCGCGGTGTCCAGCGTGTTCGCCGGGAGCCGGCTGCCCGCGGTGGCGTCGGCGAGGTGCGAGGAGTAGGAGTTGGCGAGCACCGAGCCGAGGAGGGCGATGCCGAGCGAGCCGCCGAGTTCGATGGAGGTGTCGTTGACGGCGCCGCCCACGCCCAGCTCGGGCTCCGGGAACGAGCCCATGATCGCATCGGTGCAGGGCGAGAGCGCGAGACCGATGGCCAGGCCGAGGATCACCAGGGGCAGCACGAAGTCGCCGTAGGTGGATCCGGCGTCGACGCGGGTGAGCAGCGCGAGCGCCGCCGTGCCGCCGACCATGCCCGCGGTCACGGTGATCCTCATGCCGACGCGCGGCGTGAGGAACCCGGTCAGCGCCGAGCCCACGAACACGGCCCCGGCGAGCGGCAACATGCGCACACCGGTCTGCAGGGCGTCGTAGCCGAGGACGAACTGCAGGTGCTGGGTGAGGTAGTAGAAGGCGCCGAAGACCGCCAGGAAGAACAGGGCGACGGCGAGGTTGGAGCCGGCGAAGCGGCGGTGGGCGAAGCGGCGTACGTCGAGGACCGGGCGCGGGTGGCGCAGCTCCCAGGCGACGAAGAGCACGAGTCCGACGCCCGCGACCACGGCGGCCGTGACGGCCTTGGTGCCCCAGCCGAAGTGCGGCCCCTCGATGATCATGTAGACGAGCGAGCCGATCCAGACCACCGACAGCAGTCCGCCGACGACGTCGATCCGTTCGTGGTGGGCTGCCTTGGACGGCGGGACCAGGACGAAGGCGGCGACGAGCGCCACGGCCGCGACCGGCACGTTGATCAGGAAGGTCGAGGACCAGCCGTGGTCCTTGAGCAGCGCTCCGGCGACGACCGGTCCGGCCGCGATGGCGAGCCCCGCGGTCGCGGTCCACAGGGTGATCGCCTTGGCGCGTTCGGCGCGCGGGAAGGTCGCGGCGAGCAGGGAGAGCGTGGCGGGCATGATCAGCGCGGCGCCGACGCCCATCACGGCACGGGCGGCGATGACGGTGGGGGCGCTGTCGGCGAGGTAGCCGAAGACGGCGCCGCCGCCGAAGACGACGAGCCCGAGGACGAGCGCCCCGCGCCGGCTGTACTTGTCGCCGATCGCGCCGAGGAGCAGCATCAGCGCCGCGTAGGGGACGGTGTAGCCGTCGATGACCCACTGCAGGTCGGCGCTGGACAGGCCCAGGTCGCGGGTCATGTCGGGGGCGGCGACGGTGAGAGCGGTGTTCGCCATCACGATGATCAGCAGGCTCAGGCACAGCACGAGCAGTGCCCACCAGCGGCGGGGGTAGGGCCGGTCCATCCTCTCGACCGGTTCGTTCATGACGAGACGCATGGGTGCGGGCCTTCCTCTTCTCCATTGCCCATGAGGCGCACAGCGACTTGCACATCACCGTGCAACTGCACAACACTGTGCAAGGTACGACATTGCACAGCGCTGTGCAAATAGAGGAGGTGAAGGCCCTGTGGCGGCGTACGGGACGCCCCCGCCGGGCCGTGCACAATGGCAGCCATGACCACGGGTAACGCCAGCCGGGCAGATGTAAACCGCCGCCGCATCCTCGATGTCGCGCTGGCCGAGTTGCTGCGCGACCCGGACGCGTCCATGGACCAGATCGCCCGCGCCGCGGGCGTCGTACGGCGCACGGTGTACGGGCACTTCCCGAGCCGTGAGGCGCTGATCAGCACTCTGGTCGACGGCGCGGTGGAGGCGGTGGCGGCGGCGCACGCGGCGGGCCGCGAGGGCGTCACGGACCCGGCGGAGGCGGTGGCCCGCTCGACACTGGCCGTGTGGGAGGTCGCCGACCGCTATCGGATCCTGATCGCGCTGGCCCAGCGCAGCGTCACCATGCAGGGCATCCGCGACCGGCTGGCACCGGTCCGCAAGACGTGTGAGGAGATCCTTGCGCACGGCCTGGAGCAGGGCGTGTTCGTCTCGCCGCTGCCGCCGCAGGCGCTGGCGTATATGCACGAGCAGATGCTGTTCGCGCTGATGGAGGCGGTGAACGACGGCCTGCTGGCAGCGCGGGAGGCGGGCCGCTCGGCCGCCGTCACGCTGCTCACCGCGACGGGTGTGCCGGCCGCGCGGGCGGGCGAGCTGGTGGCGAAGCTGAGCGGTTGAGGTCACCCGGAACGGAGAAGACCGAGCGGCCAGGCCCACGGGTGGAGGCCTGACCGCTCGGCGGCTGGGGAGTGGAGCCCGGACGGCTGAGCGACGGGGGAGCTTTCAGCCGTCCGGAGTACGGGGAGGGGCGATGGGTCAGGCCTTGGCGAGTTCCTTGTCGCCGCCCTGACCTGCCACCTCGGCGTCGTCGGCCGCGTCGTCGGCCGGGACCGCCGAGCGGCCCTCGTCCAGCAGCGTGGTCTCGTCGAAGGGCAGCTGCCCGGCGAGCACCTGCCGGACCCGCTCCTTGTCGATCTCCTTCGTCCAGGTGCCGATCAGGACGGTGGCCACGGCGTTGCCCGCGAAGTTCGTCAGGGCGCGGGCCTCGCTCATGAAGCGGTCGATGCCGACGATCAGGCCGACACCGTCGACCAGCGCGGGCTTGTGGGACTGCAGACCGCCGGCCAGCGTGGCGAGGCCGGCGCCGCTGACACCCGCCGCGCCCTTGGAGGCGACGAGGAGGAAGAGCAGCAGCGGGATCTGCTCGCCGACGGACATCGGCGTGCCCAGCGCGTCGGCGATGTAGAGCGACGCCATGGTCATGTAGATCATGGTGCCGTCGAGGTTGAAGGAGTAGCCGGTCGGGACGGTGATGCCGACCACCGGCTTGCTGACGCCCAGGTGCTCCATCTTCGCGATGAGCCGCGGCAGGGCGGACTCGGAGGAGGAGGTGGACAGGATCAGCAGGAACTCACGGGCCAGGTACTTCAGCAGCGAGAAGATGTTCAGGCCCGAGACGATGCGCAGCACCGCTCCGAGCACGACGAAGACGAACAGGACGCAGGTGATGTAGAAGCCGAGCATCAGCACGGCGAGGCTCTTGAGCGCGGCCAGGCCGGACGAGCCCACGACGGCGGCGATGGCGCCGAAGGCGCCGATCGGCGCGGCCCACATCACCATGGCGAGGATGCGGAAGACGAGCCGCTGGATGTGCTCGATGCCGCGCAGCACCGGCGTGCCGACGGGGCCCATCGCCTGCAGCGCGAACCCCGCGAGGAGCGCGACGAGCAGGGTCTGCAGGACCTGGCCCCCGGTGAAGGCGGAGACGAAGGTCGTCGGGATGATCGAGAGCGCGAAGTCGACCGGCGGCAGCGCGTCGGAGGACACCTGGGCGTGGCCCGCCTGCTTGATCGCGTTCGTCAGGTGCAGGCCCTCGCCCGGGTGCAGGACGTTGCCCACCACCAGGCCGATGGTCAGCGCCACCAGGGACATCACCAGGAAGTAGCCGAGGGCTATGCCGCCGACGGCGCCGACCTTGGCGGCCTTGCGTACCGAACCGATGCCCAGCACGATCGTGCAGAAGATGATCGGCGAGATCATCATCTTGATCAGGTTCACGAAGCCCGTGCCGAGGGGCTTGAGCTGGACCGCGGCATCGGGGGCGGCCAGGCCCACGGCGATGCCGAGCGCCACCGCGACGATCACGGCGATGTACAGGTAGTGGGTGCGGTCCCGCTTGGCTGCGGGCGCGGCAGGTGCCGTTCGGGCTGTGCTGGCCACGGCTGCCCTCCTCGACGACGTCGTCGGTTCATCCGGCGTGCGGCTCACGTCCGGGGGATGGCGGGAGCGGTACTCCCGGGGTCCGGGAGAGGTACTCCCGGGATCCGGTGGGTGTACTCCCGGAGTCCGGGAGGTGGGGAACGCTCCCGGGCATTGCGGTGACTATCTCCCGCCTTGTGAGGGCGGTCACCCTTCCGTTCATTTAGTTCACGCTTATACGGCGAGCCGGAACGGCGAGGCAGACTGAACCCATGCGCGTGCCCCACATACCGAGACCCCGCAGCCTCGCAGGTCAGCTCTTCGCCATGCAGGCCGTGCTGATCGCGGTGCTCGTCGCCGGGTACGCGCTGTTCACCTACGTCAGCGACCACAGCCAGGCCCGCGAGTCGGCCGACCGGCAGGCGACGGCGGTGGCCCGCTCGGTCGCGGACTCCCCGTCGGTCCGGGCGGCGATCCGCACCCCCGACCCGACGAAGTCGCTCCAGCCCTACGCGCTTCAGGTGCAGCGGCACACGGGCGTGGACTTCGTCACGATCATGAGCCCGCAGGGCATCCGCTGGACCCATCCCAATCCCGAGCGCATCGGCGAGCACTTCCGCGGCCATATCGACCGCGCGCTGAAGGGCGAGACCTTCACCGAGCGGTACACCGGCACCCTCGGCCCGTCCGAGCGCGCGGTCACGCCCATCCGGGACGGCGGCCGGATCATCGGCCTGGTCAGCGCGGGCATCAAGGTCGAGACGGTCACGGCCCGGGTCCAGGACCAGGTCACCGCCATGGCCGGGGTCGCGGTCGGTGCGCTGGTGCTGGGGGGCATCGGCACCTACGTGATCAACGCCCGGCTGCGCCGCTCCACCCACGGCATGAACGCCACCGAGCTGAGCCGGATGCACGACTACCACCAGGCCGCCCTGCACGCCGTGCGCGAGGGCCTGCTCATGCTGGACGGCCAGTTCCGGGTGGCGCTGATCAACGACGGCGGCCGGGAACTGCTCGGGGTGAGCGGCGAGGTGGTGGGCCGCTCGGTGGCGGACCTGGGACTGCCGGCCCCGCTGACGGGCGCGCTGCTGTCCTCCGAGCCCCGGGTGGACGAGGTGCATCTGACGGCGGCCCGGGTCCTGGTGGTGAACACCTCCCCGGTCTCCGGCGGCGAACGCCGGGGCACCGTCGTGACCCTGCGCGACGTGACCGAGCTGCAGGCGCTGACGGGCGAGCTGAACTCGGAGCGCGGCTTCACCCAGGCGCTGCGCTCACAGGCGCACGAGGCGGCGAACCGGCTGCACACGGTGGTCTCCCTGATCGAGCTGGGCCGGGCCGAGGAGGCGGTCGACTTCGCCACGGCCGAGCTGGAACTGGCGCAGGCCCTCACGGACCAGGTGGTCGCGGCGGTCAACGAGCCGGTGCTCGCGGCGCTGCTGCTCGGCAAGGCGGCGCAGGCGAACGAGCGGGGCGTGGAGCTGGTGGTGTCGGAGGACAGCCGCATCGACGACGGCCTGCTGCCGCCCTCCCTCCCGTCCCGGGACATGGTGACGATCCTCGGCAACCTGATCGACAACGCGGTGGACGCGGCCCAGGGCTCGGTGCGCGCCCGGGTGACGGTGACCGTGTACACGGAGGGCCCGGACCTGGTGCTGCGGGTGTCGGACACCGGGGACGGGGTGGATCCCGCGCACGCGGAGGCGGTGTTCGAACGGGGCTGGTCGACGAAGCCGGCCACCGCCCCGGGCGGCCGCGGCCTGGGGCTCGCCCTGGTCCGCCAGACGGTACGCCGCCACGACGGCACCCTCACGGTGTCGGAGGCGGCCGGGGGCGGGGCGGAGTTCGAGGCGCGGGTGCCGTTGCCTACCGTGGGGGCGGCCGCTGCGGCTCCACGGACGTCACCGGGTGCCGAGGCCGCCGTGGCCGGAGGTGACACATGAGACGCGTCCGCACCGTGCCCGTGTCCGGAGGTGACGTATGAGCGAGCCCATCCGTGTCCTGGTGGTGGAGGACGACCCGGTCGCCGCCGACGCGCACGTGATGTACGTGGGCCGGGTCCCCGGCTTCACGGCGGTGGGCAAGGCGGCCACCGGCGCGGAGGCGCGCCGCGCCCTGGAGCGCACGCGGGTGGACCTCCTCCTGCTGGACCTGCACCTGCCGGACGTGCACGGTCTGCAACTGGCGCGCTCCCTGCGGGCGGCCGGGTACCACGCGGACGTCATCGCGGTGACCTCGGCGCGGGATCTGGCGGTGGTGCGGGAGGGCGTCTCCCTGGGGGTCGTCCAGTACGTCCTGAAGCCGTTCACCTTCGCGACGCTGCGGGACCGACTGGTGCGGTACGCGGAGTTCCGCGAGGCGGTGGGCGAGGCGAGCGGCCAGGACGAGGTGGACCGCGCCCTGGCCGCCCTGCGGGCCCCGAGCCCGGCGGCGCTGCCGAAGGGGCTGAGCGCACCGACCCTGGAGCGGGTGACGGGGGCGCTGCGCGAGGCTGAGGAGGGACTGACCGCCGCGGGGGTCGCGGAGGCGGTGGGGATCTCGCGGATCACGGCCCGGCGGTATCTGGAGCACCTGGTCGAGGCGGGGCGGGCGGGGCGGAGTCCGTTGTACGGACAGGTGGGGCGGCCGGAGTTGGTGTACCGGTGGGTGACGGCGGTGGAGCGGGGGCGGTAGTTTCTGCGGCCGCGAAGAGGAGCGGACCGCGCGCGCCGGGCACCTGCGCGAGCACCACGTTACCCCCTGCTCGGGCACCGGGTCCGCCGCGGCCGGAGCCGAGGTGGCCGACCGCGACTGCCTCGACCGCGTCGTCGAGACCTTCTGGGCGACGGTCGAGAGGAACTCCCGGTCCAGGACCCGGTGTTCTAGAACACCGACTCCGCCTCGTCCATCCGGTCCTTCGGCACCGTCTTCAGTTCGGTCACCGCCTCCGCCAGCGGCACCATCACCACGTCGGTGCCGCGCAGCGCCGTCATCCTGCCGAACTCGCCGCGGTGCGCCGCCTCGACCGCGTGCCAGCCGAAGCGGGTGGCGAGCACCCGGTCGTAGGCCGTCGGTACGCCACCGCGCTGGACGTGGCCGAGGATGACCGGCTTGGCCTCCTTGCCGAGCCGCCGCTCCAGCTCGTACGCGAGGGCCGTGCCGATGCCCTGGAAGCGCTCGTGGCCGTACTGGTCGATCTCGCCCTTGCCGTAGTCCATGGTGCCCTCGGCGGGGTGCGCGCCCTCGGCGACGCAGATGACGGCGAACTTCTTGCCGCGGGCGAAGCGCTCCTCGACCATCTTGACCAGGTCGGCCGGGTCGAAGGGGCGCTCCGGCAGGCAGATGCCGTGGGCGCCGGCCGCCATGCCCGACTCCAGCGCGATCCAGCCGGCGTGCCGGCCCATGACCTCCACGACCATCACACGCTGGTGCGACTCGGCCGTCGTCTTCAGGCGGTCCATCGCCTCGGTGGCCACGGTGACCGCGGTGTCGAAGCCGAAGGTGCGGTCCGTGGAGGAGATGTCGTTGTCGATCGTCTTGGGCACCCCGACGACCGGGAGGCCCGCGTCCGAGAGCATGCGCGCCGCGGTCAGGGTGCCCTCGCCGCCGATCGGGATCAGGGCGTCGATACCGAAGTCGCGGATCATGTCCGAGGCGTTCCCGCAGGCCTCGCGCAGCCGGTCGCGCTCCAGCCGGGAGGAGCCGAGAATGGTGCCGCCGCGGGCCAGGATGCCGCTCACGGCGTCGAGGTCGAGGGTGCGGTAGTGACCGTCGAGCAGGCCCCGGTAGCCGTCCTCGAAGCCGATGACCTCGTCCCCGTACTGTGCTACCGCTCGGTGCACGACCGACCGGATCACTGCGTTCAGGCCCGGGCAGTCGCCGCCTGCGGTGAGTACTCCGATGCGCATCGTGCTGTGTCTCCTGCTCGCTGTCGATACCGGTGAGCCAGTCCGATTGTTTCACGGCTCACAGGCCGGTGCCGATCGCGCAGGTCGGCCCTTGATCCCTGGAACCTGATGGGCGCCTTATCCGTGCCCAGGGGTATTGTCAAGAGGGTTCTGCTCACCCGCGTGGATGATTTTCAGCTACCGCAGAATTCCACAAATCCATTCAGAATCGGTCAAGACTGCCCCTCAAGAGACGAAACGGAGACCACGCGTGACGCGCTGCGTGTACGTGACCGGGATCGACCGCGGCGACGGCCGTCAGGTCGTCGAGCTGGGAGTCATGGAGCTCCTGACCCGGCAGGTCGACCGGGTCGGCGTCTTCCGACCGCTCGTCCACGACGGCCCCGACCGCCTCTTCGAGCTGCTGCGCGCCCGCTACCGGCTGTCCCAGGAGCCGTCGACCGTGTACGGCATGGGCTACCAGGAGGCGTCTGCGCTCCAGGCCGAGCGCGGCACGGACGAGCTGGTCGCCACGCTGGTCGACCGGTTCCACGCGGTGGCCCGCGACTACGAGGTCGTCCTCGTCCTCGGCACCGACTTCGCCGACACCCAGCTCCCGGACGAGCTGTCCCTGAACGCCCGGCTCGCCAACGAGTTCGGGGCGTCGGTGGTCCCGGTGGTGGGCGGGCGCCGGCAGACCGCCGAGTCGGTGCGCGCCGAGACGGCGAACGCCTACCGCGCCTACGAGGGGCTGGGCTGCGACGTGCTCGCCATGGTCGTCAACCGGGTGGCCCGCGAGGACCGCGACGAGATCGCCGAGGGGCTCGACTCCCGGCTCCCCGTGCCCTGTTACGTACTTCCCGACGACCCCGCCCTCTCGGCACCGACGGTGGCCCAGATCGCGCACTCCCTCGGCGCCAAGGTGCTGCTCGGCGACGACTCGGGCCTCGCGCGGGACGCCCTCGACTTCATCTTCGGCGGCGCCATGCTGCCGAACTTCCTGGCTGCCCTGACCCCGGGCTGTCTGGTGGTCACCCCGGGCGACCGGGCCGACCTCGTGGTGGGCTCGCTGGCCGCGCACAGCGCCGGGACCCCGCCGATCGCGGGCGTGCTGCTCACCCTGAACGAGGTGCCCCGCGACGAGATCCTCGCCCTCGCCGCGCGCCTCGCCCCCGGCACCCCCGTGCTGTCGGTGTCCGGCACCAGCTTCCCCACCGCCGAGCACCTCTTCTCCATGGAGGGGAAGCTCAACGCGGCCACCCCGCGCAAGGCGGAGCGGGCACTCGGGCTCTTCGAGCGGTATGTCGACACCGCCGACCTGAACAAGCGGGTGTCCGCGCCGAGCAGCGACCGGCTCACGCCGATGATGTTCGAGCACAAGCTGCTGGAGCAGGCCCGCGCCGACAAGCGCCGGGTGGTGCTCCCGGAGGGCACCGAGGAGCGGGTGCTGCACGCCGCCGAGGTGCTGCTGCGCCGGGGGGTCTGCGACCTCACGCTGCTCGGGCCCGTGGAGCAGATCCGCAAGAAGGCCGCCGACCTGGGCGTCGACCTCGGCGACTCACAGCTGATCGACCCGGCCACCTCGGAGCTGCGCGACGCCTTCGCCGAGAAGTACGCGCAGCTGCGCGCCCACAAGGGCGTCACGGTGGAGTTGGCGTACGACGTCGTCTCCGACGTGAACTACTTCGGCACCCTGATGGTCCAGGAGGGCCTCGCCGACGGCATGGTGTCCGGGTCCGTGCACTCCACGGCCGCCACCATCCGCCCCGCCTTCGAGATCATCAAGACCAAGCCGGACGCGAAGATCGTCAGCTCGGTCTTCTTCATGTGCCTGGCCGACAAGGTGCTGGTCTACGGCGACTGCGCGGTGAACCCCGACCCGAACGCCGAGCAGCTCGCCGACATCGCCATCCAGTCGGCCGCCACCGCCGAGCAGTTCGGGGTGGAGCCGCGGATCGCCATGCTGTCGTACTCCACCGGCACCTCCGGCTTCGGCGCCGACGTCGACAAGGTGCGCGAGGCCACCGAGCTGGTGCGGCAGCGGCGCGGCGACCTGAAGATCGAGGGGCCGATCCAGTACGACGCCGCCGTCGAGCCCAGCGTCGCGGCCACCAAGCTGCCGGGCTCGGAGGTCGCCGGGCAGGCGTCGGTGCTGATCTTCCCGGACCTCAACACCGGCAACAACACCTACAAGGCCGTGCAGCGCTCGGCCGGCGCGATCGCCGTCGGCCCGGTCCTGCAGGGCCTGCGCAAGCCCGTCAACGACCTGTCCCGGGGCGCCCTCGTCTCGGACATCGTGAACACCGTCGCCATCACGGCGATCCAGGCCCAGACTCCCGAGCAGAAGGCAACCGCCCAGTGAGCCCCACGCGTGTCCTCGTCCTCAACTCCGGCTCCTCCTCCGTGAAGTACCAGCTGCTGGACATGCGTGACGGCAGCCGGCTGGCCGTGGGCCTCGTCGAGCGGATCGGCGAGCAGACCTCGCGGATCAAGCACACGGCGCTGACCACGGGCGACACCCGGGAGCAGAACGGGCCGATCGCCGACCACCAGGCGGCCCTGAAGGCGGTCGCCGACGAGCTGGGCAGGGACGGGCTGGGCGTCGACTCGCCCGAGCTGGCCGCCATCGGCCACCGCGTGGTGCACGGCGGCATGTTCTTCACCGAGCCCACCGTCATCGACGACGCCGTGCTCACCGAGATCGAGCGGCTGATCCCGGTCGCGCCGCTGCACAACCCGGCCAACCTCACCGGCATCCGCACGGCCATGGCGCTGCGCCCCGACCTGCCTCAGGTCGCCGTCTTCGACACGGCGTTCCACACGACGATGCCGGAGCACGCGGCGCGCTACGCGATCGACACGAAGATCGCGGACCGGCACCGGATCCGGCGGTACGGGTTCCACGGGACCTCGCACGCGTATGTGTCCCGGGCGACCGCGAAGCTGCTGGGCAAGGCGCCGGAGGACGTCAACGTCATCGTGCTGCACCTGGGCAACGGGGCGTCCGCATCGGCGGTCAGGGGCGGGAAGTGCGTGGACACCTCCATGGGGCTCACTCCGCTCGAGGGCCTGGTGATGGGGACCCGCTCCGGTGACCTGGACCCGGCCGTCATCTTCCATTTGCAGCGCGTTGGCGGAATGTCCATGGACGAGATCGACACTCTTCTCAACAAGAGGAGTGGTCTGTTCGGTCTGTGCGGCGACAACGACATGCGGGAGATCGGCCGGCGGATCGACGAGGGCGACGAGGAGGCGCGGCTCGCCTTCGACATCTACATCCATCGACTGAGGAAGTACATCGGCGCCTATTACGCGGTACTCGGCCGGGTGGACGCGATCGCCTTCACGGCGGGCGTGGGCGAGAACGCCGCAGCGGTGCGCGAGGCCGCCGTCGCGGGCCTGGAGGGGCTGGGCCTGGCGGTGGACGGCGACCTCAACGCGGTGCGCGGCGACCAGCCGCGGCTGATCTCGCCCGCGTCCGCGCGGGTGGCGGTCGCGGTGGTGCCGACCGACGAGGAACTGGAGATCGCCACGCAGACCTACGCACTGGTCGGCAAAGGCACCGGAAAGGGCAACTGAAGAAATTCGACGGCTCTCGCCTGAGCGCGAACCCGCCCATTTGTATTTTCCGCCAGACGGAATATTCCGTAGCGAAACAAACCGATAGGATCGCCCCATGCGCCGTTCGAAAATCGTCTGTACTCTCGGCCCCGCGGTCGACTCCCACGAGATGCTCGTCTCGCTGATCGAAGCCGGCATGAATGTGGCCCGCTTCAACTTCAGTCACGGCACGCACGAAGAGCACGAGGGCCGGTACGTCCGCGTCCGTGCCGCGTCCGCCGAGACCGGCAAGGCCATCGGTGTCCTCGCCGACCTGCAGGGCCCGAAGATCCGTCTGGAGACCTTCGCGGAGGGTCCGGTCGAGCTGGTGCGCGGTGACGAGTTCACCATCACCACCGAGGACGTGCCGGGCGACAAGTCGATCTGCGGCACGACGTACAAGGGCCTGCCGGGCGACGTCTCCAAGGGCGACCAGATCCTGATCAACGACGGCAACGTCGAGCTGAAGGTCCTGGACGTCGAGGGCCCCCGGGTCAGGACGATCGTCATCGAGGGCGGCGTCATCTCCGACCACAAGGGCATCAACCTGCCCGGCGCCGCGGTGAACGTGCCGGCGCTGTCCGAGAAGGACGTCGAGGACCTGCGGTTCGCGCTGCGCATGGGCTGCGACATGGTCGCGCTGTCCTTCGTGCGGGACGCCAACGACGTCAAGGACGTCCACCGCATCATGGACGAGGTGGGCCGCCGCGTCCCGGTCATCGCCAAGGTGGAGAAGCCGCAGGCGGTGGCGAACATGGAGGACGTCGTGATGGCGTTCGACGGCGTGATGGTCGCCCGCGGCGACCTGGCCGTCGAGTACCCGCTCGAGAAGGTCCCCATGGTGCAGAAGCGGCTCATCGAGCTGTGCCGCCGCAACGCCAAGCCGGTGATCGTGGCGACCCAGATGATGGAGTCGATGATCACCAACTCCCGTCCGACCCGCGCCGAGGCCTCCGACGTGGCCAACGCGATCCTGGACGGCGCCGACGCGGTCATGCTCTCCGCCGAGTCCAGCGTGGGCGCGTACCCGATCGAGACGGTCAAGACGATGTCGAAGATCGTCCAGGCGGCCGAGGAGGAGCTGCTCTCCAAGGGCCTGCAGCCGCTGGTCCCGGGCAAGAAGCCGCGGACGCAGGGTGGTTCGGTGGCGCGCGCGGCGGCCGAGATCGCGGACTTCCTCGGCGGCAAGGGTCTGGTGGCCTTCACCCAGTCCGGTGACACCGCCCGCCGGCTGTCCCGCTACCGCGCGGCCCAGCCGATCCTGGCGTTCACCACGGACGAGTCCACCCGCAACCAGCTGTCGCTGAGCTGGGGCGTGGAGTCGCACGTCGTGCCGTTCGTGAACAGCACCGACGCGATGGTGGAGCTGGTCGACCAGGAGATGGTCAAGCTCAACCGGTTCAACGAGGGCGACATCGTGGTCATCACCGCCGGCTCCCCGCCCGGCGTCCCCGGCACCACGAACATGGTCCGCGTCCACCACCTGGGCGAGGGCGGACGCAACTGACACACGCCGAGGGCGCCCCCTGCCGTGCGGCGGGGGGCGCCCTCTGTGTGCGGCTCCCGAACGGGTCCTCAGCGGCGCTCAGTTCGCGCCTGTGACGTACTGATGCATACCCGGGACGGTCAGCGTTCCACCGAACTGGCCGGCCTGGGTCACCTTCACGTTGGTGAAGTAGATCAGCGGGATGTTCAGCGGCGGCGGGTTGTCCGGGCTGAAGGTGACCGGGATGAGGCCGAGCAGGTTGCCGGAGATGCTCTCCGTGTACATCACCGTCTTGCCGTTCCGGATGGTCGACGTCGAGCCCTTGGCGGCCTGGACGTGGTACGTCACACCGTTCGCGCCGTCGACCAGCTGGTGCAGGTCGCCGATGTCGGTGCCGTCGGAGATGACGTACTTCAGGACCCTCTTGACGGTGCCGTTCGCGGTGCGCACCTTCACGACGCCCTGGTAGTCGGCGCCCTTGAGCAACAGCGAGCTGGCTTCCAGGTGCCACGGCTTGTCGGGCAGGGACAGGATCTTCTCGACGCCGCCCTCCTCGTCGGTCGCCGCCGGGCAGTCCTGCGCCGAGGTGCTGGAGCTCGGGGACGGGCTCGCGGCCGCGGACTCGGCCGCCTTGACGGTGTCACCCGCCGCCTTGGTCGCCTCGGAGGCCGCCTTCGTCGCCGTGTCCGTCGTGTCCTTCACGGTGTCCTTGACCGCGCCGGTGACCTTCCCGGTCGTGTCCTTGACGGTGCCGGACAGGTCCTTCGACGCCTCGTTGTCCTTCGTGGCGGATGCCGAGGCCGAGGGGGACGGCGTGGCGGAGGGGCTCGCGGACTTGCCGGAACCGGACCCGGAGCCGCCGGTGAGAACGCCCGTGATGGCGTCGCCGATCGTCTCCAGCAGGTTGCCGCCGCTCGCGGAGGCCGACGGGCTCGGCGTGGAGGTACCACCGCCCGTGGACGTACCGGACGTGCTCTTCGACGGCGTGGGCCCGGCCTTGTCGTCGGAACCTGAATCCGACGAAGAGGTCGTGCCCGACGTCTTGCCCGAGGTCTTCCCCGAACTCCCCTCCGGGGACGCCGAGGACGTCGGCTTCGGCGTGTCTGCGGACTTCGAGGGGCTCGCCGAAGCCGATGCCGACGGCGACGGCGAGGCCGAGGCGTCCTTGGAGTTGTCCAGGGCCTCCACGCACTTCTGGTACTCGTCGACCGTCAGGCTCTTGGACGACGGCGTGTGGTCGGCGGCACGGGCGAGCGACGGTGTGAGCCCCATCCCCATGAGGACCGCCGTCGGCATCGCCGCCAGGGCTATCGCCTTTCCGGCCGGCATGTGGAACCTGGTGAACAGCGGCTTCCTGGGGGCCGCGTGGCGCGGCCCGGATCTCACACGGGACGCGTCCGCGTCAGCCCCGTGGGTCACCTCGTCAGCCGGCACTGTGCCTCCCGTTCGCCCCGTTGGCCGGGCTCGTTCCTGACAGATCGTTCGGCAGACCCGCCCCGTCCCCGGCCCCCGGGGCGCCACCCTCGCCGGTTCCGGTCTCCTGCGCCGCCTGCCGCTCGGGCGGCCCGCCCGGCGCCCACGACACGGCCATCGCCCCGCCGATGAGGGCGAACAGGAAGCCGACCACGAAGCCACCGAAGTTGGACACCGGAATGGACACCAGCGCCAGCAGGATCGCCGCGACGCCCGCGAAGACCCGTACGTGCTGCTGGAACCACAGCGTCAGGCCCAGGACGACGAGGAGCACGCCGATGATCAGGGACCCGGCTCCCGCGGTGGTCGCCATCGCCACCGTGAGCTGACCGATCTTTATGTGCGCATACGGGAAGTACATGATCGGAAAGCCGCCGAGCAGGACGAAGAGTCCGGCCCAGAACGGACGGGTGCCCCGCCAGTCGCGGAAGCGCCGCCGGAAGACGCGGAGATAGTGCTCGTTCTGCGCGGGCGACTCGGCGTTCATCGAATAGCTCCCTGGAGCGGTGTTGCTGTGGTGAGGGGGGGTGCTGCGGTGGGGGTGGGGGGACGGGGGCAGAGAGAGGACGGGCGGGGGAGACCGGTGGCTCCCTCGCCCGTCACCGAGTGCCTAGTAGCACTCGATTCCTTGGCCGCTGCCCCACTGCAGTCCCATGTGCAGGTTGGCGAGCTTGAAGGTGCCGGCGGTGGTCGCCCACGCCGTCTGATGCACGTCGGTCAGCACGGCCTTGTCGGCCTGCTGGGCGAACCCGTAGGGGTTGGCCTTCTGCTGCTGGACTTCGTCGGCCTTGGGCTTGGGGCCCTTGGTGACGCTTCCGGCCGCGACGCCGATGTCGATGTTGCTGAACTCGGCCTGGGTCGAGTCGAGGTTGGCGACATCGATGAAGAGCTGGTCCGCCTCGACGTCCTTGCCCTTGTCACCCGCGGTCAGCTTCAGGGTGACCGACTTGTTCAGGAACGGGATCGGGGTGACCACGGACTGGCACATGTTCGTGATGGTGGCGTGGTTGAACGCCGAGATCGCCACGGGGTGTGCCTGCGAGTCCTTGCCGTCCAGGCTCTTGCCCGTGTCGAGCCCGCCGTACTGGGTGAAGCCGGTGCCGACGAGCTGGCCCGCGCTCACCTTGAAATCCTGTCCCGACACGCTGAACGACGCGGCGAGAGCGCCCTGCGCGAGGGCGACACCTATTGCTGCTGTCGCGGCGACGCTGGGCACCATGACCACAGCGAACCGCTTCCATCTGGTCCCGCCACGCACCTGGGACTCCATATTTCCTCCTTCTCGGACGTACATCTCCTGATCCCGGCTCGCTGCCGGTCGGCGGCTTGGCCGGGCAGGGATGGGAGAAGTGCTACGTCCTCGGGAAGGAGAGCGCCCGCGCTCGGAGGCGCGACATGCGCCCCCATCACCGGCGATCACCCCCGAGCGACAACCACTGGTCGCGCCTGACACGCATCACGCACAACCTCCGGACAGGCTCCGCCGCGGCGGAGACCCCCCTGTCCAGGAGCCGACGCCACTGCCGCCGGCTCCTGCCCGGTGGGGACCCACGAGAATCCGTTGCCCCGGCTGGGTGTCGGGTACGGCGATGGACCGAGCGTGGCCGATCGTGGTGCATTCTCGCCGCCCCCGCAAGGGGGTTCGTTACTCACTAGTAACGGCCGGATAACCACGCGACGACCGCTCGGCATCGCCCGACAACTCTTCGTAGGGCAAAGGGAGATGGCGAAACGGTTGAAGAGCGGACAGAACCCGACAGAACAACGGGCCCGTCTTACTCGCAGTAACAGCGGCCGCGATTACCAAGATTTGGTAAAGCGCGGCCGCCGTCAACCTCTGTCGGCAAATCTTTCACCCTGGCATCACAAGCCCGGGCGTTTAGCGACTGGTCAGAACAAGGCCCTCGCGAGCGCCCTGCGCGCAGCCGTCACACGCGGGTCCTCGGCGCCCACCACCTCGAAGAGCTCCAGCAGCCGCAGCCGTACGGTGTCCCGGTCGTCACCCGCCGTGCGCCGCACCGTCTCGATGAGCCGCCCGAACGCGTCCTCCACGTGTCCGCCCACCAGATCCAGGTCGGCCGCGGCGATCTGCGCCGCCACGTCACCGGGCTTCTCCGCGGCTTCCTTGCGCACCTGCTGCGGGTCGGCCCCCTGCACCCGCTGCAACAACTCGGCCTGGGCGAGGCCCAGTTTGGCCTCCGTGTTGCCCGGGTCGTCGCTGAGCACGTTCTTGTACGCCTGGATCGCACCGCCCAAGTCGCCCGCGTCCAGCGCCTGTACGGCCGCCTCGAGCGCGGCGTCATAGGGGCCCGCCGGAGCCTGAGGGGCCTGCTGGGCGCCGCCCGGCTCGGCGTCGGGGTCGACGGTCAGACCGGTCAGCCCGAAGCGCTGCTCGGCGACCTGGACGAGCTGGTCGAGGGTCGCGCGGATCTGCTGTTCGGGGGCGGCGCCCTGGAAGAGCGGCAGCGCCTGCCCGGCGACGACGGCGAAGACGGCCGGGATCCCCTGGATGCCGAACTGCTGCATCAGCATCTGGTTGGCGTCGACGTCGATCTTGGCGAGCAGGAAGCGGCCGTTGTACTCACGGGCCAGCCGCTCCAGGACCGGGCTCAGCTGCTTGCAGGGCTGGCACCACTCGGCCCAGAAGTCGATGACGACGGGCACCTCGGTGGACCGCTGCAGGACGTCGCGCTCGAACCCCGCCTCGTCGACGTCGATGACGAGGTCGGCCGGGGAGACCGCCCCTCCCCCGCCCTGCCGGGCCGCTTCGGCGCGCGCCTGCTCCGCCTTCGCCTTGGCCTCCTGGGCTGCCTTCACCGCGGCGAGGTCGACAACTCCGCTCATGGACATGTTCCGTGGCTGCATGAGTACATCCTCCCCCTTCCGTACGCCGCTGTGAAAAGCGTGGTCAAAGCCGTGCCCCGTACCGTGCCCGGCGGGTCGTGCTCCGTGGCCGGGTCCCCACCCGGCACCAGTGGTCGTCGCTCGCGCACACGGCACGCCCGGTGCGCGCGCACGCTTTCGCTACGAGTCGTAGCGTAACTGCCTCCGGGGCCGGCTGTGACCAGTCCGCCGGTGATCTCCCTCACCACTTCACACGACGCACGGATATCGCCATTGACGAGGCCGGATATGGTCACTGACATGCAGAGCAGCCCGTCCGCCGCCCGCCCGGGGCGCCCGCGCAGCGCCGCCGCGGACGCCGCGATCCTGGAGGCCACGCGGGAGGCGCTGGTCGAGCTGGGCTGGTCGAAGCTCACGTTGGGGGACGTGGCGACCCGGGCGGGGGTCGCCAAGACGACCCTCTACCGCCGCTGGGCGGGCAAGAACGAACTCGTGGTCGACGCGGTGGCCGAACTCTTCGACGAGCTGGAGCTGCCGGACCGTGGCAGCCTGGCCGCGGACATCGAGGGCGTGGTGCTGCAGTTCGCGGCGATCCTGGACCGCCCGGAGGCCAGGAGCGGCCTGATGGCGGTGGTGGCGGAATCCACCCGGGACGACGCCCTGCGCGAACGCATCCGCGCCTCCATCGTCGACCGCCAAAAGCGCCTGGTCCTGGAGGGCCGCGCCCGTGCGACGGCCCGCGGCGAGCTGCCCCCCGAGACGGACCCCGAGGAGTCGGCCCGCACGGCCGACCTGATCTTCGACATGGTGGCAGGCGCGGTGGTCCACCGCACCCTGGTGAGCGCCCGCCCGGCGGACGGGGAGTGGGTGCGGGCCCTCACCCGGGTCCTGCTGTTCGGCCTGACCCCGGCAGGCCCGTCCGACGATTGAGGAGGAGGCCGCCCCGGCCGAGGAGGAGGCCGCCTGGGCGACCTCCCCGCCCAGCGGCGGCTAGAACCCGGCCGGCTCCGTATACACCCCCCACTCGTCCCGCAACACCCCGCAGATCTCCCCGAGCGTCGCCTCGGCCCGCACGGCGGCCAGCATCGGCTCGATCATGTTGGAGCCGTCGCGCGCGGCGGCGAGCATGCCGTCCAGCGCCGAGCGCACCGTCGCCTCGTCCCGCCCCGCCTTGCGCTCGCGCAGGACCCGGACCTGCTCACGCTCCACCTCATGACTGACCCGCAGGATCTCCAGGTCCCCGGTGACCGACCCGGTGTGGACGTTGACGCCCACCACCCTTTTGTCGCCCTTCTCCAGCGCCTGCTGGTACCGGAACGCGGACTCCGCGATCTCCCCGGTGAACCACCCGTCCTCGATGCCCCGCAGGATCCCGGACGTCATCGGCCCGATCGGATGCTGCCCGTCGGGGTGCGCGCGCAGCCCCCGCTCCTTGATCCGGTCGAAGATCTTCTCCGCGTCCGCCTCGATCCGGTCCGTCAGCTGCTCGACGTACCAGGAACCGCCGAGCGGGTCCGCGACGTTGGCGACCCCGGTCTCCTCCATGAGGACCTGCTGGGTCCGCAGCGCGATCTCCGCCGCCTGCTCCGACGGCAGCGCCAGCGTCTCGTCCAGGGCGTTGGTGTGCAGCGAGTTGGTGCCCCCGAGCACCGCCGCCAGCGCCTCCACCGCCGTACGGACCACGTTGTTGTACGGCTGCTGCGCGGTCAGCGAGACCCCGGCCGTCTGTGTGTGGAACCGCAGCCACTGCGCCTTCTCGCTGGTCGCGCCGTACACGTCCCGCATCCACCGCGCCCAGATGCGCCGCGCCGCGCGGAACTTGGCGATCTCCTCGAAGAAATCGACGTGCGCGTCGAAGAAGAAGGACAGGCCCGGCGCGAACACGTTCACGTCGAGCCCGCGGCTGAGCCCCAGTTCCACGTACCCGAACCCGTCGGCGAGCGTGTACGCCAGCTCCTGCGCGGCCGTCGCGCCCGCCTCCCGGATGTGGTAGCCGGAGACGGACAGTGGCTTGTAGGCGGGGATGCGGGACGCGCAGTACTCCATCAGGTCGCCGATGAGGCGCAGATGCGGCTCAGGCTGGAAGAGCCACTCCTTCTGGGCGATGTACTCCTTGAAGATGTCCGTCTGGAGCGTGCCGTTGAGCACAGCGGGGTCCACGCCCTGGCGTTCGGCGGCGGCCAGGTACATGCAGAAGATCGGGACCGCCGGCCCGCTGATCGTCATCGAGGTGGTCACGTCACCGAGCGGGATGTCCTTGAACAGGACCTCCATGTCCGCGGCCGAGTCGATGGCGACGCCGCAGTGTCCGACCTCGCCGAGCGACCGCGGGTCGTCGGAGTCGCGGCCCATGAGGGTCGGCATGTCGAAGGCGACGCTCAGGCCGCCGCCGCCGGCGTCCAGGATCATCTTGTAGCGCTCGTTCGTCTGCTCGGCGTTGCCGAACCCGGCGAACTGGCGGATGGTCCACGTCCGCCCCCGGTAGCCGGTCGGGTACAGGCCGCGGGTGAAGGGGTACTCACCGGGCCAGCCGATCCGCTCGAAGCCCTCGTACCTGTCCCCGGGCCGGGGTCCGTACACCGGCTCCACGGGATCGCCGGAGAGCGTGGTGAAGTCTGCCTCGCGCTTGCGTGAGGCGTCGTAGCGAGCCTGCCAGCGTCGGCGGCCCTCCTCGATGGCGTCAGCGTCCATACCCACGAACTTACTAGGACGTCCAAGTAAATGTCGATGGGAGACCGCCGTACGTGTCCTCGTACGGCGGTGGGACCCGGGCCTCAGGCCTTGACGACCGCGGGCTGCGCGTCGGCGACCTTGGCCTCGAGCTCGTGGGTGACCTTGCGCTCCACGAAGAAGGCGGCCGTCGGGATCGTCCCCGCCAGCAGGACCCACAGCTGCTTGCCGACCGGCCACTTCGCCTTCGAGCCCAGGTCGAAGGCGAAGACCAGGTAGACGACGTACAGCCAGCCGTGGGCGATGCCGATGACGCGGGTGAAGTCGGCGGCGCCGTTCACGTCGAGGATGTACTTGGCGATGACACCGAGGGTCAGCAGGACCAGCAGCACACCGGTGACGTAGGCCATCACCCGGTAGCGGGTCAGCACGCTCTTTTTCATGGCTACGAGCGTAACGGCCGGTTTGGGGCGATCTTCGGGCACCCCGGCGCCGTACGGGGCCCGGGGTATGCCCGCGGAGATCCGTCCGAGGCCCTCTGGTCCTCCTTGAAGTCCCCTAGTCCTCCTTGAAGTCCCCCACGGCGATCCGCAGCGGACGCAGCATCGCGAAGATCTCGGCGCACTCCTCCGCGTCGTAGCAGCCGAGCCCGAAGTCCATCGCCATCAGGTCCCGGGTGGCCGCGTCGCAGACCTCGCGGCCCTTGTCGGTGATGGAGGCGAGGGTGCCGCGGCCGTCGTTGGGATTGGGCCGCTTGGCGACCAGGCCGGACCTGACCAGGCGGTCCACGGTGTTGGTGACCGACGTGGGGTGCACCATGAGCCGCTCACCGATCTTGGACATGGGCAGCTCGCCCGCCTTGGAGAAGGTGAGCAGCACCAGCGCCTCGTACCGCGCGAAGGTCAGTCCGTACGGTTTCACCACCGCGTCGACCTCCGCGAGCAGGATCTGCTGCGCCCGCATGATCGAGGTGATCGCGGCCATGGACGGCACGTTTCCCCACCGCTGCTGCCAGTGCTCGTCGGCGCGGGCGATGGGATCGAAGGTCAGACTGAGGGGCTTCGGCACGCCATCGACCTTACCGGCCGGTCACATGCTGGTCAGCCCCGTCTCGCTTTTCGGTCCACGGGCTGCCACCGGGCGCACACTGGAAGCAGAAGGGGGACGAACCGGACACGGAGGTGAGCCATGAGCACCCTCGAAGAACACGTGGATGTCGGAGTCCCGATCGACACGGCCTGGGAGAACCTGCACCGGGTGGAGAACTATCCGCGCTTCGTGGACGGACTGCGGGACGCCCGTACGGAGGCGGGCGGCCGGGCGCATCTGGACGTCGAGGCGGGCGGCCGGGCCCGGGAGATCGAGGCGGAGGTCTCCGACCGCGGCGGGGAACGCGTGATGGAGTGGCACACCACGGGCGAGCCTGAGCTGAAGGGCTCCTTCTCGCTGCAGTCGATCGACAAGGACCACACCCGGGTTCAGGCGCGGCTCGCATACGACCCTGGCGCGGTCAGGGAGACGTTCGGCGGCCCGAGGGGCTTCGCCCAGGCGAGCGCCATAGAACGGCTGGTCCGCAGCGATCTGCAGCACTTCAAGGAGTACGTGGAGCAGGGGCGCTGAGCGGGGGACCCTCGGGGCGGGCACCCCGGGTGCGCGACGCCCGGCGCAGCGTGTGGCGGACCGCCCGCTGGGCCACCGGGCCCAGGTCCTCCAGCGCCGCCACGAGACGGGCCAGCTGGTCGAGGGCGCCGAGCGCCGCGCCCGCCCCTTCCGGGTCCACGCCCTCGTAGAGCTCGATCCCCACGAAGGACGCCGACACGGCGCGTGCGAGCCCCCTCGCGTCGGCGAATTCCCCGAGCGGCGTCGCCGCGAGGACCCGTTCCAGGACCCGCTCGATCTCCACGATCCACAGGTCGAGTCCCGCGGCCGTCGCCGGCGCGAGACGGGGATGCGTCTGCGCGCCGGCCAGCAGCTGGCCGAGCACCGCCACGTGCCCGGCCGCCTTCTCCTCCTCGTGCATCTCCCGGCCGAAGGCGAGGAGCTCACCGAGCGAGTCGATCGCGTCCAGCCGTTCCCGGTAGCGGGCCACCCGCTGTTCCGTTCCGTACCGGCATGCGGCCGCCAGCAACTCGTCCACCGAGCCGAAGTGATAGAAGACGAGCGCCTGGTTGACGCCCGCGGCCGCCGCGATCGTCCGCGCGGACGTCTTGGCGATCCCCTGCTCGGTGAGCGCGCGCAGCGCCCCCTGAAGCAGCTTGGCCTTCGTCGCCTCGCTCACGCCCGCGCCTCCTCCCGCACCGGCCGCAGCCCGGGGCGCACCCCGCACACGCCGACATCCGCGTACGAGGCCGTGAACGACCCCTCATAGCCGAACAACGGGCCGACGTACCGGTTCACGACCCGCACCCGGATCCGGAACCGTCCCGTCGACTCGTCGAACGACTCCCGGACCTCCGCCCGCCCACCGATGGCCTCCGGCACGCGCACGTCCACCGGCCCCTCCCGGAACCGGTGCTCGCCGGAACGGATCAGCAGCGACCCGTCCGGCTGCGCCGAGAAGTGCAGCTCGCTCGCCAGGTGCTGGTGGGTGCCGAGGTAGTCCAGGACGCGGTCGCCCTTGGGGCTCAGCACCATCTGGGCATCGAAGCGGCGGGCCCGGCCGGGGAGGTCGAAGGTGCGCACGAACGTCACCGTCTCACGGCCGAAGGTGTCGGCGTACGGGATGTTCTCGATGACGAAGGGGACGTCGCGCCCCTGGCGCGGGAGGAGGATGTTCCGGGTGCCGCCCAGCACGAGGAACGGCTTCACCAGCCCCTTGCCGTGCCAGATGCGGTCCATCACGCCGCGCCCCGTGCACGCCTCGCCGGTCGCCAGCCCCACGGAGAAGCGGCGCCGCAGCTCCGGGTGCAGCCGGTCGAATTCCGCGCCCATCACCGTCCGGAAGATCGAGGTCATGACGGCCGCTCCAGGGTGGCGAGGAGACGGGGTGCCCCCAGGCGGGTGGGCGGGGTGCGCAGACAGCGGCGGGCGGCCGGGGTGCCGGGCAGGGGTGCCTTGAACAGGGCCAGCGGGATGGCGACGACCAGCAGCAGTGCGCACGGGTAGGCCATCGCCGCCGCGAAGGGGCCGAAGAGGCGGGGGAAGGAGTTCAGGGCGAGGCCCGTGCAGGCGGCCGCGACGAGCAGGGCGCGGGCGGCCTGTTCCGCGAGCCAGTTCACGAGCGCGCGCTCCGGTGTGACCCCTCGCTCCAGCCACAGGCGCAGGCGGTCGAAGGACCAGGCCGTGGCCCAGCCCATCAGGGGCCGGAAGACCAGGCGGTCGGCGAGGGAGCCGAAGGCGCCCCAGCGCGGCCGGTAGTCGTACCCGGTCAGGAAGCGGACGCCCTCGCCGTCGGGGACGTAGCGCCAGTAGCCGCTGCCCTCGGCGATCAGCGACAACGGGTGCGGCGAGGAGAACCGCAGCGCGGAGGTGCGGGTACCGTCCGGTCGTGTCTTCTCCCCCGCCGACACGCCAGTGCCGGACACCGTCAGGAAGGGCAGGACGCGTGTCGCGTACCGGAAGCGCCGGGGTTCGCCCGCCGCGCCCGGCAGGTGGTCGATCTCGGTGAAACGGAGGTCCCAGCGCCGGTGCTGCGCGGGGTCCTGCGTGCGTTCCCACAGCTCGTCGAGGTCGGCCCGGATGTGTGCCTCTATGTAGAGCCCCAATGGTGGATCCCCCTGGTTCCCCTGGCCGACTGAAATTTTTGAGCAGTCGCTCAAACGGATTGTCCGAGAGTACCGGAGACTTGAGCGATCGCTCAAAGGCCGGCCACAAGGAAAAACCCCGGCCCTGGGCCGGGGTTGGGGTCTTTGATCGGGTTTCGCCGTCAGGCGGCCGTCGTCGCGCGGGGCGTCATCCCGTGGCCAGGTGCCGCTCCACCGTCTCCACCTTGGAGGTGAGGCCGTCCGTCACACCCGGACGGATGTCCGCCTTGAGGACCAGGGAGACACGCGGCGCCCGCTCCTCGACCGCCGCGACGGCGCGCTTCACCACGGCCATCACCTCGTCCCACTCCCCCTCGATCGAGGTGAACATGGCGTCGGTGCGGTTCGGCAGACCCGACTCCCGTACGACCCGGACGGCGTCGGCGACGTACTCCCCCACGTCCTCGCCGACGCCGAGCGGCGTCACGGAGAAGGCGACGATCATGCGTTCACGATCCCTTCCTTGCGGGCGCGGGCGGCGATGACGGCGTCCTCGGCCTCGCGACGCAGCTTGCGCTCCGCGAAGAAGCCGCCGGTCGGCAGCACGGACAGGACGAAGTAGACGGCGGCGGTCCGCAGCGGCCACTTGGCGCGGTTCCAGGCGTCCGCCCAGAAGATCACGTACAGGATGAAGAGGATGCCGTGGATCGAGCCCATGACCGGCACGGCGTTGAAGTCCGTGGTGCGCTTCAGCACGGAGCAGAGGAGCAGCAGCAGGAAGGAAACGGCCTCCGGGGCCGAGACCAGGCGGAGGCGGCGGAGGGCGGTGGCGGTCTTGATGTCCACGGATCACCTTCGGTGGGAGGATCGTCCACGCTTTGTGAACGCACGCACAAGCGCTCCCCATTGTGGCAAACCGTACCCCTGAGGGTGCGCTCAGGGTCGGGATCCACCTCGCGGCTCTGTCCGCTCCACCCGCCCGGCCGTTACCTTCGCTCCGTGGCGATGTTCCGACTCCAAGGCAGCAAGGTGCTGGCCGTCGACATGACCGGGGACGCCGTGAAGGCGAAGAACGGCTCCATGGTCGCGTACGACGGACAGATGACCTTCAAGAAGCTCACCGGCGGCGGTGAGGGCATCCGGGGGATGGTGACCCGGCGGCTCACCGGCGAGCAGATGACCGTGATGGAGGTGAAGGGTCACGGGACGTGCTGGTTCGCGGACCGTGCCTCCGAGATCAACCTCGTCAGCCTCCAGGGGGACAAACTGTACGTCGAGTCGAGCAACCTCCTCGCGACGGACGCCGGCCTGCGCACGGGCACGACGTTCACCGGCCTGCGCGGCGCCTCGCAGGGCAACGGCCTGTTCACGACGACGGTGGAGGGCCACGGCCAGGCGGCGATCATGTCGGACGGCCCGGCGGTGGTGCTGCGGGTGAGCGCGCAGTACCCGCTGACCGTCGACCCCGGCGCGTATGTGGCACACCAGGGCAATCTGCGACAGTCGTTCCAGTCGGGCGTGACGTTCCGCACGTTCCTCGGGGAGGGCGGCGGCGAGGCCTTCCAGATCCGCTTCGAGGGGGACGGACTGGTCTACGTGCAGCCCAGCGAGCGCAACACGATCGCGGGGGATCTGTGACATGGCCTTCCGCGAAGTGAACTCCAAGATGATCGAGGCGACGGTGGTCCCCGGACAGCGGCTCTTCAGCCAGCGGGGCGCGATGCTCGCCTACCAGGGCGACGTCTCCTTCACCCCCAACATCCAGGGCGGTCAGGGCGGGGTCATGTCGATGATCGGCCGCCGCATCGCCAACGAGGCGACGCCGCTGATGACCGTGGAGGGCAGCGGCACGGTGCTGTTCGGGCACGGCGGCCACCACATCCAGGTGATCAACCTGACCGGTGACACGCTGTACGTCGAGGCGGACCGGCTGCTCGCCTTCGAGGGCACCCTGCAGCAGGGCACGATGTTCATGGGCTCGCAGGGCGGTGTGATGGGCCTGGTACGCGGCCAGGTCACCGGACAGGGGCTGTTCACCACCACCCTGACGGGGCACGGCGCGGTCGCCGTGATGGCGCACGGCGGCGTCTTCGAGGTGCCGATCACCCCGCAGCGCCCGGTCCACGTCGACCCCCAGGCGTATGTCGCGCACCACGGCGACGTCCGCAACAAGCTGTCCACGGCGCTCGGCTGGCGCGACATGGTGGGCCGCGGCTCCGGAGAGGCGTTCCAGCTGGAGCTGAGCGGCAGTGGTGTGGTGTACGTGCAGGCGTCGGAGGAGAAGCTGTGACCACCTACCCGGGCGCGGGGCCCGTCGTGTTCGACCCGATGACGCTGCCGGCCGACGACAACGTCAACAAGTACACCTTCTGCGTGGAGCTCAAGGGGAGCCAGTGGTTCCTGCAGAAGGGCAAGATGATCGCCTACTACGGCTCGATCGAGTTCAACGGCATCGGTCACGGCCGTCTGGACCGCCTCGTCCGTACGTCGTTCCATTCGCCACTGCACGCGAGCGACTGGGTGGTGGCGGCCGGCTCGGGCAAGATGCTGCTCGCCGACCGGGCCTTCGACGTGAATTCGTACGACCTCGACGACGGCAACCTGACCATTCGCTCGGGCAATCTCCTCGCTTTTCAGCCAAGTCTGTCGCTGAAGCAGTCGATCATTCCGGGCTTCCTCACCCTGATCGGAACCGGGAAGTTCGTGGCCGCGTCCAACGGTCCGGTGGTGTTCATGGAACCCCCGATCCGGGTGGACCCGCAGGCGCTGGTCGGCTGGGCCGACTGCCCGTCGCCGTGCCACCACTACGACCACGGCTACCTCACGGGCGTATGGGGCGGTCTACGTGCGATGACGGGCCTGGGCGGGGCGTCCGGCGAAGAGCACCAGTTCGAGTTCGTCGGGGCGGGAACGGTGCTGCTGCAGTCCTCGGAAACCCTGATGGCCGAGCAGGACACGGGGCTGGTTCCGCAGGAGCCCGGCGTACCTGGCGGCGGTGGGGTACCCGGCCACCACGGGCAGCCGGGGACACCGCGTCTTCCCGGACAGCTGGGGGACCTCCAGCGTCGCTTCGGGCTGTGAGCGGTAGTCTGCGGAGTGTGACGTCGAACGCGTGCGCACAGTCACACCACCCTCACTAGTTCGCCTTTCAACCTTTTAGGTAGACTTCATTCATGGAGACCGAGACGGCCACGCGCTGGCTGACGGATGCGGAACAGTGCGCCTGGCGCACTCACCTGGAGGTCAACAAGCTGCTGACCTACCAGCTGGAAAGGGATCTGCAGCCGTTCGGCCTGACCATCAACGACTACGAGATCCTGGTGAACCTCTCGGAGTCGGAGGGCCTGCGCATGCGGATGAGCGACCTCGCCGCCGCCACCCTCCAGTCCAAGAGCCGCCTCTCGCACCAGATCACCCGTATGGAGAACGCGAACCTGGTGCGCCGCGAGAACTGCGAGTCCGACCGCCGGGGTCTGTACGCGGTCCTGACGGACCACGGCCTGGAGACGATGAAGAAGGTCGCGCCGCACCACGTGGCGTCCGTGCGGCGCCACTTCATCGACCTGCTGTCCCCCGACGACCTGGAACACCTGCACAAGTCCCTGCGACCCATCGCGGAGCATCTGCGCGGGCAGCGGGGCAAGCCGTAAGGGCTTCCGCCCGTCGGAGCTGAGCGGAGGCTGCTGAGGGGCACCCGGAGCCGGGGCTGGGCGTGACCACGGTCGCTCACCGGCGCCGGGCGGGTGCCGCAGCCGCGAGCGCCGCCATCGCGGCCGTCAGGGTCACTCCCCCCGACACCGCGAAACACCACCCCAGCGGCAGTCGCCCCAGCAGCGCCCCCACGGCCGCCGAGCCGCCCGCCATGCCCGCGTTGACAGCCGTGTTCACCCAGGCGCCCGCCTGGGTGCGGGAGCCTTCCGGGGCCGACTCGTCCGCGAGCAGGTACGACGTCGTCAGGGCGGGGGCGATGAACAGGCCCGCGCAGATCACCGTCACCGCGAGGACGCCGAGGCCCGGTGCGAACCCCGCCGCCGCCACGGCCAGCCCCAGACCCGCGCCCAGCAGCGGCAGGCGCACCCGAGGGCTCCCCCGCCACTCCACCGCGCCGTTCAGCAGCCCGCCGGCCGCGCTGCCCGCGGACAGTGCCGCAAGCACCCAGGCCACGATGTCGTCGCCATATCGACGTTGCTCGGCGAAGGCCATGACCAGGAGGTCCAGCGCGCCGACGGCCAGTCCCACTCCTCCGGCCACGAGCACGGGCTCCACCAGCCCCCGCGCACCCCGCAGCCGCCCTTTCGAACGCGAAGGGCGCTCCGCGGACGGCCGCACTCCGGGCACCGCCGGGGAGGTGACGAAGGCGATCGTCCCCGCCGTCACCAGCAGCGCGCTCAGCGCCACCCCGGCCGCCGGCGGCGCGTAGCGGACCAGCGCGCCGACCAGCAGCGGCCCCGCGACGAACGTCAGTTCCTCGGCCACGGCGTCCAGTCCGTACGCCCGCTTCACCAGCCGGCGGTCGTCGAAGAGCCCGCCCCACAAGGCCCGCAGAGTGGGCCCGAGCGGGGGCGCACAGGCCCCGGCGGCCGTGGCCAGGGCGGCCGGCAGCAGCGCCGGCGCACCGGGCCGCCAGGTCACCGCGGCCAGCAGGCTCAGGGCCCCGGCGTACAGCAGTGCCATCGGCAGGAGCGCCCGCCGGGGCCCGTAGCGGTCGACGAGCGCCGCCCGCAGCGGTGACAGCAGGACCGCGGTGGCGCCGAACAGCGCCAGGACCGTGCCGGCCACGGCATAGGACCCGGTCGCCCGCGTCACGGAGAGCATCACGGAGAGGGAGACCGTCCCATACGGCAGCCGCGCGACCAGAGAGGCGGCAAAGGTACGGCGGACGTGCGGGACACGGAGAACGGCGGCATAGGTGGGCCGCTCGGAAGCAGTGGAAAGAGGCGCAGACACGCGGAAGTTCCTCGACTCGAGGCGATAGGGGACGCCGGGGCGCCGCGCCGACCACAGCCGCTGCTGCTCGTCGATCGCGGTGCTGGGCGGGCCCTAGGCCAAGAGGCGGAACATGCGGATCAAGGTATCAACGCACCGGGGCCGCCGACCACACACTTGTCCGTCAGCTCTGCGTCAGCCCCGCCTCCGTCAGCTCTGGGTCAGCCCCGCCACCAGTTCGTCCGCCGCCCGGTACGGGTCCAGCTCCCCCGCCACGATCCGCTCCGCCAGCGCGCTCAGGCGGCGGTCGCCGTGCAGGTCGCCGATCCGCTCCCGCAGGGCCGTCACCGCGATCGTCTCGACCTCGTGGGCCGCGCGGGCCAGGCGGCGCTCCGCCAGGACTCCGCGCTCCTCCATCCACGCCCGGTGCTTCTCCAGCGCCTCGACGACCTCGTCCACGCCCTCGCCGCGCGCCGCCACCGTCTTCACGATCGGCGGGCGCCAGTCACCGGGGGCCCGGGACTCGCCCAGCCCCAGCATGTGGTTCAGCTCGCGGGCGGTGGCGTCCGCGCCGTCCCGGTCGGCCTTGTTGACGACGTACACATCACCGATCTCGAGGATGCCCGCCTTCGCGGCCTGGATGCCGTCGCCCATCCCGGGGGCCAGCAGCACCACCGACGTGTCCGCCTGGGAGGCGATCTCGACCTCCGACTGGCCGACACCGACCGTCTCCACCAGGACGACGTCACAGCCCGCCGCGTCCAGCACCCGGATTGCCTGCGGGGCCGCCCACGCCAGGCCGCCCAGATGGCCGCGCGTGGCCATCGAGCGGATGTAGACGCCGGGGTCGGAGGCGTGCTCCGACATCCGCACCCGGTCGCCGAGCAGCGCGCCGCCCGAGAAGGGCGAGGACGGGTCGACGGCGAGCACGCCGACCCGCTTGCCCTGCTTGCGGTACGCGGTCACGAGCGCCGACGTGGACGTGGACTTGCCGACGCCCGGCGACCCCGTGAGGCCCACCACGTACGCGTTGCCGGTCAGCGGGGCCAGCGCCGCCATGACCTCCCTGAGCTGTGGGGACGCCCCCTCCACCAGGGAGATCAGCCGGGCCACGGCACGCGGCCGGCCTTCCCTGGCCTGGGCCACCAGCGAGGAGACGTCCTGCATCACAGCTCCGTTCGAGTCAGACGTACAAACAGCTCAGGCCTTGGGTACCCGCACGATCAGCGCGTCACCCTGGCCGCCGCCCCCGCACAGCGCCGCCGCGCCGACGCCGCCGCCGCGCCGCTTCAGCTCCAGGGCCAGGTGCAGCACGAGCCGGGCCCCGGACATCCCGATCGGGTGACCCAGGGCAATGGCACCGCCATTGACATTCACCTTTTCGATGGAAACACCCAGGTCCTTCATTGACTGCACGGCGACCGCCGCGAAGGCCTCGTTGATCTCGATCAGGTCGAGGTCCGCGACCTCCAGGCCCTCCTTCTTCAGGGCGTGCAGGATCGCGTTCGACGGCTGGGACTGCAGGGAGTTGTCCGGCCCCGCCACATTGCCGTGGGCGCCGATCTCCGCGATCCAGTCCAGGCCCAGCTCCTGCGCCTTGGCCTTGCTCATCACGACCACGGCCGCCGCACCGTCCGAGATCTGCGAGGAGGAGCCGGCCGTGATCGTGCCGTCCTTGCTGAACGCGGGCCGCAGCTTGGCCAGCGACTCCACCGTCGTGTCGCCGCGGATGCCCTCGTCCTTGCTGAAGACGACCGGCTCGCCCTTGCGCTGGGGGATCTCGATCGGGGTGATCTCCGCCTCGAAGATGCCGTTCTTCTGGGCGGCGGCGGCCCGCTGGTGGGAGAGGGCCGCGATCTCGTCCTGCTCCTGGCGGCCGATGCCGAGGCGGGTGTTGTGCTTCTCGGTGGACTCGCCCATGGCGACGCCCTCGAAGGAGTCGGTCAGCCCGTCGTACGCCATCGCGTCGAGCATCTGGACCGCGCCGTACTTGAAGCCCTCACGGGACTTCGGCAGCAGGTGGGGGGCGTTGGTCATGGACTCCTGGCCACCCGCGACGATCACGTCGAACTCACCCGCACGGATCAACTGGTCCGCGAGCGCGATCGCGTCCAGGCCCGACAGACAGACCTTGTTGATCGTCAGGGCCGGGACGTTCATCGGGATGCCGCCCTTGACCGCGGCCTGACGTGCCGGGATCTGCCCCGCCCCGGCCTGGAGCACCTGGCCCATGATGACGTACTGCACCTGGTCGCCACCGATCCCCGCACGGTCGAGGGCGGCCTTGATCGCGAAGCCGCCGAGGTCGGCTCCGGAGAAGGACTTCAGCGAGCCGAGCAGCCGCCCCATCGGGGTGCGCGCACCCGCGACGATGACGCTGGTCGTGCTGTTCGTTCCAGACATGAGCTGCGATCCCCTTCCGGCTTGCACAGCCGAGGAGTGAACGAGGGTTTACTTCGAATGTACTGAGCGGTAGGGCAAACCGTCACCGGGCTGTCAGTGTGATCGCGCGCACGTTGCGTAACCACGGCAGGAGCGCTGCACTGAATCCATGCTGACGCGAATCGACCACATCGGAATCGCCTGTTTCGACCTCGAGAAGACCGTCGAGTTCTACACCTCGACGTACGGATTCTCGGTGTTCCACACCGAGGTCAACGAGGAACAGGGTGTCCGCGAGGCCATGCTGAAGATCAACAACACGGACGACGGCGGTGCCTCCTACCTGCAGCTTTTGGAGCCCATCCGGGAGGACTCCACCGTCGCCAAGTGGCTCGCGAAGAACGGCGAGGGCGTGCACCACATCGCCTTCGGCACGGCGGACGTGGACGGCGACTCCGCCGGGATCAGGGACAAGGGCGTGCGCGTGCTGTACGAGGAGCCGCGGCGCGGCTCCATGGGCTCGCGCATCACCTTCCTGCACCCCAAGGACTGCCACGGTGTTCTCACAGAACTGGTCACATCGGCGGCCGTTGAGACACCTGAGCACTGACTCCCGTACATAAGGGCCGGTAGGGTTGGGGGCGGTCGCCGCTCCACCAGGGCGACCGGGTCCCGCCGTGACACCGGCGGGACGTGCCGGGGTCCGGGTTTCGGGGGACGAGCGCCGGGGCAGCAGCCCATGCTCTGCCGTTGATCTGACACCATTCCCCGGGGGCCCCGTTCGGCGGATGGACGGAGCTCGTTTGGAGAGACTTGCGACCAGGGGACGGATGGGACCGCGCAGTGCGGGGCTACGAACGCCAGGAGCGAGAGCCGGCGGCTGACGTCGACCACCTCTCTCGGTTCGAGGCCGAGATGGAGCGGCTGAAGACCGAGCGGGAAAAGGCGATCCAGCACGCCGAGGACCTCGGCTACCAGGTCGAGGTGCTGCGCGCCAAGCTGCACGAGGCGCGCCGCACCCTCATGTCCCGTCCCGCGTACGACGGGGCCGACATCGGCTACCAGGCCGAGCAGATGCTGCGCACCGCCCAGATGCAGGCGGACCAGCTGCGGGCGGAGGCCGAGCGCGAGCTGAGCCAGGCCCGCGCCCAGACCCAGCGCATCCTCCAGGAGCACGCCGAGCAGGCCGCCCGCCTGCAGGCGGAACTGCACGCGGAGGCGGTCGCCCGCCGCCAGCAGCTCGACCAGGAGCTGGCCGAGCGCCGGGCGACCGTCGAGTCGCACGTCAACGAGAACGTGGCCTGGGCGGAGCAGCTGCGCGCCCGCTCCGAGGCCCAGGCCCGCCGCCTGGTCGAGGAGTCCCGCGCCGAGGCCGAGCAGGCCCTCGCCGCCGCCCGCGCCGAGGCCGAACGACTGGTCACCGAGGCCCGGCAGCGACTGCAGAGTGACGCCGAGGCCGCCCGCGCGGAGGCCGACCAGATCCTGCGCCGGGCCCGCGCGGACGCCGAGCGGCTGCTGAACGCCGCCTCCACCCAGGCCCAGGAGGCCACCGACCACGCCGAGCAGCTGCGCTCCTCCTCCGCGAGCGAGTCGGAGGCCGCCCGTCGTCAGGCGTCCGAGCTGAGCCGTGCCGCCGAGCAGCGGATGGCCGAGGCGGAGACCGCGCTGCGCGAGGCGCGCGCCCAGGCCGACAAGCTCGTCGCGGAGGCCAAGGAAGCCGCCGCCAAGGCCCTTTCGAGCGCCGAGACGGAGGGCGAGCAGCGCACCCGTACGGCCAAGGAGCAGGTCGCCCGGCTGGTCAGCGAGGCCACCAAGGAGGCCGAAGCCACCAAGGCCGAGGCCGAGCAGGTCGTCGCGGACGCGCGCGCCGAGGCCGAGAAGATCGTCGCGGAGGCCGCCGAGAAGGCCCGTACGATCACGGCCGAGGAGACCGCCTCCCAGCTCGGCAAGGCGGCCCGTACGGCCGAGGAGGTCCTCAACAAGGCGTCCCAGGACGCCGCGGCGACCACCAAGGCCGCCGCCGAGGAGGCCGACCGGATCCGCAAGGAGGCCGAGGCCGAGGCGGACCGGCTGCGCGCCGAGGCGCACGACATCGCCGAGCAGCTCAAGGGCGCGGCCAAGGATGACACCAAGGAGTACCGCGCCAAGACGGTCGAGCTGCAGGAGGAGGCCCGCCGGCTGCGCGGCGAGGCCGAGCAGCTGCGCGCCGAGGCGGTCGCCGAGGGCGAGAAGATCCGCGCGGAGGCGCGCCGCGAGGCCGTCCAGCAGATCGAGGAGGCGGCCAGGACCGCCGAGGAACTGCTCGCCAAGGCGAAGGCCGACGCGGACGAGCTGCGCACCACCGCCACCGCCGACAGCGAGAAGGTCCGCACGGAGGCCATCGAGCGCGCCTCGATGCTGCGCCGCCAGGCCGAGGAAGCCCTGGAGCGCACCCGCAAGGAGGCCGAGACCCAGCGCGCCGAGGCCGTCGAGCTGGCGGACGCCATCAAGGAGGAGGCCGAGAAGGTCGCGCGCGCCCTGCGCGAGGAGAGCGAGCGGGCCGTGGAGGCCCGCCGCGCGGAGGCCGCCGAGGAGCTGGCCCGCCTGCAGTCGGAGGCCGAGCAGCGGCTCGCCTCGGCCGAGCAGGCCCTCGCCGACGCCCGCGCCGAGGCCGAGCGGCTCCGCCGGGAGGCCGCCGAGGAGACCGAGCGTCTGCGCACGGAGTCCTCCGAGCGCATTCGTACGCTGCAGGCGCAGGCCGAGGCCGAGGCGGAGCGGCTGCGCACGGAGGCAGCCTCGGACGCGTCCGCTTCGCGCGCCGAGGGCGAGGCCATCGCCGTACGCCTGCGGTCCGAGGCGGCGGCCGAGGCCGAGCGGCTGAAGTCGGAGGCGCAGGACACCGCCGACCGGGTCCGCGCGGAGGCGCAGGCCGCGGCGGAGCGGCTGAGCACGGAGGCGTCGGAGACGCTGGCCGCCGCCCAGGAGGAGGCCACCCGGCGCCGCCGGGAGGCCGAGGAGCTCCTCGGCGCCGCCCGCCAGGAGGCCGACCAGGAGCGGGAGCGGGCCCGGGAGCAGAGCGAGGAGCTGCTCGCGGTGGCGCGCGCCCGGGTCGAGGAGGCCCAGGCCGAGGCCGTACGGCTGGTGGAGGAGGCCGACCGGCGCGCCACCGAGATGGTGTCGGCGGCCGAACAGCACGCCCAGCAGGTGCGGGACTCCGTGGCCGGGCTGCACGAGCAGGCGCAGGAGGAGATCACCGGCCTGCGCTCGGCCGCCGAGCACGCGGCGGAGCGTACGCGCACCGAGGCGCAGGAGGAGGCCGACCGGGTCCGCGCCGACGCCTACGCGGAGCGGGAGCGGGCCACCGAGGACGCGGGCCGCCTCCGGCGGCAGGCCGCCGAGGAGTCGGAGGCGGCCAAGTCGCTCGCGGAGCGTACGGTCGCGGACGCGATCGCCGAGGCGGAGCGGCTGCGTTCGGACGCCGCCGAGCATGCCCAGCGGGTGCGGACCGAGGCCTCGGACACCCTCGCCGAGGCCGACCAGGCCGCCGCGCGCACCCGTGCGGAGGCCCGCGAGGACGCCAACCGGATCCGGTCGGACGCGGCCACGCAGGCGGACACCCTCATCACCGAGGCGCGCGCGGAGGCCGAGCGGCTCACCACGGAGACCGCCGCCGAGGCCGAGCGGGTGCGCGCGGAGTCCGTGGCCAAGGCGGAGAAGCTGCTCGCGGACGCCACCGACGAGGCGGAGCGGCTGCGCGCCGAGGCCGCCGAGGCGGTCGGCTCCGCACAGGCGCACGCCGAGCGGATCCGCACCGAGTCGGAGCGGGTCAAGGCCGACGCGGAGGCGGAGGCCGAGCGGATCACGACGGCGGCCCGCGAGGAGGCCGAGCGCACCCTGGACGAGGCCCGCAAGGACGCCAACAAGCGGCGTTCCGAGGCGGCCGAGCAGGTGGACAAGCTCATCACGGAGACCGCCGCCGAGGCCGACAAGCTGCTGTCGGAGGCCCAGCAGAGCGCGCACAAGACGACGGCGGACGCGGAGGCACAGGCCGACACGATGGTGGGCGCCGCCCGCAAGGAGGCCGACCGTCTGGTCGCCGAGGCCACGGTCGAGGGCAACATGCTGGTGGAGCGGGCCAGGGCGGACGCGGACGAACTGCTCGTCGGTGCGCGCCGGGACGCCACCCAGATCCGCGAGCGCGCGGAGGAGCTGCGCGAGCGCATCACCGCCGAGATCGAGGAGCTGCACGAGCGGGCGCGGCGCGAGTCGGCCGAGGCGATGAAGTCGGCGGGCGAGCGCTGCGACGCACTGGTCAAGGCCGCCGAGGAGCAGCTGGAGAAGGCCAAGGCGCAGGCGAAGGAGATCCTGTCGGAGGCCAACTCGGAGGCGGGCAAGGTCCGTATCGCCGCGGTGAAGAAGGCCGAGGGCCTGCTGAAGGAGGCCGAGCAGAAGAAGGCCACGCTGGTCGCCGAGGCCGAGCAGATCAAGGCGGAGGCGATCCGCGAGGCCCGCAAGGCCGTTGAGGAGGGCAAGCGGGAGCTGGAGATCCTGGTGCGCCGGCGGGAGGACATCAACGCGGAGATCTCCCGGGTCCAGGACGTCCTGGAGGCACTCGAGTCGTTCGAGGCGCCGTCCGCCGGCAAGGACGCGGGGGTCAAGGCGGGTGCCACCGTGGGGGCACCTCGTTCGGGTGGCAAGGCGTCAGAAGGCTAGCCAGAAGCGGGGTTCTATGCTTGCCGGGGCGCCGTGCACAGGTCCTGGCAAGCCCCCCGACAGCTCAGCCACCCAAAAGGAGTGTCATTCTCCAGATCAAACACGCATCCGCTCGATGACACGCCGCATTGCGCCCTAGGATTCCCCTATCACCTCACCGGTCTCATTCGACAGGAACCCCATGAGCGACACTTCCCCCTACGGCTTCGAGCTTGTGCGGCGTGGGTACGACCGCGCTCAGGTGGACGAACGGATCTCGAAGCTCGTCTCCGACCGTGACAGTGCTCTCGCCCGCATCACCGCCCTGGAGAAGCGCATCGAGGAGCTCCACCTCGAGACGCAGAACGCCCAGGCCGCCGTCAGCGACGCCGAGCCGTCGTACGCGGGTCTCGGCGCGCGCGTCGAGAAGATCCTCCGCCTCGCCGAGGAAGAGGCCAAGGACCTGCGCGAGGAGGCCCGCCGCGCCGCCGAGCAGCACCGCGAACTGGCGGAGTCGGCCGCCCAGCAGGTGCGCAACGACGCGGAGTCGTTCGCCGCGGACCGCAAGGCGAAGGCCGAGGAAGAGGGCATTCGCATCGTCGAGAAGGCCAAGAGCGACGCGGCCCAGCTGCGTGCCGAGGCGCAGAAGGACGCCCAGTCCAAGCGCGAGGAGGCGGACGCCCTCTTCGAGGAGACCCGCGCCAAGGCCGCGCAGGCCGCCGCCGACTTCGAGACGAACCTCGCCAAGCGCCGCGAGCAGTCCGAGCGCGACCTGGCCTCCCGTCAGGCCAAGGCGGAGAAGCGCCTCGCGGAGATCGAGCACCGCGCCGAGCAGCTGCGCCTGGAGGCGGAGAAGCTGCGCACGGACGCCGAGCGCCGCGCCCGCCAGACGGTGGAGACCGCCCAGCGCCAGGCCGAGGACATCGTGGCGGACGCGAACGCCAAGGCCGACCGCATCCGCTCCGAATCCGAGCGCGAGCTCGCGGCGCTGACGAACCGTCGCGACTCGATCAACGCCCAGCTCACCAACGTCCGCGAGATGCTGGCGACGCTCACGGGCGCCGCTGTCGCCGCCACGGGCAGCCCGTCCACCGAGGACGAGCCGATCTCCCGCGGGGTCCCGGCGCAGCAGTCCCGGTAACACGGGCCGCACGCCGGCTGGACATCCGCGAAGCCCTCCGCCACTCACGTGGGGGAGGGCTTCGCGCCGTTTCGGCGACATCCGACGCCGGGCGTTTTACCTCCCCTTGGGCGGAACCGTCAGTGCACCGATATCCTCCTAACTCTTACGGGGGGCGCGTGCCCCGCTGTCCTGAACCTTGCGATGGGTGCGGAGCATGATCGAGGCAGTCGGCCTGACCAAGCGCTACGGCGACAAGACCGCTGTGTACAACCTCTCCTTCCAGGTGCGGCCGGGGGCGGTCACCGGCTTCCTCGGGCCCAACGGCTCGGGCAAGTCGACGACCATGCGGATGATCCTCGGCCTGGACAACCCGACCTCGGGGACGGTCACGATCGGGGGCTACCCGTACCGCAAGCTGCCCAACGCCCCCCGCCAGGTCGGCGCCCTGCTCGACGCCAAGGCCGTGCACGGCGGCCGGGCGGCCCGCAACCATCTGCTGTCCCTGGCCCAGCTCTCCGGCATCCCGGCCCGCCGGGTCGACGAGGTGCTCGCCGTCGTCGGCCTCCAGGAGGTGGCCGGGAAGCGTTCCAAGGGCTTCTCGCTCGGCATGGGCCAGCGGCTCGGCATCGCCGCCGCGCTCCTCGGCGACCCGCAGGTGCTGCTGTTCGACGAACCCGTCAACGGCCTCGACCCCGAGGGCATCCTGTGGGTCCGCAACCTGATGAAGTCGCTCGCGGCCGAGGGCCGTACGGTCTTCGTCTCCTCCCACCTGATGAGCGAGATGGCGCTCACCGCCGACCACCTGATCGTGATCGGGCGGGGGCAGCTGCTCGCCGACATGAGCGTCAAGGACTTCATCTCCGCCAACTCCGCCGACTTCGCCCGCGTCCGCACCCCCGACACCGAGCCGCAGCAGCGGGAGAAGCTGACGGCCGCGCTCACCGAGGCGGGCGGGCACGTGCTGCCCGAGCAGGACGGCGCGCTGCGGGTCACCGGGCTGCCGCTGCCCCGCATCAGCGACATCGCGCACGACACCGACGTACGCCTGTGGGAGTTGTCCCCGCACCAGGCGTCGCTGGAGGAGGCGTACATGCGGATGACGCAGGGAGCCGTCGACTACCGCTCGAGCATCGACCAGAAGGCGGGGCTGATGCAGCCGCTGCCGCCCGGCGTCCAGCCGCCGCTCCCGGTACCGGGGCAGGGCCAGCCGGGCTGGTACGCGCCACCGCCACCGCAGCAGGGCGGACAGCCGTTCTCGATGCCGGGCGGGCCCGGGCAGCCGCCCGCGGGACCGTACGCCGCCCCGGCCGCCGGGCAGCAGCCGAACCCGTACGCGCAGCCGGCACCCCAGGACCAGGCACCGGACCCCGCCGCCCCGCCCGTTCAGGCCCCGGCTACCGCAGCCGACGCATCCGCGCCCGCACCCGCCCCCGCTGCCGACCCGACCAAGTCCGAGGACGCCCGATGAGCACGCCCCAGCCTCCCCTGCCGCAGGCCGCGCCCACCTGGCAGACGGCACCCGGTTCCCCGTACCCCACCTACACCTCGCCGATCCCGGTGGTGCGCACCCATCTCGGACACGCGATCGCCTCGGAGTGGACGAAGATCAGGTCGGTGCGCTCCACGATGTGGACACTGGGCGTCTTCCTCGTCCTGATGATCGGCGTCGGGACGCTGTTCGCCGCCATCGCCGCCGCCTCGGACGCGCACCTGCAGGGCAGCTCTCCGCTGGGCCTCGGCATCGGCGGCGTCCTGACCGGCAGCATCTGCATCATCACGCTCGGCGTGCTGACCACCGCCTCCGAGTACGGCACCGGGATGATCCGTACGACCATGACCGCGTGCCCGAGCCGGACCAGGGTGCTGGTGGCGAAGGCGATCGTGTTCTTCGCCGTGGCGTTCGTGATCACGACCGTGTCCGCACTGCTCGTCGCCATCATCCAGACCGCCATGCTGAGGAGCTACGGCCTGGCCCGGCCCACCGGCATGGAATGGCTGAAGGGGACGGTCGGCATCGGCCTGTACGTGGCGCTGCTCGGCCTGCTCTCGCTGTTCGTGGGCTCGATCATCCGGCACTCGGCGGGCGCCATCACCATCATGATCGGCCTGGTGCTCGCCCCGCTGGTCATCGCGATGTTCCTGTTCACCGAGTCGCTCCGGGGGCTGCAGAGCTTCCTGCTGGAGTACTCGATCCCGAGCCAGCTCAGCGCCCTGTACGGGGACTCCCTGGGCAACTCGGGCCCCAGGGGCTGGGACCCGGTGTGGATCGTCCTCGGCCTCGCGGCCGTCGCCTTCGCCGGCGCGTGGCTGCTGCTGGAGCGGCGCGACGTGTAGGGCCTCAGTACTTCGGCGCGTTACGGGACCGCCGCACCCGCGTGGTGCGGTGGTCCTTCGCGTTCCAGCAGGACTTGTGCCAGTGCCGGCGCTCGTCCACCCCGCCGAACTCGGGCCACGCCACCACGTGCGGGACGCCGGAGGGGATCACCTGGTCGCAGCCGGGGCACCGGTAGGTCTTGCCCTCGGCGCTCGCCCCCGCCACATGGCGCACGCTCCACTCCTCGCCCTGCCAGCTCTCGCTGGACTGCCAGCCGCCGTACCGCGCCCTGTCCTCGTCCGCGCTCCGGCCGGACGAGCCTGAGCCCTTGGGTCGGTTGCGACGCGGGGACACGGGACACCTCACGGGGCTATACAGGGAGCAGGGACCGTATCCAGCCTACGCGGCGCCGACACGGGTACGCGTACGTCATCAACTCCAGGGATCCCCCCTCCCATCAGCCCATTCAGCAGACAATCCGCAAATCTCTCCGTCAACCCGTGACTTGGGCACATGTCAGGCAGTTATGCCGCTTGGGGGAGCTCCGCGTCGGAGCCAGGAAAGCAGGAAGTGCGATGCGCGTTGGAAGTTTTGTACTGGCGGCCCAGTTTCCGGGACAGGGCCAGGGGGAGGCGCTGCACCGCGCGGTGCGGTCGGCGGAGGCCGCCGAGGAGGCGGGCCTGGACACGGTGTGGCTGGCCGAGCACCACTTCGTGCCGTACGGGACCTGCCCCTCGGCGATCACGCTGGCCGCCCTCCTGCTGGGCCGCACCCACCGGATCCGGGTCGGCACGGCGGTGAGCGTCCTGCCCACCGCGCACCCGGTGGCACTCGGTGAGCAGGCCGCGCTGCTGCACATCACCTCCGGCGGACGCTTCTCGCTCGGAGTGGGGCGCGGCGGACCGTGGGTGGACCTGGAGGTGTTCGGCACGGGGCTGAAGGCGTACGAGACGGGCTTCCCGGAATCACTCGATCTGCTGGTGCGCTGGCTGCGCGAACCGTCCGTCGCCGCCGCGGGGGAACGATTCACCTTCCGTGAAGTCCCGGTCGTGCCCCGCCCGTCGGAGTCGCTCACGGACGCCGAGGGCCCGGAGGTCGTCGTCGCCTGCACATCGCCGGCGAGCGTACGGCTGGCGGCCGAGCGGGGGCTGCCGATGCTGCTCGGCATGCACGTGGGGGACGAGGAGAAGGCGGACATGGTCGCGCTGTGGCGGAGTCATGCGCAGGCGGCCGGAGTCGACGGTGACGCGATCGCCGGCGCCGGTCATGTCTCGGCCGGTGTCTGCCAGATCGCCGACCGGCGCACCGACGCCGTCGAGTCGCTGACGAAGGCCATGCCGGGCTGGCTGAAACAGGGGCTCGACGCGCATGTGACGGTGGACGGGCGGGCCCGCGCCATGCGGGACCCGCTCGCGTACACCGAACTGCTCTGCGGGCTGCACCCGGTGGGCACCCCGCGGCTGTGCGCCGACCGGCTCGCGGCAACCTCCGAGCGGACCGGCATCACACGCTTCGCGCTGCTCGTCGAGGGCTCCGGCGACCTGGCGGCGACGGTGGAGAACGTCCGCCGGCTGGGCGCCGAAGTGCTCCCCCACCTCCGCTGAACCCACCGGGCCGGTGCGCGGGTGGAGGGGCTTGCCGCTGCGGTACTCACGCGGGAGCTTGCCGCTCCGAAACCGATGCACCTCCCGCGTACGGAGCGGCAAGCCGTACGACTCTGTGGGTGTCAGCAGTCACGCAGCTCCGGCGACTGGTTGAGGAGCTGACTGCGGACCGAGGTGAAGCGGGCCAGCGTGTCGTCCACCGAGGAGTCCAGCGGGAACACCGCCACCCGGTGGCAGTTCTGGAACGCCAGGCGCACTCCGAAGTGCCGCTGCAACGCACCGCGTATGGCGTCGCTCGCGAGCGCGCGCAGCAGCTGTCCACGTGCCTGCTCGTCCGGCGGGGGCGTCTGGTTGTCGGCGAAGTCACCGCCGTCCACCTTCAGCTGGGCCACCAGGGAGCTGATCATCTCCCACGCGTAGGGCAGGGAGGTCCGGACGCAGTCGACGAAATCGGCTTCGTCGACCTCGCCTCGCTCGGCCTGTTCGAGTAGGGCCGGTGAGACGTCGAGCGACATGGGTTCTCCTCTCGCACCCCGAGACAACAGGGGTTGATGGACAGGTAAGGGAGTTCGCGATATCGAACACGCTGAGTACACACCCCGCGACCTCCCGTTTACTACGGTAGGCAACCGCCGATGGCGGCACCAGGAAAATGCGAACACAGCGAAATCCCACTGGGCACACAACCAGCCATTGCCGAACGGGGGCATCTCGGGAAAAACGGTGGTGCTCCGGGGACCGGCTCGCACGAGGTCGAATCGCGTGCGGCCCGGGGCGTCGAGTAGCGTTGCCGACCATGCGTCTCGTCATTGCCCGGTGCTCCGTCGACTACGCGGGCCGTCTCACCGCCCATCTCCCCTCGGCTCCCCGCCTGATCCTGGTGAAGGCGGACGGAAGCGTCTCGATCCACGCGGACGACCGTGCCTACAAGCCCCTCAACTGGATGTCGCCGCCCTGCACGCTGAAGGAGGGGACGGGCGACGAGAACGGCGTGTGGACCGTCATCAACAAGACGGGCGAGAAACTGATCATCACGATGGAGGAGATCCTCCACGACTCCACGCACGAACTCGGCGTGGACCCCGGGCTGATCAAGGACGGCGTGGAAGCACACCTCCAGGAACTGCTCGCCGACCGCATCGAGACCCTCGGCGAGGGCTACACGTTGATCCGCCGTGAGTACATGACGGCGATCGGGCCGGTGGACATCCTGTGCCGGGACGCCGAGGGGCAGACCGTCGCGGTGGAGATCAAACGGCGCGGCGAGATCGACGGTGTGGAACAGCTCACGCGCTACCTGGAGCTCCTGAACCGCGACCCGCACCTCGCGCCGGTGCGCGGCATCTTCGCGGCCCAGGAGATCAAGCCGCAGGCCCGCGTGCTGGCCACGGACCGCGGGATCAGCTGTGCGGTGCTGGACTACGACGCCCTGAGGGGCATCGAGGACGACAAGCTCCGCCTGTTCTGACGGGCGGTTCGTCCCGACGGACGGTACGACGACAGAGGGCCGGGTCCGGGAGGCGGACTCGGCCCTCTTGAGTCGGCGGACCCCTACATCACCGTGCCTGTGCCGCTCGGGGTGCCGGAGCCGGTGGTGGGGGCGCTGCCCGAGCTGCTCGTTGTGGCGGGAGCGCTGGAGGAAGGGCCGCTGGCCGAGTTGGAGGTACTCGGCGTGCTCGCGGTAGGCGACGAGGATGTGGTCGGCCCGGAGTCCGTGGGCGCCGGAGGGGTCGAGGTGGGGCTCGACGACTTCGTAGGCGGCGTCCACGACTTCGTGGGCGACGTGGAAGGTGGCTTCGACGGCGACTTCGACGGAGTCGTCCCGTGCGTACCCGTCGGATTCCCCGACGGCTGGTCCGAGATGCCCGGCGTCGGGCTGCCCGTGGTACCGGGCGTGCCGGTCCCGCCGGGAGCCTTCGCCGTCGCCGCGCCCACCGAGCCCGAGCCGCCCTTGCCGCCCGAGCCGCTGTCCCCCGCCTTGTCCGCGCCCAGGCCGCCGCTGTCCGTGCCCTGGCTTGCCGAAGGGCCCACGCGGACCTGGTCCGAGGGGGCCTTGCCGTCGTTGTTCGACGTCATGCCCAGCGTCACCACCGTGCCGAGCACCGCGGCCAGCGCCGCCCCGGCGCCCGCGGCCACCAGGTTGCGCCGGGTGCCCTTGGCCACGCCCCGCAGGCCGCCGGCCGGGCGGGCCGGGATCTGCTGGGTGAGCAGTGGCGCCCGGTCGGCGGGGGGCGCCGGCACCACGAAGCCGGTCGGCGGCGTCGGTTCCGCGGGCAGCTGCACGCCGGGCGGTGTCTCTCCGGACCGGTCCGCGACCAGGGCCAGGGCGCGCCGTCCCGCGACCGTGCCACGCTTGTCGGCGAGGGCGCCGCGCAGCCCGATGGCTGTCTCCAGCTCGGCCCGGGCGCGGTCGAGTTGTCCGCCGCAGAGCGCGAGGATGCCCAACTCGTGGTGGAAGTAGGCCTGCTCGCCCACCTCGCCGGCCAGCCGGGACGCTTCCGCGCCGGAACGCAGTGCCCGCTCCCAGGCGCCCCAGTGCAGCCCCGCGGCCAGCGCGGGCGCCGCCTGCCGGGCCAGTCGTACGGCCGTGCTCTCCTCGCCCTCGGCGGGGGGCGTCGTCACCGGCACCAGGGCGGTCAGCGCGGCCAGTATGGCGTCGGCCTCCGCTGAGACCCTCTCCGGGGTGACCGAGGGGTGCCCGGCCCACCAGGAGTAGTGCTGGGCGGCTTTGAGCGCGTACTCCTCGGAACCTGTCGCGTATCCGGCGGCCTCCAGCTGGGTCAGCACTCCGGCCGCGAGCCGGTAGCGGGAGCCGACCGGGGAGACCAGGGCGCAGCCGACGAGTTCGGCGAGCGCCGCGTCCGCGTGGGTGTCGTCGACGAGGGCCGGCAGATGCGTCTGGTGGGGCACCTCTCCGCCGAGCGCGACCGCGAACTTCAGCGTCTCGCGCGCCGAGGCGCTGAGCCGGGCGGCGAGCAGCGGGGCGGGTGCGGCGGCCTCGGCGAGCGACGGCAGCGGCACGTCACGGTCGTCCCCGGCGTCGAAGGGCGCGTCGACGGGGACGTCGACGTCCTGGAAGACGCCGAACTCGTCGACGGCGCCCTCGTCGGCCCGCCGCCGGTCGCGTTGCCTGAGCAGCGCCCCGGCCTGGACGAAGCGCAGCGGCAGTCCCTCGGACTCGAACCACAGGTCGCCCGCCCAGTTCGTCTCCTCCTCGGTGAGGTCGCGGCCGACGGCGTGTTCGAGGATTTCCAGGCCCCCGGCGCGGTCGAGTCCGCCGAGGAAGACCTCCTCCACCTGCGAGTCGGCGGAGGGCGCGGGCACGTCGGGCGTGGCGGAGAGCAGGAACGCGCACTCGGGCGTCGCGTCCAGCAGCTCGTCGAGCGCGCTGCCGCCGAACTCCAGGTCGTCCAGGACGACCACGGCGCCGATCTCGCGGACGTACCGGAGCAGTTCCTCCCGGTCCGGCCGGTGTGCGGGCGCCTTGTGGACGGCGGCGAAGAGGTCGTACAGCAGGTCGCCAGTCGTGCGCCGGTAGCCGGTCAGGCGTACGACACCGTCGGGCGCGAGATCCGCGCAGTCCTCGGCGACGATGTCGAGGAGCGTGGTGCGGCCGGAGCCGGCGGGTCCGGTGAGCCGTACCGAGCGGCCCCGGGCGAGCAGCCGCACCAGCCGCTCGCGCTCCTCCTGGCGTTCGAGCAGCGGCAGCCGTGGCTGGGTGGGCCCCGGCGGTACGGGCGGCCTTGCCGCGCGTTCGTGGTCGCTCCGCTCGTCGGCGGTGTACTTGGCCGGGCGCGCGGGCCGCTCCCCGGGCGGGCAGACCTCGATCTCGCTGCCGTCGACGGGGTTGACGGTGAGCAGGAAGTCGCCCGTCACGAGCTGGACGGTACGGGCGAGTGCCGGTGCCGGCTGTCCGAAGTCGGGTGTCATGGGGTCCCGCGGCGGTCGCCGGCCCGGCGCGTCACCAGCGCCGTCCCGGCCGTACTGCTCGGGTCCCGGGTTGTTCGGGTCCATAGGTCCAAGCCCCCCAAAAGCGTCGTGTGCCTGAGCCCCTCCCGGCCTTGCCGCACACTGCGCTGTCGCTTCTGGTCCGGTGCCCGCTCGAGGGCCTGAGGGCGGCGGGCAGCCGAACCCTAAACCTTTGGTCAGTATCTCCGACAGGCCGGGGTACCACGCCGTCCGAGACGTCACAGTCTCGTGAGGATTGCGCGCGACGCACGTTTCGTCGGCGTTCACCCCTGGGAGCCTGTCCCCCGGGTCACCCGCGTCGCGTCGGCGAAACCCGTGCCGGTCCGGTCACCGCCCGGTCAGACCCGGGGCAGTGACTCCACCCCGATGCCGCCCTCGATGGCCAGGATCCGGTGCAGGCGGGTGGCCACCAGCAGGCGCTGCATCTGCGGCGGTACCCCGCGCAGCACCAGCCGTCGGCCGCACCGCCCGGCCCGCCGGTGTGCCCCCATGATCACCCCGAGCCCGGTGGCGTCCCAGGAGTCCAGTTCGGACAGGTCGAGCACCAGGTCACCGACGCCTTCGTCGACTGCCGAGTGCAGGACCGTACGGGCGTCCGCCGCGCTGTGGACGTCGAGGCGGCCCCCGACGACCAGCTCGGCGTGGTCGCCCCTGATGTGCATATGCGCTCCCCGAGAGTGCGTCGCTGGTGTACTCCGCGTTGTGGTTGTGCAACCTCTGACTGCGTGGAGAGCGGCCAGGTTGCCGATCGTTGGCGAACCGATACCGAATTCACCCGAGAGGGTGATCCCCGTGGGGGCCTGCGGTGTCAGTACGTGTAGAAGCCCTGCCCGCTCTTGCGGCCGATGTCACCCGCGTCAACCATCCGGCGCATCAGCTCCGGCGGAGCGAACTTCTCGTCCTGGGTCTCGGTGTAGATGTTGCCGGTGGCGTGCAGCAGGATGTCGACGCCGGTGAGGTCGGCCGTGGCCAGGGGTCCCATGGCGTGGCCGAAGCCCAGCTTGCAGGCGAGGTCGATGTCCTCGGCAGTGGCCACGCCCGATTCGTACAGCTTGGTGGCCTCGACGACGAGTGCCGAGATGAGACGGGTCGTCACGAAACCGGCGACGTCGCGGTTGACGACGATACAGGTCTTGCCCACCGACTCCGCGAACTCCCGGGCGGTGGCCAGGGTTTGGTCACTCGTCTTGTAGCCGCGGACCAGTTCGACGAGCTGCATCATCGGAACCGGCGAGAAGAAGTGCACGCCGACGACGCGCTCCGGGCGCTCGGTGGCCGCCGCGATCTTGGTGATCGGGATGGCGGAGGTGTTGGAGGCGAGCACGGTGTCCTCGCGCACGAGCTTGTCGAGCGTCCGGAAGATCTCGTGCTTGACGTCGAGCTTCTCGAAGACGGCCTCCACGACGATGTCCGCGTCGGCGGCGGCGTCGAGGTCGGTGGTCGCCGTGATGCGGGCGAGCGCCGCGTCGGCGTCGTGCGCCTCCAGCTTGCCCTTGCTCACGAACTTGTCGTACGACGCCTTGATGGCGTCCGTGCCACGGGTGAGCGCCTCACTTGTGACGTCCCTGAGGACGACCTCCCAGCCGGCCTGGGCCGATACCTGGGCGATCCCGGATCCCATGAGTCCGGCCCCGATGACGGCGAGCTTCCGTGCCACTGTGCGACTCCCCTGACGCGCTGTCCGTGTGTGCCTCTCCGGCGGACACTAGCGCCCGTGAGGGCCGGTGTGACCGGTTAGTAATGCGCGTCACGTCTCACATGACGGACTTCACACCGGCACGGGTCATTCCGGGGCACGGACGGCGTAGTTCAGCACCTTCTCGCTCAACAGGTCCTCGATGTCGTCGAGAAGCACCAGTACCTCTCGTGACACTTCGGCCGGTTTGCGCCCGGCGACCATGGCCCGGCCGATGGTGACGAAGACCGTCTGGTGGACCCAGCAGATCTGACCCGCCATCAGGCCGGGCATCGGGTCGTCGGCGCCCACGCGGGTCTCCTCGCGCAGGGCCGCCTCCAGGTTGTCGTGGATCTCCTGCTGCAGGGTCCACAGCCGGGAGCGCAGGGGCGGCGCCTCGTGGATGACCCGCATGAAGCGGTCGTAGCCCTCCATCAGGCCGACCCTGGGCGAGACCGCCTCGACCTCCTCGCGCAGTTCGCGCAGGACGGCCCGGGCGGCCGACTCCCCCACGTCCCGGCCGCGCACCCAGCGTGCCAGTCGGTCGACGACGCCGGCGGAGCGGTCGAAGAAGAGGTCCTCCTTGGTGGGGAAGTAGTTGTAGACGGTGTTGACGGACACGTCGGCGGCCTCCGCCACGTCCGCGATGGTCACCGTCACGAAACCGCGCTCCAGGAAGAGTCCGGTGGCGATGTCCGAGATCCGCTGCCTGGTCTCGCGCTTCTTCCGCTCCCTGAGCCCCTCTGCCATGCCCACATCGTAGGCGGACCTCCGATCGGTTGGTGTCGCTGAAAATTTGGCGTCATTGCAATTTTGTTGAGACTCTGTTTTTCTGGGCTCATGACCATCATCAGTACGGCCGGTCTGGCCCGTACCTTCCGGACCGGGCGCGGCCCGGTGGAGGCGGTGCGCGGGATCGACCTCACCGTGCGGGAGGGCGAGATCCTCGGCTTCCTCGGACCCAACGGCGCGGGCAAGACGACGACCCTGCGCATGCTGACCACCCTGCTGAAACCCACCGGCGGTGCGGCGACGGTCGCCGGCTGCGACCTGGCCACCGACCCCGTCGGGGTGCGCAGGGCATGTGGCTATGTGGCGCAGTCCGGCGGCGTCGACCCGCAGCTCACCGCGCGGGAGGAACTGGTCACCCAGGGGCGCCTCTACCACCTGACGCGACATCAGGCGCGGGAGCGAGCCGAGGAGTTGGCCCGCGACCTGGACCTGACCGAACTGCTCGACCGCAAGACCGGCGCCCTGTCCGGCGGCCGGCGGCGCCGCCTCGACATCGCGATGGCGCTCGCCCACCGCCCCGAGGTCCTCTTCCTCGACGAACCGACCACGGGGCTGGACCCCGGCAGCCGCGCCGACCTGTGGGACCTGGTCCGCAGGCTGCGCGACGAGCACGGCACCACCGTCTTCCTCACCACCCACTACCTCGACGAGGCCGACGCCCTCTCCGACCGGCTGGTGATCGTCGACAAGGGCGTGGTCGTGGCGGAGGGCACGCCGAGCGCGCTCAAGCTCCGGTACGCGGGTTCGATCGACGCTTCCCTGCAGGACACCTTCCTCGCCATCACCGGCCGCGGCCCCTCCCCGGCCGCCTCCGCCGCCGTAGCCGTATAGGAATCCGGACGACGATGCTTCTCCACGACACCGCGCTGATCTACGGCCGCTATCTGCGCCAGTCCCTGCGCTCCCGCTTCGCGCTGCTGTTCGGCATGCTGATGCCGCTGCTGTACCTGCTCTTCTTCGGCCCGCTCCTGACGCACCTGTCGCTCGGTTCGCGCGGCAGCTCCTGGCAGGTCCTCGTGCCCGGGCTGCTGCTCCAACTGGGCCTGTTCGGCGCGGCGTTCGCAGGCTTCGGCATCATCGTCGAGAAGGGTCAGGGGGTGGTGGAGCGCATGCGCGTCACCCCCGCCAGCCGGCTCGCCCTGCTCCTCGGCCGGGTGCTGCGCGACGCGACGGTCTTCGTGTTCCAGGCCGTGCTGCTGGTCCTCGCGGCGGTGGCGCTGGGCCTCAGGGCGCCGCTGCCCGGCGTCCTGATCGGCTTCGCGTTCGTCGCGTTGCTCACGATCTCGCTGGCGTCGCTGTCGTACGCGCTGGCGATGAGGGTCGCCACCCCCCAGGAGTTCGGCCCGGCCGTCAACGCGACGACCATGCCGTCCATGCTGCTCTCGGGCCTGATGCTGCCGATGTCGCTGGCCCCGGCCTGGCTGGACGTGCTGTCCCACGTCATGCCGCTGCGCTATCTGGTGGACGCGGTCCGGGACGCCTACGTCGGCTCGTACACGACGGCGCACATGCTGTACGGCGTCCTGGTCGGCCTCGGCCTCGCGACGCTCTCCGTGACGGTGGGCACACGGGTCTTCCGGACGGCCGGGGCGTAACTACGCTGGTCGCATGGTCAATCTCACGCGCATCTACACGCGGACCGGCGACAAGGGCACGACGCACCTCGGGGACATGAGCCGGGTGCCGAAGACCGACCTGCGGATCGCCGCGTACGCGGACGCCAACGAGGCGAACGCGGTGATCGGCACCGCGATCGCGCTGGGCGATCTCGACGAGGAGGTCGTGAAGGTCCTCACCCGCGTGCAGAACGACCTGTTCGACGTGGGCGCGGACCTGTCGACGCCGGTGGTCGAGAACCCCGAGTTCCCGCCGCTGCGGGTGAAGCAGTTCTACATCGACCGGCTGGAGGCGGACTGCGACCGCTTCCTCGCCGACCTGGAGAAGCTGCGCTCGTTCATCCTGCCGGGCGGCACCCCCGGCGCGGCCCTGCTGCACCAGGCGTGCACGGTCGTACGCCGCGCAGAGCGCTCCACGTGGGCCGCGCTGGAAGTGCACGGCGAGGTGATGAACCCCCTGACGGCCACCTACCTCAACCGGCTCTCGGACCTGCTGTTCATTCTCGCCCGGTACGCCAACAAGGAGACCGGGGACGTGCTGTGGGTACCGGGCGGGGAGCGCTGAGCCGCCGAGGCGCGCTCCTCATCCGCTCCCAGCCCGCTCCCCACCCGCTCCCAGCCCGGCTCAGCGGCCGGTGACGTCCTGGGCGGCGTCCCGGTCCGCCGCCGCGAGCGCGGACTCCGCCGCGGCCACCTGCTGCTGCATGTCCGCGAGCCCGGACGGGGCCGTGGCGGGAGTCGCGGACGGGGCCCCGGACGACGCCGGCGTTGCCGCCGTGCCGTGCTCCCGGGCGCAGCCCGCGGTGAGGCCCACGAGAAGGACCACCCCGGGGACGGCCGCCCTCAGCCCGCGACGCATCAGCTCGCCGCCTTGCCGTCGTCGTGGGCGGCGCACCAGGTCTTGACCCCGGCCAGGTCCTTCTGCCGCTGCTGAAGCGTCGTCACCAGCGACTTGCGGAAGGTGAGCCGGTCCTGGAGATAGGTCGCGATCTCCTCGTGGCCCGCCTTCTTCGCGTTGTCCACGCGCTGCTCCAGCCGGGCGATGGAGCCCTTGACACCCGCTCCGCCCTCCAGCCGCTTCAGCACGCGGTCGATGCGCCGTTCGATCCTCGGCACCCGCTTGCACAGCGCCTTGGCCCCGTCGCCCTTGGGCGCCGCCTTGGCCATGGCCGTGGGCGCGGGCGTGGCTGACGTCTCCGCCACGGCCGCCCCGGTCCCGCTCACCAGCAGCGCGGCCGTGGCCAGACCCGCGAGCAGGGTGCGCCGGCGTCGTCGTACGTCCATGTCCTCCTCCGTTCCCGGACGGCACCGTCGTCCGTCCGACGCCGCGGAGGCTAGGAGCCGTCTTTGTGGGAACTCTGTGACCGGTTTGCCCCGGCCGTACCGATCAGCCAGTCCCGCCGTTCGGGCAGCGCCCCGCCCGCCCTGGGCAGCCGTACCTCGAAGCACGCCCCCACCCCGTCCGGGCCGTCGGTCACCGCGACGCTCCCCCGGTGCAGTGCCGCCTGCTGCGCGACCAGGGTCAGGCCCAGTCCCGATCCGGCGCTCTCCGGCCCCCGCCGGAACCGTTCGAAGATCCGGGCGCGGGCCTCGGGCGGGACGCCGGGCCCCTGGTCGTCCACCGTGATCACCACCTCCCGGCCGTCCCCTCGGACAGCGACCGCCACGGCCGCCCCGCCCTGCTCGTCCCGTCCGTGGGCCAGCGCGTTGGCGAGCAGGTTGTCGAGCAGCAGCCGGAGGCCGGGCTCCCAGCCCTGCACGGTGAGCCCCGGCTGCCCGCGCAGCGTGATGCGGGCGTCCGGGGCGCGGCGCCGGGCCTCGGCGACCGCCGCGTCCGCGACCTCCGTCACGTCGACCGTGCGGAACGCCTCCGCCTCCACCAGGTCGCCACGCCCCAGCTCGCGCAGCATCACCAGCAGTCCGAGCAGCCGGGCGTGCTCGCGGCGCAGGTCGGTGAGGACCTCGGTGCGGTCCGGTTCGGCCAGGTCGGGGTGGGTGGCGAGGATGTCGAGGTTGGTGCCCATGCTCATCAGCGGGGTGCGCAGTTCGTGTGAGGCGGCGGCGGAGAAGGAGCGGGCGGTGTCCAGGGCCTCGGCGGTACGGGTGGCCTGTTCGTCGTAGCGGGCGAGGACGGTGCGCAGGGTGGCGGCGAGCTCGTCGACCTCCTTCACGCCGGTCGGCTCGTGGCGCAGCCGGGTGGTGCTGGTGCGCGGGTCGAGGCCCGCGGTGCGGCGGCCGAGGCGGCGCAGGGGGCCGGTGGCGCCGGTGGCGAGGCCCCAGGCGAGCAGACCGGACAGGGGTGCGGCGAGCAGGGCGGTCATCACGACGCGGCGCCGTACGAGGCGGAGTTGGGTGCGGTCGGCGGTGTCGGGCTGGAAGACCCAGAGGGTACCGGAGACACTCGGTCCCTCGATCGGCCTGGACAGGGCCCGCCAGCTGCGCCCGGCGTCCCGGACGGTGACCGGCCCGGTGGCCGCGGCCGGCAGGGCGACGGAGGTGTCGGGCTGGGGTCCGCCGCTGAAGGTGGCGTCCGGCCCGACGACGCGGACACCGACGTCGAGGGCGGCGGTGTAGAGCCGGCGTTCCCGGGTGTCGGCGGCCTTGGGGCGCCCGGCGGCTGCCGCGCGCAACAGGGAGCGCGCGTCCGGGGCGACCGCGGCGGCCCGGACGCGCAGATGGCGGTCCTCCTCCTGGTGCAGGTCGCGGGCGACCAGGCGCAGCAGCAGCCAGCCGGAGGCCAGCACGAGAAGGGGGACGGTGAGTCCCACGGCGAGTCCGATGCGGGTGGACAGTCTCACGGCTGTTGCCTCAGCACGAAGCCCACCCCGCGCACGGTGTGGATCAGCCGCGGCTGCCCCTCCGCCTCCAGCTTGCGCCGCAGATAGCTGACGAAGGTGTCGACGGCGTCGGTGCGGACGTCGAAGTCGTAGCCCCATACGCGTTCCAGGAGCTGATCGCGGGTGAGGACGAGGCCGGCGTTGCGGGCGAGCACCTCCAGGAGTTCGAACTCGCGCCGGGTCAGCTCCAGCGGGCGGCCGTCGCGGTGGGCCGTGCGGGCCGCCGGGTCGATCACCAGGTCCGCCACGCGCAGCACGTCCCGGTCGGCGGGCGGGCGGCGGCGCAGCAGGGCGCGCAGCCTGAGGACGAGTTCCTGCAGGGCGAAGGGTTTGACGAGGTAGTCGTCACCGCCCGCCTGCAGGCCGGCTATGCGGTCGGCGGTCTCGTCGAGCGCGGAGAGCATGAGGACGGGGAGGTCCTGTCCGTCGTCGCGGAGCCGGGTGCACACCTCGATGCCGCTCATTCCGGGCATCGACACATCGAGGACGAGCACGTCGGGCGGTGCGTCCCGGATGACGGCGAGCGCCTCGGCCCCGCCCTCGGCGGTCCGCACCCGGAACCCGCTGAGCCTGAGGCCGCGCTCCAAGGAGCGCCGGATGGCCGCGTCGTCGTCCACGACCAGCACCGCCCCGACCGCGTCGCTCATACGCCCTCCCTGGACCGCTTGTCGCCGGGACAGCGTACGGCGCCTCTTCGAGGGGGAGACAGCGGTGTCCGCCCACCGAGGTTCAGAGGCGCCGGCAGATCTGCCGGCGATGCCCCACTTCGAGGCGCTGGAGGAGGCGGACGCGGCCACAGGAGTCCCGCCGCGCGTGATGACCACACACGCATCAGCGCCTGCTCACGATCCGTCCCTCCTCCCCGACGGGAGCCTTCTTGGGCCACACCAGGTACGTGAGGGCGATCAGCCCGTGGATGCCGAGAACGCGCAGGGCCGCGTACTGCCCCTCGCGCAGGGTTGCGGGCGAGCCGACGTACCAGATCGCGCCCTGCAGCAGCGCGCAGGCCACCGCCGTCGCGAGCAGCGTGCGCAGCCACAGCCTGCCCTCGTGCGCGGCGCGGGCCAGGCCGTAGCGGGGCGGCTTCGGCGGGGGCGGGGCGCCCGCGAGCCGGTGTGCCGCGTGGCCGTCGAGCCACCGGATCGTGGAGTGCCCGTAGGCGGCGGTGAAGCCGATGTAGAGCGCCGCCAGGCCGTGTTCCCAGCTCGGCTGCGCCCCGTTCCTCAGATCGATCACCGTGGCCACGAAGAGCACAAGCTCCAGCAGCGGCTCGCACAGCAGCAGCGCCACGCTCGTACGGCGCCACTTCAGCAGGTACCGCACGGCCAGGCCCGCGGCCAGCAGCACCCAGAAGCCGGCCTCGCACGCGACGACCAACCCGACGATCATGCTTCGCCCCTCTCGCTCGCCCCACCAGACTCCCTTCCGGGGGCGGGCGAGTCGTCGTCGGCGGTGACGAAGTCGCTGTACATCGAAAGATGCAGTCCCGAACCCTTCCGGGGATGCACGCAGCCGACCCCCGCGCCGTGTTGGATGGACCCATGCCCGTACGCCTCCCCCGCCCGCACCGTGACGACGTGCGGATCGCGGTGGGCGGGCTGCTCGCGGGGCTGATCCTGATCCGGCTCGGCCTGTACAGCCGGTCTCCCGAGGACCCGATGTCCGTTCTGGACCGGGGGTGGGCGGTCCTGGTCCCGCTCGTGGTGACGGCGGGCTGCGAGCTGCTGCGCCGTACGCGGCCTCGGGCGGCGCTGCTCATCGGGACCGTGGCGATCGTCGCGGATCTGGTCACCCGCGGCTGCCTCGCCACCACGGTGATGTTCACCGACCTGGTGTACGCGGCCGTCCTGTACGGCAGCGCCGCTTCGGCCCGCCGCATCCCCCGGATCACCGTCCTGCTCACGGTGCTGGGCTCCGTGGTCCCGTTCGCCCTCTGGCGCACCCCGTCCGCCCTGCTGATCGGGGCGGGCGTCGCGCTGGTCAGCCTGGTGCCCGCCGGGACCGGCTGGGTGGTGCGCAACCACCGGGACACGGCTGTCGCCGAACGCCTGCGGGCCGAACAGACCGCCCTGCTCGCCGAGATGGACCGCACCCAGGCCGTCACCGCCGAACGCGCGCGGGTGGCCCGCGAGTTGCACGACATGGTGGCCAACCACCTGTCCGCGATCGCCATCCACTCCACGGCCGCACTGTCCCTCGACGATCCGGAGACCTCCCGGGAGGCCCTCGCCGTCATCCGTGAGAACAGCGTGGCCGGGCTGGAGGAGATGCGGCGGCTGATCGGCATCCTGCGCGACGGGGGCGCCGAGCGCGAACCCGCCGCCACCCCCACCCTGGATGGGCTCGCCACCCTGGTGGACAGCGCCCGGGCCAACGGACTCGACGTCACCCTCGACGCCGACTACGAGAGCGTCCCGGCGCCCGTGGAGCTGGCCGCGTACCGGATCGTCCAGGAGTCGCTCACCAACGCCCTCAAGCACGCAGACCCCGGCGGCCGCGTCGCCGTGAGTCTCGCCCAGCGTGACGGCGTGCTCGACATAGGCGTGACCAGTCCCTACGGCCGCCGAGACGGCCCACGCGCCCCCGGTTCCGGGGCCGGGCTCACCGGGATGCGCGAGCGGGTCGCGCTGCTGGGCGGCACGTTCACGGCCGGTCCGGACGGCGCCCGGTGGACCGTACGCGCCCTTCTCCCCGTGACCGAAGGAGATCCCGCATGATCCGCGTCCTGGTCGCCGAGGACCAGTCGGCCGTACGCGCCGGGCTGGTCCTCATCCTGCGCAGCGCGCCCGACATCGAGGTGGCCGGGGAGGCCGCGGACGGCGAGGAGGCACTGGCGCTCGCCCGCGCCCTGCGGCCGGACCTCGTCCTGATGGACATACAGATGCCGAAGCTGGACGGGGTGTCGGCGACCCGGCAGGTGGTCGCGGAGCGGCTCGCCGACGTGCTGGTACTGACCACGTTCGACCTCGACGAGTACGTCTTCGGCGCGCTGCGGGCGGGCGCGGCCGGGTTCCTGCTGAAGAACGCGGAGGCGAGGGACCTGATCGAGGCCGTGCGAACGGTGGCGCGCGGCGAGGGGCTGATCGCCCCCGCGGTGACACGGCGGCTGATCGCGGAGTTCGCCGCCGGGCCGGTACGGGAGCCGAAGGCCGATCCGGCCGTCCTGGACGTCCTCACCCCGCGCGAGCGGGAGGTGTTGTCGTGCCTCGGCAAGGGCCTGTCCAACGCCGGGATCGCGGAGCGCCTGAACATGGCCGAGGCCACCGTGAAGACCCACGTCAGCCGTCTCCTCGGCAAGCTGGAGCTGCGCAGCCGGGTCCAAGCGGCCGTTCTGGCACAGGAGTTGGGGATCTAGCCGCCCACCGGCATATTGGTCCAGACCTATTGACCTCTGGTCCAGACCTTTCTATTCTCGCGGCACCGTGAGCGTGAAGGCTCAGTCATGCTCACGACTCCCCAACCCCAAGACAGGAGGCGCAGCATGCGCTTCGGACACAGAGCCGCGGCAGGGTTCGCGACCCTGTTGCTCCCGCTGGCCGGGCTGGTCGGACTCGCCGCCGGCCCCGCCCAGGCCGCCTCGACCGCCACCGCCACCTACGCCAAGACCCAGGACTGGGGCACCGGCTTCGAAGGCAAGTGGACGGTGCAGAACACCGGCTCCACGACCATCAGCTCCTGGACGATCGAGTGGGACTTCCCCTCCGGCACGTCCGTCACCTCCGCGTGGGACGCCGACGTGACGAACTCCGGCACCCACTGGACGGCCAGGAACAAGTCGTACAACGGCACGCTCGCCCCCGGCGCCTCCGTCTCCTTCGGCTTCAACGGCACCGGCTCCGGCGCACCGTCCAACTGCAAGCTGAACGGCGGAAGCTGCGACGGCGGCACCACCGTCCCCGGCGACAACCCGCCCTCCGCGCCCGGCACCCCCACCGCCTCCGGCATCACCGACACCTCGGTGAAGCTCAGCTGGGCCGCGGCCACCGACGACAAGGGCGTCAAGAACTACGACGTCCTGCGCGACGGCAGGACCGTCGCCACCGTGACGACCACCTCGTACACGGACACCGGTCTGACCGCGGGCACCGACTACTCCTACACCGTGCAGGCCCGTGACACCGCCGACCAGACCGGCCCGGCCAGCGGCGCGGTCACCGTCCACACCACCGGCGGCACCACCACTCCCCCGACCACCGGCGACAAGGTCAAGCTGGGCTACTTCACCGAGTGGGGCATCTACGGCCGCAACTACAACGTCAAGAACCTGGTGACGTCCGGTTCCGCCGCGAAGATCACGCACATCAACTACGCCTTCGGCAACGTCACCGGCGGCAAGTGCGCGATCGGCGACTCCTACGCCGACTACGACAAGGCGTTCACCGCCGACCAGTCCGTCAGCGGCGTCGCCGACACCTGGGACCAGCCGCTGCGCGGCAACTTCAACCAGCTGCGCGAGCTGAAGGCCAAGTACCCGAACCTGAAGGTGCTGTGGTCCTTCGGCGGCTGGACCTGGTCCGGCGGCTTCGCGGACGCGGCCAAGGACCCGGCGGGCTTCGCCCAGTCCTGCTACGACCTGGTGCACGACCCGCGCTGGGCGGACGTCTTCGACGGCATCGACATCGACTGGGAGTACCCGAACGCCTGCGGCCTGTCCTGCGACACCAGCGGGGCGGCGGCCTTCAAGAACGTGATGGCCGCGCTGCGCGCCAAGTTCGGCTCCTCCGCCCTGGTCACCGCGGCCGTCACCGCCGACGGTTCCGCCGGCGGCAAGATCGAGGCCGCCGACTACGCGGGCGCCGCGAGTTACGTGAACTGGTACAACGTGATGACGTACGACTTCTTCGGCGCCTGGGACGCCCAGGGCCCCACCGCGCCGCACTCCCCGCTCACCTCGTACAGCGGCATCCCGAAGGCCGGTTTCACCACGGCCGACGCGATCGCCAAGTACAAGGCGATCGGGGTGCCCGCGAAGAAGCTGCTCATCGGCATCGGCTTCTACGGCCGCGGCTGGACCGGCGTCACCCAGGACGCCCCGGGCGGCACGGCCACGGGCCCGGCGGCCGGCACGTACGAGCAGGGCATCGAGGACTACAAGGTGCTCAAGACGTCCTGCCCGGTCACCGGCACCATCGCGGGGACGGCGTACGCGCACTGCGGCAGCAACTGGTGGTCGTACGACACCCCGTCGACGATCGCCGGGAAGATGAGCTGGGCCAAGAACCAGGGACTGGGCGGCGCCTTCTTCTGGGAGTTCAGCGGCGACACCGGCAATGGTGAGCTGGTGAGCGCCCTCAGCAACGGGCTCTCGTAAAACTGACCGAAGGGTCTAGGCGACGTTGACGCGCTGACCAGGAGGTGCGGCTTCCAGCCACGCCAGGAACCCGGTCAGCGCGTCCTCGCTCATCGCCAGCTCGAGGCGCGTGCCCCGGTGGTGACAGGCCAGGACCACCGCGTCGGAGAGCAGCGCCAGCTCCTCCTCGCCCTCGGGATCACGCCGGCCGGCCACCTCGATCGCCGAGCGCTCCAGGACCCGGCGCGGGCGCGGGGCGTAGGAGAAGACGCGGAACCATTCGATGCGGTCGCCGTTGTAGCGGGCGACGCCGTAGCCCCAGCCCTTGCCGCTGGTGTCGGGCTCCTCCGGGACGTTCCACCTCAGGCTGCAGTCGAAGGTGCCGCCGGAGCGCTGGATGAGACGGCGCCTGAGCCCGAAGACGAACAGCCCCACCAGTACGAGTGCCACGACCACTCCGCACACGCTGAGAGCGAGGACCATCGACACCGACCTCCTCGTCTCCTAGGTAACGGAACGGAAAAAACACCCGGATTTGCCTCAGCCGCGGCCGGCACCGGATTGCTCCGGGCCGACCGCGGCTGAGTCACGTCATCACATGCGTTCCCCCAGAGCCGGAACGGCCTGGGAGGTGCCCCCAGATCAGCGCGCCGCCTGTGCCGCCCGCAGGCGGACGTCGGCGCGCCGCTCGGCGACGGCGTCGTCCTCCGCCTTCGCGCGCTCGAGCTCCCGCTCGACGCGCTGGACGTCGATCTCGTCCGACAGCTCGGCGACCTCGGCCAGCAGCGACAGCTTGTTGTCCGCGAACGAGATGAAACCGCCGTGCACCGCGGCCACGACCGTTCCACCATCACTCGTACGGATGGTCACCGGGCCCGACTCCAGCACACCGAGCAGCGGCTGGTGACCGGGCATGACGCCGATGTCGCCGGACGTGGTGCGCGCGACGACCAGGGTGGCCTCACCGGACCAGACCTGGCGGTCGGCGGCGACCAGCTCGACATGCAGCTCAGCAGCCAAGGGTGGCTCCTCGGGTCACCACCCGGCGGTTCTGCCGGGTGTTGGGATGAATTCTAGTAGGCGTGGAGAGGGGGACGGGACGCACCCCGGTCACGGGCGTGGTCTCGTCCCCCTTCTTTACAAACGCGACGTCAGGAGACGCCCAGCTCCTTCGCGTTCTTCTTCAGGTCGTCGATACCACCGCACATGAAGAACGCCTGCTCCGGGAAGTGGTCGAAGTCACCGTCGATGATCGCGTTGAACGCGGCGATCGACTCGTCCAGCGGCACGTCCGACCCGTCGACGCCGGTGAACTGCTTGGCGACGTGGGTGTTCTGGGACAGGAAGCGCTCCACGCGACGGGCGCGGTGGACGACGAGCTTGTCCTCCTCGCCGAGCTCGTCGATACCGAGGATCGCGATGATGTCCTGGAGGTCCTTGTACTTCTGCAGGACCGTCTTGACGCGCATGGCCGCGTTGTAGTGGTCCTCGGAGATGTAGCGCGGGTCCAGGATGCGGGACGTGGAGTCCAGCGGGTCCACGGCCGGGTAGATGCCCTTCTCCGAGATCGGACGGGAGAGAACCGTCGTCGCGTCGAGGTGGGCGAACGTGGTCGCCGGGGCCGGGTCGGTCAGGTCGTCGGCGGGGACGTAGATCGCCTGCATCGAGGTGATCGAGTGACCGCGGGTCGAGGTGATGCGCTCCTGCAGGAGACCCATCTCGTCGGCCAGGTTCGGCTGGTAACCCACCGCGGACGGCATGCGGCCGAGCAGCGTGGAGACCTCGGAACCGGCCTGGGTGAAGCGGAAGATGTTGTCGATGAAGAACAGCACGTCCTGCTTCTGGACGTCGCGGAAGTACTCCGCCATCGTCAGGCCCGCGAGGGCCACCCGCAGACGGGTGCCCGGCGGCTCGTCCATCTGGCCGAAGACCAGCGCGGTCTTGTCGATGACGCCGGACTCGGACATCTCCTGGATGAGGTCGTTGCCCTCACGGGTGCGCTCACCGACACCGGCGAACACGGAGACACCGTCGTGGTTGTTGGCGACGCGGTAGATCATCTCCTGGATGAGCACCGTCTTGCCGACGCCGGCGCCGCCGAACAGACCGATCTTGCCGCCCTTGACATACGGGGTCAGCAGGTCGATGACCTTGATGCCGGTCTCGAACATCTCGGTCTTGGACTCGAGCTGGTCGAAGTTCGGCGCCTTGCGGTGGATCGGCCAGCGCTCGCCGTCGTACTTCTCGTCCACGTTCAGGACGTCACCGATGGTGTTGAACACCTTGCCCTTGGTGAAGTCGCCGACCGGGACGGAGATGGAGGAGCCGGTGTCGGTCACCGGGGCCTGGCGGACCAGACCGTCGGTGGGCTGCATCGAGATCGTGCGGACCAGGCCGTCACCCAGGTGCTGGGCGACCTCCAGGGTCAGCGTCTTCTTCTCGCCCGCGTTCGCCGGGTCGGAGACCTCGACGTGGAGGGCGTTGTACATGTCCGGGATCGCGTCGACGGGGAACTCCACGTCGACGACCGGGCCGATGACCCGCGCGACGCGGCCCGTCGCCGTGGCCGTCTCAACAGTGGTGGTCATTAGTAGTCACTCCCCGCGGTCGCGTCGGCCAAGGCGCTCGCGCCACCGACGATCTCGCTGATTTCCTGGGTGATGTCGGCCTGGCGGGCCGCGTTGGCAAGCCGGGTGAGGCTCTCGATGAGGTCTCCGGCGTTGTCGGTGGCCGACTTCATCGCGCGCCGCGTCGCGGCGTGCTTGGAAGCGGCCGACTGGAGCAGCGCGTTGTAGATGCGGCTCTCCACGTAGCGCGGCAGCAGGGCGTCGAGGACGTCCTCCGCCGAGGGTTCGAAGTCGTACAGCGGCAGGATCTCGTCGCCCTTCGGCGCCGCCTCCTTGGCCACGTCGTCGAGGCTGAGCGGCAGCAGACGGGCGCCGAGGGCCGTCTGCGTCATCATCGACACGAACTCCGTGTAGACGATGTGCAACTCATCCACGCCGCCGTTCGCCGTCTCCTTCTCGATGGCCTCGATCAGGGGGGCCGCGACCTTCTTGGCGTCCGCGTACGAGGGGTCGTCGGTGAAGCCCGTGAACGACTCCGCGATCTTGCGCTCACGGAAGTTGTAGTGGGCGACACCGCGCCGGCCGACGATGTACGTGTCGACCTGCTTGCCCTCGCGCTCGAGCCGCTCGGTCAGCTGCTCCGCCGTCTTGATGGCGTTGGAGTTGAAGGCGCCGGCCAGGCCGCGGTCGCTCGTGAGGAGCAGGACCGCGGCACGGGTCGGGTTCTCCGACTCCGTCGTCAGCGGGTGCTTGGTGTTCGACCCCGTGGCGACCGCCGATACCGCGCGCGTCAGCTCGGTCGCGTACGGCGTGGAGGCCGCCACCTTGCGCTGCGCCTTGACGACGCGCGAGGCGGCGATCATCTCCATCGCCTTCGTGATCTTCTTGGTCGCGCTGACGGATCGGATGCGACGCTTGTAGACCCGGAGCTGGGCTCCCATGAGTCAGGTCCCTTCCTTACGTCACTTGGCGGCTGCGGCCGGGGTGTCCTCGCCGAGCAGCTTGCCGTCCGAGGTCTCGAACTGCTTCTTGAACTCCGCGACGGCGTCGTCGATCGCCTGGATGGTGTCGTCCGACATCTTGGCGCCCTCCTTGATGGAGGTCATCAGACCCTGCTCCTTGCGGTGCAGGTAGTCGAGGAGCTCCTTCTCGAAGCGGCGGATGTCGGCGACCGGGACGTCGTCCATACGGCCGTTGGTGCCGGCCCAGATGGAGACGACCTGGTCCTCGGTGGCCATCGGCTCGTACTGGTTCTGCTTCAGCAGCTCGACCATGCGCGAACCGCGCTCCAGCTGGGCCTTCGACGCGGCGTCCAGGTCGGAACCGAAGGCGGCGAACGCCTCCAGCTCACGGAACTGGGCGAGGTCCACGCGCAGACGGCCGGATACCTGGCGCATCGCCTTGTGCTGGGCGGAGCCACCGACACGGGAGACCGAGATACCGACGTTCAGGGCCGGGCGCTGGCCGGCGTTGAACAGGTCGGACTCCAGGAAGCACTGGCCGTCGGTGATGGAGATGACGTTGGTCGGGATGAACGCCGAGACGTCGTTGGCCTTCGTCTCGACGATCGGCAGACCGGTCATCGAACCGGCACCCATGTCGTCGGAGAGCTTGGCGCAGCGCTCCAGCAGGCGGGAGTGCAGGTAGAAGACGTCGCCCGGGTAGGCCTCGCGGCCCGGCGGACGGCGCAGCAGCAGGGACACGGCACGGTAGGCGTCGGCCTGCTTCGACAGGTCGTCGAAGATGATCAGGACGTGCTTGCCCTGGTACATCCAGTGCTGGCCGATGGCGGAACCGGTGTAGGGCGCCAGGTACTTGAAGCCGGCCGGGTCGGACGCCGGGGCGGCGACGATCGTGGTGTACTCCAGCGCGCCGTTCTCCTCCAGCGCGCGGCGGACGCCGGCGATGGTGGAGCCCTTCTGACCGATGGCGACGTAGATGCAGCGGACCTGCTTCTTCGGGTCGCCGGTGCGCCAGTTGTCGCGCTGGTTGATGATCGTGTCGATCGCCAGGGCGGTCTTGCCGGTCTGGCGGTCACCGATGATCAGCTGACGCTGGCCACGGCCGATCGGGGTCATCGCGTCGACGGCCTTGTAGCCCGTCTCCATCGGCTCGTGCACCGACTTGCGCTGCATGACCGTGGGGGCCTGCAGCTCGAGGGCGCGGCGGCCCTCGGTCTCGATCTCGCCGAGGCCGTCGATCGGGTTGCCGAGCGGGTCGACGACGCGGCCGAGGTAGCCCTCGCCGACGGCCACGGAGAGCACCTCACCGGTGCGCTGCACCGGCTGGCCCTCCTCGACGCCGCTGAACTCGCCGAGGACGATGGCACCGATCTCCCGCTCCTCGAGGTTGAGGGCGAGGCCGAGGGTGCCGTCCTCGAACTTCAGCAGCTCGTTGGCCATGGTCGAGGGCAGGCCCTCGACCTTCGCAATGCCGTCACCGGCGAACGTGACAGTGCCGACCTCCTCGCGCGAGGCCGCGTCCGGCTTGTACGACTGGACAAAGTTCTCCAGCGCGTCCCGGATCTCCTCCGGCCGGATCGTGAGCTCCGCCATCTGGGTTCCCTGCTCTCCTTGTTGGGCCCGAAGTTTCTGTGGGGGTTCTGGGGGCGCCCCCCAGAAACTCTGCATCCTCTGCACGGCCCAACCCGGGCCGTAGTACTGCGTATGGAGTTGGTGCTAGCTCGCCATGCGGCGGCCGGCGTCCTCGAGTCGATCCGCGATCGAACCGTTGATGACCTCGTCACCGACCTGCACCCGGATCCCGCCGACGACCTCCGGGTCGACGTCCAGGTTGAGGTGCATCTGGCGGCCGTACAGCTTGGCCAGCGCGGCACCGAGGCGCCGCTTCTGGGTGTCGCTCAGCGGGACCGCCGAGGTCACGACGGCGACCAGGCGGTCACGACGGGCGGCGGCCAGCTTGGACAGGGACTCGATTCCCGATTCCAGGCTACGTCCCCGCGGCGCGGTCACAAGGCGCGTGACCAGACGCTCGGTCGTGACGTCGGCGCGACCGCCGAGCAGCCGGTGCAGCAGCTCGATCTTGGCCGGGGTGCCGGCGGCACGGTCCGTGAGCGCGGCGCGCAGCTCCGTGTTCGAGGAGACGATCCGGCCGAACCGGAACAGCTCGTCCTCTACGTCGTCCAGCGCGCCCCGCTGCTCGGCGGCCGTGAGGTCGGCGAGGTTCGCCAGCTCCTCCAGCGCGTCGACCAGGTCGCGCGACTGCGACCAGCGCGAGCGCACCATGCCGGACAGCAGGTCCACGACCGGCCCGCCGACCTGGCCGCCGAGCAGGCTCTGGGCCAGCCCGGCCTTGGCCTCGCCGGCCCGCGCCGGGTCGGTGAGGACCCGGCGCAGCGACGCCTCGCGGTCGAGCAGCGCGGTGACGGCGGCCAGCTCGTCGGCGAGCTGCGCCGCGTCCACGGACGTTGCGTCCGTGAGCGCGTCGAGACGCTCGCGTGCGGCTGCCAGGGCCTCGCGGCTCGCTCCGTTCATCGCGCGGCCTCGGCCTTCTCCTCGAGCTCGTCGAGGAAGCGGTCGATCACGCGGCTCTGCCGGGCGTGGTCCTCGAGGGACTCGCCGACGAGCTTGCCGGCCAGCTCGGTGGCGAGCCTGCCGACGTCCTGCCGCAGGTTCTGCGCGGCGGCCTTGCGGTCGGCCTCGATCTGCGCGTGACCGGCGGCGATGATCTCCTCGCGCTGCCGCTGGCCTTCCGCGCGCATCTCGGCGATGAGGGCGGCGCCCTGCTCCTGCGCCTCCTGGCGCAGCCGCGCGGCCTCGTGCCGGGCTTCGGCGAGCTGAGCCTTGTACTGCTCGAGCACGCTCTGGGCCTCGACCTTCATGGCGTCGGCCTCTTCGATGCCGCCTTCGATCGCCGCGCGACGCTCTTCCAGAACCTTGTTGATGTTCGGAAGCAGCTTCTTCCAGAAGAAGAAGAACACGATGGCGAAGGCGATGGTGCCGACGAGCAGCTCGGGGCCGGCCGGGAGGAGCGGGTTCTGCTTCGTCTCCTCGGCCGCCAGCTGTGCCAGGTTGGCGATCACATCAGTGCCTTTCGTCGATACGTGTCGGTCAGAGGTTGATTACCGACCGAACACGAACGGCATAACGATGCCGATGAGGGCGAGCGCCTCACAGAAGGCGAAGCCCAGGATCTGGTTGGCGCGGATCAGACCGGCGGCCTCGGGCTGGCGGGCCAGGGCCTGGGTGCCGTTACCGAAGATGATGCCGACGCCGATGCCGGGGCCGATGGCCGCGAGGCCGTAGCCGATGGAACCGAGGGAACCGGAGACGCCGGCGGCGAGGTCGATGGCAGCGGACATGCCGTTTCTTCCTTCTCTTTTACGGACCGGTGGGGGTTGGCCACCGGACGACCAGGGGTTGGGTGCGGTGTGGCTCAGTGGTGCTCGGCGAGAGCGCCCTGAATGTAGGAGCAGGCCAGGAGGACGAAGACGTACGCCTGGACGGCCTGCACGAAGAGCTCGAAGCAGATCATGGCCATGGTCATGATGAACGACACACCGGCGCCCACGACGAGCCAGCTGTTCAGCAGGTACCAGGAGGCCACCGTGAACATGACCAGCATCAGGTGGCCGGCGAACATGTTGGCGAACAGTCGCACGGCGTGCGTGAACGGGCGCACCAGGAGGTTCGAGAAGAACTCGATGACCATGACGAGCGGCAGCACGGCACCGAGCGACTTGTCGTAGCCGGTGACGTTCTTGAAGAAGCCGACGAAGCCGTGCTTCTTGAAGGTGAGCGCGACCCACGTGATGTAGACGATCGCCGCCAGGACCATCGGGAAGGCGATCACCGAGGACACCGGGAACTGGGCCAGCGGGATCACGGACCAGACGTTCATGATCCAGATGAAGAAGAACAGCGAGACCATGAAGGGGACGTACTTCTCGCCCTCCCGCTTGCCCAGCGTCTCGTAGACGATGCCGCGGCGGACGAAGTCGTAACCGGCCTCACCGATCATCTGCAGCTTGCCCGGGACGACCTTGGCCTTGCCGAAGGCTGCCGAGAAGAAGACGACGATGAGCAGGGTGGTGACGAGCGCGAGCAGCATCACCTTGTTGAACTCGAACCCGCCCGCCGTGAAGAGGGGCTTGAAGAGGAAGGAGTTCAGACCCGGAGCCGGGAAGCCGCAGCCGTTGTCGGACAGGATGCGGCAGCTCCAGTCAAAGGCGAGCTGGGTCTGGTCAGCACTCACCGCGGGCTCCTTCGGCGTGACGCATAGGTACGGCAACCTCGTTGTGTCGGCGCGGCGCGCAGCCGCGGATCGGCACCGGACTGGTGTTACGGATGTGGGGGCGGCTGAGGGGCATCGAGCCTCGCGATTGAGCAGGCGTCAGCTCAGATGCCCGCGCCCGCGATGCCGCAGTTGGCACCGGACGATAGCAGGAGATCTCACAACTCTTTATCCCGGCCCTACCCCTCACGACGCAGGCCCTGTCTTCTCGGGCTTCTCGCTCTTCTGGGAGTCCGGGTCGACGTAGAAGATCTTCGCCTTCATGTGTGCACGCGCCTGCGCGGCCATCCATACGACCGTGGTGACGACGAGCGCGAGCGCGAACGTCTTGGGGTTGAAGAGGGAAGTGCCCTTGAAGATGCCCACGAAGATCAGGAGCAGTAGGAGCTGGGCCATGTAGAGCATCAGCCCCATGGCCTGGAACAGGTGCGGGAGCGATTTCGCCGTCCACTGCAGGACGTAGAGCCCGATGCTCATGAAGAGGACGGCGAGCACTGTGCCGACGACCGCCCCGATCGCTCCCTTGCCGCCCGCGACAACACCGCTGACAACGACGGCGACCGCGCCGGCAGTCGCTGCGGGCACAGCGATCTGCAGAAGGTTCCGGGCGTCATTGGACGGCATGGCGGCAACTCCGCTTTCACAGGGGGCAGGGTGTCGTCATGGACGAGCGTAGTCCCGGGCCAGGCTGAGTCCGCACGCCGAGGGGCCGTCGCATTCGGACCCTCCGGCTCTATCCCGGGGTTCTCGTGAACCGTATCACAAACTATTTGATGCGGTCTTTACCTAGGTCCTGTGCCGACTGTCACACATGAGAGTGAACTCGCCCGTCTGCGCGGATCGAGCGGCACATTGTCTGGTATTGGGCCGCTTTGCACTCCCACGAAATGGCAACGCACTCGTCAGATTCTTACCTTGCACGTCAGCGTGAGGACTCGGCCCGGTGCCGCTCCACGCGCGCACGGGTGCCGACGGCTGTGGCTCCGTTGACGCCCGAGACACCCACGACGACCGGGGTGCGGCGCTCCTCCTGCAGCGCCCGCCCGCCCTCCGCCGCGGCCGCCCGCAGCGGCTCCGCCGCGGTGCGGCGCCGGCGGCGATAGCGCGGGGGCACGAAGGACTCGGCCCACTGCGGGGCGCGCGGCGTGAACCGCGGCAGCAGGAGCAGCACCAGCCCGACCGCGCTGAGCGCCACGATGCCGAGCACGATCCACATGGACGCGGAGTTCACGGAGTAGCCGAGCGTCCCGAAGGCGATGAGCGCCGACCAGAAGTACATGATCAGCACGGCGCGGCTGTGCGAGTGCCCGATCTCCAGCAGCCGGTGGTGCAGGTGACCGCGGTCGGCGGCGAACGGGGACTGGCCGCGCCAGGTGCGGCGGACGATCGCCAGGACCAGGTCGGCGGCGGGGATGGCGATGATCGTCAGCGGCATCAGCAGCGGGATGTAGACCGGCATCATCTGGTGCACGGAGTTCCGCTCGGAGCCGGAGAACAGCTTCATCACGTCCGGGTCCACCTGGCCGGTGACCGAGATGGCGGCCGCGGCCAGCACCAGGCCGATCAGCATCGAGCCCGAGTCGCCCATGAAGATCCGCGCCGGATGCATGTTGTGCGGCAGGAACCCCAGACACATGCCCATCAGGACGGCCGCGAACAGCGTCGCGGGAGCGGCGGCCTCGATGTTGTAGCCGAACCAGATCCGGTAGGCGTACATGAAGAACGCGGTCGCCGCGATGCACACCATGCCCGCCGCGAGCCCGTCCAGACCGTCGACGAAGTTCACCGCGTTGATGGTGATCACGACCAGGGCCACCGTCAGCAGGGTGCCCTGCCACTGGGTCAGCGCCACCGTGCCGACACCCGGGACCGGAAGCCACAGGATGGTCAGACCCTGTACGACCATCACGCCGGCGGCGATCATCTGCCCACCGAGCTTGATCAGGGCGTCGATCTCGAACTTGTCGTCCAGGACGCCGATCAGCCAGATCAGCGCCGCACCGGAGAGCAGCGCCCGCGGCTCGTTGGACTTGGCGAAGACCTCGTTGAGGTTCTTGAGGTGGTCGGCGACCAGCAGGCCCGCGCACAGGCCGAAGAACATGGCGATCCCGCCGAGCCGGGGCGTCGGTTCCCGGTGCACGTCCCGGGCCCGGATCTCCGGCATCGCTCCCGCCACGATCGCGAACTTGCGTACCGGCCCTGTCAGCAGATACGTCACCGCGGCCGTGACGCAGAGCGTCAGCAGGTATTCACGCACGGGCTTCCCCACAGGTCTGGCTGGGCATCCTCAGCCCCACACCCTAACTTCGCGTGCATATGGTTGAGGACTCACGGGTAGCGAAGATGGTTGCACGTGTGGCTGTGTATAACGCGCGCCTACCCCTCATCGCCCGGGATACGGCGGAAATCGCTCGGTGAGATCCCGCACTTTCCCGCGTGCCGTCCTGGCCTCCGTCTCCTGGCGCAGCACGGAGGCCAACAGGGCCGCCACGTAGGCCATTTCGCCCTCCCCCATGCCCTGAGTGGTCACCGCCGCGGTGCCCAGGCGCAGCCCGCGGGTGTCGCCGTGCGGCAGGGCACAGCAGTCCAGGACCACCCCGGCGGCGGCGAGCAGCCCGCGCGCCGTGCGGCCGTCGACGCCGAGCGGGGCGGGATCGGCGGCGATCAGGTGCGTGTCGGTGCCGCCGGTGGTGATGTGCAGCCCCTCGGCGGCCAGTCCCGCCGCGAGCGACCGGGCGTTGGCCACCACCTGGTGGGCGTAGGCGGCGAAGGCGTCCGTCGCCGCCTCCCCGAACGCGACGGCCTTGGCTGCGATGGTGTGCATCTGCGCGCCGCCCTGGGTGAAGGGGAAGACGGCCCGGTCCACCCGCTCGGCCAGTTCGCTTCCGCACAGGATCATGCCGCCCCGGGGACCGCGCAGCACCTTGTGGGTGGTGGCGCAGACGATGTCGGCGTACGGCACCGGGCTGGGGGCCGCTCCCCCGGCCACGAGCCCGATCGGGTGCGCGGCGTCGGCGATGAGATACGCCCCCACCTCGTCGGCGACCTCGCGGAAGAAGGCGTAGTCCATGTGGCGCGGATAGGCGATGGAGCCGCAGACGATGGCCTTGGGACGGTGTGTACGGGCGAGGGTGCGGACCTGCTCGTGGTCGATGAGCCCGGACTCGGCGTCCACCCCGTAGCCGACGAAGTCGAACCAGCGGCCGGAGAAGTTGACGGGTGAGCCGTGCGTGAGGTGACCGCCGTGCGGCAGCCCGAGGGCCAGCACGGTGTCGCCGGGGCGCAGCAGGGCGGCGTACGCGGCGAGCATCGCGGACGAACCCGAGTGCGACTGCACATTCGCGTGCTCGGCGCCGAAGAGTGCCTTGGCCCGCTCCACGGCGAGGCGCTCGGCGACGTCGACGATCTCGCACCCGCCGTGGTGCCGGGCGCCGGGATAACCCTCGGCGTACTTGTTGGCGAGCGGGGACCCGAGGGCGGCGAGCACGGCCGGCGAGCTGAAGTTCTCGGCGGCGATGAGCTGCAGGGTCGTCGACTGCCGTGCCAGCTCCCCGAGCAGGAGCTCGGCCATCTCGGGGTCCTGCCGCCGCAGGACGTCGGCCTCGAGGGTAGGGATGACCGCCATGGTGAGCTCCCGGGCGAGGACGGGCACGTAGGTCCAATGTAGGCCCGGGGCGGGTGGGACGCCCGGTATTGCGGGAGGCGCGACCGCCGTAGCTGCGGGCAGTCGTGCCGCTGGGGCGGCACGGGTGGACGCTGGGGGCACCCCTGCTCGAAGAGCTTGGGGTGAGGCACCCCGCCGGCGCCGGGCTGCGCACCCACCCCCGGGCAACCGCGCCACCGGGCACCGCACACCCCCCGGCACCCGCACAACCGGCACCGCACACCCCCCGGCACCCGCACAACCGGCACCGCACACCCCCGGGCACCCGCACAACCGGCACCGCACACCCCCGGGCACCCGCACAACCGGCACCGCACACCCCCCGGCACCCGCACAACCGGCACCGCACACCCCCCGGCACCCGCACAACCGGCACCGCACACCCCCCGGGCACCCGAACACCAGGCGCCCTACATCCGCGCCGGAACCCCCGTGAGCGCCGTGACCACCGGCTCCAACGCCTGATGGATCTCGTCCCCGATCGACCGGAAGAACGGCAGGGGCGCCCCGTACGGGTCGTACACCTCGTCCGCCTCCGCCGTCGGCGCCAGCAGCCACCCGCGTAGAGCCGCCGCAGCCCGCACCAGCGCACGCGCACGCGCCACCACACCGTCCTCCAGCGGCGGCAGGGTGGCCGGGTCTATCGCCCGCACCAGCCGTGTGAACTCCTTCAGCGTGAACGTGCGCAGCCCCGCCGAGTGCCCCATGGAGATCACCTGCGCCCGGTGGTCCCGCGTGGCGGTCAGCACCAGGTCGGCCGTGATGACGTGCTCGTCCAGCAGCTCACGGCCCACGAAGCCGGAGGCGTCCGCGCCGAAGTCCGCCAGGACCGCCTCCGCGTTCGCCTCCATGGGCGCGCCCTCGTGGCCCCAGGTACCGGCACTCTCCACGATCAGCCCGCCGCCCAGCACGCCGAGCCGCTCCTGCACGAAATGGCGGGTCAGCCGCTCGGTGATCGGCGAGCGGCACACGTTGCCGGTGCTGACGTGGAGGATGCGGAAGCTGTCGCGCGGAAGCCCGACGAACGTCGTGGTGATCTCCGCCGCACTTTCCCCGTTGCCTATGCCACGCCCCGCGTCAGGGGCTGTCAATTGGCCACCTCGAGGTCGGGTACGACTTTCCGCAGCTCGTCCGGCGACAGGGCGCCCTCGCGCAGCAGCACGGGCACCTTGCCGGTGACGTCGACGATCGACGACGGCACGTTGCCGGGCGTCGGCCCACCGTCCAGGTAGACGGAGACCGAGTCGCCGAGCATCTCCTGCGCGGCGTCACAGGTCTCCGGCGCCGGGTGGCCGGTGAGGTTGGCGGAGGACACCGCCATCGGGCCGACCTCCGTCAGCAGCTCGATCGCCACCGGGTGCAGCGGCATCCGTACGGCGACGGTGCCCCGGGTGTCCCCGAGGTCCCACTGCAGCGACGGCTGGTGCTTGGTGACGAGCGTGAGGGCGCCCGGCCAGAACGCGTCCACCAGCTCCCACGCCATCTCGGAGAAGTCCGTGACGAGGCCGTGCAGCGTGTTCGGGGAGCCGATGAGGACGGGCGTGGGCATGTTGCGGCCCCGGCCCTTGGCCTGGAGCAGGCCGGCCACGGCCTCCGCGGAGAACGCGTCGGCGCCGATGCCGTACACCGTGTCGGTCGGCAGCACCACGAGTTCGCCCCGGCGGACGGCGGACGCGGCCTCACGCAGACCCGTCGTGCGGTCGGTCGCGTCGTTGGTGTCGTATCGCCGTGCCATTGTCAGCTGGCCTCCTCGTACACGTACTGCTGCGGGAAAAGAGTCGGGGGGATGCTCACGGCAGCGCCTTGCGGGCGGTCGCGAAGCGCGGGCGGTTGTTCAGGTCGGGGTGGTCGGCCGCGTCGGCCCAGCCCCGCTCCTCGGTGAAGATCCACGGCACCTGGCCGCCCTGGGTGTCGGCGTGCTCGATGACGACGACACCGCCGGGGCGCAGCAGCCGGTGCGCGGTGCGCTCGATGCCCCGGATGAGGTCCAGGCCGTCCTCGCCGGAGAACAGGGCCATCTCCGGGTCGTAGTCCCGGGCCTCCGGGGCCACGTACTCCCACTCGGTGAGCGGGATGTAGGGCGGGTTGGAGATCACCAGGTCGACCTGGCCGTTGAGGTCCGGGAAGGCGTCCCGCGCGTCTCCCTGACGCAGGTCGACCCTGGAGCCCGCCACGTTCTTGCGGGTCCACTGCAGGGCGTCCTCGGACAGCTCGACCGCGTGGACGCGCGAGCGCGGCACCTCCTGGGCGAGGGCGAGCGCGATGGCGCCGGAGCCGGTGCACAGGTCCACGATGCACGGCTCGACGACGTCCATGGCCCGTACGGCGTCTATGGCCCACCCGACGACGGACTCGGTCTCCGGGCGCGGCACGAACACCCCGGGTCCGACCTGGAGTTCCAGGTACCGGAAGTAGGCGCGCCCGGTGATGTGCTGGAGCGGCTCGCGCTGCTCCCGGCGCGCGATGACCTCCCAGTAGCGGGCGTCGAAGTCCGAGTCCTTCACGGAGTGCAGCTCGCCCCGCTTGACGCCGTGCACGAACGCGGCGAGCTCCTCCGCGTCGTTGCGCGGCGAGGGCACGCCGGCGTCGGCCAGCCGCTGGGTGGCCTGGGCCACCTCCGCGAGCAGCAGGTTCACGCTGGTCCTCCGGTGCTTGTACGGGCCTGGTGCGGCTGGTACGGAGCCTTACGCGGCGGCGGCGAGCTTGGCGGCCGAGTCGGCGTCGACGCAGGCCTGGATGACCGCGTCGAGGTCGCCGTCCAGGACCTGGTCCAGGTTGTACGCCTTGAAGCCGACGCGGTGGTCCGAGATGCGGTTCTCCGGGAAGTTGTACGTGCGGATCTTCTCGGAGCGGTCGACGGTGCGGACCTGGCTGCGCCGGGCGTCGGCGGCCTCCTTCTCCGCCTCCTCCTGCGCCATGGCGAGCAGCCTGGAACGCAGAATACGCATCGCCTGCTGCTTGTTCTGCAGCTGGCTCTTCTCGTTCTGGCAGGAGGCGACGACACCGGTCGGGATGTGCGTGATGCGCACCGCGGAGTCGGTGGTGTTGACGGACTGGCCGCCGGGCCCGGAGGAACGGTAGACGTCGATCCGGAGGTCGTTCGGGTTGATCTCGACGTCGACCTCCTCGGCCTCCGGGGTGACGAGGACACCGGCCGCGGAGGTGTGGATACGGCCCTGGGACTCGGTCGCGGGCACGCGCTGCACGCGGTGCACCCCGCCCTCGTACTTCAGCCGGGCCCACACGCCCTGGCCGGGCTCGACCTGGCCGCGGGCCTTCACCGCGACCTGGACGTCCTTGTAGCCGCCGAGCTCGGACTCGGTGGAGTCGATGATCTCGGTCTTCCAGCCGACGCGCTCGGCGTAGCGCAGGTACATGCGCAGCAGGTCGCCGGCGAACAGGGCGGACTCGTCGCCGCCCGCGCCCGCCTTGATCTCGAGGATGACGTCCTTGTCGTCGCTGGGGTCGCGCGGGACGAGCAGCAGGCGCAGCTTCTCGGTCAGCTCCTCGCGCTGCTTCTCCAGCTCCTTGACCTCGGCGGCGAAGTCGGGGTCGTCGGCGGCCAGTTCGCGCGCGGTCTCGATGTCGTCGCCGGTCTGCTTCCAGGAGCGGTACGTGGCGACGATCGGGCCCAGCTCCGCGTAGCGCTTGTTCAGCTTGCGCGCGCCCGCCTGGTCGGCGTGGATCGACGGATCCGCGAGCTTCTTCTCCAGGTCGGCGTGCTCACCGACCAGTTCCTCGACCGCCTCGAACATCTCCGGCTCCCTGAAATGCCCCCTGCCCGGCCGGGGCATGGGGACGTGTGTACGACGAACAATGGCTGCACCGCAAAGCGCCGGCCCCGGTGCCCCCGGTGAAGGGGGCACCGGAGACCGGCGCTGTGGGCTCGCTACTTCTTGGCAGCGGCAGCCTTGCCGAAGCGGGCCTCGAAGCGGGCCACACGGCCACCGGTGTCGAGGATCTTCTGCTTGCCCGTGTAGAACGGGTGGCACTCGGAGCAGACCTCGGCCCGGATGGTGCCGGACTCGATGGTGCTACGGGTGGTGAACGACGCGCCGCAGGTGCAGCTGACCTGCGTCTCGACGTACGCGGGGTGGATGTCGCGCTTCAAGGTGTCTCCTAGTTTCCGGGAGGGCGCCGGGTCGCAGCCGCGGGATGCGGGAGCGTGAACCGGAGCCGACGTACCAGTCTGCCAGGACTGGCGCCATCCCCCAAAACCGGGGGTTCCGGTCGTCTATTCCCTCAGGTGGGCGGGTGGATTCGCTCAAGGGGGTGCCGCGTCATTGCCGTGGGCGGGTGCGGGCCGTCAGGGGTTGCTCGCGCAGTTCCCCGCGCCCCTTACGGGGCGGTGACCACTCCCTTGGCCTCGCCCGTTGCCGTTTCCTTCGTCGCCGCCGCCGGGATCGGCCGGTCGTTTCTCAGGGCGTTCCACACGAGCCGGGCCTTGGCCTCGTCCAGCAGCACCCGGTTCGGGTTCGCCGTGTCGTACTGGACCGGCATCGTCACCATGTTCAGGTGGGAGGAGCTGATGCCCTTCAGCCCCTCGGCGAACAACGCCAGGTCCTTGACGGAGGCCAGGTCGGAGTCGGTGGTGACGGACCTGGTCGCGGTGTCGGCGAGGTCGTACAGCTTCTTCGGGCTGGTCAGGACACCGATGTGGTCCACCTGGTTGACCAGGGCCTTGATGAACGCCTGCTGGAGCTGGATGCGCCCGAGGTCGGAGCCGTCGCCCACGCCGTGCCGGGTGCGGACCAGGCCGAGCGCCTGCTGCCCGTCGAGCGTGTGCGTGCCGGCCTTCAGGTCGAGGTGGCTGTTGCCGTCGTGGATGTCCTTGGTGGTGGTCACCTGTACGCCGCCGAGGGTGTCGATCAGTTTTTCGAAGCCGGCGAAGTCGACCTCGATGTAGTGGTCCATGCGGATGCCGGTGATCGACTCGACGGTCTTCACGGCGCAGGCGGCGCCGCCGACGGAGTAGGCCTCGTTGAACATGGAGCCGGGGGCCGGGGCGTGGGCGACGCCCTTGGGGTCGGTGCACGCGGGGCGGTCGACGAGGGTGTCGCGCGGTATGGAGACCACGCCGGCCTGCTTGTGCCCCTTGTACAGGTGCACGATCATCGCCGTGTCCGAGCGGCCGGTGCCGTCGTCGGTGCCGCCGCCCAGCTTCTTGTTGGCACCGGAACGGGTGTCCGAGCCGAGGACCAGGATGTTCTCGGAGCCGTTGTCGACCTTGCCGGGCCGGTCGCTGCCGAGCGCCTGGTTGATGTCGACGCTCTTGATGTTGCCGTTGAGCTTGAAGTACAGGAAACCGGCGCCGGTGCCGCCGAGCAGCAGGATGCCCGCCGCACTCCAGGCGGTCGCCAGGACCGCCCTGCGTCCGGCGCTGCGGGGCTTGCGGCGGCGGCCCTTGCCGCCGCAGTGCGGGACCGGCGTCGTGGCCTCGCCGGCTATACCGGCGTCCGGCGTGCTCTCGGAAGGCATGTGCTCCTCAGTCCTGGCGGCCTCTCATTGCTCCATGGTCGCCCCGTTCGGTCAGACGGAGAAACCGGAGCAAGAGTTGCACAACGCTGAGTGTCCAGGACGTGGCCCGGCAAACACGCACGGTCACTTTCCAGTCGGCAGTACGCCGCTCACCTGCGGTTTCCCGCAGACAGGGGCGTAGCGCCCGTACCGCCCACAACCGCCTACTTGTGGCATAGATCTCGCCGGCACAGGGCGCCGGACGCACAGGGCCGCCCCGTCGGATACGACGGGGCGGCCCTGTGTGCTGTGAACGACCTGCCTCAGTCCCCGTTGCCGGGCGCCGGGGTCGTCTTCTGGATCTGCATCAGGAACTCGACGTTCGACTTGGTCTGCTTCATCTTGTCGAGGAGCAGTTCGATCGCCTGCTGCTGGTCGAGCGCGTGCAGCACCCGACGCAGCTTCCAGACGATGTTGAGCTCCTCGGCGCCGAGCAGGATCTCCTCCTTGCGGGTACCGGACGCGTCCACGTCCACCGCAGGGAAGATGCGCTTGTCGGCGAGCTTCCGGTCGAGCTTGAGCTCCATGTTGCCGGTGCCCTTGAACTCCTCGAAGATCACCTCGTCCATGCGGGACCCGGTGTCCACCAGGGCGGTGGCGAGGATGGTCAGCGAGCCGCCGTCCTCGATGTTGCGGGCCGCACCGAAGAAGCGCTTCGGCGGGTAGAGGGCCGTGGAGTCGACACCACCGGACAGGATGCGGCCGGAGGCGGGCGCTGCGAGGTTGTACGCACGGCCCAGACGCGTGATCGAGTCGAGCAGCACGACGACGTCGTGGCCCAGTTCCACCAGGCGCTTGGCACGCTCGATGGCCAGCTCCGCGACCGTGGTGTGGTCCTCGGCCGGGCGGTCGAAGGTCGAGGAGATGACCTCGCCCTTGACCGACCGCTGCATGTCGGTGACCTCTTCCGGACGCTCGTCGACGAGGACGACCATCAGGTGGCACTCGGGGTTGTTGTGGGTGATCGCGTTGGCGATCGCCTGCATGATCATGGTCTTACCGGTCTTCGGCGGGGCCACGATCAGACCGCGCTGGCCCTTACCGATCGGCGAGACCAGGTCGATGATGCGGGTGGTGAGGACACCGGGGTCCGTCTCCAGACGGAGGCGGTCCTGCGGGTAGAGCGGGGTCAGCTTGTTGAACTCCGGGCGGCCGCGACCGTGTTCGGGCGCCATGCCGTTGACGGAGTCCAGGCGGACCAGCGCGTTGAACTTCTCGCGCCGCTCGCCTTCCTTGGGCTGACGGACCGCACCCGTGATGTGGTCGCCCTTGCGCAGGCCGTTCTTGCGGACCTGGGCGAGGGAGACGTACACGTCGTTCGGGCCGGGCAGGTAGCCGGACGTGCGGATGAACGCGTAGTTGTCGAGGATGTCCAGGATGCCCGCGACGGGGATCAGGACGTCGTCCTCGGCGAGCTGCGGCTCGGCGGCGATGTCGTCGCGGCCACGACGGCCCCGGCGGTCGCGGTAGCGGCCGCGGCGGCCACGGCGGCCGCCCTCGAAGTCGTCGTCGTCCTGCTGGCGGTCCTGGCGGCCGCCACCCTGCTGCTGGCCCTGCTGCTGACGCTGCTGGCCGCCCTGGCCCTGCTGCTGGTCGTCGCCCTTGCCGCGGCGGTCACGGTCGCGGTCACGGCCGCGCTCGCGGCGGTCACGGCGGCGGCCCTCGCCGCCGTCGCCGGCGTCGCCCTGCGGCTGGGCCTGCTGGGGCTGCGCCGGGGTCTCGGCCTTCGGCTCGCTCTGCGCCTCGGCGGCGACCGTCTCGGGGCTGCCGGCCTCGGCGGTGGCGCGGCGCCGGCGGCGCTCGGCCGGGGCGTCGTCACCGGCTCCCTGGCCGGGGATCTCGATCTGCTGCGGGGCCACGGCCTGCTCGGCCGCCTTGCCGGCCTTCTCGGCCTTGGGCTCGGCCGCGGCGGCGTCGTCGCCGGTGCGTGCCTTGGAGGTGGCCCGGCGCTTGGGCTTGGTCTCGGTGGCGGTGTCGGCCTTGGCGGCCGGGGCGCCACCCCCCGCCTGCGCCTCCTTGATGACCTCGATCAGCTGGCTCTTGCGCATGCGCGCCGTGCCCCTGATACCGAGGCCGGATGCGACCTGCTGCAGCTCGGCCAGCACCATGCCCTCGAGGCCGGTACCGCGGCGCCGCCGGGACCCGGCACCGGTGGCAGGCGCGGAGGCGTCCGTGGCGGGCGCGGCAGCGGTGTCCTCGACACGTGCGCCCATCAGATCGGTGGTGTCGCTCACGAAGGGTCCTTCCCTGGAGCGGACGTCGGCCTGTCTGGCTCGGCGACCGGTTGTGCTGTCCGGCTTCGGTCCGGTTTGGGTGGACCGTGCCGGTGCGGTGGTCCGCCAAAGCGGCGGAGGAGATTTCTGGTGATTGGCGCTTCCCGAAGCCGTGACACCCGGTTTTGTGTCACGCGGCTCGGTCACGCCGATTCCGGAGCGTGCTCTGCAATCCGCTCAGTGTTCGCGTACGACGTATGGCTCAGGTACGTGATACGGAACACAGGGCAGCTTGGGAAGCTCCCGGAAGAATGTTGGTCCCGGACGGGGACACGAAGCACCTCGCCATGGCGGGCTCGGGTGCAGACTTGAGGTTAACACTACCGGATCCAACAAACATTCCCCCTCTCAAAATCCGGCAACCGTGTGTCAGGGCGCAAGCGGCAGCACGCTCGCTCCCTGGCTGTCCAGCTCCAGCCGGTTGGCGGCCCAGCCCGCGCCCGCCAGATCGGCCACCTTGTCCGCGCTCGCGCCGTCGGCGAGCGCCAGGACCGTGGGGCCGGCGCCGGAGATCACCGCGGGGATGCCGTCCGCCCGCAGCCGCTCCACCAACGCGGCGCTCTCCGGCATGGCCGGGGCGCGGTACTCCTGGTGGAGACGGTCCTCGGTGGCGGGCAGCAGCAGCTCGGGGCGCCTGGTGAGGGCCTCGACGAGCAGGGCGGCGCGGCCCGCGTTGGTGGCGGCGTCGACGTGCGGCACGGTGCGCGGGAGCAGTCCGCGCGCGGTCTCGGTCAGGACCGGCTTCCCGGGGACGAAAACCACCGGAACGATGGAATCGGCGGGGTCCATGCGGATCGCACGGGCGGCGCCGCGCTCCATCCAGGAGAGGGTGAAGCCGCCGAGGAGGCAGGCCGCGACGTTGTCGGGGTGGCCCTCGATCTCGGTGGCGAGCTCCAGCAGCGCGGTGTCGTCGAGCCGGGTGTCGCCGCCTATGGTCACGGCGCGGGCGGCGACGATGCCGGCGCAGATGGCGGCGGAGGAGGAGCCGAGGCCACGGCCGTGCGGGATGCGGTTGGCGCAGACGATCTCCAGGCCGCGCGGCTGTCCGCCGAGGGCGTCGAAGGCGGCGCGCAGGGACCGTACGAGGAGGTGGCTCTCGTCCCGCGGGAGGGTCTCGCTGCCCTCGCCCGCGATGTCGATGTGCAGCCCGGAGTCGGCCACCCGGACCACCACGTCGTCGTAGAGCCCCAGCGCGAGCCCGAGGGCGTCGAAGCCCGGACCGAGGTTGGCGCTGGTGGCGGGGACGCGCACCCGGACGGCGGCGGCGCGGAACGCTGGACCGGCCATCGCTCGTTGACTCTCCTTGAGCTGCTTGATCGTCGAATGACATTCGATGACGTACCAAGGACCCGAAGGCCGCGAAGGCGGCGTGGCACCACGGCACATGCGGCTGCGGCATATGCGGCGGGCGGGTTCGGTACAGCCTATCGAAGGAAGGTTCTGTGGCGACATAGGGCGCACAGGAGGCGCACGATGCGTGTCGTACTCCCCCTGTGCACCCGCTGTCGGGTGCCCGTAGGGGTTATCCCCCGGAAAGGGCCTGGTTACGCGAGGCCGAGCCGCTCGGCGGCGGTCGCCGCGTCGACCGGGACGGTGACCGGCTGCGGGGCGCCCGCGACGGCCCAGTCGGGGTCCTTGAGGCCGTTGCCGGTGACGGTGCACACGATCCGCTGCCCGGGGTCGACCTTGCCCTGCTCGGTGGCCTTCAGCAGACCGGCGACGGACGCGGCGGACGCGGGCTCCACGAAGACGCCCTCCTGCGCGGCCAACAGCCGGTAGGCGCGCAGAATCTCACGGTCCGTCACCTCATCGATGGTGCCGCCCGATTCGTCCCGCGCCTGGAGGGCGTACTGCCAGGACGCCGGGTTGCCGATGCGGATGGCGGTGGCGATGGTCGAGGGGTCCTTGACGACCTCGCCGCGCACGATCGGGGCGGAGCCGGACGCCTGGAACCCCCACATGCGCGGGGTGCGCTTGGCGAGCCCGTCGGCGGCGTACTCCTTGTAGCCCTTCCAGTAGGCCGTGATGTTGCCCGCGTTGCCGACCGGCAGGACGTGGATGTCGGGGGCGTCGCCGAGCATGTCCACGATCTCGAAGGACGCGGTCTTCTGCCCCTCGATACGCACCGGGTTGACCGAATTGACCAGCGCCACGGGGTAGTTGTCGCTGAGCGCCCGGGCGAGGGTGAGGCAGTCGTCGAAGTTGCCGTCGACCTGGAGGATCTTCGCCCCGTGCACCAGGGCCTGGCCCATCTTGCCGAGCGCGATCTTGCCCCGCGGCACGAGCACGGCCGACACCATGCCGGCGCGCACGGCATAGGCGGCGGCAGAGGCGGACGTGTTGCCGGTGGAGGCACAGATGACCGCCTTCGCCCCCTCTTCCTTGGCCTTGCTGATGGCCATGGTCATACCGCGGTCCTTGAAGGATCCGGTGGGGTTGGCACCCTCCACCTTGAGATGGACGTCACACCCGGTGCGCTCGGAGAGCACCTGCGCGGGCACGAGCGGCGTGCCGCCCTCGCGGAGCGTGACGACCGGCGTGCTGTCGGACACCGGCAGCCGGTCCCGGTACTCCTCGATGATTCCGCGCCACTGGTGGGTCATTGCTGGTTACTCTCCTTCAACCCGCATGATGCTGGCGACACCCCGCACGGTGTCGAGCTTGCGCAGCGCCTCGACGGTCCCGCTGAGCGAGGCGTCGGACGCTCGGTGGGTGACGACGACGAGGGACGCCTCGCCGTCCTTCCCCTGCTGACGAACCGTATCGATCGAGACGTCGTGCTCGGCGAAGACGGTGGCGACCTGGGCGAGAACACCCGGTTTGTCGGCGACGTCGAGGCTGATGTGGTAGCGCGTCACGACGTCACCCATCGGCGACACGGGCAGAGCGGCGTAGGCGGACTCACCGGGCCCGGTGGCCCCGCTCAGCCGGTTGCGGCACACGGCGACGAGATCACCGAGGACGGCGGAGGCGGTCGGCGCACCCCCGGCACCCGGACCGTAGAACATCAGCTGACCAGCGGCGTCGGACTCCACGAACACGGCGTTGTACGCGCCGCGCACGGAGGCGAGCGGGTGGGTCAGCGGAATCATGGCGGGGTGCACGCGCGCGGTGACCGAGCCCCCGTCGGCGGCCCGCTCACAGATGGCGAGCAGCTTGATGGTGCAGCCCATCTCCTTCGCCGAGCGGAAGTCGGCGGCGGTGACCTCGGTCATGCCCTCGCGGTAGACGTCGTCGAGACGCACGCGCGTGTGGAAGGCGATCCCGGCGAGGATGGCGGCCTTGGCGGCCGCGTCGAACCCCTCGACGTCGGCGGTGGGGTCGGCCTCCGCGTAGCCCAGGGCGGTGGCCTCGTCGAGGGCCTCCTGATACCCGGCGCCCGTGGTGTCCATCTTGTCGAGGATGAAGTTGGTGGTCCCGTTGACGATGCCGAGCACCCGGTTGACCTTGTCGCCGGCCAGGGACTCGCGCAGCGGCCGGATCAGCGGAATGGCACCGGCGACGGCGGCCTCGTAGTACAGGTCCTTGCCGTGCTCCTCGGCGGCCGCGTGCAGGGCGGCCCCGTCCTGGGCGAGGAGGGCCTTGTTGGCGGAGACGACCGACGCGCCGTGCTCAAGGGCGGTGGTGATGAGGGACCGGGCGGGCTCGATCCCGCCGATGACCTCCACCACCACGTCGATGTCCCCGCGTTTGACGAGGGCGGTGGCGTCGGTGGTGACGAGGGCCGGGTCGATGCCCTCCCGGACCTTGGAGGGCCGCCGCACGGCCACGCCCGCGAGCTCCACGGGCGCGCCGATCCGGGCGGCGAGGTCGTCGGCGTGCGTCGTCATGATGCGCGCCACCTCTGAGCCGACAACCCCACAGCCCAGCAGCGCCACCTTCAGCGGACGCGTACGCATCATCCGACCTCGTTTCCTCATGCGGTCTACGGTTGGACCAGTCTCACTCACCGGACGGGAGTTTCTGCCCTTGGTCCGGATCGTGAGACGTTTATTTCATTTTGTCAGCGGCGGAAGACCGGAAGATCTTCCGCCGGGTCCGTGGGTTCCGTGGGGTGTGCCTCACCCGACGTCGAGGCGCAGCAGATCGTCCTCCGTCTCGCGGCGGACGATGACCCGGGCCTCCCCGTCGCCCACGGCGACGACGGGCGGGCGGAGCACGTGGTTGTAGTTGCTGGCCATGGATCGGCAGTACGCGCCCGTGGCGGGTACGGCGATCAGGTCACCCGGCGCGAGGTCGGCGGGCAGGAAGGCGTCCCGCACCACGATGTCCCCGCTCTCGCAGTGCTTGCCGACGACGCGGACCAGCATCGGCTCCGCGTCCGAGGTGCGCGAGGCGAGACAGACGCTGTACTCGGCGTCGTAGAGCGCGGTGCGGATGTTGTCGGACATGCCCCCGTCGACGGAGACGTACGTACGCAGCCCCTGGAGCGGCTTGATGGTGCCGACCTCGTAGAGGGTGAAGGCGGTCGGCCCGACGATGGCGCGCCCGGGCTCGACGGAGATCCGGGGCGTACGCAGCCGGGCGGCCTCGCACTCACGCGAGACGATCTCGTTCAGGGCCTTGGCGATCTCGTGCGGCTCACGGGGGTCGTCGTCGCTGGTGTAGGCGATGCCGAGGCCACCACCGAGGTCGACCTCGGGCAGCTCGACACCGTGCTCGTCCCGGATGTCCTTGAGAAGCCCGACAACCCGGTGAGCGGCGACCTCGAACCCGGACATGTCGAAGATCTGCGACCCGATGTGCGAGTGGATCCCGATGAGCTCGAGCCCGTCGAGCTGGAGAGCCCGGCGCACGGCCTCGGCGGCCTGCCCGTCGGCGAGCGGAATGCCGAACTTCTGGTCCTCGTGGGCGGTGGCGATGAACTCGTGGGTGTGCGCCTCGACACCGACGGTGACGCGGATCTGGACCCGCTGTCGCCTGCCGAGGGAGGAGGCGATGTGCGCGACCCGCACGATCTCCTGGAACGAGTCGAGAACGATCCGCCCGACCCCGGCCTCGACGGCCCGGGTGATCTCATCGACGGACTTGTTGTTGCCGTGGAAGGCGATGCGGTCGGCGGGCATACCGCCGGCGAGAGCGGTGGCGAGCTCACCACCGGAACAGACGTCGAGGTTGAGCCCCTCTTCATACAGCCAGCGCACGACGGCCCGGGACAGGAACGCCTTGCCGGCATAGAAGACGTCGGCGTCCGCCCCGAAGGCGGTACGCCAGGCGCGGGCGCGAGCCCGGAAGTCGGCCTCGTCGATGAAGTAGGCGGGTGTGCCGAACCGCTCGGCGAGCGTCTTGACCTCGATGCCGCCGACGGTGAGGACGCCGTCGGTGTCGCGGCCGACGGTCTGCGCCCACACCTTGGGGTCGAGGGCGTTGAGGTCGGCGGGCGGGGCGGAGTAGTGCCCCTCGGGCAGGACGTCGGCGTGGCGGGGCCCGGCGGGGTGTGCGGAACGGCTCATGGCTGGTCTGGGCTTTCTCGGAGATCTCAGAGGTAGTCGGGTGCGCTGATGCCGAGCAGGGACAGGCCGCCGGCCAGCACCGTCCCGGCGGCTTCGGCAAGGGCGAGCCGGGCACGGTGGGCGGCCGAGGGTTTCTCCTCGCCGAGCGGAAGAACGGTGTGCTGAAAGGCGAGCAGCCCGTCGGCGACGACGACGAGGTGCCGCGCGAGCCGGTCGGGCGCACGGTGGGTGGCCGCCTGGGCGAGAGCGGTGGGGTACTCGGCGAGGGCGCGGGTGAGGGTGGCGGCGGAGGCGTCCGGTACGTCGCCGGGGGCGGCCTCGAATCCCAGTCGAGCGGCGTTGCGGGCCAGGGCGCGGGCGCGGGAGTGGGCGTAACGGACGCGGAAGAGGGGGTTGCTCTCGCGCTGGAGAAGATGGTCTGCGGTGATCCGTGGCCGGTCGTGGGCGGCGGGGTGGAGGAGGGCCCACCGGGCGGCGTCGGGGCCGAGAGGGGTGGGGTCCTCGGGCGCGGGGACGGGCCGGAGATCGACGGGTTCACCGGGCCGCGCATGATCGAATTCGGCGCGGCCGCCCTGGGTGGCGATGATCCGGACGAGGGTGTCGGCCACGACTTCGGCGCGGATGTCGTACGGGATGCGGAGGGGGATGACGGTGCCGTGGAGGGCGGTGCTGTGGCCGTAGGTGCTGCCGATGTTGCCGGAGTCGCCGCAGTCGCCCGAGTCACCCGCGTCACCTTGGTCACGAGAGTCCCCACAGTCACTGGTGTCACCACCGACTCTAGTGACACCGGTGTCACCGAGGATCTGACGGACGACGGCGGCAGTGGCGGTGCCCTGATCGAGGTGGATGTTGAGGAACCCGGGCCCGGTGATCTCGACATCGGCGACACCGACGGTGTCACGGAGGTGGGGGCGAAGGATCTCGGCGACCTGGAGGGCCGGACGCCCGGCGGGCCGGGCCAGCTGAAGGGCGATGTTGGTCGCGTAGTCGCCACGGCCACCGGGCCCGGGCGGGGTGACCACCACCCGTTCGGGCACGGGCACCGTCAGTTCCCCCACGTCAACGGCACGACGCACCGCGTGCAGCACGGTGCGGGACAGCTCGACGGGGGTCACGGGGACAAGGGTAGGGGAGGAGGGGGGTGGGTAGGCGAGTCGGTTTGCGGTGGGTTCCGGGATGTGGACGGGACAGTTGCTGCGGGACCACACTCACGCGTCGCTTTGCCGTCCAGGAACGCCCGGGCGCTTCCTCAGCCGCCCGGCTGCCCGGCGTGGGGTGCGTGCCCGGCGGGCTCCACACGATCGGCGACCTCGGCGGGACCGGAGTCGGGCGGACCGTCGGGCTCCCCACCGGCTTCGACGTACGGGCCGGCCTGCTGAGGCCCGGCGGCCGACTGTTGCCGAACGATCTGATGCTCCTGGTACTGGTCCTGATGCTGATGGTGCTGGTGGTGCCCTTGTCGTAGATGCTGCTGGTGCTGCCGTCCGACCTGAGCACCGCGCTCGATCAACTCCTTCACGAGCTGGACGAGTTCGGACGGCTCGAAGGGCTTGGCGAGAAAGGCGTCGACGCCGACATCGAGGCCGCTCTCGACCTCGGACTGCGTACAGGCGCTGATGATGGCGAGGGGCAGCTTCCGCGTCCGGGGATCGGCCCGCAGCCGCGCAGCCGTCCGCAAGCCATCGAGCCGAGGCATCACGACGTCGAGGGTGACGACATCGGGCCGCACCTGATGCACGACGTCCAGACACTCGGCACCGTCGGCGGCGGTCACGACCTCGAGACCCTCCAGCTCGAGGTTGACCCTGATCAGCTGCCGGATGACCTTGTTGTCGTCCACAACAAGCACCCGGCCGGACGCGCCTGGCACAACTCGAGAGTAGGTCGAGCCGAGCGGCCGCGTCCGGGTTTTCCCCACTTCCACCCCGTCCGGGCGAGCCGCGCCGACGGAGCCCCCGGGAAACGGTTCATGACCACCACGAAGGAGCTGGTAGGGTTCTACCCGTCAGCGCAACAGCGCGGGACACGCCCCCGTAGCTCAGGGGATAGAGCAACGGCCTCCGGAGCCGTGTGCGCAGGTTCGAATCCTGCCGGGGGCACCCTGTATGAGGTGCCCAGAGACCCCGTCACCAGCGGAAACGCTGAGGCCGGGGTCTTCGTGTTTGTGCAGGCGTATGCCGCCCGGAGCGGCCGTATGTCGGGGTCTGTGGACGAGGCGTGGACGGGATCTTGGAGCATCGCCGCAGGTGAGGTCCGGGAGATGGCAAGACCCGCACCCTCCACGCGCTCCGCCGGCACCTCACTGAGTCCACCAACTCAGGCCTGCGCCCAAGCCTGACGATGGCGAGCAACGCTGTACACCTGCTCCACTTGGTCGGCCGTGAGAACGCCTGAGAGCGGAGCGAGTGCCGATACCTGGCGCTCCTGGTACACCCGGACACTGAGCTGCGTAGCGACCACCTTCAGCTCGGTGACACCGACGAAGACGAGCACCGGCTCCACCGGTACCGGGAAGTCGCAATAGCGCTCAAGCACTCGGACGACCCGCTTGGCCTCCGCCCGGCTCTTGCGTGCGTAGGGCGCCGGTTTCCCGTGATCTACTTTCACGGAATCATCCCCAACCCATACGGCCCTCTTGTGGTGATGCTTCGTATTGACGCTGAATACTCCACCAGGCCCGATCAATAAGTGATCGATATCCACGTTGTTGGCCAAGGGGATGGAGTGCAAGACGCGCCAGCCGTGGCGTCCCAAGCGGTTCAGCTCGGCTCCCACTCGCCGCTCCCCCGCCAATCCCTTCCGCCAAGAATCCCACTCCGTGGGCCGGCGCAGAAGCCGTGAGACGACTCGCTCCATTAGCCCGGGTCCGGATTCGGCGAGCAGATCATGCAAGGACCGCCCGGGAGGATTGACGGCCAGGTCGTCGGCCGCCGTCAGAGGCGGCAGCATCGGACGCGCCTGAGCCTCCGGCGCCCTGTCCGGCGGGACAGGCTCGGCCAGGTTCTGTAAGTGCTCTGCGAGCACGGTGATCACGTCGTCGCGATACTCGGCCCGCAAGACAGTGATGTCCCCCGTCGTGACGTCCGCCCAACCGACCGCGGTGCCATCAGGAAGGTTGGCGTACAGACGATCATGCCCGTACCGCTTCCAGCGCGTGACGTGCAGCTCCACATGACCCCCTGTAATCCCGCATTGACGTTGCCGATATGCCAGCAGCAAGCGAGACGAGGTCACAAGACCGCAGGGGCGCGCGGCGCGGCTCAGTTCACTCTTATCGGATGAAGCGTCGCCGCAGGTAGGGCGCGAAACGAGGGAGGCCCCAGGCGGCATGCCTAGGGCCTCGGGGTGGCTGCAGGTTGTCTCACTCGTACTCGCGGAGCAGGTCCTCGATACGGCGGTTGGCGACGTCCTGCCGACCGTCGAGGCACTTCGCGTAGCGGGTCAGCAGGACCTCAACGCTGTTGCCGGCGCGCTCGGCCACCTCAGTCGGGTCGACGCCCGCGTTGAGCCACGTCGACAGCGCCGAGTGCCGAAGGTCGTACGGCCTGCTCGCGAGCGGCGAGGCCGCAACGGCAGGCGAAAGCGCCAGGAGCCGAGCCTCCTGCCACACGCGGTAGTAGGTCGAAGACGGGACGACCGAGCCCTTCTCACTGAAGAAGAGCCGCCCGTCTTCCGCCGTGCCGAACGTGGCCAGGTGATCGCGCAGCACGGCAACTAGCTGGGGCGGGATGGGCACGCGCCGAACGTCCTCGGTCGGCCGATTCTTGAGTCCGCGGTCGTCGTGCGTCTCTCCCGAGTCGGTCCACTGCTTGCCGACCGAAGGACGGGTCCGGTGGAGCAGTGCCGATCCCCAGCCCTGCTCGGGGAGGACGAGGTCAGTCTCGACCAGGCCGACCGCCTCAGCAGGCCGGAGGCCACCGAAGTACATCGCTGCGAACAGCCCGACGAGACGCCGGCCGCGAGCACGCCGGTAGCCGCCCACGTAGGACACTGCAACCAGGAGGTTGCGGGCCTGCTCCGGGTTGGCGACAACACGCGGATCCACCTGGTTCGAGACCTTGGGCTTCTGCCAGCGAACTGCCGTGATCGGATTCTCGCGCAGCTCCCCGAGGTCGACCGCGTAGTTCGCAGCGTTGACGAGGGTCCGCCGCTTCCGTCGCACGGTCTCAGCGGCTGCCGCGGTGCCGTCGAGCTTCAGCTTCAGCCCGTCGAGCACGGCGCGGGCCGTTGCGGGTTCAGCCAGATCCGCAAGCGGTCGGGATGCCTTTGCCACCCAATGCAGAACGTTCCGGACATTCTCAGGGACTTCCCGCTCGTTCGGCCCTGGCAGCACGAAGGCCCAGTTGCGTAATGCCTTACGGATCTCCTCGTCGGACGGCCGTCCTGCGCGCTCAGCGAGCAGTTCCATGGTCACACTGGTAAGGGACTCGTTGATGCCGTCTCGCGTGTTGGGTGCAGCGTGGGGCCACTTCATCGCGAGGTACTTGAGGGCGAAGTCGTACCAGGACAAGGGCGACTTCTTCTGTTCCATCGAGGCCGGAAGGCCAGTCTCCGTGTCGAACTCTTCGCCGTCCCGCATGGCACGCATGAGCTTCGCTCGGTAGTGATCAGCGAGCGCCTTGGTACGGAACGAATCCGAGAAGACGTTGCCCGCAACGGACCAGCGGACTCCATAAGACGGCGTTTTGGTATCCCTCTTACGGACACCCCAGACCTTCACATCGAGAGACTTCACGCGGCGGCCTCCAACTGCCGCAGCCAGGTCCGGAAGTCGCTCCGCCAAACTCGCAGTTCGCCGTTGGGAAGCTTGAAGGCAGCCGGCCCCTGCCCTAGCTCGCGCCACCGGTAGAACGTCCTCCGGGAAACCCCTCCGAGCTCATCGAGGATCTGCGGGACGGTCATCAGCTCGTCTTTCACGTCAGGCTCCTTCCAGGGCTGCGATTTCTTCGCGGGCGGTTTGGCGGTTGAGTTGGAGGTCGCGGGCGATGGTGGCGGCGAGGACGGATTCGCCAGGCGTGTGGCCGTGTCCGGCGTACTGCCAGTCGGCCAGGACGAGCACGGTGTCCGGCTCGGTGTCGTCCAGGCCGAGGGCTTCGCGTTCCTGGGCGGCGCGGTAGTCGGCGCGTTCCTGTCGGAGGGCGCCGAGGGTGGTGGAGTAGCGGCGGGACTTGGAGGAGAAGTGGCCGCGGAAGCCGAGCATGTGAGCCCAGGCCCACAGGCGGCGGTCCGGGTACAGGGGGTCGAGGATCTTGCAGGCTTCGATGAGGCGGCGGGTGTGGTCGGGGACCTGGTGGCGGTCGAGCTCGGCTAGTTCGCCGATGCGGCGGTCCAGGGTGCCCGTGTTCTCGGCAGCCTTGGTGGCGTACTTGGCGACGTAGGAGGCCACGGCCTGTTCAGTGATCTCCGAGCCGTCGCCGAACGCCTTCACGGGCCGGACGTCGAGCTGGGTGCCCCAGCGGAAGGTCCGGGCGGGCTGGTCCTCAGCGGCCGGGACGGAGACCGACGTGTACGAGTGCGCGGCAGCTGCGCGGATCGCGTCCGTGAGGAGGCCGACCGTCGCCCAGGCCGGGGGCGGGGTGTCCGGACCTTCCGGACCGTCGAGGCGGATCACGGCGTGGAAGTGCACGGCGCCGCGCTTTTGGAACTCGGCGACCTTGCCGTACGAGAGCCGGGCGCATTCCTTCAGCTCCCGCTGGGAAAGGCCGGCGCGGGCGGCGATCTCGCGGCGGAGCCGGTTGGTGAAGCGCTGCCAGAGCTGCCCGGCGTGGTTGTTGAACAGGACGGCGCCTGCGTAGTCGTATGTGGCCGGGTCCAGGGCGGTGCCGAGGGCCGGGTCGTCGGCGGCATGGCGGGTGCCGCACCGGCAGACGCCATGGTCGGGGCGGTTGTGGACCGGGCCGAAGGACGGGGCGGTCAGGGTGGCGAAGACGCGGGGATGGTCGCGGACGGTTGAGGGGATGTCGCGGCGGTCGTCGCCCGCGAGCCCGGCGCGGATCAAGTGGTAGGTGTCGCCCGCATAGGTCCAGGCGCAGGCCGGGCAGCGGGAGGCGCGGCGGTTGCCGCAGGCGACGCGGAGGCGTCCGCCGGGCTCGTTCTCGGTGCTGTAGTGGTGCAGGGTCTCGCCGGTGACCTTGTCTTTGTGGAGGACCCAGCCGCGCAGATGGATGGGGTCGGCGCAGCCGCCGGTGCGGCGGATCTGGTCTTCCCAGCGGGTGTAGTCGGGGGCCGAGGCCACCCTCAGCAGGTCGCCGAGGGTGGTCGGATCCAGCAGGTCAGGCACGGGCACCCTCCCGGACGGCGGGACGCTGAGCGGTGCCGGTGCCCTTGCAGGCCGGGCAGTCGGCCGTGATGGTGCGCAGGTGCCCGCGGCGGTCGCGACCGCCGACGGTGATGGCGACGGAGGCAAAGCCGTCGCAGTTCGGGCAGATGCGGGGCGAGGGTGTGGCGTGGTCAGTCATGCTGGGGTTCCTTCCGGTTGCGAGATCGGTGAGGGGCACGGCTTCCGGGGCGGCGGAGACTTGGCGGTTGACGGCCGCCCCGGGGGCCGGTCAGCGGCGCTTGGCGTCCGCGTTGATGAGCGAGCGGATCACCAGAGCGCAGACGGCGACCGAGGCGCCGGTGATGGCGACCGCGAGGAGCATGGAGACCAGGACGGCGCCGACGACCAGGACCACGGCGGTGCCGCCGCCGACGAGGGCGACCACGGCGCCAGGGGTGAGCTGGACCGTGGGCCGGGACGGTGCGGGGGCCATCGGTGCGGGCGGCGGGGTCGGGTGGCTCGGGATGACGGCGGTCGGCTGCACGACGGCGGGCGGGTCGACGTGGCCGGTCGGCGTGGGATTGGTCGGGATCTTCGGACGGAGCATTGGCGAACTCCTTTCGAGCGCGGGCTACTTGATGAGCGCGTTGATGGCCGGGGCCAGGACGCTGTCAGCGAGGAGGAACCCGCCGAGCAGGAGCACGGCGATGAGCCACCAGGGCGGGCGGATGAGCTTGACGCCGAGGTAGCCGACGACGACCAGGGCGAGCCAGAGCGGAACCTGCACGGAGGCCTCCTAGCGGACGCGGCAGCGGTGGGTGCGGGCGGCGAGCTGCGCGGCGGACTGGCTGGAGTAGTCGGCGGACCAGCCGCAGCGGTCCGCGGTGCACACGGCGGCGTACTTGGTCCGGCCGTTGCGGTCGCGGTGGGTGCCGATCTGCACCGGGCCGATGCTCATGACGGAGTGGAAGTGGTCGCGGGCAGGCATCGCGGCGGTTCTCCTTTCGGCTCAGGCGAGTTGGGTGGCGATGGCGTCGGCCAGCTGGGGCGGGACGCCGAGGCGGGCGCGAAGGGTGTCGGTGTCGATCCGGGCTCCGGTGCGTGCTTCGTGGTCGGCGGCGACCTTCCGGGCGTGCTCGACCAGGGCGGCCGGGACCGGCACGGCCGGTGCGGCGGGCGGAGGCGGAGCGGCAATGGGCAGCGCGGAAGCCTCTTCGGTCTCTGCCTCCGGGGACGTGTCCGTTTCGGCCTCCCGAGTCGGTGCGTCAGGGACGGATTCCGGCTCGGCGGCGGGTGCCGGCGGAACCGGCTCCCGGTCCGTGGCCGCTGAGTGGGCGAGGAGGGTGCCGCCGAGGAAGGCCAGCGCAGGCCATCCGGCGACGCCGAGGCGGAGCAAGGCGGGCGGGTTGGCCAGGTCGAGGAATCCGGCGGTGGCGACGTTGGCGCCGAGGGAGGCGAACAAGGCGATCAGGAACCAGCACCAGGCCAGCCGGGACGGTCCGTCCGAGCGGAGCCGTCGCCAGGCGGCGACCAGGAGCAGGTCGACGCTGATCGGGTAGGCCCAGGCCTTCCACCCGCTCTGTCCGGCAGCGGCGGCCAGGTCGTGCAAGTGAGCGAAGGACAAGGCCCCGGCGATGACGGCCTGGACCAGGACAGCGTCGACGCGCAGGGCAGGGCGGGCCATCAGGAGTCCTCGCCGGGATAGGCGGGGCCGTCGTTCGGGTCGTAGCCGGGCGGGAAGATACCGGGCGGCGGCTCGGGCAACGAGGCGGCCAGGGACGGGCCGATGGCCTCGATGAAGCCCTGGTCAGCGCCGAACGTGTGGGCGTAGTGGCCGAGCTGGAGAAGCAGGAGCACCGTGCGGGCGAAGTCCTCGCGGTGAGGGCACATGGCGGGGCTCTCCCTTCGTCAGGCATGGCAGGGGTAGGGACCTGGCGCGATGGCGGTCGCGCCGACCATGGAGCGGAGAGGGTCAGGCCGTCGCGGGGGCTGTCTTGGTCAGCGGCACCCGGGCCGAGGACACCGGAGCGAGCGTGGGCCGGAAGGCTTCCAGCGCGGGCAGGTCGGGCGTGCGGTCGGCGTACTTGTTGCAGATGTTCACGGCCTGCCGCAGCGAGGTGTGCGGAGCGCGGATGCGGTGCCAGCCACCGGTGGAGTCACCCGCGATGGCCACCCCGCGCATCTCGGCGGGAATCTGGATGGCGGCCAGGACAGCGTCCGGGGCAATGTCACCGAAGGCCATGTTCGCCGAGGTCTCGTCGTTGACCCGGTGGGCGGTCCGGCCGGTGAGCTGGGCGCGGAGCATGGTGATGCCCTTGCCGAGTTCGGAGCCGAAGCGCTGCCCGCAGATCTCCAGGTAGATGCCGGCCGCGCGGCCGAGCTGGGCCAGCCGCACCAGGGCGGTGATGATCCGGTCCCGGCGCTTCTCCTCCTCTTTCGTGGTGAACAGGGCCAGCTCGGCGACCTCGTCGACCAGGACCACGATCGGGATCGGGCGCAGGTCCTCGGGCAGGTCCCAGATGTCGGCGGCGATCTCCGCATCCGGCACCGCGACGCTGATGCGCTGCTCGGCCCGTATGAGCTGGTACACCTCCTCCATGTGCGTCACCAGCGCCTCCAGCACCTCCAGCGCGGTGTCCGGGTTGTCGGCCAGAGCGGAGAAGCGACGGGCCAGCGGGAACAGCTCGACCCCTTGCTTGCAGTCGATCCCGACCAGGGCCACAGGGTGCGGGGCCAGCCCGGCTACCAGGTTGCGCTGGTAGACCGACTTGCCGGACTCCGTGGCGCCCAAGGTCAGGCCGTGGGGAACGGCCCGGTAGTCGCGGTAGTGCACCGAGCCGTCCTCCCGCAGCGCGACCGGAATCCGCATCGGCGCACGGTCGGTCTTGGCAGGCATCTGCACCCGCTTGAGCACGTCGTAGCCGGTCATCCGCACCTCGACCACACCCGACCGCACCTCACGGGAAGTCACGCCGTACATCCCGAAGGAGTGGCGCAGCCGGTCCGTGGCGGCCGAGACGTCGAAGGCGTCCTGTCCAGGCCGGAGCTTGAGTCGCAGCACCAGGCCGGTCCGGGTCGGCCGAAGCCGCAGGATGCGCGGCGGGCGGGACTCCGGCACCGGGCGGTTGGTGGCCCGGGCCATGGCCAGGCGCCAGCGGGAGGGCGGGACCGTCAGCCCGCAGGCGTCCATGACCGAGGCGTAGCGGACAAGGATTCGCAGCGTGGCGAGGGTGACCCCGAAGGTCAGCCAGTACCAGGCGGGGCGCCGCCACCGCAGGAGAGCCGCAGCGGCGACGACCAGCATCACAGCGACCATGAACCACGTCATGGCTCAGGCAGCCTTGGACGTCGAGCCGGTGGCGGCCAGCGATGTGACGGCGACCGCGCGGAAGGCGATGCCGTGCCGCTTCTGGCCGTTGAACTCGTTCTCCCACGGCCGGGCGATCAGCCCCGTGAGGGCAACGGGCGTGCCCATCGCCAGGTCACCGGAGATGCCGGTCTCCGGGACGGTGATGGACAGGATCTCAACTTCGTCGTTGGCCGCGAACATCACATCGACGGTCATCAGCTTCGCGCCGGTCTCGGTGTCCGTGGCGATCTCGCCGGTACGGCGGTCCTTCACCTTGGGCTGCGGGGTCTTGGCCACCATCACCGTGGCGGTGGACGTGTCGACGGGGATCTGACGCATGAGTGCGCTCCTAGGTGTCATCCAACTTGACGTACTTAGTACGTCGACCTGACAACGAGAGTGCACCCGAAGTACTTAGTACGTCAAGTGGGTTCTCGACTGTTGTCGGTCGGATGTGCTGCACTTAGTGCTACAAGCACTGAGAGGGGCTATGGCCGAGTTCACGGGACGCGCGAAGTACCTGGAGATCGCCGATGACTTCAAGCGGCGCATCCGTAAGGGAAAGCTGACCCCGGGCGAGAAGCTGCCGTCCGAGACCGAGCTGATGGAGACGCATGGGGTCTCGCGGACTGTCGCCCGGCAGGCGATCTCACGCCTCCGTGAGGACGGCTTCGTGATCTCTCACCAGGGCAAGGGCAGCTTCGTCACTCTTCCTGAGGAACCGCGTCCGACGAAGCACAGCCCCGAGTTCGAGGAGATCGCCGCATACCTGTCCGACGTCCGCCAAGAGGTGCGTCGGCTGGCGGAGCGGATGGATCAGCTTGAGCAGTTGGTCCGGAACCAGGCGCAAGACGGTTGACCAACGCGTCAGCACGGCTTGCCAGCATGGTCACCTCCTCGCCAAGTGCCTTGACCTCACTGATCAGTTCCACCACCTCGGCCGGGGTCAGCGGCATCGTGGCTCCTTCGTCCTGCGTTCGACCTGTCTTCCCCTGGGGTGTCATCAACGCTAGGAGCGGGGCGCTGGAGTACCCCGGAAAATCTCTCCGGGGTCCCATATAGAGACGGGGGGACGCTCTTGCCATGCGAGGAATGACGACGAATCTGACGATCGGCGAACGCGTCGCCTGGTACCGCCGCAGGCGGGGCATGTCCCAGGAGGTCCTGGCCGGACTGGTCGGCCGAACGGTCGACTGGCTGAGCAAGGCAGAGAACAACCGCATCGAACTGGACCGGCTCTCGGTCATCAAGTCCCTTGCGGACGCGCTCGACGTGACGCTGGGCGACCTGCTCGCCGAGCCGACGCTGCTGGACTGGACGGCAGACAGCGGGACCCGCACGGTGCCGGCGCTTCGCTCGGCTCTGATGAACTACCGTCAGCTCACACCTTTGTTGGGCGTCACGACCGAGGGTGAGCCGACACCGCTCGACGAACTCCGCGGCAGCGTTGCCGAGGTGTGGGACGCCTACCAGGACTCCCGCTACGCGTTCGCGACCCGCCGCCTGCCGCTTCTGCTGGCGGATGCGCTCATCGCCGCCCAGGCCTACGAAGGCAGGGAACGAGAGCAGGCACACGAGCTCATGGCGATGACCTACCAGGGCGCCGCCATGGTCCTCACCAAGCTCGGCGAGACCGACCTCGCCTGGATCGCGGCCGACCGCGGGCTAGCAGCGGCGCAGCAGTCCGGCAACGCGGTGGTGACCGGGTCCCTGTTCCGGTCCGTGGCTCACTGCCTGCTATCGAACGGTCGGTTCGACGCCGCCACGCAGCTCATCGGAGACGCGGGAGAGTACCTCCGCCCCGGCCTGGACGACGCGAGCCCCGAGTTCCTGTCGATCTACGGAACCCTCTTCCTCACCGGATCCATGGCAGCGGCCCGCGCGGAGGACCGCCCCACGACTCAGACGTTCCTCGCTGAAGCCGACCGGGCGGCGCAGCGTCTTGGCACCGACGCCAACCACGTGTGGACGGCCTTCGGCCCGACCAACGTCGCCATCCACCGAGTGGCCACCGCCGCAGAGCTGGGCGACATGCAGATCGCGGCGGACCTGGGGCCGCAGATCGACACCAGTGGCCTGCCGACCGAGCGCCGGACCCGGCACAACCTCGAGGTCGCCCGAGCGCTGAGTGCCCACAACCGTATGGACGACGCACTGGCCAAAGTCCTCGAAGCGGAGAGCTGGGCGCCCGAGCAGGTGCGAAGCCACTACCTCGCCCGAGAACTCGTCCTCACCTGGGTCCGGAATCAGAAAGGCCGGCCGAGCCGCAGTCTGGCGGACCTGGCCAAGAGGCTGCATGTCGTCTGAGCCGGGTACCCTCGGCTGCATGGCGCCGAATGCACAGGAAGCGAAGATGGCGCACCCGCGTATGGCAGCGGGTGCGCTCTTCTTTGATGCCGCCGGGCGGGTCCTCATGGTCGAGCCCTCCTACAAGGACTACTGGGAGATCCCTGGCGGGTACGTCGAGACCGGCGAGTCCCCGTTGCACGCCGCCATCCGCGAGGTCCAGGAGGAACTGGGAATCACACCACCCATCGGGCGACTGCTCGCAGTCGACTGGGCACCGAACGAGGCCGAGGGCGACAAGGTGCTGTACCTGTTCGACGGCGGCCAGCTCAGCCAGGAGGACCTGGCAGCGATCATCTTGCAGCCCGAGGAGCTGAGGAGCTTCGCGTTCCTCTCCCCGGAGCAGATCACCGAGCGGACGATCCCGCGACTGGCCCGACGCATCCTCGCGGCGGCCGAGGCAAGGATCAGCTCAGCGCCCGTGTACTTGGAGCACGGCCAGAGGCCAGAGAGCCGAGCCGCGTGATCACGCAGGACACGGCCTGACCCGCTGGCGCGGTAAGACTTTCCCTACTTCATCAAGGCTCGCTTCGCTCGCTCGGCGGGGCGGCCCACGGCGCTCATCGATCATCGCCAACCCGACCGCCGCGCACTCCGCCCAAACGCATCAATGGCCGCTCCTGGCCCACAAGCCACCGCCACCACGATCCGGCCTCAGGAATGGGAAGGACGCAACAGCAGCTGGGCCAATGCCTCGCCGGGGCCACCGCGCACCCCTTGCCACCCGGTTGCCCACCGCAAGTAGGTCGGATCAAGACCCGAGGGCCGCGCAAAGCGCGGCGGCGCCGGTCGGTCGCCGCCGCGCCGCCTCACTTGTCTTCGCCACCGGCCGCACGTCGCCGCCCGCCCGTCGCCGCACGCAGCGGCCACATTCCAACACGAGCACGGGGACGAACGATGATCCCCAACAGAGCAGGTCAAAGACGCTTTGTGTTACCACAAGAGGCCGGATCGTGGTGGCGGTGGCATGCGAGCCGACGCTGCCAGATGCGCGGACGTTCGTACGGCCCGCTGATCCCGCGCCGGGCCGCGGCTGGACGGCGGGCGCGGCCATGCGAAGGGGAGAACCCCGCTGTGGCTGGGGCGGTCGACTCCACGGCTTTAGGCCAAGGCCATGAAGTTATGGGCTGATGGGTGCTGTCAACAGGATGTCGATGCTGACGGTGGCCTTGTACGTGTGGCGGTCGACGCGCAGGCTCTT
>NZ_JBIATP010000025.1:0-110693 GCF_042891915.1 Streptomyces sp. NPDC001848 | reverse complement strand
GGGGTTTCCAGGAGTGCGGCGATGCGCCGGAGCTTGTTGAGGACGGACCGGCGCGCGGCCTCGGTGGGGTGCGCCGTGAAGACGGGGCGCACGTTGAGGTTGCGGACGGTTTCGCGCAGGTGGTCGGGGTCGGCGTCCTTGAGGCGGTCGGCGGTGCGGGAGAGCAGGCCGCCCTCGGCGGCGCGCTTGGCGCGCAGTTCACGGCCTCGGTGCACCTGTTCGGTGACGTTGGCCAGGTGGAAGTAGGTGGAGAAGGCGCGCACCAGCTTGGCGGCGGTCTGAAGTTCGGTTCCGCGCAGCAGTTCCGCGGCGGCATCGCCGTCCTCGCGGGTCAGCCTGCGAACCCTTTCGACCAGCTCCAGGAGTTCGGGGCCCTCCTGGCGGACGAGGGTCTCACCGAGCAGGTCGCCCAGTCGGCGGATGTCGGCGCGCAGTTCACTGCTGGTCGTCGTCTGGTCGTCGGCACTGCTCACAGGTGCGGCTCCTTGCAGTGTTGAAGCTCATCCGGAGGGGGACCCGGATGGGTGCCGTGCGCGGCGGGTGCCGCATACGGGACGGGCATCCGGGAAGAAATCAGAGCGGACCGCGCTGTCCGACCGACTCCAAGGATAGGTGGCGATGCGGACGCGCTGGCTCTCGGGCTCTTGCCGCCGGGCGACGCACTGCCATACTTACGACGCCGTAGGTTACGGAACCGTAGGTCTCCCGTCAGGTGCCGGGAGCACACCGGTGCCGTATCCGGGCATTTGTCTTGACCCTCGACCCCACAGGGGACGCCCCATGACCACAAGCTCCGATGTGATCGAAGACGCCCCGAAGGCGAACGACGACTCTTCGCTGCCCTCCGCGACGCTGGGTGGCGAGCAGAAGCGCTCGATCGAGCAGATCACGCTGCTGCTGTTCATCACCGTCCCGTTCCTGGCGCTTCTCGCGGCGGTGCCGCTGGCGTGGGGATGGGGGGTGAGCTGGCTCGATGTGGGCCTGCTGGTCTTCTTCTACTTCCTGGGCTGTCACGGCATCACGGTCGGTTTCCACCGTCACTTCACGCACGGCTCGTTCAAGGCGAAGCGGCCCTTGAAGATCGCGCTGGCGATCGCGGGGTCGATGGCCGTGGAGGGGCCGCTGGTGCGCTGGGTGGCCGACCACCGCAAGCACCACAAGTTCTCCGACGCGGAGGGCGACCCGCACTCCCCGTGGCGGTACGGGGAGACGGTTCCGGCGCTGATGAAGGGCCTGTGGTGGGCCCATGTCGGCTGGATGTTCGACGAGGAGCAGACACCGCAGGACAAGTACGCCCCGGACCTGATCAAGGACCCGGCGATGCGGGCGATCTCCCGCCAGTTCGTGCTGTGGACGACCCTGTCGCTGGTGCTGCCGGCGCTGATCGGCGGGCTGGTGACGATGTCGTGGTGGGGTGCGTTCACCGCGTTCTTCTGGGGGTCGCTCGTCCGGGTGGCGTTGCTGCACCACGTGACGTGGTCGATCAACTCGATCTGCCACGCGGTGGGCAAGCGGCCGTTCAAGTCGCGGGACCGTTCGGGCAACGTGTGGTGGCTGGCGATCCTGTCGTGCGGGGAGTCCTGGCACAACCTGCACCACGCGGACCCGACGTCGGCGCGGCACGGGGTGGAGCGGGGCCAGCTGGATTCCTCGGCGCGGATCATCCGCTGGTTCGAGCGGCTGGGCTGGGCCTACGACGTGCGCTGGCCGTCACGCTCGCGTATCGATTCGCGTCGCCACAGTGACGGGAGTGGCTCCCGACGCGGGAAGGTGACCGCCGGCACGGCATGATGGCGGTGTGGCGACCGACTCCAGCACCCCCAGCAGCGACAAGCCGCGGCGCGCACGCCGTACCCGGATGACCGGTGCGGAGCGCCGCCAGCAGTTGCTGGAGATCGGTCGCACGCTGTTCGCCGCGAAGGGGTTCGAGGGCACGTCGGTGGAGGAGATCGCGGCGAAGGCCGGGGTCTCCAAGCCGGTGGTGTACGAGCACTTCGGCGGCAAGGAGGGGCTGTACGCGGTGGTGGTGGACCGCGAGATGCGGCGCCTGCTGGACATGGTGACCAGCTCCCTGACCGCCGGGCACCCGCGTGAGCTGTGCGAGCAGGCCGCGTTCGCCCTGCTGGACTACATCGAGGAGTACACGGACGGTTTCCGGATCCTGGTCCGGGACTCGCCCATCCCGCAGTCGACGGGTTCCTTCGCGTCGCTGATCTCGGACATCGCGACGCAGGTGGAGGACATTCTGGGCCGCGAGTTCAAGAGCCGCGGCTTCGACCCGAAGCTGGCGCCGCTGTACGCGCAGGCGCTGGTGGGGATGGTGGCGCTGACGGGGCAGTGGTGGCTGGACGTGCGCCGGCCGAAGAAGGCGGAGGTCGCCGCGCATCTGGTGAACCTGGCGTGGCACGGGCTGGACGGGCTGGAGCAGAAGCCGCGGCTGATAGGTCACCGTAAGAGCTGAGGGCGGGTGGGCGGTCAGCGGCGGGTGATCGCTTCGCCGATGGTGAAGCCCTGGGCGGGGCCGAAGGGGATGATGACGTCCGTGCCGTACAGGACACGATGCTCGTCCACATACGCCCTTCTTCCGGTTCGGCGCAGTCAGGACGAGCACGGCGCCCCCCTCGTCGAAGTCGTCGACGATGACGTGGATGGGGCTACCTGCCCGCGCGTACTCGCGGCGCCTGCGCACTCGGTCACGCTCGATGTTCTGGCGACCGGGTGAGACGACCCCGAACACCACGGAAACGTGCGCGGCCTCGATGCCGAGGTCGTCCTCGTCGGAGATCTCGTCCGCGTCCGAAGGGGCGACGAAGAGGTCAGGGACCCAATCCTTGGGCCGGTGGATGACGTTACCGTCGTGCCACACTGCGTGTTCGCCGTCTCCGAGCACCTCCTCCATGAGTCTGGGCGCGGGCGCCACTGCGGCACACGCGACACCCGAACGCTATGGACGCGAAACCCCCGGTGACGCCCGTACCGCAACTGATCATCCGAACGAGTGATCATCTACTCAAGGGGCTCCAGGAACTCCAGCCGGTTCCCCACCGGATCCTCCGAGTAGAAGCGCCGGTGTCCCGGCAGGTTGTCGTCCCAGGTGACCGGCGCCCCGTGGGCGGCGAGCCGCGCCGCGTACGCCTCGATGCCCGTGACCCGCAGCCCCGGGTGGGCTTTCTTCGCGGGGCGGAAATCATCCTCGATGCCCAGATGGAGCTGCACGGCACCCGCCTGGAACCAGCAGCCGCCGCGCGCGGCGAGCACCGGCGGCTTCGGGATCTCCGTCATGCCGAGGACGTCCACGTAGTACGCACGCAGCCGGTCCTCGGAGCCGGGCGGGGCGGCGAGCTGGACGTGGTCGACGGCGGTCAGCATCAGATCAGGCCCCTTTCGTGGCGACGGCGAAGATGCGGCGGAACGGGAACACGGTGCCGTGCTCGGTCGCCGGGTACGCCTCGCGCAGGACCGTCCGGTAGTCGGCGACGAACTCCTCCGCCTCCTCCCCCAGCTCGGTGAGGACGGGCCGCAGCCCGGTGCCCTTCACCCAGTCGAGGACCGGGTCCTCGCCCTGCAGCAGATGCAGATACGTGGTCTCCCAGACGTCCGCCGCGCAGCCGAGCGCGGTGAGGTGGTGCAGGTACGCCTCGGGGGTGAGGACCGCGTCGTCGTGGCGCAGGGTTTGGGCGAGGCGGTCCTTCCAGCGGGGCGAGTGGGCGAGTTCGCGCATCAGCCGGTGGCTGGGGGAGGCGAAGTTGCCGGGGACCTGGAAGGCGAAGGTGCCGCCCGGCTTGAGGGCTCTGACCCACTCGGCGAACCGCCCGGCGTGTCCGGGTACCCACTGCAGGGTGGCGTTGCTGACGATCAGGTCGTACGGCTCCTGCGGCGTCCAGGTGCGGGCGTCGGCGTGCGCGAAGTCCAGGCGGCCGCCGCCGGGTGTGGGGCCCGCGTAGGCGTCGGTCTTCGCGAGCATCTCCGAGGAGTTGTCGTAGCCGGTGATGTGCGCGGTGGGCCAGCGGTCGGCGAGCAGGGCGGTGACGTTGCCGGGGCCGCAGCCGAGGTCGGCGATGCGGGGCGGGTTACCGGGCAGGCCGGGCACGCGGGAGAGCAGGTCGGTGAAGGGGCGGGCGCGGTGGTCGGCGTGGCGGAGGTACTGGGCCGGGTCCCAGGTCGGTTCGTTCGGCTTGGTCATGCCTCTCACTCTCCTCGGCCACTTATCTCGATGTCAAGATATTCGGTATCAAGAGACTTCACGTCGACACAACCACTACACTGATCGCATGGAGGACGAGGTCGATCGGCTGGTCGCGGCGTGGCGCAGGGAACGTCCGGACCTCGACGTGGAACCGCTCGAGGTGCTCAGCCGGGTCAGCAGACTGGCCCGGCATCTGGACCGCGCACGCCGACTGGCGTTCTCGGAGCACGGCCTGGAGCCCTGGGAGTTCGACGTCCTCACCGCGCTCCGCCGGGCCGGCAACCCCTACCAGCTCTCCCCCGGCCAGTTGCTCACCCAGACGCTGGTCACCTCCGGCACGATGACGAACCGCATCGACCGCCTGGCGAAGAAGGGCCTGGTCGAGCGGCTCCCGGACCCCAGCGACCGCCGGGGCGTGCTGGTGCGGCTCACGGACGAGGGCCGGGACCGGGCCGACCAGGCCCTCGCCGGACTCCTCGACCAGGAGCGCGCGATCCTCTCCGAGCTGAGCTCGGCCCAGCGCGGTGAGCTGGCGGCGCTGCTACGCCAGCTGACCGCCCCGTTCGACAACATCCCCGGCTAGGTCGACCGGCCCTACCCCGGCGCGGCGCGCCAGGGCGACGGCGGCGAGGGTCGAGTGGACGCCCAGCTTCCCCAGCACGTTCTGCATGTGCGTGCGGACGGTGTGCGGGGACAGGAACAGCCGCTCGGCGACCGCCTTGCGGCCGAGTCCGGCGACCATGCACCGCAGCACCTCCCGCTCCCGGGGCGTGAGGGACTCCACCAGGCGCTCGCTCTCGGTGCGGTGCTTGCGGGCCGCGGTCAGCTCCCGCAGCACCCCGGTGAGCAGGGCGGGCGGCAGGTGCGTCTCGTCCCGCAGGACGCCGCGGATGACCGTGAGCAGCCGCTGCAGCGAGCAGTCCTTCGCGACCCAGCCGGAGGCGCCGGCCTGCAGGGCGAGGGCGGCGCGGCGCGGGTCGTCCTTCTCGGCGAGGACGACGGTCCGCACGTTCGGCTGGCCGGAGCGGACGCCGGCGACGAGGGAGAGGCCGTCGACGAGCCCGTCCTCGTCGCCCTCCTGGACGGGGACCGCCGGGCGTGAGCCGGGGACGTTGCCCCCGAGGTCCGCGTCGACGAGCATCACGTCGAATCTGCGGCCCTCCGCGGCAGCCCGCTCCAGGCAGCGCAGCGCGGCCGGGCCGCTGCCGGCCGCGGACACGTCGACGTCCGGTTCGGCCGCCAGGGCGGCGGCGAGGGACTCGGCGAAGATGCGGTGATCGTCGACGACCAGAACTCGGATGCGAACCACTGACACCCCCACTGTTCGGGGGACAGCCGGGCGCGGATACGGCGCCCGGAGCGCTCCCCGGATTTTCACCTGGGACGGGTAAGGCAGCGGCACGGCCGCCGCCGTGCTGGAACTGCTACCCCCGCCTCGGGCGTCGTACCCGACTGTCTCGCCCCCTGATCAGCACCGGCCCCCACCGGCGCTGTTTCCCAGGGTAGGGCCGCCGGCCTGGAGCGGAAGGAGATTTGCAGAACTGGTCGGCCGACGCGTTTATGGTGAGGCGCATGTTTCGTATCGAGACAGAAGTCGACAAGGAGCGGCGGGATCTGCTCCGGGCTCGGCTGCGCGACACGAACACGGCGGCGTCCCCGGTGCTGCGCGCCCTGCGTGGCACCCCGGCGGAGCGTGATGTCCCGCTCCACGTGTGGGCGTTGGACGCGGCGGGGGAGGTGGCGGGCGGGCTGGTCGGGCACACCTGGACGACGTGGCTGCACGTCGCGTACCTGTGGGTGGACGAGCGCCACCGCGGCGCGGGCCTCGGCACGCGGCTGCTGGCGCAGGCGGAGCGGACGGCCCACGAGGAGCGCGGCTGCACGGCGTGCCGCCTGGAGACGTGGGACTTCCAGGCGCCGGAGTTCTACCGGAAACAGGGGTACGAGGTGGTGTGCGTGATCCCCGACTATCCGCCGGGGATCACGGAGTACACGCTGACGAAGCGGCTGGACTGAGCCGGGACGGGATCAGCTCAGGCGACGCGCCCCCGCCGACGGCACCGCCGGGAACACCCGCGGTGCCGTGAACCCGGCGGCGGCGAACGCCTCCTCGATCGCCTTGGTGATCGTGTCCGTGTCCGACGCCTCCGTCAGCACGATCGCCGAGCCGCCGAAGCCGCCGCCCGTCATCCGGGCCCCCAGCGCGCCGGCGGCGTTCGCGGTGTCCACCACCAGGTCCAGCTCCGGGCAGGAGATCCGCAGGTCGTCCCGGAGGGAGAGGTGGCCGTCGGTCAGGACCGGGCCGATCGCGCGGGCCCCGCCCGCGTCCAGCAGCCGGACGACCTGCTCCACCCGGTGGTCGTCGGAGACGACGTGGCGCACATAGCGGCGCACCCGTTCGTCCGACAGGCGCGCGAGCGCGGAGTCCAGGTCTTCGTACGCCACGTCCCGCAGGTGCGAGACGCCCAGCTGCCGTGCGCCCTCCTCGCAGCCCGCGCGCCGCTCGGCGTACGCCCCGTCGCCCAGCGCGTGCTTCACCCGGGTGTCCACGACCAGCAGCGTCAGGCCCTGGGAGGCCAGGTCGAAGGGGATCTGCCGGAGGGACAGGTCACGGCAGTCCAGGTGCAGTGCGTAGCCGTCCGTCGCGCACGCCGACGCCATCTGGTCCATGATCCCGCAGGGCACGCCCACGAAGTCGTTCTCGGCGCGCTGCGCGATCCTGGCCAGCTCCGGGCCGGTCAGGCCCAGCCCGTACAGGTCGTTGAGCGCGAGGGCGATGACGACCTCCAGCGCCGCCGAGGAGGACAGGCCGGCGCCCGTCGGCACCGTCGAGGACAGATGGACGTCCGCGCCGGTGATCGGGTGCCCCGCTTCGCGCAGCACCCAGACCACGCCCGCCGGGTACGCGGCCCAGCTGGTGTTGGTCAGCGGCTGCAGTTCGTCGACGTGCAGTTCGACGACGGGGCCCTCGATGTCCGCCGAGTGCAGCCGCAGCACGCCGTCGGTGCGCCGCGAGACCGCCGCGACCGCCGTGTGCGGCAGCGCGAGCGGCATCACGAAGCCCTCGTTGAAGTCCGTGTACTCGCCGATCAGGTTGACCCGGCCCGGTGCCGCCCAGACGCCTTCGGGAGCCGTCCCGTAGATCTCCCCGAAGCCCTCGCGCACTCCCACCTACTGCTCCCTTGCGATGTTCTGTGCGAACTGCCACGCGTCCGCGACGATCCCCGCGAGGTCCGCGCGGGACGGATTCCAGCCGAGCTTCTCGCGGGCGGTGGCCGCGGAGGCGACCAGGACCGCCGGGTCGCCGCCCCGGCGCGGGGCCACGACCTCGGGGATCGGGTGCCCGGTGACCTGACGCACCGTCTCGATGACCTCGCGCACCGAGAAGCCGTTGCCGTTGCCGAGGTTGCAGATCAGGTGTTCGCCGGGGCCGGCGGCGTCGAGGGCGAGCAGGTGCGCCTCGGCGAGGTCGGCGACGTGGATGTAGTCGCGGATGCAGGTGCCGTCCGGGGTCGGGTAGTCGTCGCCGAAGATCGAGATCGCCTCTCGCCTGCCCTGCGCGACCTGGAGGACGAGCGGGATGAGGTGGGACTCGGGGTTGTGGCGCTCGCCGTAGGCCCCGTAGGCGCCGGCGACGTTGAAGTAGCGCAGGGAGACGGCGCCCAGGCCGTGTGCGGCCGCCTCGCCGGTGATCATGTGGTCGACGGCGAGCTTGGAGGCGCCGTAGGGGGAGGTCGGCGCGGTCGGGTCGGCCTCGGTGATCGGGGTGTTGACCGGTTCGCCGTAGGTGGCCGCGGTGGAGGAGAAGACGAGCTTGCGCACGCCGGCCTCGCGCATGGCGCCGAGCAGGGCCATGGTGCCGCCGACGTTGTTGTCCCAGTACTTCTCCGGCTTCACGACCGACTCGCCGACCTGCGAGAACGCGGCGAAGTGCAGGACCGCGTCGAAGGAGGCGTCCAGCCACTTGGCGGCGTCGCGGATGTCGCCCTCGATGAAGGAAGCACCGGCCGGCACGCCCTCGCGGAAGCCGGTGGAGAGGTTGTCGAGGACGACGACCTCGTGGCCGGCCTCCAGCAGGTGCTGCGCGACCACGCTGCCCACATAGCCGGCGCCGCCGGTGACCAGGTACTTCCCACTCATGAACTCGCTACCTCTCGCAGTCGCCGGGCCGCGGCCTCCGGCGGCACGTCGTTGATGAACACGTTCATGCCGGACTCGGAACCCGCGAGGAACTTCAGCTTGCCGGAAGTGCGGCGAATGGTGAAAAGCTCGAGGTGGAGCGCGAAGTCGTCCCTGGTCACCCCGTCGAACTCGTCCAGTGTGCCGAACGGCGCCTGGTGCCAGGCGGCGATGTACGGCGTCGGAGGCTCACCTTCGCCGAAGATCCGGTCGAAGCGCTTCAAGAGTTCCAGGTAGACCTTGGGAAACTCTGTGCGTGCCGCCTCGTCGAGCGCGAGCAGGTCGGGGACGCGACGGCGGGGGTAGAGGTGGACCTCGTAGGGCCAGTGCGCGGCGTACGGCACGAACGCCACCCAGTGGTCGCTCTGCAGGACGATCCGCTCGTCGGCGAGTTCACGCTCCAGGACCGCGTCGAACAGGTTCTCCCCGCCGGTCGCCTCCTTGTGGGCGGCCAGCGAACGCAGCATGAGGGCGGTGCGGGGGGTGGTGAAGGGGTACGCGTAGATCTGCCCGTGCGGGTGGCCGAGGGTCACGCCGATCTCCGCGCCGCGGTTCTCGAAGCAGAAGACCTGCTCGACGGCCGGCAGGTGGGAAAGCTCGGCGGTGCGGTCGGTCCAGGCGTCCAGGACCAGGCCCGCCTGCTCCTCGGTCAGGTCGGCGAAGGAGGCGTTGTGGTCGGAGGTGAAGCAGACGACCTCGCAGCGGCCGGAGTCGCCGGCGAGCGAGGGGAAGCGGTTCTCGAAGACGACGACGTCGTACGAGGAGTCCGGGATCTCGCTCAGCCTGCCGTCCCGGGAAGGGCACAGCGGGCACTCGTCGGCCGGCGGGTGGTAGGTGCGGCCCTGGCGGTGCGAGGCGATGGCGACGGAGTCGCCGAGCAGCACGTCCTGGCGGATCTGGGAGGTCGTGACGGTCCGCTCGAGCGGCCGGCGGTCGACTGCGTCCCGCACGACGTCGTCGCGCAGGTCGTAGTAGATGAGCTCACGACCGTCGGCCAGCCGGGTCGAGGTCTTCTTCACGTTCGACTCTCCATTCGAGCCACTCACCCTTCAAACATAACCCAACACACCAAAACACAACTCACCACGGTCGTCAACGTCACAATCCAACAAAGACCATCATCAGAAGTGTTCAAATATCGAACGTGAGGGCGTAGGTTCCGGACTGATTGGTTCACGCAACGAAGCGAGTTCTCATGCAAACCCCCACATATCTGGCAGCCGGGCTACGCCTCCCCACGAACGGGCTCGACTACGCGATCCTCGGGATCTACTTCGCGGTCGTGCTCGGCATCGGCTTCGCCGCCCGCCGCTCGGTGAAGACCAGCCTCGACTTCTTCCTGTCCGGCCGCTCCCTGCCCGCCTGGATCACCGGTCTGGCGTTCATCTCGGCCAACCTGGCCGCCACCGAGATCCTCGGCATGGCCGCCAACAGCGCCCAGTACGGCGCCTACACCGTGCACTGGTACTGGATCGGCGCCATCCCGGCCATGGTGTTCCTGGGCCTGGTGATGATGCCGTTCTACTACGGCTCCAAGGTCCGCTCGGTGCCGGAGTTCCTGCTGCTGCGCTTCGACAAGGGGGCGCACCTGCTGAGCTCGATCCTGTTCGCGTTCGCCGCGATCCTCATCGCGGGCGTGAACCTCTACGCCCTCGCGATCGTCGTGCAGGCGCTCCTGGGCTGGCCGCAGTGGGTGGCGATCGTGGTCGCCGGCTTCTTCGTGCTCGCGTACATCACCCTCGGCGGCCTGTCGTCGGCGATCTACAACGAGGTGCTGCAGTTCTTCGTGATCCTGGCGGCGCTCATCCCGATCACCGTGCTCGGCCTGAAGAAGGTCGGCGGCTGGGGCGGCCTGACCGACAAGCTCACCAAGACCCACGGCCACGACTTCGTCACCGCCTGGGGCGGCACCGGGATCGGGCACACCAACCCGCTCGGCGCCAACTGGCTGACCATCGTCCTCGGCCTCGGCTTCGTGCTGTCCTTCGGCTACTGGACCACCAACTTCGCCGAGGTGCAGCGCGCCCTGTCCGCGAAGAACCTCTCCGCGGCCCAGCGCACCCCGCTGATCGCCGCGTTCCCGAAGATCTTCATCGTGTTCCTGGTGATGATCCCCGGCCTGGTGACCGCCGTCCTGGTCCCGAAGATCGGCATGCCCGGCTCGTCCCTGCAGTACAACGACGCGATCCCGTACCTGATGCAGGAGCTGCTGCCCAACGGCGTCCTCGGCATCGCGGTGACCGGTCTGCTGGCGGCCTTCATGGCGGGCATGGCGGCCAACGTGTCGTCCTTCAACACGGTTTTCACCAACGACATCTGGGCGCGGTACATCGTCAAGGACCGCGAGGACACGTACTACGTCCGCTTCGGCCGCCTCATCACGGCGATCGGCGTGCTGGCGTCGATCGGCACGGCGTTCCTGGCGTCGTCGTTCTCGAACATCATGAGCTACCTGCAGACGCTGTTCTCCTTCTTCAACGTGCCGATGTTCGTGGTGTTCATCGTCGGCATGTTCTGGAGGCGCGCGTCCGCGAAGTCGGGCTTCTGGGGCCTGCTCGCCGGCACGGTGACCGCGATGGTGAACTACTTCGTCATCTACAAGCACGGCATCATCTCCATCCCCTCCGACCAGGGCGCCAACTTCGTCTCCGCGATCGCCGGTTTCGTGGCCGGCGCGGTCGTGATGGTCGCGGTCTCGCTGTTCACCAGGCCGAAGCCGGAGGACCAGCTCCAGGGTCTCGTCTACGGCACCCGGTCGCCGGGCATGGCGGAGCCGCCCTCCGCGGGCGACGACGCCTGGTACCGCAGGCCCGCCCTGCTCGGCTGGGGCGCGGTCGTCCTCGCCGCCGCCTGCTACATCCCGTTCTCGCTCTGACCGCGGAGGATTGACCGACCATGTCCGAGTACTCCGAACACGACGTCCAGCGCCACGTCACCGAGCTGGAAGGCAAGTCCGCCACCGCGGCACGCATCTTCGACCTCCGCCGCATCATCGGCGGCCTGTTCGTTCTCTACGGCGTCATCGTGATGATCGCGGGCTTCACGGCCTCCGACGCGGCGATCCGCAAGGCGGAGGGCGTCAACATCAACCTGTGGACGGGCCTCGGGATGCTGATCCTGGGGCTGCTGTTCCTGCTCTGGCTCAAGCTGAGGCCGATAGCTCCGCCGTCGGCTGCCGAGGTGTCGGAGGAGAGGCCGGAGTAGCGCGCGGCGCGGCTCTGCTCCGCTCGGGAGGTGCCGGGGAACTGCGCGTCGTACGTCGGCTGCGGGACCTCCGCGGCTGGTCGCGCCCGTGCTCACGCGGCGGAGCCGCCGAGTTTCGCAGCCCCGCGCCCCTAGGGGGGCGCACCCCCGGCTACTCGCTTCCGGGCTTGATGGGCCCCGCCCGGTCCAGCAGCCCCGTCCGCGCGGCCAGCGCCGCCGCCTCCAGGCGGGAGCCCACGCCCAGTTTCATCAGAACCCGTTGGACATGGGTGCGGGCCGTGGACGGGGCGATGCCCATACCCGCCGCGATCAGGCGGGTGTCCTCGCCGTCGGCCACCCGGACCAGGACCTCGACCTCCCTCGGGGTCAGCATCTGCAGCAGGCGTTGGCCCTCGTCGTCCGGCTGCGCGGCCGGATTGAGCAGTTCGTCGAACGCGCCCTGCAACAACTGCGGCGCCACGGCCGCCTCGCCCGCCCGCGCCTTCATGATGGCCCGCTCGACGCCCTCGATGCGCTCGTCATGGCGTACGTAACCGGAGGCGCCGGCGGCGAACGCGGCCGCTATCCCGCGCGGACTCGGCACCGGGCCGAGGACCAGCACCGCCACCTGCGGGCGCTCCCGCTTGATGCGCACCACCGGGTCGAAGGCGCCCGGCTCCGCGGGTGCCGCCGTGCCCAGCAGACACACCTCGGGCGCCCTGCTGATCACCAGGTCCGCCGCCCCCGCGGCGGGCGCCGCCGCGGCGAGCACCCGGTGCCCCCGCAGCTTCAGAGCCGAGGCCAACGCCTCGGCGAGCAGTCGGTGGTCATCGACCACCATGAGCCGCACTCCCATCGAGCAACCCCCCAGTCCCCCCCCATGGATGCCCACTATGGATGCCCACTGGCCCGCATGGACAGAAGCCCCCCGGCGCACCCCCCGCCCTTCATGCCCCCGGAAGCTACACGCTTGTTCGACATTGCGCTTCCCCAACCGGCCAGAAGTGCCCCGGATTACCGAAATCCCGCCCAATGGCGCCTGATGAGGGGTACGTGAAAGGCCTCGCACCCGAACAGGAGCGAGGCCTTCGCCGCGCGCCGCGTACGCGCTACTTCGCACCGAAGCCGAGCGCGGTGTACGACTTCTGGTCCTCCGTGAACGGCTTGCTGACCAAGTCCTTGCCGAGGGACAACGATCTTGTTGATGCCGGCCTTGGCATAGACGGCGCCGGTCAGCCAGGAGCCCGCGACGTTGTCGATCTCCTGTCTGTCCTTGATCTGCGGCGCCGGTATCCGGAAGAGCACCTTGGCGCTGGGGTCGGCCGGCACCTTCTCCCGGCCCGAACCGGAGCTGCCGGCGCCGCTTCCCTGACCGCCACCGGCACCGGACGCGGAGCCGCCGCCCGTGGCGCTGCCGGAGGAGCTGTTCGCGTACCAGGCCCCGACACCGACGACCAGCGCGATGGCCGCGACCGCGGCGACGACGATCCACACCGTGGCGCCCGGTCCCCTGCGACCGCCGCCCGGGATGACCTGCGGCGGTACGGGGTCCATCGGCGGATGCTGATAGCCGTAGCCGGGCTGCTGGTTCGGGTGGCCGTAGGCCGGCTGCTGCGGATGCCCGTATCCCGGCTCGGGCGGGGCCGGCGGCTGCGGGTAGCCGTAGCCCGGTCCCTGGGCGGGCGGCGGCTGGGGTGCGCCGAAGCCGCCCGGCGGCGGGGGCTGAGGGGCGCCGAAACCGCTGCCCGGCGGCGGCTGGTGGGGCGGCGGGGGCGGCTGGTGGGGAGGGGGTGGCGGCTGGCTCATGGCGTGAGTACCTCGAGGGACGCGGGAACAGTGGGCGGGGACGGGCGGGTCACGGGCCGCTCACTTGCCGTAGGCCAGCATCAGCTTCTCCTCGGACCGGGTGCCGCCCGTCAGCCGGGTGGTGGAGAGGTAGAGGCGCCCGTCCCCCTCTTCACTGGTGTGTCCCCACGCCCGCGGTGCTCGTTTTCCGCCACGCCGGTGGTCCTCGGGCTGTTCTCGGACGGACCTTTCTATCACTGGGGCCGCCACGAAGAGGGGGCCGGTCCTGCCCCTGTTCCCAAGGGAGGACCGGCCCGTGATGCCCTCGTTACGCCCCTTCACGTGTCTCACTCGGCGCGTGAAGGACTCCCGCCCAACGCCTAGGCGTCCTCCGCGAGTTCCAGCCAGCGCAGCTCCAGCTCCTCACGCTCACCCGCCAACTTCCGGAGTTCAGAGTCGAGTTCGGCCACCTTCTCGAAGTCGGTGGCGTTGTCGGCGATTTGCTGGTGGAGCTTGCCCTCCCGCTCGGCGATCCTGTCCAACTGGCGCTCGATCCGCTGGAGTTCCTTCTTCGCGGCGCGGGCGTCGGCGGCGGACGCCGTCGGCTTGGCCGCCGCGGGTGCGGGGGCGACGGCCGCCGCGGCGGCCTCCTCCATGCGGTGGCGCCGCTCCAGGTACTCGTCGATGCCGCGGGGCAGCATCCGCAGCGTGGCGTCGCCGAGGAGGGCGTACACCTTGTCGGTGGTGCGCTCGATGAAGAAGCGGTCGTGGGAGATCACGATCATCGAGCCGGGCCAGCCGTCGAGGAGGTCCTCGAGCTGGGTGAGGGTCTCGATGTCGAGGTCGTTGGTGGGCTCGTCGAGGAAGAGGACGTTGGGCTCGTCCATGAGCAGGCGCAGCAGCTGCAGCCGCCGCCGCTCACCGCCGGACAGGTCGCCGACCGGCGTCCACTGCTTCTCCTTGGTGAAGCCGAACGTCTCGCACAGCTGCCCGGCGGTCATCTCCCGTCCCTTGCCGAGGTCGACCCGCTCCCGCACCCGCTGCACGGCCTCGAGGACCCGCCAGGTCGGATCGAGTTCGGCGACCTCCTGGGAGAGGTACGCGAGCTTGACGGTCCTGCCCACGGCGATCCGGCCGCCCGCCGGCTGCTGCTCGCCCTCGCTGCGCGCGGCGTCCGCCATGGCGCGCAGCAGGGAGGTCTTGCCGGCGCCGTTCACCCCGACGAGACCGATGCGGTCGCCGGGGCCGAGCTGCCAGGTGACGTGCTTGAGCAGCACCTTCGGGCCGGCCTGGACGGTGACGTCCTCAAGGTCGAACACCGTCTTGCCGAGCCGCGACGACGCGAACTTCATCAGCTCGCTGCTGTCGCGGGGCGGCGGCACGTCCTGGATCAGTTCGTTGGCGGCCTCGACGCGGAAGCGGGGCTTGGAGGTGCGGGCGGGGGCGCCGCGCCGCAGCCACGCCAGCTCCTTCCTGATCAGGTTCTGCCGCTTGGCCTCCTCGGAGGCGGCGATGCGCTCCCGCTCCGCGCGGGCGAAGACGTAGTCGGAGTAGCCGCCCTCGTACTCGTGGACCGTGCCGCGCTGCACGTCCCACATGCGGGTGCACACCTGGTCGAGGAACCAGCGGTCGTGGGTGACACACACCAGCGCGGAGCGGCGCTCGCGCAGGTGCTGGGCGAGCCAGGCGATGCCCTCGACGTCGAGGTGGTTGGTGGGCTCGTCGAGGACGATCAGGTCCTGCTCGGCGATCAGCAGCTTGGCGAGCGCGATACGGCGCCGCTCGCCGCCGGAGAGGGGGCCGATCACGGTGTCGAGCCCCTGGGGGAACCCGGGCAGGTCGAGTCCGCCGAAGAGGCCGGTGAGCACGTCGCGGATCTTCGCGTTGCCCGCCCACTCGTGGTCGGCCATGTCCCGGATGACCTCGTGGCGGACGGTGGCGGCCGGGTCGAGGGAGTCGTGCTGGGTGAGCACCCCGAGGCGGAGCCCGCCGGAGTGGGTGACGCGGCCGGTGTCGGCCTCCTCCAGCTTGGCGAGCATCCGGATCAGGGTGGTCTTGCCGTCGCCGTTGCGCCCGACGACCCCGATCCGGTCCCCTTCGGACACGCCGAGCGAGACGCCGTCCAGCAGGGCACGGGTGCCGTACACCTTGCTGACGTTCTCGACATTGACCAGGTTGACGGCCATTTCACTCCTGACGCGGGGATCGATCAGCCTTCAAGCGTAGGGCCTCCGGGGGAGGGAGCGGGGCGCGCGGTGATCGTCACTCTATGTGGTGACTGGTTCGTGATCGACGGCTACGGCGGGAAGGCAGGCCGCAGGATCGCGTCCATGGGAGGAACCATGATCGCCGAGTCCACCGAGCGGTCTCGCCGGCCGATGCCGCCGATGGACGGTTACACCGTGGATGACCTGTTCACGCTGCCGGATCTCCCGCCGCACACCGAACTGATCGACGGGAGCCTGGTCTTCGTGAGCCCGCGGCGCATCTTCCACGCCGATGCGATCGACCCGCTGGTCAACGGACTGCGGCGGACAGTGCCTACTGGCTGGTGGAAATGGCGGGTCAGGACGACCACCCGGTTGTCCAGGTCTACGAACGCGGTGAGGCGACCGGCGCCTATGCGCTGACCGGCATCCACCACGACCACGTCAAGGTCAGCGTGCCTTACGACATCGACATCGACCTCACCGCCATCGACGACCTCTGAGATCCACCCCTCAGACCACCGTCGCCCCGACCGCCGGCGCCACCGCCACCCGAGCCGAGCTGCACGTTCCGGACGCCACCAGCGCCCCCGCGACCTCCTCCGCAGCGGACGCGTCCCGCGCGAGGAACGCCGTCGTAGGCCCCGACCCCGACACCAGCCCCGCCAGCGCCCCAGCCGCCCGCCCCGCCGCCAGCGTCTCCGCCAGCTCCGGGAACAGGGACAGCGCCGCCGGCTGAAGGTCGTTCGAGAGCGTCGCCGCCAGCGCGCCCGCGTCCCCCTTCGCCAGCGCCTCCAGGAGGTCCTGGGACGCGACCGGCTCGGGGATCCGCACCCCCGCGTTCAGGCGGTCGAACTCCCGGAAGACCGCCGGGGTGGACAGGCCCCGCCCGGCCGTCGCGAACACCCAGTGGAAGGTGCCCCCGACCTCCAGCGCCGTGAGCCTCTCGCCCCGCCCCGTGCCCAGCGCCGCCCCGCCCACCAGGCTGAACGGCACGTCGCTGCCCAACTCGGCGCAGATCTCCAGCAGTTCCTCACGCGGGGCTCCGGCCCCCCACAGCGCGTCGCAGGCCACCAGCGCGCCCGCCCCGTCCGCGCTGCCGCCCGCCATGCCCCCGGCGACCGGGATGTCCTTGGCGATGTGGATGTGCACGGCCGGATCGAGGCCGCGGCGTTCCGCGAGTGCCAGCGCCGCCCGCGCCGCCAGGTTCGTACGGTCGAGCGGTACCTGCTCCGTGTACGGCCCCGAGCAGGTGAGGCTCAGCTCGTCGGCCGGGGTCACCGTGATCTCGTCGTACAGGCCGACGGCCAGGAAGACGTTCGCCAGGTCGTGGAAGCCGTCGGGGCGGGCACCGCCCACCGCGAGCTGCACATTGACCTTGGCCGGGACGCGTACGGTCACGCTCACTTACTCGGACTCCCCTGTCGCATCTTTCGCCGCCTCCGCGATACGCGCGAACTCCTCCACCGTCAGCGACTCGCCGCGCGCCTGCGGTGAGATGCCGGCGGCCACCAGCGCCGCCTCCGCCGCCGGGGCCGACCCCGCCCAACCCGCGAGCGCGGCCCGCAGCGTCTTGCGCCGCTGGGCGAACGCCGCGTCCACGACCGCGAACACCTCGTCCTTCGACGCGGTGGTCTTGATCGGCTCGGTGCGCCGCACCAGCGAGACCAGCCCGCTGTCGACGTTCGGCGCGGGCCAGAAGACGTTGCGCCCGATGGCCCCGGCGCGCTTGACCTCGGCGTACCAGTTGGCCTTCACGGACGGCACCCCGTACACCTTCGACCCGGGTGCGGCGGCGAGCCGGTCGGCGACCTCGGACTGCACCATCACCAGCGTGCGCTCGATGCTCGGGAAGGTGTCGAGCATGTGGAGCAGGACGGGCACGGCGACGTTGTAGGGCAGGTTCGCCACCAGCGCGGTGGGCGCGGGGCCCGGCAGCTCGCGGACGTGCAGCGCGTCGGAGTGCACCAGCGCGAACCGCTCGGCGCGCTCCGGCATGCGCGCCGCGATGGTCGCGGGCAGCGCGGCCGCCAGCACGTCGTCGATCTCGACTGCGGTGACGCGCTCGGCGACCTCCAGCAGCGCCAGCGTCAGCGAGCCGAGCCCGGGTCCCACCTCCACGACGACGTCGTCGGGCCGCACTTCGGCGGTGCGCACGATGCGCCGCACGGTGTTGGCGTCGATGACGAAGTTCTGGCCGCGCTGTTTGGTGGGGCGTACGCCGAGGGCCGCCGCCAGCTCACGGATGTCGGCGGGGCCCAGCAGGGCGTCGGGGGTGGGGCTGCTCACGGGGCAAGCCTACGGGGCGGGACCGAGCCCCTCGGCCGGTGGCACCGTCACCGGTACAGCCGTGACCCGCAGTGCGGCCACGGGCTGGTCCCCTGGCGCGCGTACAGCTTCTTCGCCCGGTACGTCTGCTCCTCCGCGGGGGCGTCCTGCGGCCGGCCCGAGCCGCCGAGACTGCGCCATGTGCGTCGGTCGAACTGGTAGAGGCCGCCGTATGTGCCCGACGGGTCCACCGCGTGGGCGCGGCTGCCGGACTCACAGGCCGCGAGCCCCGTCCAGTTCAGGTTCTCCGCGCCCTCCACCAGGTCCGGGCGCGGCTTGGTGCCGATCCGTACGAGCTGTGTCTGCGGCTCCCGCACCACCTCGTCCCTGACCCGCCGCGGGGTCTCCTTCACGCCGTTGACGGTGCGCAGGGCGTACGTGACCCGGCGCGCGCCCGCCTGCCCGGGGCGTGCGACCACTTCGGTGCCCTTGAGCAGGGTCGGGTCCTTGGTGCGCCGTACGGCGAACGGGATCGGCTCCTCGCGGACCTCCTGGGATCCGGTCACCCGCAGCACGGTCACCGTCTGCCCGTCGTGCGGGAAGCTGTCCGCTGCCACGGACGTCGTGTCCTGCCGGTACAGCACGACCCCGGCCTGGGCGACGGCCTCGCGGACGGTCGCCGCGTTGGTCCGGATGGTGCGCGCCTGTCCGTCCGCCAGGACCGTCACCGTGCGCTCGGTGCGGACGTCCACCTCGAGCCCGTCGCGGCCGATCCCCTGGGAGCGTGAGGTCGACAGGTAGGCGCCCTCCGCGCGCACCCCGAACTGCCGGAGCGCGGCCTCGACGGTGGGCGCCGTCGTCCACACCTCGCGTCGGACGCCGTCGATGGTGAGCCACACGGGGCGGCCGTAGCGCACCGCGACCTCGTCGCCGCCGACGAGCGGTGTTCCGGGCGCGGGGGCGACGAGGTCGCGGTCGCCCACCTTCACGCCCTCCTGGGCGAGCAGTTCGCCGACGTCGGCGGCGAAGGTGTGCAGGGTGCGGGTGCGGCCGTCCACGGTCAGCTCGACGGCCTTGTCGTTGGCGACGAAGGCGGTGGTGCCGCCGGCGAGGAACGCGACGACGAGCGCCTGCGGGATCAGACGGCGCACGGAGTCGGGGCGTGCGCCGCCCTTTCGGCGACGCGCCGCGTGCCGGGCCTGGGCGCGCCCTGAAGGGGGCGGGACGGCGTCCGGCTGGGCGCGCCCTGAGGGGCGGGGGACCGCGTCCGGCTCGGCACGCCCTGAGGGGCGGGGGACCGCGTCCGGCTCGGCACGCCCTGAGGGGCGCGGGACGGCGTCCGGCTCGGCACGCCCTGAGGGGCGCGGGACGGCGTCCGGCAGCCGGCGGGGCGAGCGGACCGTTATCTCCATGGCGCGCGCCGCCGCGCGGGCGCGGGCCTCGTACGCGGGCCGGTACGTGTCCGGGTGGGCGTGACCGGGGGCCTCACGGTCCTCACGGCCCTCGTACGCCCCGAACGGCGAGTACTGCCGGTTGCTCACGACGACACGCTCCAGAGAGGTTCCGACACGGGCGACCAGAACCTAGCGGCTGGCCGTCACTCTCCAAAGCAACGCCGTTACTCGGTGTCGCGACACGGGCCCCGGGCGGACACTCGCCGCCGGGCCGACCCCGGTCGGGCGGTCAGTACCCGAACGCGCGGGCCGTGTTGCGCGCGACGGCCGCCGCCAGCGTGTCCTCCTCGACACCCTTCACCGCGGCCATGGCCCGGACCGTGACCGGGATGAGGTAGGGCGCGTTCGGCCGTCCGCGGTACGGCGCCGGCGTCAGGAACGGCGCGTCGGTCTCCACCAGAACGAGGTCGAGGGGGGCCACGGCGAGGGCGTCGCGCAGGGGCTGGGCATTCTTGAAGGTCACGTTGCCGGCGAACGACATGAAGTACCCGTTCCGCGCACAGACCTCGGCCATCTCGGCGTCACCCGAGTAGCAGTGGAAGACGGTCCGCTCCGGCGCGCCCTCCTCCTTCAGGATGCGCAGCACGTCGGCGTGGGCCTCGCGGTCATGGATCACCAGCGCCTTGCCGTGCCGCTTGGCGATCTCTATGTGGGCGCGGAAGGAACGCTCCTGGGCGGCCTTGCCCTCAGGCCCGGTGCGGAAGTAGTCGAGCCCGGTCTCGCCCACGCCCTTGACCTGCGGCAGAGCGGCGAGACGGTCGATCTCGGCGAGCGCCTCGTCCAGCGCCGCGTCCCCGCCCGGCTCCCGGGCGCCCTGCCGGGACCAGCCGTCGGGGTCGCCGAGCACGATGCGCGGAGCCTCGTTCGGGTGCAGGGCCACGGCCGCGTGCACGGAGTCGTGCGCCGCGGCGGTCTCGGCGGCCCACCGCGAGCCCCGCACATCGCAGCCGACCTGTACGACCGTCGTCACGCCGACCGACGCCGCCTTGGCGAGGCCCTCCTCCACCGTGCCGGACTGCATGTCGAGGTGGGTGTGGGAGTCGGCGACGGGTACGCCGAGGGGCGCGGGAAGCGGTGGCGGCGCGTTCTTGTCAGACTTTTCCGATGTGTCGGACGCTCGGGAAGGCATGCCCCGATCCTACGAAAGGGGCATGCCGCCCCTCGTACGGCAGGAGCCGTCAGCCCGCCCTGCGGTGGTTCTGGAACGGATGGAGCAGGTCCGACAAGTGCCAGTGGTGGCCGTCGGTGTCCTTCGCCTGTGTGGGAGGCGCCTCCCGGTTCCCGCCGTCGACCTGCGGGAGGGGGCCGGGGTGCCGGTGCAGGGAGTTCTGCACGGAGGACACCTGGCCCGGGCGCATGATGCGCACCACGTGGCTGTCGCAGTTCTGGCAGGCCGGGCGGCTCAGCGGAGAGGGGACGACGCGGCCGTTCGCCACGTACATCACGAACTCGTTGCCGTCCGCGTCGAGGTGGTGCTCTATCTCGTACGACTGCTCCCAGCCGTGCCCGCAGCGCATGCACGCGAAGGAATAGGACTCGTGGACGACGGCGGTCGCCGCGCTGCGGTCGGGCTGCCCTGTGACCTGGCCGGCCGCGGTGGCCTGGCCGGTCCGCCCTGATATCTCGCTCATTCCAGCTCCTCTTGTCCATCGGACAAGCGCCCCCCGCGGTGCGGGCTTCCCCCCGGAATCCCGCGCGGTCCCACGGTGGGCGAGGGACGGGTACGTCCCTGTCCCCCAGTGGACGCCCTCACCGGCGAGAGCGGGAGCGGAGCTGTCGAGTGTTGGAGGCGATTTGGACTTTACTTGCCAAACTCACCCGATCGCCCCGCTCCGGCTTTGCCTTCGACGACAGCCCTTTGCCGCCCTATGGGGCGCACGCTCAGGAGAGATGCGCCCTGCTCAGAGGCGGTATGAGCCCCATCACGGGGGCGAGCGGCGACCCCGGCACGCACGGCCAGGACGCCCGCGGAATCCCCGGGGCCGTCCTGGGAGGGGGCCGGGACGCCATTTCCGGCAAGGGGCCGGGCCACCTTTCCGGCGGGGGGCCGGGGCCACCTTTCCGACGGGGCGCCGGAACCACCCTCCCGGCTGCGGGCCCGGACCCACCTTTCCCGCAGCAGACTGGAGCCACTGCCCCGGCCGGGCGCCGGAACCCCCCTCCCGGCTGCGGGCCCGGACCCACCTTTCCCGCAGCAGACTGGAGCCACTGCCCCGGCCGGGCGCCGGGCCCACCTTCCCGGCAAGCGGCCGGGACCACCTTCCCCGGCGGGCGGCCACCGACCGGGCGCCGGGCCCACCTTCCCGGCAAGCGGCCGGGGCCACCTTTCCCGCCGGGCGGCCGGGACCACCTTTCCCGGCAGGCGGCCGGGACCGAGAACCGAAACACCTCCCGGCAGCGATCGCGGAGCGACGACGCTCAGCCCGCCGCGTTCGCGTTCTTCGCCGCCACCACCGCGTCGAAGACCGCCCGCTTCGGCAGGCCCGCCTCCGCCGCGACCGCCGCGATGGCCTCCTTGCGGCGCTCCCCGGCCTCCTCCCGGACGTGCACCCGGCGCACCAGCTCGGCGGCGTCCAGTTCCTCGGGGGCCTTCTCGCCGGCGCCTTCCACCACGACCGTGATCTCGCCCCGTACCCCCTCGGCGGCCCACGCCGCCAGCTCCCGCAGCGGGCCGCGCCTGACCTCCTCGTACGTCTTGGTCAGCTCGCGGCACACGGCGGCCCGCCGCTCGGCCCCGAACACCTCCGCCATCGCGGCGAGCGTGTCGTCCAGCCGGTGCGGGGCCTCGAAGTAGACGAGGGTGCGCCGCTCCTCGGCGACCTCCCGGAGCCGCGACAGCCGCTCACCCGCCTTGCGCGGCAGGAACCCCTCGAAGCAGAACCGGTCCACCGGCAGCCCGGACAGCGCCAGCGCGGTGAGCACGGCGGACGGCCCCGGCACGGCGGTCACCCGGATGTCCTTCTCCACGGCGGCGGCCACCAGGCGGTATCCGGGGTCCGACACGGACGGCATCCCCGCGTCCGTGACGAGCAGCACCCGTGCCCCGCCCGCCAGCGCCTCGACCAGCTCCGGTGTCCGGGCGGACTCGTTGCCCTCGAAGTACGACACGACACGCCCGGCCGGCTGGACGTCCAGCGCCTGGGTGAGCCGGCGCAGCCGGCGCGTGTCCTCGGCGGCGATCACATCGGCGGTGGCCAGTTCCTCGGCGAGCCGCGGCGGCGCGTCCGCGATGTCCCCGATGGGAGTACCGGCGAGGACCAGGGTTCCGGACGTAGTCCCAGAGGCAACTGTCACGTTTCCATCCTCGCAGGCGCCGTCCACGGGACTCACACAGACCTGTTCCCTACGATGGCGCGGTGACCAGTACCGCGTCCTCCACGGACACCCGGCAGGGCCAGGCCACCACAGACCCACGGCCGTCGTGGCAGCAGCGGCTGCGCCGTTTCGGATACGCGGCGCGCCCGAGAAGCGACGTCCGTGACCGGCTCGTGCCGCCGTACACCCGGCCCAGCCCGCGCATCTGGGCGCCGATCGGCCTGGGGCCGGACGTCGCCGTACGGATCACGCGCTGGTCGGCGTGGGGCGGCCCGCTGCTCGTCACGCTGATCGCGGGGCTGATGCGGTTCTGGAACCTGGGCAGTCCCAGGGCGGTGATATTCGACGAGACGTACTACGCGAAGGACGCGTGGGCGCTCGTCCACAACGGGTACGAGGCGAACTGGGCCAAGGACGCCAACAACCTCATCCTCCAGCACCACGGCCATGTGCCGGTCCCCACGGACGCCGCGTACGTCGTGCATCCGCCGGTCGGCAAGTACGTCATCGGCCTGGGCGAGCTGATCTTCGGCTTCAACCCGGTCGGCTGGCGCTTCATGACGGCCCTGCTCGGCACGCTGGCGGTGCTGCTGCTGTGCCGTATCGGCCGTCGCCTGTTCCGGTCCACCTTCCTGGGTTGTCTGGCGGGCGGGCTGCTGGCGGTCGACGGGCTGCAGTTCGTGATGAGCCGTACCTCGCTGCTCGACGGGGTTCTGGAGTTCTTCGTGCTCGCGGCCTTCGGCTGCCTGCTCGTCGACCGGGACCGAACGCGCGCCAGGCTGGCGGCGGCCCTCCCGGTGGACACGGACGGCCGGGTGCGCCCGGACGCGCACACCGCCGAGACCACCCGCTTCGGGTGGCGCCCGTGGCGCTGGCTGGCGGGCCTGATGCTCGGCCTCGCGATCGGCACGAAGTGGAACGGCCTGTACTTCCTCGCCGCGTTCTGCGTGATGGCCCTGCTGTGGGACGTGGGCGCGCGCCGGGTCGCGGGTGCCCGCCGCCCGTACGTGACGGTCCTCAAGCGGGACACGGGCCTGACCTTCCTGGCAACGGTCCCGGTCGCGCTCGCGGTGTACCTGGCCTCCTGGACCGGCTGGATCCTCTCCCCCACCGACGGCTCCGGCGGCTACTTCCGCAACTGGGCGGCCACCGACGGCAAGGGCGGCGACTGGACCTTCCTGCCCGACTGGCTGCGCAGCCTGTGGCACTACGAGCACGAGGTCTACCTGTTCCACGTCGGGCTGACGTCCCCGCACACGTACCAGTCGAACCCGTGGAGCTGGATCGTGGTGGGCCGCCCGGTCTCGTACTTCTACGAGTCCCCGAACCCGGGTGAGGCGGGCTGTCCCACGGACGCGGGCGGCAAGTGCGCCCGCGAGGTCCTCGCCCTCGGCACCCCGCTGCTGTGGTGGGCGGCCTGCTTCGCGCTCCTGTACGTGCTGTGGCGCTGGGCGTTCCGCCGCGACTGGCGGGCGGGCGCCATCGCGTGCGGCGTCGCGGCCGGCTACCTGCCCTGGTTCATGTACCAGGAGCGCACGATCTTCTACTTCTACGCGGTCGTCTTCGTGCCGTTCCTGTGCCTGGCGGTCGCGATGATGATCGGCGCCCTCCTCGGCCCGCCCGGCTCGGACGAACGCCGCCGGATCGCGGGAGCGGCGGGGGCGGGCGTCCTGGTCCTGCTGATCGCCTGGAACTTCATCTACTTCTGGCCCCTGTACACGGGCACGGCCATCCCGATGGACTCGTGGCGGGCGCGGATGTGGCTGGACACCTGGGTCTAGCCGGACGGACGCACGACGAGGGCGCGGCGGTCGGCCGCGCCCTCGTGGTCGTTGTTGGTCATCAGCGGGATCGACTCCTGGCGGTCGCGGATGGGGCTGGACACCTGGGTCCAGCCGCACGGACACATGACGAGGGCGCGGCGTGCGCCACGCCCCTCGCGAAGTCGCGGGCACGGAGGTGGCGACAGCCGATCTGCAACGCATCTGGGAAATGTGTCGCACCTGCGGACGGACCCCCGCCCCCTGGAGTCGGCACACCCTCGGACCCGAAGGTTCTTGACCATGCCTGCGTGCACCGGTGACTCGGCGAACGGTTGCTGCTCGCCGACCTCCTCAGTCGCGCCTCGGGTTGCCCTGTAGGCCATCCAGGCAGCCTTGGTCCCAGCCGTCTTGCTGCAGTTCTCCACCGCTGATGTAGGCGGTGGAGGCAGCCTCGTCACATCTACGCTTCGCCTCCCGCTCGTCAGCGGCGTAAAGGCCTTCCTGGCGCATCTCCTGACCATCCTCGTACCCCTGCGCATAGCCGGGCGGAACAGGAGAGTCCGAGCCTTCGCTGCCCGACTTGGCCAGGCTCCCGCCGATCACCACCAGAAGAGCGAACGCTGCGGCAGCCACCAAGATCCGACCGGCAGTTCGGTCACGAAGAGCCGGTGGCAGGAACCGCTGCCACCTGTAGTAGGGGAGCGTCATCAGACAACCTCCAGGATTTCAGCTCTCCCGACGCACTGTGTGGCCGCGTCGACCAAACCCTAGGAGCGCGCAGACTGTCCGGTCCACGGCCCCTGGACGGCCCGTGAGGGTCCACCCAGGCCTCACGGGACTGAATCGCCAGGTCAGGGCAACACGGGTTTGCGTCATATTTCTGATCACTCTTCGACAAGAAGCGACCACAGCGCTCACAACCGTCGCTCAGGCCGCCTACAGTGCGAGGCCTACGGGGAGGGGGCTGTCTGCCATGCGCAAGGGGGTCAAGGCCGTCATCGTGGGCGGGGTGTTCACGGTGATGGTGGGAGGGGCCGGATACGGCGCGTACAACGTGCTGTCCGCGCTGCACGAGAGTTCGGGGGGCGGCGCGGGGGCCGCGCAGGTGAAGACCGGGCCGCCCTCGGCCGATGAGGTCAAGGATGCGACCGGCAAGTTCTTCGCCGCCTGGGAGAAGGGCGACGCGGCCACCGCGGCCTCGTACACGAACAACGCCGGGGATGCGGGGCAGCTGCTGAGCGCCTACGGGTCCAGTGCGCACATCACCGGCGTGCAGATCACGCCTGGCGCGCCCAGCGGGGACACGGTGCCGTTCTCCGTGAAGGCGACCGTGTCCTACGGGGGGAAGTCCAAGCCCCTCGCCTACGACAGCAGGCTGACCGTCGTGCGCGGGGTGACCACCGGGCGGGCGCTGGTCGACTGGCAGCCGTCCGTCGTCCATCCGGCCCTGCAGAAGGGCGACACGCTCGTCACCGGGGAGGCCAAGGCCCCGCCGATCGAGGCGGTGGACCGCAATGGCACGGTCCTGACGAAGGACAAGTACCCGTCCCTGGGCCCGATCCTGGACGCCCTGCGCGAGAAGTACGGCGACGCGGCGGGCGGCAGGCCCGGCATCGAGCTGTCCGTCCAGCGCGCCGACGCGAACACACCCGGCAGGACCCTGGTGACCCTCGCCGAGGGCACGCCCGGAAAGCTGCGCACCACGCTCAGTGCCGGCGCGCAGGCCGCCGCCGAACGGGCCGTCCTGGACTACGCGGAGTCGTCGGTGGTGGCGGTCAAGCCGAGCACCGGTGAGGTGCTCGCGGTCGCCAACCACCGCCAGGACGAGTTCAACGCGGCGTTCGAGGGGCGGCTCGCCCCCGGCTCCACGATGAAGATCGTCACGTCGGCGATGCTCATCGACAACGGCGTGACCACGATGAACGGCCCCGCTCCCTGCCCGCCGACAGCCACCTGGCAGAGCCAGACCTTCCACAATCTCCGGGGCATGGAGCCCAACGAGAACGCGACGCTGGCGAACAGCTTCATGCGCTCGTGCAACACGGCGTTCGTCAAGCTGATCGACGAGAAGCCCCTCACGGACGAGTCGTTGACCGACGAGGCCGAGGAGCGGTTCGGGCTCGGGCAGAACAACTGGAAGACGGGCATCGTCTCCTTCGACGGCAGCGTTCCCGCCTCCACCGGCCCGGACCGCGCCGCCAACGCCATCGGCCAGGGCCAGGTCCAGATGAGCCCGCTGAACATGGTGTCGGTCACCGCCACCGCGATCACCGGAACGTTCCGGCAGCCGTACCTGGTCTCTCCCGACCTCGACCACCGCGAACTGGCCACCGCCAAGGGGCTGTCCGCGAGCACCGTCGCGCAACTGCAGGCGATGATGCGGCTGACGGCGACGCAGGGCACCGCCGCGCGCGTGATGGCGGGGCTCAGCGGTGACATCGGTGCGAAGACCGGGTCCGCGGAGGTGGACGGGCAGGCGAAGTCCAACAGCTGGTTCACCGGGTACCGGGGCGACATCGCGGCGGCGGCCATGACCCAGGAGGGCGGGCACGGCGGCGACGCGGCCGGTCCTATTGTCGCAGCTGTGCTACGAACGGGAGGCTGAAGTCACCCGTGTCACCGCGGGACTCTAGTGTGTTGTCCTCGTTGATGACTGTGAGGGCACTGGGGGACCTGGGGACTTCGGAGGACCGGGAGCTGTGGGCAAGAGAAGGCGCGTCGCCGGGCGCAACAACAGCCGGCCGCTGGTGATCGGCGGGCTGATCGCCGTCGTCGGGCTGGGCGGGGCCGTGGGCGCCTACAGCCTGCTGGGCGGCGGCGCGGCGGCCGACGACCGCCATGCGGCCTCGGGCCACCAGAAGCTGGTGAAGACGGGGCCGCCGTCCGCCTCGGAGGTCCGCACGACGGCCACCGCCTTCCTCACGGCCTGGCAGCGGGGCGACGCGGCGAGGGCGGCGGCCGCCACGGACGACTCGGCCGCCGCGACCGCGGCCCTGACCGGCTACCGCAAGGACGCGCACCTCACAGGCGTCACCCTGACCCCGGGCACCCCCACCGGGGCGACGGTCCCGTTCTCCGTCAAGGCGACGGTGTCGTACCAGGGCACGAGCAAGCCGCTGACCTACGACTCGAAGCTGACGGTGGTGCGGCGGGCGAACGACGGGGCGACGGTGGTGCGGTGGCAGCCGTCGGTGGTGCACCCGGACCTGACGGACGGCGACCGCCTGGTGACCGGTGAGGCGGGCACCCCCCCGATCAAGGCGCTGGACCGCGACGGCGGCGAGATCACCACGGCCAAGTACCCGTCGCTGGGCACGGTGCTGGACGGCCTGCGCGAGAAGTACGGCAAGAAGGCCGGTGGCAAGCCGGGCATCGAGCTGCGGATCGTGCGCAGGGCGGCGGGGAAGGGCAAGGAGAAGACGCCCGACAAGACGCTGGTGACGCTGAGCGCGGGCACGCCGGGCACGGTGAAGACGACGCTGAGCCCGACGCTGCAGGCGAAGGCCGAGCAGGAGGTGACGGCCAGGGACAAGGCGTCCGTGGTCGTCATGCGGCCCTCGACGGGCGAGATCCTGGCGGCGGCGAACTCCGGCCACGGCTTCAACGTGGCTTTCGAGGGCTCCCTCGCCCCGGGCTCGACGATGAAGATCGTGACGTCGACGCTGCTGTTCGAGAAGGGCCTGGCGCACGCCGACAAGCCGCACCCCTGCCCCAAGTACGTGACGTACGGCGGCTGGAAGTTCCAGAACGACAACAAGTTCGAGATCAAGAACGGCACGTTCAAGGACAGCTTCGCCGCCTCCTGCAACACGGCCTTCATCAGCCAGGCGGAGAAGCTGCGGAACGACGACCTCACCAGGGTCGCGCAGCAGATCTACGGCCTCGGCATGGACGACTGGTCCATCGGTGTCCCCAGCTTCGACGGCGCCGTCCCGGTGCAGAGCGCGGCCCAGATGGCGGCGTCCCTGATCGGCCAGGGCGGCGTCCGGATGAACCCGCTGAACATGGCCTCGGTGGTCTCCACGGCGAAGACGGGCGTCTTCCACCAGCCGTACCTGGTCGCGCCGTCGGTGGACGGCCGCACCCTGGCGAAGGCGACCCGCACGATGTCGGCGTCGACGCAGGCCCAGCTGAAGGAGGTGCTGCAGTACACGGCCGCGGCGGGCACGGCGGCGAAGGCCATGGCGGGCCTCGGCCCGGACGTCGGCGCGAAGACGGGCTCTGCGGAGGTCGACGGCCAGAACAAGCCCAACGGCTGGTTCACCGCCTGGAAGGGCGACCTGGCCGCCGCGGGCGTGGTCCAGGCAGGCGGCCACGGCGGCGACACGGCGGGCCCGATCGTGGCGGCGCTCCTGCGCGCGGGGAGCTGACCCCGAGGACGCCTACCGCGTCGGCCCGGCCCCGACGGTGTACGTCCGCCGCAGGAACCGGATGAGGGCCTTCGACTCGAACTGCACCACTTCCACGCCCTGCGGCGAGTGGAACTCCATCACGGCCTGGACCCGGCCGCACGGCCAGATGCGGACCTCGCCCGTGCCCGCCGGAGCGCTCAGGCCCTGTTCCAGGAGGTCCCGGGAGAAGGCCCACTCATGCGGGCCGGGCAGCCCGATGCGAACCGAGCGGGGGTCGGCGTCCGGGTCGTAGCGCAGGACGACGGGGACGGCGTCAGGAGTTTCCGGGGAGTCGGTGACGACATGGGCTCGCGCGTACTGTTCCACCACGGACATCGGATCACTCCTCACGCTGCGTCACCCGAGCAGAAGCTGTGAATCCGCTACCCATCCAATGTCGCACGTATGGGCGCCATCGGCCTCCGATGCGAGTGTTGCTCACCACAGTACACCCTTTTCGCCACATGGATGCTCTTGCAAAGTGGTCGCAATAAGGCGCTGTCCTCGATCGGTGCATGTCCCCGACGGATTCATCAACGCGCCCACCTCCGCGGCGACCGGCGTCCTCGCCGTCGGCGCCCTGGCCGTCGGTCTGAAAAGCGCCCGGCGTGAGCTCGACGAGCGCACCGCCCCGCTGGCCGGCCTGGTGGCCGCGTTCATCTTCGCGGTCCAGATGCCGAACTTCCCCGTCGCCGCGGGGAGGCCCTGTTCCGCGTCGACTTCCGCATCGAGCGCGGCGAACGGGTCGCCCTGCTCGGGCCGAACGGCGCCGGGAAGACCACGCTCGTGCTGCACCTCAACGGCATCCTGACCGGCGGCACCGGCACGGTGAGGGTCGCCGGACTGCCGGTCGGGAGGCAGCACATGGCGGAGATCCGCCGCCGGGTCGGGATCGTCTTCCAGGATCCGGACGACCAGTTGTTCATGCCGACGGTCCGCGAGGACGTGGCGTTCGGACCGGCGGCGGCCGGGCTGAAGGGCGCGGAGCTGGAGGAGCGCGTCGACCGGGCCCTCGAACGGGTCGGCATGGCGGAGTTCAAGGACCGCCCACCGCACCACCTCTCCTTCGCCCAGCGGCGCCGGGTGGCGGTGGCGACCGTCCTCGCCATGGAGCCGGAGATGCTGGTCCTGGACGAGCCGTCCTCCAACCTCGACCCGGCCTCGCGCCGCGAACTGGCCGACATCCTCAGGTCGTTGGACGTGACGGTGCTCATGGTCACGCACGACCTGCCGTACGCCCTGGAGCTGTGCCCGCGCTCCCTGGTCCTGAGCGAGGGCGTGATCGCGGCGGACGGCAGGACGGCCGAACTGCTCGCCACGACGAGCTGATGCGCGCCCACCGCATGGAGCTGCCCTTCGGCTTCGATCCACGGTCCGTGACAATGGGCGCGTGACGAACGAGGAGATGGACGGCTCGCTGCTCCTGGACGACCAGCTGTGCTTCGCGCTGTACGCCGCCCAGCGCGCGGTGACGGCCGCGTACCGGCCGTTCCTCGAGGACCTCGGCCTCACCTACCCGCAGTACCTCGTCCTGCTGGTCCTGTGGGAGCGCGGCGAGACGACGGTGAAGGAACTGGCGGCCGCCCTGCGCCTGGACTACGGCACCGTCTCGCCACTGCTGAAGCGGCTCGAGGCGGCGGGCCTGGTCCGGCGTGAGCGGTCGGCGCGGGACGAGCGGTCGGTGCTCGTCGCGGTCACCGGACGCGGAGAGGAGCTGCGGGAGCGTGCGGCGCGGGTGCCGGGCGCCCTGCTCACGGCGACGGGGCTCGACGGCCCGGAGATCGCCCGGCTGCGCGAGGAGCTGTGGCGCCTGGCGGAGAAGGCGGAGGCCGCGGCGGGCCGTATCCGCTGATCTCGGGTTACCCGTGGTTGCTGCCCCCTGGTGACGGCGATGGGCCTACCGGTCGGTACCTTGTGCGCGATGAACTTGCGCACACTTGTTCTGGGGGAGGCCGACCATGTCTGACGGCACCGCTGTCGACACCCGTCCAACGAAGATCATGTACGTCGCCGAGGCCACCGCGCACGGCGGCCGGGACGGGTATGTGACCAGTCAGGACGGCCACATCGGGCTGAAGGTGGCGATGCCGCCGGAGCTGGGCGGTGACGGCAGCGGCACCAACCCGGAGCAGCTGTTCGCGGCCGGCTACAGCTCCTGCTTCCACAACGCGCTGATCCTGGTCGGCAACCGCGAGGGTTACGACCTCACCGGCTCCACCGTCGCCGCCAAGGTGGGGATAGGCCCCAACAAGCAGCGCGGCTACGGCCTCGCGGTGGCGCTGAGCGTCTCGCTGCCCGTGCTCGACCAGGAGGTCGCGGCCCGGCTCGTGGACGCGGCCCACCAGGTGTGCCCGTACTCGAACGCCACCCGCGGGAACATCGATGTAACGATTGTGCTGGGCTGAGAAGCCCCAGGAATCGCAGGCTCCAGGCACGTGTTACGCCCATAGTCGCAGGCGATCGACCATCGAGGATCGGGACGGGAGTGCGGAGGTGGACGTGAACGGCACTGTGGCCGAGGGCTTCGAGCCGGTCAGGGAGGCGTTCGTACGGAACTTCGAGGCGCTCGGCGAACGCGGGGCCGCGGTCGCCGTCTACCGGGACGGGCGCAAGGTCGTGGACCTGTGGGGCGGCACGAAGGACGTCGACGGAACGGCTCCCTGGCAGCGGGACACGGCGCAGATCGTGCGCTCGGCGACCAAGGGTGTCGCGGCGGCCGTGCTGCTGATGCTGGCCGAGCGCGGCGAGCTGGACCTGGACGCGCCGGTCGGTGACCACTGGCCCGAGTACAAGGCGCAGGGCAAGGAGCGCACGACGGTGCGGCAGGTGCTCGCGCACCGAGCGGGCGTACCGGTCCTGGACCGCCCGCTCACCCCGGCCGAGGCCGCCGACCCGGATCTGGCGGCCACCGCGCTGGCGGCGCAGGCACCCGTCTGGGAGCCCGGCACGGACCACGGCTACCACGCGCAGACGTACAGCTGGCTGACAAATGAGCTGCTCCGCCGGGTCACGGACCGTTCGATCGGCGAGTGGATCGCCGCCGAGGTCGCCGGTCCGCTGGGCCTGGACCTGTGGGTGGGCCTGCCGGAGGCGGAGGCGCACCGGGTGGGCCGCGTCGGCCGCATCGAGGCCCCGGCTCGGGAGGGCGCCCTGCGTACCCGGCCCAAGCGCGCGGTCGCCGACGCGTACGCGGACCCGGCGAGCCTGACCCGCCGGGCCTTCGCGGCGATCACCCCGCAGCCCGACGAGAACGACCCCGCGTACCGGGCGGCGGTGCTGCCCGCGTCGAACGGCATCGCGACGGCCGACGCGCTGGCCCGGTTCTACGCGGCGCTGACCGGCGAGGTGGACGGCGTACGCCTGTTCTCCCCCGCGACGGTGGCGCTGGCCCGCCGGGAAGCCTCGGTGGGACCGGACCGCGTGCTGGTGGTCCCGACCCGCTTCGGTCTCGGCTACATGCTCCACGGCAGCGCCTCCCCCCTGCTCGGCCCCGGCTCCTTCGGTCACCCGGGCCGCGGCGGCGCACTGGGCTTCGCGGACCCGGAGTCGGGCATCGCCTTCGGCTATGTGACGAACGGCTTCCACCAGAGCGTGACGGCGGACCCGCGGGCACAGGCGCTGGTCCGGGCGGTGCGTACGGCACTGGCGTGACCGGCCACGACGCGGCGGTGCCCGCACGCCTCGACGTGCGGGCACCGCGGGAATCCGTACTCCTCGATCTCTCTGTGGGCGTGGGCCTCACTGTGGGCGTCAGTGGAACGTGAGCGGGTGCGACGTCCTCCCCGACGCCTCGTCGATCTCGTCGTGCGCCTTCGTGAGCAGTTCCATCGCCAGCTCGTTGAGCGCACGCGCCCCCGCGATCTCCTCACCGACACGCGGCTGATTCGCGTCGGAGCGGTGGCGGCTGGCGTACCCGCGGGCCCGGACCTCTTTGCCGTCCGGGAGCCGGACGAGCGCCGCCGCCCGCGTCCGCTGGTCGTCTTCCTCGAACTCGAGTTCCACATGCCATCCGACAGCGGTGTGCATAGCCATGACGATCACCTCCGGAACCACTGATTCCAGGGTGCTCCTCCTCGCGCCCCGATGCACGGCGCGGCGCCTTCGGTAATCCCCGGGAGAGTGCGGAAATCCGCGGGAGACCTCCGGAGTCCGGAGCCCAGGAGTGCGGAGCCCTCAGGAACCGGACTTCTCGTCGAAGCTGGCGAAGTAGGCGGCGGCCATGTCCTCGTCGGCGTGGCCCTGAGCGGCGGCGCGGGCGAGGCGCTCGGCGGTCGCGGCGGCCACGTCGAGGCGGACGCCGTTCTCCTCCCCGGCCCGGACGATCAGGCGGGCGTCCTTCTCGGCGGTCGCCACGGCGAAACTGGCCGGGGTCAACGTGCCGTTCAGAAGGAGGTCGGCCTTGGCGTGCAGGTAGCCCATGTCCAGCGGGCCGCCCGCGATGATGTCGAAGAACTTCTGCGGGTCCACGTCCAGGGCCTTGGCCAGGGCCAGTACCTCGCCGGTCGCGGCGGTGGCGGCGAGCACCCAGCTGTTGGCCACCAGCTTCAGCCGGCTGGCGCTGCCCGCCGCTCCGTCCTCCCCGGTCCACAGCGTGCGGGCGCCGACGGCGTCGAAGACGGGCGTCACCGTCCCCCGCCCCTCGGCGGGCCCGGCGGCGAGGATGGTCAGCTGCCCGGCCTCCGCGGGCTGACGGGTGCCGAGCACGGGGGCGTCGTAGAAGACGAGGCCATGCTCCCCGGCGAAGGCGGCCAGCTCGCCCGTGGCCTCGATCCCGGCGGTGGTCGACTGCACCCAGGCGGTGCCGGGGCGCAGGGCGTCGGCGGCCTCCCGCATGACCTGGAGGACGGTGGCGCCGTCGTAGAGCATGGTCAGAACGACGTCGGCGTCCCGCACGGCCTCCGCGGGGGTGCCGGCGATCAGCGCGCCGTCGGCGGCGAGCGGCTCGGCCTTGTCGCGGGTGCGGTTCCAGGCGCGGACGGTGTGCCCGGCGCGGGCGATGTTGCGGGCCATCGCGGCCCCCATGATGCCGGTACCGAGAACACCCACGGTGAGCTTGTCTGTCATGACGTCAACTTCCTGATCCCACGGTGACTGATGCGCTTCCCATGCTCCCCCAGCGGGCGAGCGTTCGGTGTCGGCGAAAGCCGCCCACAACTCGACGTGGTCGGCGACGGCTTGACACGTTTCCCTACCGTGCCCGGTCAGGTCACCGCGGCACGCCTAGGGGTACCAAATCCGACGCGTCGGCTAACCGGCGTGCAGCATCAGCCCGATCCCGACCACCACCAGCCCGGCCGCCGCGATCCGCGGAAGGCCGAACCGCTCCTTGAAGAAGACGGCGCCGATGGCCGCGCCGACGATGATCGAGGTCATAGCGGGCTCATACAGTGTTTCCATGAGTCGATCGAAGTTACCGAAGGCCGCCATCACGCCGGGCGAGCCCGCAGCGATCTACTGCCGCATCTCCCACACGAAGGACGAGGACCAAACCGGCGTCGACAGGCAGGAACGCATTTGTCGGGAGATCGCCGAACGGCTTCAGCTCCGCATCGAGTCGACCCACGTCTACGTGGACAACAACCGTTCGGCATGGCAGCGCAACCGCAAGCGCCCGGGGTGGGAGGCGATGCTGAAGGCGATGGGAGACGGCGAGATCCGGCACGTCATCGTCTACCACCCCGACCGCCTGATGAGGCAGCCCAAGGATCTCGAAGAGTTGCTCGCGGTAGCCGACGACAAGCGCGTCCTGCTGCACGGCGAGGCGAACCGCCGCGATCTCTCGGACCCCGACGACCGGTTCATCCTCCGCATGAGGTCGCGCACGCATGCCGCTCCTCGGACGACACATCGCGCCGCCTCAAAGACGCCCTGAAGGACCACGCCCGAGAAGGCCGGCCACACGTGGGCAACCGACCGTACGGCTACACCCGCGACGGCAGGGCGATCGTCGAAGAGGAAGCGGAGATCGTCCGTGAGGTCTACCGCCGCTACTTGGACGGCGAGTCGCCGAACCAGATAGCGCAGGATCTCGCCGCGCGAGGCATCCCCACGTCGAAGGGTAAGCCGTGGAACCCCGAGAACGTTCGCCATCTGCTATCGTCCCACTTCGTAGCCGGGCTGCGGTTTCACCTGGGCGAAGAAGTGGCCGCCGGGACGTGGCCCGCCATCATCGACCGGGGGCAGTGGGACGAGGTACAGCGCCTCAAGGAGTACCGCGCCCAGCAGCACCGGGACACGAAGAAACGGCCGCTCAGGTACTACATCCTGCGCGGGGTCGTCACCTGTGCATGCGGAGCGCGGATGGGCGGATCGAACAGCGTCCGGTACCCCTACTACCGATGCACCCGCGCCGACAACACCGACCAGCAGAAGTGCAACCGATCCGTCTCGGCCGAGCCGCTGGAGGCATTCGTTCGAGACGTGGCGATCAAGGTGCTGACCAAGCTGGACACCTCCGGCTACGAGCCCGCCTCGACCACGCGTCCGGAGGCCGACATCATCGCGGACGAGAAGGACCGCGAGAAGCTGCGGGAGCTGAAGGAGCTGTGGCTCAACGACGACGACTTCACGACCGCCGACTTTCAGGCCATGCGCGCGCCGATCATCAAGCGGATGAAGGAGCGGCAGCGGAAGACGGTCAAGCGGCCGATCGCCGTCCTGGAGGGGATCGCCGGACCGAACGCGGAAGCCAACTGGGAGAGGCTGGAGAAGGAGGAGGACTACGCGCGCATGAATGCGATCTATCGGTTCCTGTTCGCCGCGGTAGTCGTCCGCCCGCCGACGAGGAAGGGCAGGGGGTTCGACACCGACCGGGTGGACATCAAGCCGAACCCGCTGGACTGACACTTCGCTGACGGCCTGCCGGCCGGATGAATCGGCAGGCCGTCACTCGGATGGGCTGGACCTGGAGCCGCTTGCGGAGGTCGATCCTCACCCACCCTGCCCAGCAATCAGTCGCGCAGGCGTGCGACTATATGCCGCCTGTGTCCCGCGCCGAGCGGGCCATGTATGGACATCAAGGGTGGGTCACTTTGAACCTTGTCATGCGTGCCGGGTCGGCCGCCGTACTGTGCACGGCGCTCGCCACGTCGGTTGCTGCCTGCAACCCCACTGATCCGGCCAAGCCCGCCGCCGCCTCCGGCACGGCATCGGCCGCGCCGTCCAAGCCCGCAGGGCCGCTGGACGAGCTCAGCGGCAGCGAGATCGCCCAGAAGGCGATCGCGAACCTCAAGGAGGCGTCGACTGTCCATTACGCCGGGCGGGCGAAGGATTCCGGCCAGACCATCGACATGGACATCACGCTGGTCAGCGGCAAGGGCTGCAAGGGGAGCATGACCGCGGGCAAGGGGTCTGTGAAGGTGACGCTCATCGGCACGACGATGTGGCTCAAGCCTGACCGAGCCTTCTGGACCGCCAACGGCGGTAACGATCCCACTGTCCTGGCCATGGTCGCCGACAAGTGGATCAAGACGTCAAAGACGGGTGACATGGGGTCCTCCATGTCCGGCCTGTGCAATCTGAACAAGATGCTGGCCGACGAGGTAGGCGACACCAACGACCTGCAAAAGGGCGGCACGACTACCGTCAACGGTCAGCCAGCGCTGCGGCTGAAGGCCACGGGCGACCCCTCAGTGCTCGACGTATCCGATACCGCGGACCCACGTCCGCTCAGGATGACCGACGTAAGGTCCAGTGGCCGCGGCACACTCAACTTCACCGACTACAACTCGCCGGTGAACCTGACGCCGCCGCCCGCGAGTGAGACCGTCGACGGTAAGTCGATCGGTATGTGAACCTGGCCAGCGAGGAGGCCCAGCCGTTGACCGGATGCGGGCCCGCTCGCGCACACGCCAGTCGTCTGCGCTAGGACTGCTTCCGTACGGGGCCGAGGAGCCGCGCGAGTCGCGCAGCGCTCTTCGGCCCTATGCGTGTGGGGAACTTGGCCGCCTGGCGTTCGACGGCCCGAGCCCACTGCTCGCTCTGGCGTCTCGTCACTGCGGCACCTCACGCACACTTTTGGCGATCTCGCGGTTCGTGGCGATGTCTTCGGCGACTCCCGCGGCCAGGAGGGCTGCGCCGGGGTGTGACCAGAGCCGACGTACCGCCAGTGCCGTTCGGTGACCGTGTCGGGGATGTCGGCACGGCCTACGTGGCAGGCTCGATCGGCGCGGAGTGCTGCGTAGGTGGTCGAGTAGGCGCGGGACTTGGTGAGGATGTGGCCCCGATAACCAAGCGTGTGGGCCCAGGTGCGTAGGTTCAGTGGCTCGTGCTCGGGGAGGCTGCCGAGACGCCAACAGGTTTGCATGAGGGTGCGGACGTGCCAGCTCACCGGTGCCGTGTCGATGTCTTTCCAGGTGGTGACCTTGTGGTCGAGGCCGGCGCCTGTCTCGCTCGCGCCTTTGGTGACGTACTTGGCCACGTACGCAGCCACCGCGTCATCGTCCGGGCCGTCGCCGTCGGCGCCACTCAGGGTGCGCCGCGCTCTCGGAGGCCATGCCTGGTGTGCCCTCCAGGGTATCGCAGCATCGGTTACTGTGCGTGATCGATTCCGGTTGCATCCTGGAGCTGCGACGGATCGTCATTCCGGGGTATTTCTCCGGTCGGCAGCCGTTACTCTGCCCATCTGACGTCACCTCAGCAGAGCAGGGGGAGCCACTCATGTCCCAGGAGCCGTGGGCGGGACTGTCCGAGGCCATCAGCGCGATCCGGGCCGAGTTGGAGCAGGCCATGGCCGACGGCCACGGGCACGCGATCCAGTTCCGCACCGGGCCGGTGGAGATGGAGTTCGCCGTGGACATCAAGAAGGACGCTCAGGCCGGCGCCAAGGTATCCGTCCTGCCCTGGAGCGCCAGCGCCGAGGCCAAGGCCGGATACGCGGCTGGGACCACGTCCCGCCTGAAGATCACATTGCAGCCGGTCGACGAGTACGGCCAGGACCAGAAGATCGGCGCCCACCTCCCGCAACGGCCCCGGTAACATCCCTATGACGCCCGCTTGTTGAGATGGAGAGAAGAGAAATCGGCGAGTGGACATACAACGGGTGGTGGAGGTCTGGGACCCGGCAGGCCGAATCGCCGGGACGGGCTACCTGGTCACGGACAGCTTGGTTCTGACCGCGTACCACAACATCGAGCACGCCGGCTCCGCCTCCGGGCGTGTGGTGGAAGTGCGGCGGCTCGCCCGGCACGGGGAACAGCATGCCGCGTGGGTGGCAGCCGAGGTGCTGTGGCCGGAGCAGACTCCCGACGTTGAGCAGGACCCGCACACCGATGCCGCTCTGCTCCTGATCACCGACTCGGCCTGGCAGCCTCCCCACTCTGCGACGCCGGTACGTTGGGGGCGCCTGCCCGCACCCACACCCGGTGCTGCCGAGGCCCGGGTCGCCTGTGTCGCGGTGGGATTCCCGGAGGCCGAGGAGCGAGACGGTAGGCGCGACACCAAGCAGATCAGCGGGCATATCGAGACGTTGAGTGGTCTGAAGTCCGGCCTGATCACCGCGCACATCGACGATGTCGCCACCCCCGGTGCGACGGGTGGGGGGTTCTGGAGCGGGGCATCCGGAGCCGCCCTGTTCTGCGGGAACCTGTTGACCGGGGTCCTGACCACCAACCGGGCGAGACATTACCCGAACGATCAGCTCACCGCCGTTCCTCTGGCCACGCTTGCCGCTCGCCCCGGCTTCACCCCGACCATCAAAGCCGCAGGCAACGCCCTGCTCCTCGAAGACATCACCGTCTCCGCCAGGGAAGATCACCCCGCAGCCGGCTCCTACGACGTGGCCGCGCCCCTGGGGCTGCACAATCTCCCCGCGCTGCCCTCCAAAGACTTCATCGGCCGAGAGGAAGCGCTCACCTCCCTCGCCGCCGCGCTGGAGGAGGACTCCAAAGCGATCACGCAGACCGTTCATGGACTCGGCGGTGTCGGCAAGACCACCTTGGCACTGCACTACGCCCACACTCACCTTGACGCCTATCAGTTGGTGTGGTGGATCCGCGCGGACACCCCCGAACAGCTCACCACCGACCTCGCCGGTCTGACTACCCGCATCAACGGCGGCGGCACCGGCCGCACCACCGCCGACGACGCCGACTGGGCCATCGGATGGCTGCAAACCCATCCCGGCTGGCTGCTCGTTCTCGACAACGCCGAGCACCCCGACACCGTCCGCCACCTGATAAGCCAGCTCCACCACGCGGGACGCCACCTGATCACGAGCCGATTCGCTCACGGCTGGCCCACCGCCCCCTTCGCTCTTCCCCTCCTCGCCCCCGACGCCTCAGTCGACCTGCTCACCCGACTCACCGGCCTGACCGACCCCGACAACCGGCACCACGCCCGCCTGCTGGCCGACGACCTCGGACACCTCCCCCTCGCCCTCGAACAAGCCGGCGCCTTCATCGCCCAAAGCCGCATCGGTGTCAGCACGTACCGGGATCTGCTCCGCCGGTACCCCGCCCGGACCACCAGCACCGCTCCCGCGGGCAGCGATCCCCAGCGCACGATGGCCCGCATCTGGCGCATCACTCTCGACGCCATTCACCGCACCACCCCCCTGGCCGTCGACATCCTGCGCACCGCCGCCTGGTACGCCCCCAGTGCCATCCCCCGCACCCTGATCGCACCCCTGACCGGCGATCCCGTCAGCTACGCCGAAGCCCTCAGCCAGCTCGCCGCCTACAACATGATCACCCTGGATGCCGACACTCTCAGTGTCCACCGCCTCGTCCAGACCGTCGCCCGCACCCCTGACCCCGCCACGACGGACGACGCCGACCCCCACCGCACCCACGACGCCATCACCACCGCCCGCCACCACGCCACCGCGCTCCTGCGCATGGCACTACCCGAGGATCCAGACGCGAACGTGGTGGGACGGCCGACCTGGCTCGCCCTCCTTCCTCACACCGAAGCCCTGCTCGCCGCCACTGACCCCGCCCACGACACCACGGACACCAACGTCCTCCTCACCGAAACCGCCTTCTACCTGCACGACCAGGGTCGGATCACCCAGGCCATCACCTACAAGAAGCGCTCTCTGGAAACGTCCACCCGCCTCCACGGCCCCGACCACCCCAATACGCTCGCCTCCCGCAACAATCTCGCGTACGCCTACTACCTGGCCGGGGACCTCGGCCGCGCCATCCCACTTTTCGAACAGGCCCTGACCAGCTGCATGCAGGTGCTGGGCGAGGACGACCCCACCACGCTCACCGCCCGCAACAACCTCGCGTCCGCCCTCGAGTCGGCGGGGGACCTCGGCCGCGCCATCCCACTGCACAAGCAGGCCTTGGCCGAACTTGAGCGGGTACTGGGCGAAGACCACCCCACCACGCTCGCCGCCCGCAACAGCCTCGCGGGCGCCTACCTGTCGGCAGGGGACCTCGGCCGGGCCATCACGCTGTACGACCAGACCTTGACCGGCCGGATACGGGCACTGGGCGAGGACCACCCCGAGACGCTCGCCGCCCGCAACAACCTCGCGTACGCCTACCAGTCGGCGGGCGACCTCGGCCGAGCCATCACGCTGTACGACCAGACCCTGCCCGAACTCGAGCAGGTACTCGGCGAAGACCACCCCACCACCCTCACCACCCGCAACAACCTCGCGTCCGCCCACCAGTTGGTGGGGGACCTCGGCCGCGCCATCCCACTGCACGAGCAGACCCTGCCCGAACTTGAGCGGGTACTGGGCGAAGACCACCTCACCACCCTCGCCTCCCGCAACAACCTCGCGAGGGCTTATGAGTTGGTGGGGGACCTCAGCCGGGCCATCCCGTTGTACGAACGGTCCCTGACCGATCGGGTGAGGGTACTGGGCGAAGACCACCCCACCACGCTCACCGCCCGCAACAACCTCGCGGGCGCCTACCACGCTGTGGGATACCTCCGCCGGGCCATCAGGCTGCTCGAACAGACCCTGGCCGACTGCGTGCGGGTGCTGGGCGAAGACCACCCCACCACCCATATGGTCAGTGCCAACCTCGCCGACGCGAAATCGACCGGCGCCTGATCCGTCCCAACAGCGATCAGCAGCACTTTCGCTATATCGGCATCAACCTTGACACGTGGTGCTTCAGTTGCCCGCAGTCAACCGCCGCACGCCCACAGACAAGCAGCCCGACGCGCCTTTACGAAAGGGACCTCATCAAGCACCCTGAGCGGCGAAATTATTACCGTATGAACCGAAGTTGACTGAGGACTCGCGCAGGGCCGCGATGGGAGCCAGCTCCGCCCGGGTCTGGGCCCACAGCACGAGGGCGTACGCCGCCACGGACAGCGCGGAGCCGAGCAGCCCGAGCGCCGCGAAGGGCCGGAGCCGGACGGTGAATTCGCCCCGCCACCGGTACCAGGCGTACGCGGGGATGACGACCCCCTGCACGGCCATCAGCCAAGCGACGTAACCGAACGACGACCCCGACACCCGTACGCCCAGCCCGTCCACCACGGTGTACGCCGCGATGGTCAGACCCGTCGCGAGCGCCGCGCCGATGGCCGCCCAGTTCGGCCGGCGCCCGCGCAGTCCCCAGAGCGCGACCCCGGTGAGCCCGGCGCACGACACGGCGACGCCCGTCGCCGCCCAGCCGTCCGGCACCTCGTGGGCGAACACCGCCGCCAGCACGGTGACGACCAGGGGCGCGGTACCGCGGGCGATGGGGTACGCCTGCCCGAAGTCGCCGAGCCGGAAGGAACGCATGAGCAGCGCCATGTAGGCGATGTGGATGGCCGCGGAGGTCAGGAGGTACGGCCACGACCGAGCCGTCGGGAACGCCGCGAACAGGGCGATCGCCAGTCCGATGAGCACCCCGCCACCCGAGATGGGCGTGAAGCCGACCAGTTGTCGGTGATGCGGTGGGCGATGGCGTTCCAGCTGGCGTGCGTGACGGCGGCGAGCAGCACGGCCACGGCGACGGCGGGCGTCACGAGGTCTGCTCGCGCACGTCCACCAGCGTGCCGCCCGCATGGGCGACCAGCGACTTCGGGTCCATCGGGAACACCGTGTGCGGGGTGCCGGCGGCGGCCCACACGGTGTCGTGGTCGAGCAGCGCACGGTCGGCGAGCACCCGGGTCCTCGTACGGTGCCCGAAGGGCGGCACACCGCCGATCGCGTACCCGGTGGTCTCCCGTACGACATCGGGCTTCGCCCGGGTGACCTTCTCGGCGCCCAGCTCCTCGCGGAGGCGCTCCACGTCCACCCGTGACGCTCCGTCCATGAGCACGAGCACCGGCTCGCTGTCCGCCGCGAAGACCAGCGACTTGCAGATCTGACTGAGTTCGCACCCGATCGCGGCGGCGGCCTCGGCGGCGGTACGGGTGGCGTCCGGGAAGCGGCGGATCTCCGCGTGGAGCGCGCCGAGCCCCAGCTCTTCGAGGGCTTCCGCGAAACGGGGGTGGGCTCCGGAGTCTCCTGCGGGCGTCGCGGGCGTCGTCGTCATGAACGGCAGGTTAGCCGCCGGATACAAAGGTCACGAACGAGTTCCAGGTGGTGGGGGCGACGGTGAGGTGCCGGGTTTCGGGGGTTTTGGAGTCGCGGATGTGGATGGTGGTGGGGGTTGCGGCTATCTCGATGCAGTCGCTCGGGTTGCTGCTGTCGCTGTAGCTGCTCTTGAACCAATGGAGTTCCGGGGTGCTCATAGTGCTCCCAGCGCTTTCTCGATGAAGGCCAGGGACTCCCGCGGCGGGAGAGCCTGAGCCCGGATGATGCCATACCGCAGTTCGAGGATCCTTAGCTGCCGAGGGTCGGAGACCGGACGTCCTCCGAAGTCGTCGTCGGTCCGCCCCACCCCCGTGCCGTCCCCGAACTTCAGCACCTGGATCCGCCCGCCCGTTCCCGGGTGGTCCGCCCGCTCCGTGGGCATCACTTGCAGCTCGACGTTCGGCAACTTCGCAACCTCCAGCAGACGCTCAAGTTGCCGCCGCAGGACCATTGTTCCCCCGATCGGACGTTCGAGCGTCACTTGTTCCTGGACGAAGCTGAATTCAGGCGCAGGGTCCTTCTCGAAGATGGACTGCCGAGCCATGCGCGCTGCGACACCGCGCTCCAACTCGCCCACCGACAACCTGGGCCGCCAGGTCTGCAGCAGCGCCCGCGCATACTCCTCCGTCTGCAACAACCCATGGATGTTGTGGTTGCCGTACAGCTGAAGCTCGACCGCCCGCTCCTCCAACTGCGCCAGCTCCCGCACCTTCTTCGGATAGCGAGCCCTCTCCATGTCCCCCTTGAAGGCCTTGAGATGCCCCTGCGCCTTCAGGATCTCGTCCGCCTTGTCCAGGAAATCGGCCCGTGGAATGCGCGTACCGCGCTCGACCTTCCGGATCAGGTCCTCGCCATACCCCATGACGTCGGCGAACTCGACGACCCGCATCCCGGCGGCCTCACGGCAGAACTTGAGGAGTCGACCGACCGCTTCCACCAATGGCGCGATCTCATCCCCGGGTTCGACTCCCCACCCCGCCTCGTCCGCACCCTCGCTCATGCCACCCGCCTCCATACAGCCGGGACAGCCCAGGACAGACGCCGGACCGTCACCGTACGCACGCACCAAGTAACGCATCAGCGTATGCACAACCCGCCACGCTGAGTGACATGAATCAGGAAACGCCCCGCTCTCAGCACGAAGCTCTGCACCGGGTCTTCCGGGAGAAACCCGGCCTTCTCGCCCGCGCCTGACGGTTACTCGGCCTCCCGTTCGACGACACGACCTCCACAGCGGAACTCCCGACGGATCTCACGGAGAACCGACCGTCCCAAGTGCTCGCCGAGGACACCCTCCGTATCCTCGACCGCCGCGACGTCCCCCTCACCGACGCCGACCGCGAGCGTGTCACCTCCTGCAAGGAGCTGGACACCCTCACCCGCTGGTTCGACCGCGCCATCACCGCCGCCTTGGCCGCCGAGGTCTTCACGGACGACGAGCCGGGCCACGAAGAGCGCTGAACCCAAGTCACCGTACGCACGCAACAGGGGCGCCCCACCATCGGCGGGGCGCCCCTGCTCGCGTTCAAGCCCAGTCGTTCAGACCCGCACCAACTCCCGGTCCTCGTCCGGATCCGCGTCCGGGTCCCGGGGATCGGTCGCGTCCGCCGCCGTCCGCAGGCCCTCGCCCTCCACGTCCACGTTCGGCAGCGCCCGGTCCAGCCACTTCGGCAGCCACCACGCCCGGCGGCCCAGCAGCGCCAGTACCGCCGGAACCAGCGCCATCCGGACCACGAACGCGTCGAAGAACACCGCGATCGCGAGCCCGAAGCCGATCATCTTGATCATCGACTCGCTGGAGCCGATGAAGCCGGAGAACACCGCGATCATGATGACGGCCGCCGCCGTCACCACCCGCGCGCCGTGCCGGAAGCCGGTCACGATCGCCTGGCCGGGGGTCTCCCCGTGGACGTACGCCTCACGCATCCGGGTCACGAGGAAGACCTCGTAGTCCATCGCCAGGCCGAAGACCACGCCCACCATGAAGATCGGCATCATCGACATGATCGGGCCCGTCTGCTCCACGCCCAGCAGCCCGGACAGCCAGCCCCACTGGAACACCGCGACCACCGCGCCGAGCGCCGCGGTCACGGAGAGCAGGAAGCCGAGCGCCGCCTTCAGCGGGACCAGGATCGAGCGGAAGACCACGATCAGGAGCAGGAAGGCGAGGCCCACCACCAGCGCCAGGTAGGGGATCAGCGCGTCGTTCAGCTTCTGCGAGAAGTCGATGTTCATCGCCGTCGTGCCGGTGACCAGCAACTCGGCGTCCGTCTTCGTCTTCAGCCCGGCACCGGTGTCCCGGATGCCGTGCACCAGGTCCTCGGTGGTCGTGGAGGACGGCTTGGAGCCGGGGACGACCGTGATCATCGCCGTGTCGCCCGCCTTGTTGTACGTCGCCGGCGTGACGGTCGTGACGTCCTTCAGGCCCTTGATGTCGTCGGTCACCGTAGTGACCGCCGCCTTCGGGTCGGGGCTCCGCTTGGCGTCGACCACCACCATCAGCGGCCCGTTGAACCCGGCCCCGAAGCCCTCCGACAACAGGTCGTACGCCCGGCGCTGGGTCGTGGACGTCGGCTGCGAACCGTCGTCCGGCAGGCCCAGTTCCAGCTGGGAGGCCGGCACGGCCGCGGCACCGAGGCCGATCACACCGAGCAGCAGGACGGCGACCGGGCGGCGCACGACGAAACTCGCCCAGCGCGTGCCCATGTTCGGCTTGGCCTTCTCGGCCGTGGTCCGGCCGCCGCCCAGCAGCCTGCTCTTCTCGCCCGCCGGCCTGACCCTGCGGCCCGCATGGCCGAGCAGTGCCGGGATCATCGTCAGTGCGATCAGGACGGCGATGGCCACGGTGCCGGCCGCCGCGACGCCCATCTTGGTCAGCATCGGGATGTTCACGACCGACAACCCCACCAGGGCGATCACCACGGTCAGACCGGCGAAGACCACCGCCGAGCCCGCGGTGCCGACCGCCCGGCCCGCCGCCTCCTCGCGCTCGCGCCCCTCGGCCAGCTCGGCCCGGTAGCGGGAGACGATGAACAGCGCGTAGTCGATGCCGACCGCGAGGCCGATCATCATCGCCAGCGTGGAAGTGGTCGTGCCGAGGTCCAGCGCGTTCGCCAGCGCCGTGATCGTGGACACGCCGATGCCGACGCCGATCAGGGCCGTGAGCAGCGGCAGCCCGGCCGCCACCAGCGAACCGAAGGTGATGACGAGGACCACCGCGGCGACCGCGATGCCGATGACCTCGGTCGCGCCCGTCTCCGGTGCGGCCGACAGCGCGTCACCGCCGACCTCGACGGTCAGTCCGGCGTTCCGCGCCTGCTGCGCGGCCTGCTTCAGGGCGTCCTTGGCGGAGTCCTTCAGCTCCATCCCGGAGACCTTGTACTTCACCTGCGCGTACGCGATCGTGCCGTTCTTGCTGACGGCGTGCGCGGTGTACGGGTCGGCGACGGAGACGACCTCGGAGCCCGAGCGCAGCCGCCCTACGGTCTTCTCGACGATCGCCTTGTTGTCCTTGGCCGTCACCTTCTCGCCGCCGGGCGCCTTGAAGACGACACGGGCGGTCGCCCCGTCGGCGCTCATCCCGGGGAAGCGCTGTTCGAGCAGGTCGAAGGCCTTCTGGGCCTCGGTGCCGGGGATGGAGAAGGAGGAGGGGCCCGCAGCGGGGGCGTTGGCGGCGCCGACGCCCGCAAGCGTCAGCAGCGCCACCCAGATCAGGGCGACGAAGTGCCGTCGCCGGAAGGCGAGACGGCCGAGTCTGTGGAGAAAAGTGGCCACGAGGGCGTACTCCCGGTCAGTCGTGGGGTTTTCAGGGCAGGTGTGATCAGCCCGACGACGTGAGCGGTGACGTCAGGTGGGGCCAGCTGAGGGGACTGGTCAGGTGGTGGGTGCGCCGAGGGCGGGGAGGACCACGGCGTCGATGTACGAACGCAGGAACGCCTGCGTCGGCGGCTGGTCGTCGATGAGCGCGCGGGTGGCGAAGGCGCCGATCATCATGTGCACCACGTACGGCAGCGCCGGGTTGTCGGCACGGACCTCACCGCGGTCGACGGCCCGCTGCAGCACGCGCCGGAACTCTTCCGTCTCCGGTCCGATGAGGTGGTCCCGGAACGCCTGGAGGAGGTCCGGGTTGGTGTGCGTGGCCATGGCCAGGCCCCGCATCAGGGCGTTGTTCTGCGCCATGGTGCAGTCGTCCTCGCGTGACACGAGGGCGTGGAAGTCGCCGCGCAGCGACCCGGTGTCGACACCCTCGAAGCGGCTCCGCTTGCCGTGCCGGATCGCTCGCGCCACCAGCTCGGCCTTGCCGCCCCACTGACGGTAGAGCGTCGCCTTGCTGGACCGGGTGCGGGCGGCCACGGCGTCCATGGTCAGGGCGTCGTAGCCGACCTCACGGAGCAGGTCGAGCACGGCCTCGTACAACTCGGCCTCGCGCTCGGGGGTGATCCGACTGCGACGCCCTGTCGCGACATCGGTCATCCGACTCACCTCTCCCGCTCGGCGCTTCCTGTCCCGTCCGGAGCGAGAGGGCTTCGAACGAGACTGTTTCGTACGCTCATGACGATACCCCGACCGCCAAACGAAACGAAACAGTTTCGTACGTGTTCTGGGTCACGGGCTTGTTCACGCGCCTGTCCACGCGCCTGTCCACGCGCCTGTCCACGCGCCTGTCGAGGCCGGTCCCGACACACCCTCCGTACGAGTTGCCGCGCCCGGTCGCGCGACAAAGCATGGGTAGGTGAGTGAAGTGCGCGACGAGTACGAGTACGAGAACGCACCCGGCTACCTCCGCTTCCCGCACCTGCACGGCGACCGCCTGTGCTTCGCCGCGGAGGACGATCTGTGGACGGCTCCGCTGGACGGGTCCGGCCGTGCCTGGCGGCTCACCGTGGACCGTACGAAGATCGGGCACCCCCGCTTCTCGCCGGACGGCCGGTTCATCGCGTACACGAGCTGGCGCAGCCTGTTCCCGGAGATCCACCTGACGCCGGTGGACGGCGGCCCCGGCAGGCGGCTGACCTACTGGGGCAGCGTCGACACCCGGGTGTGCGGCTGGACTCCGGAGGGCGACCTCCTGGCCGTCGCCTCGCACGGCGAGCCCTTCTCGCACTACACCTTCGCCTACAAGGTCCCGGCCAACGGTGACCCCGGCGGCAAGCTGCCCTGGGGCCCGGTCTCCGACATAGCGGTCGCGGACATCGACGGCGAACACAAGACCCTGCTGCTCACCGGCACGCCCCCGCACGAACCGGCCTCCTGGAAGCGCTACCGCGGCGGCGCCATGGGCCGGCTCTGGCTGCACGGACAGCGGTTGCTCGCCGACCTCGAGGGCCACCTGGGCTCACCGATGTTCGTCGGGGGGCGGATCGCCTTCCTCTCCGACCACGAGGGCGTCGGCAACCTGTACTCCTGTGCGTACGACGGCTCCGACCTGCGCCGCCACACCGACCACGACAGCTTCTACGCCCGCCACGCCGCGAGCGACGGCACGCGGGTGGTGTACCAGTGCGCGGGCGACCTGTGGATCGTCGACGATCTGTCCCCCGACTCGATCCCGCGCCGCCTGGACGTGCGCCTGGGCGGGCCACGGGCCGGGCGCCGCAAGTACCAGGTACCGGCGGCGCAGCACGTGGACGGCATTTCGGTGGACGAGACCGGGCGGGCCAGCGCCGTGGTCGTCCGCGGCAGCCTGTACTGGCTCACGCACCGGGACGGCCCCGCCCGCACGATCACGGACACCCCCGGCGTGCGCATCCGACTCCCGGAGATGCTCGGCGTCGGCGGGCAGATCGCCTACGTCACGGACGCGGAGGGCGAGGACGCCATCGAGATCGCGTATCTGCCGCGGGCGTCGGGAGACCGGGGACCGCGCCGGCTGGCCTCGGGGAAACTGGGACGCGTCCTGGAGATGGTGGCGGACCCCCAGGGCGAACGGCTCGCGATCGCCTCGAACGACGGACGGCTGCTGCTCGTCACCGTGGCCGACGAGGAGTCCGGCGGCGGGGAGTCCGGCGACGAGGAGTCCGGCGGCGAGGAGTCCGGCGGCGAGGGGCCGGAGGGCGTGGTCACGGAGTTGGTCCGCTCGGACAACGGGCCGGTACGGGACCTGGCGTTCTCCCCGGACGGCGCCTGGCTGACGTGGTCGCACCCGGGCATCGGCCGGTCGCTCAGGCAGATCCGGATGGCCCGCATAAAGGACCGGCTGATCGTCGACGTCACAGGCGGCCGCTTCGAGGACGAGAACCCGGTGTTCACGCGGGACGGCCGCTATCTGGCGTTCCTGTCCTGGCGCGGCTTCGACCCGGTGTACGACGTGCACACCGGGGACCTGTCCTTCCCGCTCGGCTGCCGTCCGTACCTGGTCCCGCTGTCCTCGGCGACCCCCTCCCCCTTCGCGCTGAACCCGGAGGGACGGCCCGCGGCCGGCGGCCTGGACCCGGTCGAGGACGAGGAGGAGGCGGGGGGCGTGGTGACCGTCGAGGTGGAGGGGCTGGAGAACCGGGTGACGCCGTTCCCGGTCACGGCCTCGAAGTACTCGGAGCTGCGTCCCGTCTCGGGCGGCGGCCTGGTGTGGCTGCGCTGGCCCATCTCGGGCGCGCTCGGCGAGACGTTCGTCAACCCGGACGACGTCTCCGGCCGCCCCACCCTGGAGCACTTCAACCTCAGCAAGGCGAAGAAGTCCGAACTGGTCGCGCACCTGGACTGGTTCGCGGTGAGCGGGGACGGGACACGGCTGGTGGTCGTCGACGAGGGCGACCTGCGGGCGGTTCCCTCGACCGAGTCCGGCGACTCCGACACGACGGTGTGGATCGACGCGCGCCGGATCATGCACGAGGTGGACCCGGGAGCGGAGTGGCGCCAGGCGTACGCGGAGGCGGGCCGGCTGATCCGGGCCTACTTCTGGGAGCCGCACATGTGCGGGATCGACTGGGACGCGATCCTGGCGCAGTACCGCCCGCTGGTCGAACGGGTCGCGTCGCCGGACGAGTTCGCGGACCTGCTGCGCGAGGTACTGGGCGAGCTGGGCACCTCGCACGCGTACGTGGCGGCGGCCCGGCGCAACGAGGGCCCGCCGCACTACCAGCGCTACCAGGGCCTGCTGGGCGCCAACTTCGTGCGCCGTGACGGGCGTTGGTCGGTCAAGCGGATCCTTCCGGGCGAGTCGTCGGACTCCAAGGCGCGCTCGCCGCTCGCGGGCACCGGCATCCGTGAGGGCGCCGTCCTGACCCATGTGGACGGGCGGCCGGTCGATCCGGTGACGGGACCGTATCCGCTGCTGGCGGGGGCGGGCGGTACGACGGTGGAGCTGACGTTCCTGCCCGCCGACGGGGAGGGCGGACCCCGGCGGGTGGCCGTGGTGCCACTGGTCGACGAACGGCCACTGCGCTACCAGGACTGGGTCGCCAAGCGCCGTGCGGTCGTGCGGGAGTTGAGCGGCGGTCGCTGCGGTTACCTGCACATCCCGGACATGGGCGGCTCGGGCTGGGCGCAGTTCAACCGGGACCTGAGGAAGGAGTTCTCGCTTCCGGCGCTCATCGTGGACGTGCGGGGCAACGCGGGCGGCCACATCAGCGAACTCGTCATCGAGAAGCTGACCCGCACCATCCTGGGCTGGGACCTGACCCGCAACGCCCAGCCGGTGTCGTACACCTCCAACGCGCCGCGAGGGCCGATCGTGGCTCTCGCCGACGAGGCCACGTCCTCCGACGGCGACATGATCACGGCGGCGTTCAAGCTGCTGAAGCTCGGCCCGGTGGTGGGCCTGCGCACCTGGGGCGGCGTGGTCGGCATGACGGGCCGTCACCGGCTGGGCGACGGCACGGTGATCACGGTGCCGATGAACGCGGCGTGGTTCGACGCGTACGGGTGGTCGGTGGAGAACCGGGGTGTCAGCCCGGACCTGGAGATCGAGCGCACCCCCGTGGACTGGGCGGAGGGCCGCCACAGGCAACTGTCGGACGCGGTCGAAGTGGCCCTGAACCTCCTGCAGACCCAGCCGGCGGCGACCCCACCGGACTACAGCCAGGTCCCGGACCGGACCCGCCCGAAGCTGCCCCCGAGGCCGTAACCGCTGTGGGGCACCCCAAAAGGCACCCCAAAAGTGGGGCGCCCTCAGCGCAGAGGGCACCCCACTCATCGCGGCGAAGCCAGGCCGCAGGCCGGCCGCAGGCTACCGCTCGCGGTCCCGGTCGAAGCGGTCCTCCGCTTCCTCCTGCATCCGCTGCGCCTCATCCGCCGGCGACACCTGCCGGCCCCGCTGCTGCGCCTGCTTGCCGCGCTGCTGGGCCTGCTGCTTGGCCTGTTCCATCTTCTGCTTGGCCTGCTGCTTGATCTGCTCGGACTTGTCCTTCATGCCCATGAGGGTTCACTCCCGAAGTGGGTGAGGGGATCGGGCCCGACCAGACTGACACGCAGGAACAAAGCACGCATTTCGATCAGTTACGCAGCGTACTGCGCTGCTGCTCATCGGCCTCGCCGCCGGCCCCGACGAGCCCCGTGCGCACCCCCTTGAGCCGTGGCTCGAACCGCCGCATCTCCCGTTGCCCCACGGTCGCGATGATCCCCGGCAGACATCCGCGTACGGCCTGCATCCCGCGCAGCCAGGCCTGCCCGTACACATGGCTCGACCGCCGCTCGATCCCGGCCACGAGCCGGTCCACCGCGGGCCCCAGCGGATACGTCTTGTTGGACGGCCACGGCAGCCGCTGCCGCAGCTCCCGCATCGCCTCGTCCCGGTCGGCGCCGCGCACCATGTCCGTGTCGGTCCACGACAGATACCCGACCCCGACGCGTACGCCCCGGTGCGCGACCTCCGCGCGCAGGCTGTGCGCGTACGCCTCCACGCCCGACTTGGACGCGCAGTAGGCCGTCATCATCGGCGCCGGCGTGATCGCGGCGAGCGAGGCGATCTGCAGGAGATAGCCCCGGCTCGCGATCAGCGCCGGCAGGAAGGCGCGAGCCGTCACCGCCGAGCCGATCAGGTTGACCTCGATCACCCGCCGCCAGGCCTCGGGGTCCGACTCGGTGAACGGCCCACCGTTCGCCACACCGGCGTTGGCGACCACGATGTCGACCTTCCCGAACCGCTGCCGGACCTCCCGCGCGACCCGCGTCATCGCCTCGTGGTCGGTGACGTCGGCGTACCAGTGGCCGCCGTCCCCGTACAACTGCTCCGCGACCCGCTTGAGGGCGTCCGCCTCCAGGCCGACCAGCGCGACCGTGGCGCCGTGTGCCGACAGCTTGCGGGCCAGCAGTTCGCCGACGCCCCGCGCGGCTCCGGTGACGACCGCGACCTGCCCCTCAAGGCTTCTCCTGCTCATGCGCCCTCCTTGACCGGCTCGTTCGGTGTGTGCGCCGCATATGTGGTGACGAGTTCGCGGATCTTGCCGGTGACCAGCTCGGGTGCCTCCACGGGTGTCATATGGCCGAGCCCCGGCAGTTCGGTGCCACCCACGCAGTGCGGCAGCGCCGCGACCAGCGCCCGTGCGTGCACCGGCGGGGTGAGCCGGTCGGCGGTGCCGACCACGACGGCCGTCGGTACGGTCAACTCCCGTACGGCCTCCTCGAGATCGAGCCGTTCGAGGACCCGCGACCAGGCGTGGCGCACCTCGCGCGGGCAGGCGTGCACCACCCGCGCGCACGCCTCCACCATGGCCGGCGTCGAAGCGGCGCCCAGGGTGGCGTACTTGAGGATGCGCCGGGAAACCGGTGTGACCGGTCCGAGCGGGGCGCGCGAGCTGAGCACGCGTGCCGTGAGCCAGGTGCGCAGGCGTCCGGCGCGCATCGGCACCACCAGCGACTCGGCCACCAGGCGCGCACTGCCCGTACTGCACAACAGGACGGCCGCCGTGTGCGCCCGGAAGCGGGGGCGCGCGGCGGCGGCGAGCACCGTCATGCCGCCCATGGAGTGCCCCACGACCACGGCTCTCTCGCCCGGCGCGAGGGTGGCGGCGAGCACCGCTTCCAGATCGTCGGCGAGCGCCTCGGTGGAGCAGGTGGGGCCAGGGCCTGCCTTTCCGATCAGCTCGGCGTCGCGGGGCCTGGCACGCACATCTGCGGCGTTGTCGTCGGTCCCCGACTCCTCCACGCTCGAACACGCTCGCGCGGGGGGACCCCCCTCGCGTCGACTCCCTTCTCCGCCTTGCAGCTGCACGCGCCAGGCCCCGCTCGACTGGGCTGAGACGGGCTGCTTCTCAGGGCCGACCTGATCCGAAAGACAGGCCCTGGCGAGGCTGCGCCCGTGTCCGCGCAGGTCGTAGGCGATCACCCGGTGGTCGGCGGCGAGAGCCCGGATCTGCGCCGCCCAGAAGGCGGTCGAGCAGGTCCAGCCGTGCACGAGGACCACCGGGGGCGCACCCTCGGGGCCGTGCACCTCGACGTGCAACCGGGCGCCGTCGACGGAGCGGACCGTCAGCTCGCGGTCCGGGGCGGGGGGCGCGTAGGGGCCCGTGGCCACCGGCGTCGGGCGGCTCATGCGCCGGCCTCCACGCGCTCCTCGGCCTGGGCGCTCTGCCGGGCGGGCGCCCGCAGCACCTCGTACTCCGCGAGGTTCACGCGCCGTGTCGCCGCCCGGAACTCCGTCGTCGTACCGGGCCAGATGGTGGTGTTGCGACCGCTCGCGTCGAGGTACCAGCTGGTGCAGCCGCCGGTGTTCCACACCGTGCGCTTCATACGCTCCTGCACCTTGTGGTTCCAGGCGGCGACGGCGCTCGGGCGGGCGTCGAGCGCGACCCGGCCGCCGAGCACCCGCAACTGCCGCAGGAAGTCGGCCATGTAGTTCAGCTGGGACTCGATCACCAGGATCATCGAGGAGTTCCCGAGCCCGGTGTTGGGCCCGATGATGGTCATCCAGTTGGGGAACCCGGTGGCCGAGGCCCCGCGCAGCGCCTGCATCCCGCCCACCCAGGTCTCCGCCAGCGTCCTGCCGTCGGCGCCGACGACCCGCTCGGCGATCGGCATGTCCGTCACGTGGAAGCCCGTCCCGAAGACGATCACGTCGACCTCGGCCTCGGTGCCGTCCGCTGCGACGACCGCCCGGCCGCGGACCTCGGCGAGCCCGCTCGCGACGACGTCGACATTCGGCTGCGCGAGGGCCGGGTAGTAGTCACTGGAGAGCAGGATGCGCTTGCAGCCGATGCGGTAGTCGGGGGTCAGCCTCGCACGCAGGGCGGGGTCCTTGATGGCGCGGGCCATGTTGGCCTTGGCCAGCTTCTCGACGAAGCCCAGCTCGTCCGGGTGCTTGGTGAACGCCTGGACCTGCAACTCCCGTATGCCCCACAGCAGTCCGCGGCGCAGCCGGGCGGTGACGGGCAGCGCGCGGTGCAGTGCCCGCTCGGGGCCGGTGATGGCGCGGTCGACGCGGGGCAGCACCCAGGGCGGGGTGCGCTGGAAGAGGACGAGTCGCGCGACGTCGGGCTGGATGGCCGGCACGATCTGGATCGCGGAGGCGCCGGTGCCGACCATGGCGACCCGCTTGCCGCGCAGGTCCTGGTCGTGGTCCCAGCGGGCGGAGTGGAACACCGCGCCGGGGAAGGAGTCGAGGCCGGGGATGTCCGGGATCTTCGGGTCGGAGAGTGGGCCGGTGGCGGACACGACGACGTCCGCGGTGAGCGATCCGCTGCTGGTCTCGATGTCCCAGCGCAGCTTCGCGGAGTCCCAGGTCATCAGCTTGACCTCGCTGTGGAGACGGATGTGCGGCCGCAGCCCGAACACGTCCGCCACATGCTCCAGGTACGCGCGGATGTGCTCCTGTCCGGAGAAGGTGCGCGGCCAGTCGGGGTGCGGCGCGAACGAGAACGAGTAGAGGTGGGAGGGGACGTCACAGGCGCAGCCCGGGTAGGTGTTGTCACGCCAGGCCCCGCCCACCGCGTCCGCGCGTTCCAGGACCACGAAGTCGGTGATCCCCTCCCGGCGCAGTCGCACGGCGGCACCGAGTCCGCCGAACCCCGACCCGATCACCGCCACCCGCACATGCTCGTGCTCGGCCATCCCGCAGCCTCCCGCCGCTCCGCATGAATCTGCCAGTAATCACTGGCGCAGTGGGAGCGTAGGGCAGCGGCGTACCGATGGGTAGGGGTCGGAACAAGGAAGTTACCGGCGGTACGACGTAGGGTTCGGGCGTGGCAGGCAACGGGGAGCGGCGTGAGTACCGCATGGAGGAGCTGGCCAGGAAGGCCGGCATCACGGTGCGCACCCTGCGCTTCTACCGCGAGCGCAAACTGATCCAGCCGCCGCGCCGCGAGGGCCGTATCGCCTGGTACGACGACACGCACCTGGCCCGGCTGCGAACCATCTCCGCCCTTCTGGAACGCGGCCACACCCTCAACGGCATCGCGGAACTCGCGGAGGCCTTCGACCACGGCCGCAACGTCGGCGAGTTGCTCGGCCTCGGCACACCCAGCGAGGAGACCCCGGTCCGGCTCACCCCGGAGGCGCTGGCCGATGTCTTCGGCGACCAGGCGACGCCCGAGAACCTCTCCGCCGCGCTCGAACTGGGCTATCTCGGCACGGACGGCGGCGAGATCGTGCACGTCAGCCGTCGGCTGCTGGACGTCTCGGCGGCCCTGGTGCGTGAGGGCATCCCGCTGGCGGACGTCCTGGCCGCCGCCCGCCGCGTCCGCGAACACGCAGAGGCCCTGGCGGAGGTCTTCGACGACCTGGTGGCCACGCGGGACCGCTCCCCGGAGGACGTCCAACGCCTGCGCCCGCTGGCGAAGAGCGTGGTGGAGGCGGAACTGTCACTGGCGCTGGACCGGCGACTGCGGCGGGATCAGAGCTCGTAGACCACCGTCACCGGCGCATGGTCCGACCAGCGCGCGGTGTGCGTCGCCGCGCGCTCCACGTACGCCTTGACCGCCCTGGCGGCCAGACCCGGCGTGGTGACCTGGTAGTCGATGCGCCATCCTGTGTCGTTGTCGAAGGCGCGCCCGCGGTAGGACCACCAGGTGTAGGGCCCTTCGACGTCCGGGTGCAGGGCGCGGACCACGTCGACGTAGCCGCCCTCGTTCTCGTCGAAGACCCGGCTCAGCCACTCCCGTTCCTCGGGCAGGAAGCCGGAGTTCTTCCGGTTGCCGCGCCAGTTCTTCAGATCGGCCTCGCGGTGGGCGATGTTCCAGTCGCCGCAGACGACGACCTCACGCCCGTCGGCGGCGGCCCGCTCCCGCAACTCCTTGAGGTAGCCGAGGAACTCGGCCATGAACCGGACCTTCTCGTCCTGCCGTTCGGTCCCGACCTCACCCGAGGGCAGGTACAGGCTGGCCACGGTGACGCCGGGCAGATCGGCCTCGACGTACCGCCCGCTGCCGTCGAACTCGGCCGACCCGAACCCGATCCGCACCCGGTCGGGCTCGCGCCGTGTGTAGAGCGCCACCCCCGCGCGCCCCTTGGCGGCGGCCGGGGCGTGCACGACGTGCCAGCCGTCGGGCGCCCGGACGCCCTCGGGGATCTGCCCGGGCTCCGCGCGCACCTCCTGGAGGCACAGCACATCGGCGGAGGTGCCGTCGAGCCACTCCACGAAGCCCTTCTTCGCGGCGGCGCGGATCCCGTTGACGTTCGCGGAGGTCACAGTGAGCACCCCGGAACGATACCGGCAGGCCGGCCCAGCCCCGGCGACGGTATTCACGTATGCGTATAGTTGTACGCTTTCCGTCGTGAATCTTCGCCGTGTCTCCTTCGACCACCCCGATGCCGTCAAGCTCAACGACCTCGTCCAGGCCGAGTACCACGTCCGCTACGGCGACGGCGGCGACGCCACATACCTGGATCCGGCGATGTTCGTACCGCCGTCCGGCCTGTACCTGATCGCCTACGACGAGCAGGACCGCCCCGTGGCCACGGGTGGCTGGCGCTCCCAGGAGAGGAACGACGAGGGGTACGCGGACGGGGACGCCGAACTCAAGCGGATGTTCGTCATGGAGGAGATGCGCGGCCGGGGCCTGGCCCGTCGCATCCTCGCCGCCCTGGAGGAGGACGCCCGCGCGGCCGGCCGCACCCGCATGGTCCTGGAGGCGGGCACGAAGCAGCCGGAGGCGGTGGCCCTGTACACCTCCAGCGGCTACGAGCCGTGCGCGAAGTTCGGCTACTACCGCTTCCACGAAGAGAGCCTGTGCTTCGCGAAGGCACTGTAGGCGTCGGGCGGCCCACCTCACTCGCCTCCCAGCTTCGCCGACGGCAGGCGGAGTTGGCGCCGCCGCGCCGCGGAAGCACCGCGGCATGGCAAGAGGCTCGCCCCCGTGTGGGGAGCGAGCCTCTATGCTGCGTGGACCTGAGGGGATTTGAACCCCTGGCCCCCTCGATGCGAACGAGGTGCGCTACCGGACTGCGCCACAGGCCCTTGCAACGAGTGAAACTCTAGCATCCCCATCGGCTGGTCAGGAAATCCGTTCCCAGGTCGCCCCACCTGCGGGCAATCGTGCTTCCCTGCCCGCCCCTGGGGGCACCCCCAGGGGCAGCACGGGTGGCGCACACGGCCCCGGGCACCCGCAGCCCGGCGCCACCGCCTACTCGTTCGCGGCCCGAGGCCGCTCCCCCTCCTCGTACTGGTCGAACAGCGGCGTCCGCCCCCGCTCCCGCGACCGCCGAGCCGACGCCGCGCGCCGGGCATCGCTCCGGCCCGAGGGATCCGCGTCCGGTGTTTCCGGGCGCTGCCCCGGTTCGGGCTCCGCGCCCGCCGTCGGCGCCGCCTCCGCCGTACTCGACCGCGCCGAGCTCCACGCGTCCGGTGCCCCGAGGTCGACGCTCGGCGTCGCCCGCGGAGCGACCGGCGCGGTCACATACGTCGGCAGCGGCACCGGGACCGGGTCCCAGCTCTCCCCGTGGCCCGGCCTGCGCCGGCGCTCCCGCTGCTGGTCCACCCACTCCGCGTGGTCCGTCTGCTCCACGAGCGCGCGTCGGTCGGCGGCCAGTGCGGACAGCCCGGGGTCGTTCTCCGGCTCGGAGCCGTCCTCCGCCTCGTCCGCGTCGGAGTCGACCGGCGGCCGCCGCCTGGGCTGTCGCTCCCGCAACCGCTGCGCCGCCGCCTCGGCCCGCCGCCGGTCCATCGTGTACGTGAACCGCTTCCGCTCCTGCGCCCGTAGATAGGCGATGTACGCGCTCAGCAGCACGGCCGGCACACCCGGCGCCCACAGGAACGCCAGCCCCCCGACCGCGGCCACGATCGCGCCGAGCGTGAAGGCGAGGAAGAGCACCACGGTCGTACGCCGCCGGCGCGCGAGCACCTTCGAGCGCCGGGCGCGCGCCATGGCCTCCGCCGAGGAGGCCTTCCGCGCCTGGGGCACACGTCCGGGGGCAGCCGGCGCGGCCGCCCGCTGCTCCCCCGGCTCCGCCCGCTCCGCCTGCTCCCGCCGGGGCTGGTCCTCCAGCTCCGCCTCCACCCGCGCCCGGGGCTGCCGCTCGGTCGGGGGCATGGCGAAGGCCCGGACGTCCACCGAGCCGGTGGCACTGTCCGGCCGTGCGCCGGGCTCCCCCTCTTCGGCGGAGCGCGCCCGCAGGTCCTTGGCGTATCGGCGCTCCATGCCCGCCCGTCCGGACAGCAACCGGATGGCGGTGCTGAAGCGTTCCGTCGGACGAGACTCGTTCAGCTCGTCCTGCCTACGGAGCCACATCGGCACCAAGTAGGCGGCCCAGGCCCCGACAATGACTGCGTAGATGAGGCCGCTGCTGCTCACGCCTCACACGGTAGAGGGGTTTGCGTGAGGCCATCTGCCAATTGGGCCGGTGTGTCGCACGATCTGGCTGATATTTCGAACTTTTTTTGGGACCGATGCGATCAGCAGGCCGACGGGGCCGCTAATTCATTGGCCCGAGACGACGCGAGACGATCGCCACCCGATCAAATTCGAACGAATTTTTTATTTCCCGGGGTGGGCCTGCTGAGAGCGTGCCCGGTGCCAGCGCGCCAGCAACCCCTCGGGCACCTCTTCCGCGGTGAGTGCGAAGACCAGATGGTCCCGCCAGGCCCCGTCGATGTGCAGATAACGGGGCCGGAGCCCTTCCTCGCGGAATCCGAGTTTCTCCACCACCCGGCGGCTCGGACCGTTCTCGGGGCGAATGCAGACCTCGATGCGGTGCAGTCCGACGGCGCGGAAGCAGTGGTCGACGACGAGCGCCACGGCCGTCGGCATCACCCCGCGGCCCGCGACCGCCTCGTCCACCCAGTAGCCGACGTGCCCCGAGCACATCGAGCCCCAGGTGATCCCGGCCACCGTCAACTGCCCCACCAGGCGGCCCTGGTACTCGATGACGAACGGCAGCATCCGGCCCGCCCTGGCCTCGGCGCGCAGATGCCGGACCATCTGCCGGTAGGTCGGCCGGTGCGCTGTCGGGCCGCCGGGCGCGGGCGGCGGAATGGTCGCCTCCCACGGCCGCAGCCAGTCCCGGTTGCGCCGGTTGACCTCGCGCCAGGCCCGCTGGTCGCGCAGCCGTATCGGCCGGAGGACGACATCGCCGTCCACCAGCTCGACGGGCCAGGATGGGCTGTTCAGCTCGCACCCCCACTCGGTCTGGGGCGGTCCTCGCGGACCGCGGCCCCGCCGGCGTCGGCCCGGGGGTGGTCCCCGCCGCGGATCTGGTCGACGGCATGGACCAACAGGGGCTCCAGGACGGCCAGTCCGTCCCTCACCCCGCCGGTGGACCCCGGCAGATTGACGATCAGCGTGCCGCCGGCGACTCCGGCCAGTCCCCGGGAGAGCGCCGCCGTGGGCACCTTCTCCCTTCCGAACGCCCTGATGGCCTCGGGAATGCCCGGCACCTCGTAGTCGATCACCGCGCGGGTCGCCTCGGGGGTGCGGTCGGTCGGGGATATGCCGGTGCCGCCGGTGGTCACGATCACGTCGTAGCCGGCGCGCGAGCCCGTCCGTAGCGCGTTCTCCACCGGGTCACCGTCCGGGACGACCCACGGTCCGTCGACCGCGAAGCCGAAGCGGGTGAGCGCCTCCGCGATCAGGGGGCCGCCCTTGTCCTCGTACACGCCCGCGGCCGCGCGGTTCGACGCGGTCACCACCAGGGCCGAGTACGGCGCCGCGAGGGCGCCGCCGGCCGGCGGCCCGCCCGGTGCCGTCATGCCCGGCTCCAGTCGCCCGACTTCCCGCCCGTCTTCTCCTCCACGCGCACGTACGTGATCACCGCGCCCTTGTCGACCGCCTTCACCATGTCGATCACGGTGAGCGCCGCGACACTGACCGCGGTGAGCGCCTCCATCTCGACACCCGTTCGGTCGGTGGTCTTCACGGTGGCCGTGATCTCCACGGCGTCGTCCGCGACGGACAGATCCAGCTTCACACCGGACACCGCAAGCGGGTGACACAGCGGGATCAGGTCCGGGGTGCGTTTGGCGCCCATGATGCCCGCGATGCGCGCGGTGGCCAGCGCGTCGCCCTTGGGGACGCCCTCGCCGCGCAGCAGCTCGATCACGCGCGGCGAGACCAGCACGCGACCGCTGGCACGTGCGGTGCGCTCGGTGACGTCCTTCCCGGAGACGTCGACCATGCGGGCCGCCCCCGCGTCATCGATATGGGTCAGTCTGTCCTGCGAACTCATGTGCTGCGGCACTCCCGGTCCTGGCCCGGCACACGGGCCTGCTGTGCGCGACACGGTACCGCCAAGTCGCCCCGGGCATCGGATCAAGGTCCACGGACCGGACAGGTGCCGCCGTCAGCCGAGCAGGACCACCTCCACCTCCGTGCCCGGCTCGACCGATGTGTCGTCCTCGGGGACCACGATCAGGGCGTCCGCGTGGGCGAGGGCCGCGATCAGGTGGGAGCCCGCGCCGCCCACCGGGGTCACTGTGCCGTCGGCGTACGTGCCACGCAGGAACTGCCGGCGGCCCGCCGGCGACGTCAGCGCCTTGTCCGCCTTGAGGACGGCTCTGGTCCGGGGGCGGTGCACATCCGGCAGGCCCATCAGGGTGCGGATCGCCGGGCGCACGAACAGTTCGAAGGAGACGTACGACGACACCGGGTTGCCCGGCAGCGCCAGCAGCGGCGTGCGGTCGGGGCCGATCAAGCCGAAGCCCTGGGGTTTGCCGGGCTGCATGGCCAGCTTGCGGAACTCGACGCTGCCGCCCGCCTCGTCCGCGTCGCCCACGCCGGACAGCGCTTCCTTGACGACGTCGTACGCGCCCACGCTCACGCCTCCGGTGGTGACCATGAGGTCGGCCCGGACGAGCTGGTCCTCGATGGTGGAGCGCAGCGTGTCCACGTCGTCGGCGACCGCGCCGACCCGGTAGGCGATGGCGCCGGCGTCCCGGGCGGCGGCGGTCAGGGCGAAGCTGTTGGAGTCGTAGATCTGGCCGGCCGCCAGTTCCTCGTCGGGCTGGACCAGTTCACTGCCGGTGGACACGACGACCACGCGCGGGCGCGGGCGAACGCGTACCGTGCCGCGGCCGATCGCGGCGAGCAGCGCGATCTGCGGCGGCCCGAGGATGGTGCCGGCCGCCAGGGCGAGGTCGCCGGCCTGTACGTCGCTGCCCTTCGCGCGCACGTGCGCGCGTGCCTCGGCCGGGCGGTGGACCCGCACCTGCCCGGTGGCCCCCTCGGGCGCGAGGCTGCGGGCACGCATCCCGGAGACGGGGCCGCCGCCCAGCCCGCCGTCGGTCCACTCCACGGGGACGACGGCCTCGGCGCCGGGCGGCAGCGGGGCGCCGGTCATGATGCGCACGGCCTGCCCGGGCCCGACGTGCAGCAGGTCGGCCGCGCCCGCCGCGACGTCGCCGATCACCGTGAGGACGGCCGGGAACTCCTCGCTCGCGCCCGCGACGTCCGCGACCCGCACCGCGTACCCGTCCATGGAGCTGTTGTCGAACGGCGGCAGTGACAGGGGCACTGTGACGTCGTCGACCAGGACGCAGTCCTGGGCCTCGAGCAGGTTCAGCTCGATCGGCTCCAGGGGGCGGACGGTGGTGAGGATGTCCTCCAGATGTTCGTCCACCGACCACAGGCGGTCCTGGCCGGTGGTGCGGGTCGCGGCGGCGCTCAAATCGCTACATCTCCTCGGCTACGAAGCTGCGAAGCCAGGTCCGGAAGTCCGGGCCCAGGTCTTCACGTTCGCATGCGAGTCTGACAATGGCACGCAGATAGTCGCCACGGTCGCCGGTGTCATAGCGGCGGCCCTTGAAGACCACTCCGTGCACCGGGCCGCCGACCTTCTCGTCCGCGGCGAGCTGCTGGAGGGCGTCGGTGAGCTGGATCTCGTTGCCGCGGCCCGGTTCGGTCTTGCGCAGGATGTCGAAGATGCCCGGGTCGAGGACGTAGCGGCCGATGACGGCGTAGTTCGACGGGGCGTCCGCCGGGTCGGGCTTCTCCACCAGGCCGGTCACCTGGACGACGTCGCTGTCCTCGGTGGTCTCGACGGCCGCGCAGCCGTAGAGGTGGATCTGCTCGGGCGCGACCTCCATGAGCGCGATGACGCTGCCGCCGTACTGCTCCTGGATTTCGATCATGCGCTTGAGCAGCGGGTCGCGCGGGTCGATCAGGTCGTCGCCGAGGAGGACCGCGAAGGGCTCCTGGCCGACGTGCGGGGCGGCGCACAGGACGGCGTGGCCGAGGCCCTTGGGGTCGCCCTGGCGGACGTAGTGCATGGTGGCGAGGTCACTGGACTCCCGGACCTTCGCGAGCCGCTCGGCGTCGCCCTTCTTCTCCAGGGCCGACTCGAGCTCGTAGTTGCGGTCGAAGTGGTCCTCGAGGGGGCGCTTGTTGCGGCCGGTGACCATCAGTACGTCGTCGAGCCCCGCCGACACGGCCTCCTCGACCACGTACTGGATCGCGGGCTTGTCGACGACCGGCAGCATCTCCTTGGGTGTGGCCTTGGTGGCCGGCAGGAACCGGGTGCCGAGGCCGGCAGCGGGAATGACAGCCTTGGTGATCCTGGGGTGCGACTGAGTCATGTCCGCAACGATATCCGGTGGGTATGTGCGGTAACTGTGGCTTCGATTAATCCGCTCTCATATGAGCGCATTGTGAACGAGGAGGCCGCTGACCTGTGGGTCCCATGGAACGCCAGGCAGATCCTGACAAGCGAATGTTGCGGCGAGGCTTCCTCGCGGTGAGGAGCGGATTGACCGCCGATGACGTGCGGGAAGCGGCGACGGCGCTGGCCGAGCGCGCCCTGGAGCTGCCGGAGCTGGCGCACGCGCGCACGGTCGCGGCGTACGTCTCCGTGGGGAGCGAACCCGGCACGCTCGCGCTCCTGGACGCGCTCCGCGCCCGGGACGTGCGCGTACTGCTCCCGGCGCTCCTGCCGGACAACGACCTCGACTGGGGGACGTACGCCGGGCCCGAGTCCCTCGTGAGCGTGCGGCACGGCGGACGGATGGCCCTGCTGGAACCCGCGGGCGAACGCCTGGGCCCCGAGGCCGTCCGGGAGGCCGACGCCGTGCTGCTGCCCGGGCTGGCCGTCGACGCCCGCGGCATGCGCCTCGGACGCGGCGGCGGCTCCTACGACCGTGTGCTGGCCCGCCTGGAGCGCGCGGGCGCCGACCCCGCCCTGGTGGTGCTCCTGTACGACGCGGAGGTCGTCGAGCGCGTCCCCGAGGAGGCGCACGACCGCCCGGTCCACGCCGTGGTGACCCCGTCGGGGGTACGCCGCTTCCACCGCCGGCCATGAGAGCCGCCTCCCATGGGAGAACGGCCCGCCACGCGCGCGTGGCGGGCCGTTCTCACGGTGCGGTGCCCGTCAGGGCTTGAGTTCCAGCGTGTCGGTCGTGCTCTTGTCCACCGCGTTCTTCGAGAAGTTCCACGGCAGCAGCTCGCCCTTGACCCACTTCTCCGTCTGGTCGGTGTAGTGGGCGCTGTAGGCGTGGCCCGAGGCACCGCTGAGGTTGATCCACTTGGACTTGTCGAGGTCGTCCAGGTTGACCACCATCCGCATCGACGGCACCCACAGGGCGTTGTAACCGCCCGCCGCGTTCCAGCCGGTGGCGTTCACGGTCGCCTCGCCGCCGTCCAGCTTCCAGGGGCCGCGGTTGAGCATGTACTGCAGTATGCCCGGGCCGTCGGTGCCCAGGGTCTGGTTCTTCAGGAACAGGCGGTGCAGTCGGCCCCAGCTCCAGGTGTCCATGTCCTTGCCGAGCTTGGCGACCAGTTCCCAGGTCGCGTCCTTCATGGCGCGCCCGAACAGCTCGTCACGCGTCGTGGCGGCCGGGTCGGTGCGCGTCGCGGGCGTCTGCCACCAGTCGTTCTTCTCGTCGTCGATGATGTTGCGCACCACCTCGAACCAGCGGTCGCCGCCGTCCGGCTGCGCCTGGTCCGCCTCACGCTGGCCGCACTCGCGCACCTTGCGGTCCTCGTCGGCCGGCCCGGTGGAGTCGGCGGGCTCCACCCACAGGCACTGGCCCTTGACCCGCAGCTCCTTGGGCAGCTTGTTGCCGAAGGCCAGCTTGAGGATGTTGCGCCAGACGGCGTTGAAGTACGCGGCCGCCGCCGAGTCGGAGTCCTGGGTGTAGTCCCAGCCCTCCAGCAGCTTCTGCGCCGCGCGGACGTGCTTGTCCGAGACGTCGATCTTGAGCAGCTTGGGCACCAGCAGCTTGGCGATCTCGCTGCTGTTGTCGAGCTGCATCTGCCGCATGTCCTCGGTCGAGATCTTGCCGCCGCCCTTGATCTTCGACTCGATCAGGTCGGTGATCCGCTGGCTGCGCGAGCCGTAGCCCCAGTCCGTGGTGAGCGTGTAGGGGTACTTGTCCTTGTCGATCACGGCCTGGTTGGCGGTGACGATGTACCCCCGCTTGGGGTTGAACTCATAGGGCAGCGCCGACTGCGGGATGTAGCCGGTCCAGTCGTACTTCGAGTCCCAGCCGGGCGCGGGGATCGAGCCGTCGTCGCCCTGCGCGCGCGTGGGGATCTTGCCGGGCAGCTGGTAGCCGATGTTCCCCTGGGTGTCGGCGTAGATCAGGTTCTGCGAGGGCACGTCGAAGGAGCGGGCCGCCTGGCGGAACTCGGTCCAGTTCGACGCCTTGTCGATCTCCAGGACGGCGTCCATGGTGGTGCCGGGGTCCAGCGCGGTCCAGCGCAGGGCGACGGCGTAGCCGTCGGCGCGGTCGGGGGCCGCGGTGTCGACGGTGGCCTTCTTGCCGACCTTGACGAGTTCGTCGTCGCGGTCGGACAGCAGCGGACCGTTGTTCGTCTCACGGACGACGATCTTCTTCGAGTCGCCGCCCGCCACCTTGATCGTCTCGGTTCGGCTGGTGAACGGCACGACCTTGCCGTCCCTGAGGTAGCCGTCGCCGGAGAGCTTCTCCAGGTACAGGTCGGTCACGTCGACGCCGGAGTTGGTCATGCCCCAGGCGATGTTCTGGTTGTGTCCGATGACCACGCCGGGCATGCCCGCGAAGGTGTAGCCGGTGACGTCGTACCCGCACGTGCTGGAGACGGTCGTGCAGTGCAGGCCCATCTGGTACCAGACCGACGGCAGCGAGGCCGACAGGTGCGGGTCGTTGGCCAGCAGCGGCTTGCCGGTGATGGTGTGGCTGCCGGCGACGACCCAGGAATTGGAGCCGATGCCGTGGCCGTTGACGCCGACGGCGGTCGGGACGTCGGCCAGGACGTTCGTGAGACCCGCCAGCTGACTGCGCAGGGACGAAGAGGAAGCGGCCGAGTGGGAGGCCGACGTCCCGGTCACCGACCGCGTGCCTGTGGCGCCCGTCGAGCCCGCTCTACGCGTGGTGCCCGTCGAGCCCGCCGTTCCCGTGGCCCCCGTCGAGCCGCTCTGCTCGAACGCCTTGGTGACGGCGTTGTACTCGCCCTCCTGGACGATCGGCTTGTTGCGGCTGTACGGGTACTCCGGGTACAGGTCCGCGATCTGCTTCGGGCCCAGGCGGCTGGTCATCAGGGAGCGGTCGATCTCGTCCTGCATGTTGCCGCGCAGGTCCCAGGCCATCGCCTTGAGCCAGGAGACCGAGTCGACCGGGGTCCACGGCTCGGGCTTGTAGTCGTTGGTCAGGCCCAGGGCCGCGTACTCCAGGGAGATCTCCTTGCCGTCCTTGCCCTTCAGGTAGGCGTTGACTCCCTTGGCGTACGCCTGGAGGTACTTCTTCGTGGAGGCCGACAGCTTGGTGTCGTACTCCTTCTGCGCCACCCGGTCCCAGCCCAGGGTGCGCAGGAACTCGTCGTTCGTGACCTGGCTCTTGCCGAACATCTCGGACAGGCGTCCGGACGTCATGTGGCGGCGTACGTCCATCTCGTAGAACCGGTCCTGGGCCTGGACGTACCCCTGCGCCATGAACAGGTCCTCGTCGGACGACGCGTAGATCTGCGGGATCCCGTAGGCGTCCCGCTCGACGTCGACGGGACCCGACAGGCCCTCGAGGGTGATCGTCCCCTTGGTCTGCGGGAAGGAGGCGCGCACGGTGCTGACGGACCAGTAGCCGCCGTATCCGAAACCTCCCACCAGGGCCACAACCAGGACGATCACGATCAGTCGGGCTCTGCGCCCCTTCTTCCTGCCGGACTTGCCGGGCTTCTGGCCGGAAGAGGCGGTGGTGTTGGGGGGCATCGCTGTCCTTGCTGTCCTAACACGAGCGGCAGGGCGGGCTGTGCTTTCTACTGAGCGCTGGAGCAACCATAGGCGCAGGGCCCGGACCGCCTTGACGCGGAGTCGGGAACCAGCCCGGACTGGAGTTCGATCATGCGACCCGAAGCGTCAAGAAAGCGTCAAGAGTTAGGTAAGCTAATGAAGTAGTCGGAGTGAAGTCCGCCCCAGCACCGGGCTTCGCGTGCTCGGATCGTGGCGTCGCATCGCGGCCCACGGATTGGCGAGAAGGGAACGGCCGCTGACTGTCCACCACCTCAACCAGCTCCTGCTCCTCTGCTCGCTCGTCCTGCTCGTCGCGGTGGCAGCGGTTCGGATCTCGTCGCGCAGCGGCCTGCCCAGCCTGCTCGTCTACCTGGGCATCGGCATCGCCATGGGCCAGGACGGATTCGGCATCCGCTTCAACAACGCCGAGCTGACCCAGGTCATGGGATATGCGGCCCTCGTCGTGATCCTGGCGGAGGGCGGTCTCGGCACGAAGTGGAAGCAGATCAAACCGGCCCTTCCGGCGGCCTCCGCGCTGGCGCTCGCCGGCGTGGCGGTGAGCGTCGGTGTGACCGCCGCGGGCGCGCACTACCTGAGCGGTCTGGAGTGGCGGCAGGCGCTCATCATCGGAGCGGTGGTGTCGTCGACCGACGCGGCGGCGGTCTTCTCGGTGCTGCGGAAAGTGCCCCTCCCCGCGCGCGTGACAGGCGTTCTGGAAGCCGAGTCCGGCTTCAACGACGCACCCGTCGTCATCCTCGTCGTCGCGTTCTCCGCGGCGGGGCCGATCGAACACTGGTACACGCTGCTCGGGAAGATACTCCTGGAGCTGGCCATCGGCGCCACCATCGGCCTCGCGGTGGGCTGGCTCGGCTCCTGGGGGCTCAGGCACGTGGCACTGCCCGCCTCCGGCCTCTACCCGATCGCGGTCATGGCCATCGCGGTCATGGCGTACGCGGGCGGCTCGCTGGCCCACGGCAGCGGCTTCCTCGCGGTGTACCTCGCCTCCATGATGCTCGGCAACGCCAAGCTGCCGCACTGGCCCGCGACCCGGGGTTTCGCCGAAGGGCTCGGCTGGATCGCCCAGATCGGCATGTTCGTCCTGCTCGGTCTGCTGGTGACCCCGCACGAACTGGCCGACGACGTGCTGCCCGCCCTGGTCATCGGCATGGTGCTGACGATGGTGGCGCGTCCGCTGAGCGTCGTGATGAGCCTCGTGCCCTTCCGGATCCCGTGGCAGGAGCAGACCCTGATGTCGTGGGCCGGGCTGCGCGGTGCGGTGCCCATCATCCTGGCGACGATCCCCATGGTGAACGGCGTCGCCGGCAGCCGCCGCATCTTCAACATCGTCTTTGTGCTCGTCGTCGTCTACACCCTCGTCCAGGGGCCGACCCTGCCCTGGCTGGCCCGCACGCTACGCCTCGGCGAGGGCCCCGAGGCCGCGGACCTCGGCATCGAATCGGCGCCCCTGGAGCGACTGCGCGGGCATCTGCTGTCCGTCGCGATCCCCGAGGGGTCGCGGATGCACGGCGTCGAGATCAGCGAACTGCGTCTGCCGGCCGGAGCCGCGGTCACCCTGGTCGTCCGGGAAGGAAAATCGTTCGTTCCGCTGCCGTCGACGGTGCTGCGGCGCGGGGACGAGCTGCTCGTGGTCGCCACGGACCAGGTCCGCGACGCGGCGGAGAGGCGTCTGCGGGCCGTCGGCCAGGGCGGCAAGCTGGCGGGCTGGCTGGGGACGACCGGGAACGGCGCGCCGGGGCGTTGAGGGCGCCTTGGTGAACGGTGCGTTTCGTACCGTTCACACCGCCGGGAATCCCAGGTCCGTCACCGGACGGTGCTCTGTTTCACAGGCGTCCTGCGGGCTGCCCCTGTAGAATCCAGGCGCACCCTGATCGAACCAACTCTGCCTGACGCAGAGCTGGCGCGACCGTATGGCGGCCGGGCGCCCTTCCTTCCGTAGGGGCCGGTATCTACCGCAGTCCGCGCAAGAGGACAGCTCTCGGCGCGCATCCGCGCTACCAGGCAGCGGAAAGGCACGGGCCGTGGCATCCACGGTCACCTCCAAGGCGTCCCGTCCGGGTTACGGGCAGTTGCTGCGCACCCGTGGCGCCTGGACGTTCCTGCTCCCCGGCTTCGCGGCGCGTCAGCCGTTCGCGATGCTCACCCTCTCCATCGTGCTGCTCGTGCGGCACACCACCGGCTCCTACGGGGCCGCGGGCGCCGTCGCGGCGGTCACCGGTGTGTCCATGGCCCTGTTCGCGCCGTACAGCGGCCGTCTCGCCGATCGCCACGGCCAGCGAGCGGTGCTGCTGCCCGGCGTCCTGGTGCACACCCTGGCAGGCGCCTCGCTGACCGCGCTCGCGCTCGCCCACGCCCCGCTGTGGGCCCTGTTCGCGGCGGCCGTCCCGACCGGCGCCTCGGTGCCGCAGATCGGCCCCATGGTCCGGGCCCGGTGGGGCGTGAAGCTGAAGGACTCGCCCCTGATGTCCACGGCGGCCGCCTTCGAGTCGGTCACCGACGAGCTGACCTTCGTGCTCGGCCCGCTGCTGGCGACGGCCCTGTGCACCGCCGTGGCCCCGGCCGCGGGCCTGCTCACCGAGGCGGCGCTGACGCTGGTGGGCGGTGTGCTGTTCGCGGCGCAGAAGCGCACGCAGCCGGCCGTCGCCGCCGTCACGCACGCGCGCGTGGAGCACGCGTCCGCCCTGCGCGTCCCCGGCGTGCGGGTGCTGATCGTGAGCTTCCTGGGCATCGGCTCCGTCTTCGGCGGCATGCAGGTCTCGCTCTCGGCGTTCAGCCAGTCGATCGGCGAGCCCGGCCTGAACGGCGTCCTGTACGGCGTCTTCGCCGCCGGCAACATGCTCTCCGGCATCGTGTGCGGCGCCATCGCCTGGAAGGTCGCCCCGCGGCGGCGCCTCGTCATCGGCTACACGGCCCTCGCGCTGGCCGCCTCCGCCCTGTGGACCGCGCACTCGGTGGCCGTGCTGGCCGGACTCGGCCTCCTCGTGGGCATGTGCATCGCGCCCTCCCTGATCACCGGCTACACCCTGGTCGAGGGCCTGGTGCCGGACAGCGCCCGCACCGAGGCCTTCACGTGGCTGACCGGCGCGGTCGCGCTCGGTCAGGCGGCGGCGGTCACGGTCGCCGGGCAGCTGGAGGACCGGCTGTGGACCGGCGCCGGCTTCCTCGTCCCGATGGCCGGTACGGTACTGGCGCTCGTGACCCTGCTGTCCCTGCGGTCATGGCTGGTCACACGGCCTTCCGGCCGCACCGTGGCACGTGGCGTCGGTCACCGCGCGCCAGTGACGGTGGACTGATCCCGCGGAATAGGTCACTATGGATCGTCGTTAGCACTCATTGAGTGAGAGTGCCAGGAGGAAGACAAGTGCCGACCTACCAGTACCAGTGCACCGAGTGCGGCGAGGGCCTCGAGGCGGTGCAGAAGTTCACCGACGACGCCCTGACCGAGTGCCCCAACTGCGGTGGCCGCCTGAAGAAGGTGTTCTCCGCGGTCGGCATCGTCTTCAAGGGCTCCGGCTTCTACCGCAACGACAGCCGCGGCTCGTCGTCGAGCAGCAGCCCGGCGTCGTCGAAGTCGTCGAGCTCCTCCTCGTCGTCCGACTCCGGCTCTTCGTCCGCGCCGTCCTCATCGTCCTCGTCGTCGGGCACCACCTCCTCCGCCGCGTAGGCACCTAGGTCCGTGCCGCGGGACCCCGCCGTCGCACGACGGCGGGGCCTTTCGGGGTTTCCGGACTCGTCCGGAGCGGCGGCTCGTCGAGTTCTCCCCCACCGGCTCGCACACCCGTCCGGTGAAGCTACTGTGCTCGCCATGACGAACGCGGAGATCGGTGTCATCGGCGGCTCTGGCTTCTACTCCTTCCTCGACGACGTGACCGAGGTCCGGGTCGACACCCCGTACGGGGCTCCCAGCGACTCCCTCTTCCTCGGCGAGATCGCCGGCCGGCGGGTCGCGTTCCTGCCCCGCCACGGACGCGGCCACCATCTGCCACCGCACCGGATCAACTACCGCGCCAACCTGTGGGCGCTGCGCTCCGTCGGCGTCCGTCAGGTCCTCGGACCGTGCGCGGTGGGCGGACTGCGCCCGGAGTACGGGCCGGGCACGCTGCTGATCCCCGACCAGCTGGTGGACCGCACCAAGACCCGGGTGCAGACCTACTTCGACGGGCTGCCGCTGCCGGACGGCACCGTGCCGAACGTGGTGCACGTGTCCCTGGCCGACCCCTACTGCCCGACCGGGCGGGCGGTCGTGCTGAAGGCCGCACGCGGGCGGGACTGGGAGCCGGTGGACGGTGGCACGCTGGTCGTGGTCGAGGGGCCACGGTTCTCCACCCGCGCGGAATCGTTGTGGCACCAGGCGCAGGGCTGGTCGGTGGTGGGCATGACCGGCCATCCCGAGGCCGCGCTCGCCCGGGAACTGGAGCTGTGCTACACGTCGTTGACCCTGGTCACGGATCTGGACGCGGGCGCGGAGACCGGGGAGGGCGTCTCGCACGACGAGGTGCTGCAGGTGTTCGCGGCGAACGTGGACCGGTTGCGGGGCGTGCTGTTCGACGCGGTGGCCGCGCTGCCGGCGACCGAGGAGCGGGACTGCCTGTGCGTGAACGCGCTCGGCGGGATGGACCCCGGGTTCGAGCTGCCGTGACGGGCGGGGCCCGTCCTGGCGGAGTCGGCCGTGCCGGGCAGAGCCCGTCCTGGCGGAGTCGGCGCGACGGGAGGCACCGGTCATGGCGGGGTTGAGTCGGCCGTGACGGGGCGGAGCCCGTCCTGGCGGAGTCGGCTGACGGGACAGTACCGGTCATGGCGGGGAGGGGTCGGCCATGACGTGAGGTACCGGTCATGGCGGGGCAGGGTCGGCGCGACGGGAGCCGGGGTCGGGCGCGACCGAGCAGGGTCGCTGTGACCGGGGCCGGATCGGCAATGACCCGGGCCGGGCGGGGGCATGACCCGGGCCGGGCGGGGGCATGACCAGGGCCGGGCGGGGGCATGACCGGGGCCGGGCGGGGCCGACCGTGTGGAACGTCCCGTTCGGGTGAGTGAGTTGTCCACAACCGCGGGGTAACCCACAGCCGTCCGCGGCCTCCACCGCGAAGCGTCATCGTGGATCGCGACCCGATCGCACGCACGACGCAGGTGGTGACCAGCATGTCCCGTACGTCCCGCGCCTTCCCTTCCCCTCCTCAGCAGCCCTACGCAGCGCTTCCGGCGCCCACATGGCCGCCCGCCGCCCTCTCCCCGCGTTCCGACACGCCTCCCACCTGTGCCGTGCCCCACTTCGCTCCCGTACGCGTCCGAGGAGGGCGGCAGCGACTGCGGCGGGTGGTGCGGTGCCGGAGGCGGGCCGTGGCCGCGGGACTGGCCGTCACCGCTGCCGCGCTCGTGGCGGCGGGGTCCGGCGGTGCCGAGGGCGCACGCGGACACCCGGACGCCGGCGCCCGCCCGACCGCCGCGGCGGCACGGGAGCCGCAACGGGTGGAGACGGTGAAAGCGCCCGTGCGGATCGCGGACGCGGCGGCCGTGCGGCTGTTGCGGCCCGGCGACCGCGTCGACGTGATCGCGGCCGACGGCGGCGGCCAGGCAAGGGTCGTCGCGGCCGGGGCCCGGGTGATGCAGGTGCCCGATGTCGATCCGACGGAGAACGGCGCGCTGCTGGTGCTCTCCGTGCCGCGCCCCGCGGCCGCACGCCTCGCCGGCGCCGGCGCCGGCTCACGGCTGGCGGTGACCCTGTGCTGAGCCCGGCGGCCCCCTTCCTCACGGCATGCGGTTGGACAGCCGTGGTACACCCTGCCGTAGGTTGCGGAGCTGTTTGTTCCGATGCGTGTGCAGTCGAGAAGGGTCCCGATGGTGAGCGAGACGAAGATGCCGGGTGTCCTGCAGGGCTTCAAGGCCTTCCTGATGCGGGGGAACGTCGTCGACCTGGCGGTCGCGGTGGTCATCGGCGCCGCCTTCACCGACATCGTGAACTCCGTTGTGAAGGGGGTCATCAGCCCGGTCGTGGGTGCACTCGGCACCAAGAGCCTGGACGGCTACAGCTCCTGCCTGAAGGGACCGTGCACGGGCACCGGCGCGAGCGCGACGGGCGTCCGCATACTCTGGGGCTCGGTCCTCGGCGCGACGCTCAACTTCCTGATCACCGCCGCCGTCGTCTACTTCCTGATGGTCCTGCCCATGTCCAGGTTCCTGGCCCGGCAGGAGGCCCGCCGCAAGGCGAAGCACGGCACCGGGGACGTGCCCGAGGTGACCGAGCTGGAGGTGCTCGAGGAGATCCGCGACGCCCTGGTCGCTCAGCGCGGCACCAATCGGACCGGGGCCTGATACACGTCAAGAGGCGGCGCGGGACGCGTCACAGGGCCTACAACCGGCCCTGTGACGGCTCTCACAGGTGGTGGGGCGGCTTCTCGTCCAGGAACCGCGCCAGATCGGCAGCGCTGTCGCCGCTCGGGCGGGGCCGTTCGCCCCATCCCAGATCCGTGTCGTCCGACGACTGCGTGCTCAGCGGGTCGTCGAAGACCAGGGCGTCCTTGGGCTCGGGCTTCGTATCCCGCGGTTCGCGGCCGGGGGTGGACGTCGGGGTGGTGCTCATAGCGTCCAGCGTACGTCCGCGGCACCGGGACGCGGCGTCGCGGCCTCGCAGGGAGGGGCGCTCGCCACGGGCCGAACACCGACAGCGCTGATTCCGCGGCACGGGGCCATGACTGGCGCAGCGCGACGGATCATGGGCCCATGACACGTGACGCTCTGACAGATGTCGCCGGCCTGCGCGTTGGGCACGCCACCCGGATCGGGGACGGCTGGCTCACCGGAACCACGGTCGTCCTCGCCCCGGAGGGCGGCGCGGTCGCGGCGGTCGATGTGCGCGGAGGCGGCCCCGGCACCAAGGAGACCGACGCGCTCGATCCACGCAACCTGGTGCAGAAGGTGGAGGCGGTCGTCCTGACCGGGGGAAGCGCCTACGGGCTCGACGCGGCATCGGGCGTCATGGCCTGGCTGGAGGAGCACGGACGTGGGGTGCGGGTGGGCCCCGATCCGTCCCACGTGGTGCCGGTGGTGCCCGCCGCCTGCGTCTTCGACCTGGGGCGCGGCGGTGACTTCAAGGCCCGCCCGGACGCGGCCATGGGCCGAGCCGCGGTCGAGGCTGCCGCCGCGAGCGAGCCGGGCGCGCCCGTGGCGGAGGGCTGCGTGGGCGCGGGCACCGGCGCGACGGTCGGACCGCTCAAGGGCGGCGTCGGCACCGCGAGTACCGTGCTGGACTCGGGGATCACGGTGGCCGCCCTGGTGGTGTGCAACGCGGTGGGCTCGGTGGTGGATCCGGAGACGGGCGCGCTGTACGGGGAGTTGGCCCAGGGGCGGGTCGGACGTCCGGCGCGTCAGGTGCACGAGGCCGCGCGACGACGGCTCGCCGAGGCAGCCGCGCGCCTGCCGCGCCCGCCGCTGAACACGACCCTCGCCGTGGTGGCGACCGACGCCGACCTCACCAAGGCGCAGGCTCAGAAGCTGGCGGGCGTGGCGCACGACGGTCTGGCGCGCGCCGTGCGGCCGGCGCACCTGCTGAACGACGGGGACACGGTCTTCGCGCTGGCGACCGGCGCCCGTCCACTCGCCGCCGGTGCCCCCCTCGCGCTGAACGAGGTGCTCGCGGCGGGCGCGGACCTCATGACGCGCGCGGTCGTGCGGGCGGTGCGCGCCGCGGAGCCGGTGGACGGACCGGGCGGGTCCTGGCCGTCGTACGAGGGGCTGTACGGCGCGCCAGAGGCGACATGACGGGAGGGCACGAGAGGCCCAAGTGCCTTGGGATGGCGGGCGATTGTCCCGGTTCTGTCACGTAAGTGGCGTGCGGCGTGACGGACGGGAACCCTTCAGCGCGGCGTTCGCTCTCTCTCCACGTACTCGAGCGGATCACGCAACCGAACGCACACCACGATGACCTGGAGAAGCCTGTGACAACGCCGGACATGCGAGCGCGGCGTGCACTGGGGGCCTGTGCCGCCCTGATGGTCGGCGCCCTGACCCTCACCGCCTGCGGCGGCAGCGCCAACGCCGACAACGACAAGGGCGGCAAGGGCTCCAAGGAGTCCGCCAAGGTGTCCGCCGCCCGGATCGCCATCTCCGCCAAGGACGGGTCGACCGGCGCGTCGATCAACACCACCGGGGTGAAGGTCAGCGACGGGAAGCTGACCGAGGTGAAGATGACGGTGGCGGGGACCGGCGCGGCGGTGCCGGGGGAGATCTCCGCGGACGGGACGGTCTGGAAGCCGAAGCAGCAGTTGGAGCGCGGGACGAAGTACCAGATCTCGGCCATCGCGAAGGACGCCGACAACCGGGTCGCCGCCGCCAACTCCATCTTCACCACGGTCACTCAGGCGGGCAGCTTCATCGGCACGTACACGCCCGACGACGGTGCGACGGTCGGTGTCGGCATGCCGGTGTCCTTCACGTTCGACAGGGCGATCACCGACAGGAAGGCCGTGCAGTCGCACATCACGGTGACGTCCAGCAGCGGACAGCAGGTGGTGGGGCACTGGTTCGACGCGCAGCGCCTGGACTTCCGGCCCGAGGACTACTGGAAGGCCGGTTCCAAGGTCACGATGAAGATCGACCTGGACGGTGTGGAGGGCACGAACGGCGTCCGCGGCGTGCAGAAGAAGACCGTCACGTTCACCATCGGCCGCTCCCAGGTCTCCACGGTCGACGCCAGGACCCAGACCATGACGGTGGTGCGGGACGGCAGGACACTGAAGACGATTCCGGTGTCGACCGGCAGCCCCCAGCACACCACCTACAACGGGCAGATGGTGATCTCGGAGAAGTTCACGCAGACGCGCATGAACAGTCAGACGGTCGGCCTCGGCGGCGAGTACGACATCCCGGACGTGCCGCACGCGATGCGGCTGACGACCTCCGGAACCTTCATCCACGGCAACTACTGGTACAACCAGGGCAACCCGCCTTTCGGTCACGAGGGCACCAGCCACGGCTGCGTGGGCATGGAGGACGTGCAGGGCGCGCAGGGGAACACGACCGCCAAGTGGTTCTACGACAACTCGCTGATCGGCGACGTGGTGATCGTCAAGAACTCCCCCGACACGACGGTCGCACCGGACAACGGCCTCAACGGCTGGAACATGCCGTGGAGCGAGTGGACCGCCGGAAGCACGGTGTGATCGATCGCGTGACCGGCCTCGTGAGCTGCCGTATTGTCAGAGGCATATGACAGCGGATCAGGCGCGTGGGAACCTGCCGCGCGGCCGGTTCGTTTTCCCGCCGTACGTTTTCTCGGTTCCCAGAGACGATGTCCGAGCGAGGGGCTACGGTATGCACCCACAAGGTGACATGCAGCAACGCCGGGAGAAACCTTGAGCGTCCCGTACGAGACGGCAGCGTACGAGCCGGCCGATTCGCCGGAGTCTCCTGAGGAGCACCTCGCGCGACTCCTCGGCCGCGCCCTGAACTCCTTCGAGCTGCCCGACGAGACGCTCGGGCGGCTCGACTGCGCGCTGGCGCACGACAGTTCACTGCACTCCGCGCACCACAGCGCGGGGCTGCACCGGGAGACGTACCGGCACACATGGCTGCTCGCGGACGGCTCGGCGGTCACCCTGTGGGAGCTCGTCCACAACACGGCGCCCGGTGGCCATCTCGAGCACGAGGTGTACGTGGACGCGGAGGAGCTGCGCACTGCCACGGCCCGGCTCCCGCTGCCGTCGGACACGCCCGACTTCGAACTGCCGGCGCTGGCGCAGTCGTCCCCGGTCCCCGAGCCCCGCCACGCGTATGCGCCGGACGACTCGGCGGACCACGCGCGCCGGCTGCTGCGCCGGGCGGAGAACCCGGACCGGCCGGGCTCGGACCTGGCGACGTTACTGCTGGACTCGGCCTTCGCGCACCAGATCACGCAGGCGTTCGGGCGGCCGTGCCGGGCCGGTCAGGCGGGGCTGTGTTTCTCGCTGTACGAGCACGCGTTCCTGCTGCGGGACGGCCGGGAGCTGTCCCTGTGGGAGGTCGAGCACACGGCGACACCGGACGGCCGGCACATGTGCGAGGTGTACGCCTCCGAGGAGGCGGCCCGGGAGGCGATGGAGCGCCGCGCGGCGAGGCCGGGCCAGCCGGCGGACACCGTCTAGTTCCCGAAGAGTCCCCGGTCCTTGGGATGCCCGTCACTGAAGCGCCGTACCAGGGCGGCGAAGGCGTCCCGTTCGGCCGCGGTGAGTTCGACGGAGTCCCAGTGCGGGGCGGTCCGCCGCTGCCGGGGCAGGCCCCGAAGGGTTCCGCGGTGACGCCGGGTCGCGTTCTCCCTTCGGTGGCGGCGCATGATCTGCAGCAGGCCGATCACCCAGAGGCCGGTCGCCAGGGCTGCGACGGCCACGGTGACCAACAGGAGGATCGACTCGTGCGCGGGCATGCCTCCAGTAGACACCACCAACCGGGCTTCCGGCCCTGGACCGTGACCAATCTCGCAGGTGCGACCACTGTGATGAGTGCGACGAGTACGGCGAGTCGCGGCGAAGACGGGCAAAGGACGAGGTAAGGACGCCATGAACGCGGTGGGGCCGCACCCCTGTTGAGGGGTGCGGCCCCACCGCGTTGGTACTGCCGCCGGATCAGGCGGCGACGGGCTGCTTGGAGTCGCGGGCCGGTACCGACGCTCCCGCGGCCTCCTTCGCGGAGCCCTCCGGGCTCTGCTTGCGCATGCCCTTGAGGATCACCACCAGGGCCGTGGAGACACAGACACCGGCGACGAGGGCGACCAGGTAGAGGAACGGGTTGCCGATCAGCGGGACCACGAAGATGCCACCGTGCGGGGCGCGCAGCGAGGCGCCGAAGCCCATCGACAGGGCGCCGGTGATCGCGCCGCCGACCATCGACGAGGGGATGACGCGCAGCGGGTCGGCCGCCGCGAACGGGATCGCGCCCTCGGAGATGAAGGAGGCGCCGAGCACCCAGGCGGCCTTGCCGTTCTCACGCTCGGTCTGTGTGAACAGCTTGCCGCGCACGGTCGTTGCGAGGGCCATCGCCAGCGGCGGGACCATACCGGCGGCCATCACCGCGGCCATGATCTTCATCGCGGAGTCGCTCGGGTTGGAGACCGCGATACCGGCGGTGGCGAAGGTGTAGGCGACCTTGTTGACCGGGCCGCCGAGGTCGAAGCACATCATCACGCCGAGCAGCGCGCCGAGCAGGATGGCGTTGGTGCCGGACAGGCCGTTCAGCCAGTCGGTGAGGCCCTTCTGCGCGGTGGCGATCGGCTTGCCGACGACGACGAACATCAGGAATCCGACGATCGCCGAGGAGATCAGCGGTATCACCACCACCGGCATGATGCCGCGCAGCGCCTGGGGGATGTCGATCTTCTGGATCGCCATCACCACACCGCCGGCGAGGAGACCGGCCACCAGACCGCCGAGGAAGCCCGCGTTGATGGTGAGGGCGATCGAACCGCCGACGAAGCCGGGCACCAGACCGGGGCGGTCCGCCATGCCGTAGGCGATGTAGCCGGCCAGGACCGGGACCAGGAAGCCGAAGGACACGGCGCCGATCTGGAAGAGCAGCGCGGCCCAACTGTCGCCCTGGGTCCACACGAAGTGGTCCATGACCGACGGCGCCTTGTTGATCTTGTAGCCGCCGATGGCGAAGCCGAGGGCGATGAGCAGACCACCCGCGGCGACGAACGGGACCATGTAGCTCACGCCGGACATCAGCCACTTGCGCAGCTTGGTGCCGTAGCCCTCGGTCGAGTCACCGCTCCGCTCCACCGGCGTGGGCGCGGAACCGGACGTCACCTCGCCGCGGGCGGCCTTCTCGCGCACCTCGGCGATCAGCTCGGCGGGCCGGTTGATGCCCGCCTTCACGCCGACGTCGACGGTCGGCTTGCCGGCGAAGCGGTCCTTCTCCCGCACGGGGACGTCATGGGCGAAGATCACGGCGTCCGCCGCCGCGATGACGGCCGGATCGAGCCGCGTGAAGCCGGCCGAGCCCTGGGGCTCGACGACGAGTTCGACACCCGCCTCGCGGCCCGCGTTCTCCAGCGACTCGGCGGCCATGTAGGTGTGGGCGATACCGGTCGGGCAGGAGGTGACGGCGACGATACGGAACGGGCGCTCGGCCGCCTCCTCACCGGCTGCCTCCGAGGAGTCGGCGGAGGTCGTGGGCTCCTCGACCGCCGCCGGGGCCTCGGCCGCCGCCGAAGCCTCGGCCGCCGGGGCCTCGTCGCCGCGGACGAGCGCGGCCGCCGCCGCCGCGTCCTTCACGGCCCGCAGCGCGGACGTGAACTCGGTGTTCATCAGCTGACGGGCCAGCGAGGACAGGATGGTCAGGTGCGCGTCGTCCGCGCCCGCGGGGGCGGCGATCAGGAAGATCAGGTCGGCGGGGCCGTCCGCGGCGCCGAAGTCGATGCCCCGGACACTGCGCCCGAAGGCGAGGGTCGGCTCGGTGACGTACTCGCTGCGACAGTGCGGGATGCCGATGCCGCCGTCGAGGCCGGTCGGCATCTGCGCCTCGCGGGCGGCCACGTCGGCGAGGAAGCCCTCCAGGTCGGTCACCCGGCCCTGGGCCACCATCCGCTCGGCGAGGGCACGGGCCGCCGCTTCCTTGGTGTCGGCGGACAGGTCGAGGTCGACCAGGTCCGCGGTGATCATCTCGCTCATCGCGGGCTCCTTCGCACGCGTATCGCCCGGGGGGTGCCATGGGCGGTGGTGGGGACGGGGGTGAGGTGAGGTGCTACGGGGAGACAGGGAGCGGCGGGGCCGGGGAAACCCCGCTTCTCGGCGGCCGCGACGGGGGCGGTCGCCTTCTGCCGGCTCGGGTGTGCGCTCATGAGACGGGCTCCGTCAGCGCACGGTCCACGGGTACCTCCGACGTGACGGTCACGGCGGAGAGGTCGAGGTCGGCGGGGGTCGGCATCACGCTGCCGGGCAGCTGCACCGCCGCGGCGCCATGGGCGACGGCCGAGGCCAGGGCCTCCGGGCCGCTGCCGCCCGCGATCAGGAAACCGGCGAGGGAGGAGTCACCGGCTCCGACGTTGGAGCGTACGACATCGACGCGGGCGCTGCCGAACCATGTCCCCGCGGCGTCCACGAGCAGCTGCCCGTCCGCGCCGAGGCTCGCGAGCACGGCGCCCGCGCCCATCGCGCGCAGCTCTTCGGCGGCCTTGGCCGCGTCGCCCACCGTGGCGAGGGGGCGCCCGACGGCCTCGGCGAGTTCCTCTGCGTTCGGCTTCACCACGTCCGGGCGCTCACGCAGGGCGGCGAGCAGCGCCGGGCCGGAGGTGTCGAGCGCGATCCGGGCGCCCGCGGCGTGCGCACGGGCCACCAGGTCGGCGTACCAGGACGGGGCGAGGCCGCGCGGGAGGCTGCCGCAGCAGGTGATCCAGGTGGTGTCGGCCGCCTGGTACTGCGCGCGGACCGTTTCCAGGAGGAGTTCGGCCTCGGCCGGGGACAGCTCCGGGCCGGGTGCGTTGATCTTGGTGAGGGTGCCGTCGGGTTCGGCGACCGCGATGTTGGAGCGGGTGGCTCCGGCGATCGGAACCGGTGCGACGTCGATGCCCTGGGCGTGCAGCAGATCGGCGACGAGTGCACCCGGCGCACCACCGAGGGGCAGGACGGCGACCGTGCGCTGCCCGGCGGCCGCGACCGCGCGCGAGACGTTCACGCCCTTGCCGCCCGGGTCCACCTGTTCGCCGGTGGCCCGGATGACCTCGCCGCGGTCGAGGGAGGGGACCTCGTAGGTGCGGTCGAGGGAGGGGTTCGGGGTGACGGTGAGAATCATGCGCGCACTACTTCCGTGCCGCCGCGCTCGATCGCGGTGGCGTCCTCGGGGCTCAGCCCGCTGTCGGTGATCAGCAGGTCCACATCACCGAGGTCGCCGAACCGGGCGAAGTGCTCCTGGCCGTACTTGGAGGAGTCGGCGAGCAGCACCACCCGGCGCGCGGCGCGGATCGCCGCGCGCTTGACGGCGGCCTCGGCGAGGTCGGGCGTGGTCAGTCCGTGGTCGGCGGAGAAGCCGTTGGCGGCGATGAACAGGACGTCGGCGCGGATCTCTCCGTAGGCGCGCAACGCCCAGGCGTCCACCGCGGCGCGCGTACGGTGCCGGACGCGCCCGCCGACCAGATGGAGCTGGATGCCGGGGTGGTCCGCGAGGCGCGCCGCGGTGGGCAGGCTGTGCGTGACGACGGTGAGCCGCGCGTCCAGCGGGATCGCCCCCGCCAGCCGGGCGACCGTCGAGCCGGCGTCGAGGATCATCGTGCCCTCGCCCGGCAGCTCCGCGAGGGCCGCCTTGGCGATCCGGTCCTTCTCGTCGGCCGCCGTGGACTCCCGTTCGGCGAGGTCCGGCTCGAAGTCCAGGCGCCCGGCGGGGATGGCACCGCCGTGCACCCGCCGCAGCAGGCCCGCGCGGTCGAGGGCCTTGAGGTCGCGGCGGATCGTCTCGGCCGTGACCTGGAACTCCTCGGCCAGCGAGACGACGTCGACCCGGCCGCCGTCACGGGCGAGACGGAGGATCTCCTGCTGTCGCTCCGGTGCGTACATGTCTGTTCACCTCCGACTCATGCCCGAACGTGTGGTTTCAGGTCGGAGGCTACGTCCGAATTTCCGGAAAGTAAACAGCTTGGGGCCACGGAACGGACACGAACGGGCATCGCCCCGCGTGCACTCCCGGAAGTTCGGCTACCGGGTTGCCCCGATCGGTCGTACGCCGTCCGCGGGTTGGATGTCGTGGCTCGCGCCGTTCCCCGCGCCCCTTTCGGGGCGCTCCACGACGCCCCCCTCCCTATGCTGCGCCGGCCGCTTGGGCAGGGCGAACATCAGCACGAAGATCACCAGCATCACCGCCGCCACCCAGCCGAGGGCGTGCTGGAAGGCGTGTACGAAGGCCGGGCCGACCTGTGCGGGGGTCAGCCGGTCGTCGATCTCACCGAAGAAAACCACCGACACGAGCCCCAGGCCGAGCGCGTTGCCCATCTGCTGCACCGTGTTGATCAGGCCGGACGCAGATCCGGCGTGCTCGCGCGGCACCTCGGACAGGATCGCGTCCGTCAGCGGGGCGACGATCAGACCCATGCCCGCCCCCATGACCACCAGCGGCAGCGCCATCTGCCAGGAGGCGATCGACCGGCCGTACCGGTGGGCCTCCGCCATGTAGAGGAGCACGCCCGCCGCCATCACCAGCGCACCCGCCTGCAGCACCTTGCGGCCGAACCGCGGGACCAGCTTCTGCACGGACATCCCCGCCGCCGTGGAGACCGCGATCGAGAAGGGCACGCCCGTCAGCCCCGCCCGCAGCGCGCTCCAGCCGAGGCCGACCTGCATGTACAGCGTCCAGACCAGGAAGAAGATGCCGAGGCCGACCCCGAACACCGTCTGCACCGCGATGCCGGCCGCGAAGCTCTTCACCCGGAACAGGGACAGTTCGACCAGCGGGGAACCGTCGCGCGCGGCCTTCCGCCTCTCGTACGCCACCAGCGCCCCGAAGACGACGAGCGCGCCCGCCATCGACGCGTACCCCCACAGCGGCCAGCCCAGCTCCCGGCCGCGGGTGAGCGGGTAGAGCAGCATCAGCAGGCCCAGCGTGACCAGGGCGACGCCGACGAGGTCGAGCCGCAGGGCCCGCGGCGCCTTCGACTCGGTGATGAAACGCCGGCCCAGAAGGTACGCGGCGACGCCGACCGGCAGGTTGATCAGGAAGATGGGCCGCCACTGAAGCCCGAACAGGTTCCACTCGGTCAGCAGCGCTCCGAGGAGCGGCCCGGAGACGGCACCCAGCCCGACGATCGCGCCGAACAGGCCAAAGACCTTGCCCCGCTCGTGCGCCGGGAAGGTGGCGTGCACGATCGACAGCACCTGCGGCACCATCATCGCGGCCATCGCGCCCTGCAGGATCCGGGAGGCGACGAGCATCTCCGGGTCGGCGGCGAAGCCGCACAGCGCCGAGGCGAGCGTGAAGCCGCCGATGCCGATCAGGAAGAGGCGTTTGCGCCCGTGGATGTCGCCGAGCCGTCCGCCGGTGATGAGTCCCGCGGCGAAGGCGAGCGCGTAACCGGCGGTGATCCACTGGATCTGGCTGAACGACGCACCCGCCTCCCGCTGGATCGACGGAATGGCGATGTTGACGATCGTGACGTCGACGAGGTCCATGAAGGCCGCGGTCATCACGATCGCGAGCGCGAACCAGCGGCGGCGGTCGCCGCCCGCGCCCGCGGCCGGCTGCAGTGCAGCGGCACTGCTGAGGGTGTTCTCCGTGGAGGTCATGCGCCGAAGCTACGGCCGTATTAGGCCAGATCCCGTCCTAGTTCTCCGGCATCCTCGTCCCATGACGACAGACACCCCGGCCCGGCTCCTCCAGCTGCTCTCCCTGCTCCAGACCCCGCGCGAGTGGCCCGGCGGCGAGCTGGCCGAGCGGCTCGGGGTGTCGCGGCGCACCGTCCGGCGGGACATCGACCGGCTGCGCGAGCTGGGCTACCCGGTGCAGGCGACCAAGGGTGCCGACGGCGGGTACCGGCTGGTCGCCGGGAAGGCCATGCCGCCGCTGGTGCTCGACGACGAGGAGGCCGTGGCCATCGCGGTCGGGCTGCGGGCGGGCGCCGGGCACGCGGTCGAGGGCGTGGAGGAGGCGTCCGTACGGGCACTGGCCAAACTCGAACAGGTGCTGCCGAGTCGGCTGCGTCACCGTGTCGCCACCCTGCAGGCCGCCACCACGCCGCTGACCAGCGGGGACGGGGCGAGTATCGCGCCGGAGACGCTGACCGTGATCGCCTCGGCGATCGCGGGCCGGGAGCGGCTGCGGTTCGCGTACCGCTCCGGGGACGGCACTCCGTCGCGGCGCCTGGCGGAGCCGTACCGGCTGGTGTCGACGGGGCGCCGCTGGTACCTGGTCGCCTACGACCTTCAGCGCGAGGACTGGCGGACGTTCCGGGTCGACCGGGTCACCGAGCCGTTCGCGACGGGCGCCCGGTTCGCGCCGCGGGAGCTGCCGACGGGGAGCGCGGCGGAGTTTCTGCGGCAGTCGGTGTACCGGCGGCAGGAGACGTACGAGTTCGAGGCGACCTTCGCCGCGCCGGCCGACTTCGTCGCGGCGCGCATCCCCCGGTGGGTCGGCATCCCCGAGCCGCTCGACGAGCACAGCTGCCGGCTGCGGGGTGTGGCGAGCGACTCGCTGGAGTGGCTGGCGGTACGGCTCGCGCTGGTCGACTGTGAGTTCACGGTGCACCGTCCGGCCGACCTCGTCGCCTCGGTACGGGACCTGGGGGCGCGGCTGGGCCGGGCGGCGGGCGCGTCGCGGACGGCATAGGTCCACCGGTGGGCATCCGCCGTGCAGAGCGGGTGATCTTGTGGTGCTGTGACACAATCTGCCATCCGGGCCGCCCCGGGGTTCAGGTCCGGGGCGACCCGTTGACATGCCCCTGCCGTGACGTTCGGCGTACGAAGAGCCGGGCCCCGACGCCAGGGGGGAGTGGCGCCGGGGCCCGGCCCGGGGAGAGTCCCGGCGCCGGGGGGAGTGCGTCGGGACTCGGCTCTGTGGATGCAGCGACCGTGCGGTCCCGGAACCCGGAGGTCTTGTGCCCCGGACCCAGGGGTTCGATGCGGCGCGACTGCACTGCCGTTACGCCGCCGCGTCGAAGCCGGTCTGGCGGGCCAGCTTCTTCAGCTCCAGCAGGGCGTGCTTCTCGATCTGGCGGATGCGCTCACGCGTCAGGCCGTGCTCCTTGCCGACCTCCGTCAGGGTGCGCTCCCGGCCGTCCTCGATGCCGTACCGCATCTTGATGATCGACGCCGTGCGGTCGTCGAGCCGGCCGATCAGGTCGTCCAGTTCCTCACTGCGCAGCAGCGTGAGCACCGACTGCTCCGGCGACACCGCGGAGGTGTCCTCGAGCAGGTCGCCGAACTGGGTCTCGCCCTCGTCGTCCACCGACATGTTCAGCGACACCGGGTCGCGGGCCCAGTCGAGGACGTCGCTGATCCGCTCCGGCGTGGCGTCCAGCTCGGCCGCGATCTCGGCGGGCTCCGGGTCCCGGCCGTTCTCGCGGTTGAACTCGCGCTGGACGCGGCGGATACGGCCCAGCTCCTCGACCAGGTGGACGGGCAGCCGGATGGTGCGCGACTGGTCGGCTATCGACCGCGTGATGGCCTGGCGGATCCACCAGGTGGCGTAGGTGGAGAACTTGAAGCCCTTGCGGTAGTCGAACTTCTCGACGGCACGCACCAGGCCCGCGTTCCCCTCCTGGATCAGGTCGAGCAGCGGCAGGCCGCTGCGCGGATAGCGCCGCGCGACGGCGACGACCAGACGGAGGTTGGAGCGGATGAAGATGTCCTTGGCCCGCTCCCCCTCGGCGACCAGGGCTTCCAGCTCCTCACGGGTGGCATCCGCCTTGGCCTCCTCCTCGCCGTCGAGGATCTGCCGTGCGAACACGCCCGCCTCGATGATCTGGGAGAGCTCGACCTCCTTGGCGGCGTCGAGCAGGGGCGTACGCGCGATCTCGTCGAGGTACATGCCGACCAGGTCGCGGTCGGCAATGTCTCCGCCCTGGGCGCGAACACTGCTTGCCGCGGCGTCGATGTTTTCGCCCTCGGCGGCCTGGCGACGGGCGACGGCACGGGTTGCCATGCGTGCTCCCTTGCGTTGGGGGTCCCCCCGCTCGGCGAAGCCGAGACCGGGGGAGGGCTAGCGGATGGTCTGGTAACGATTCGGCCACCCTTCCGGGTGCCCGGCATCCGAAGGAAACAACGACTGGAATCCGGACAGAATTCCCAACCCGCCCCTCATTTTTTCTGATCATGCAGTACCCTGTCCCGCCACACTAAGAGGCGGGGCAATGACAGAACGTACACACATCCAGGTCAGGCCGGGAGTCGAGGGCGACCTCGGCACTCTCACGGACATCTACAACCACTACGTACGTGAGACGCCCATCACATTCGACACCACGGTCTTCACCCCCGAGGAGCGCCGCCCCTGGCTGCTCTCCCACCCTGAAGACGGGCCGCACCGGCTGATGGTTGCCACGGACGGCGAGTCACAGGAGATCCTGGGGTACGCCACCTCCAGCGCCTTCCGACCGAAGCCGGCGTACGCGACCTCGGTCGAGGTCACGATCTACCTCGCCCCGCACGCGACCGGCCGCGGCGTCGGCACACACCTCTACACGGCCCTCTTCCGGGCCCTGGCGGGCGAGGACCTGCACCGCGCCTACGCGGGCATCGCCCAGCCGAACGAAGCGTCCGTGCGTCTGCACGAACGCTTCGGCTTCCGCCACGTCGGCACCTACCGGGAGGTGGGCCGCAAGTTCGGGCGGTACTGGGACGTGGCCTGGTACGAGAAGGACCTCCAGCAGGACCTCCAGACCCCTCTGGACCCCGCCGCCGCGCAGTCCTCTTCGGCCACCGTCATCCGAACTGCACCGACCGCTTCGCCATTCCCATCCAGAAGCCGTCGATGACGGACTTCTGCGCGTCGAGCTCACCGCCGGCCTCCGCCGCGCCCATGGTCACGAACAGCGGGGCGAAGTGCTCGGTACGCGGGTGCGCGTAGCGGCCGGCCGGGGCCTTGTTCAGGAAGTCCAGCAGGGCGTCCCAGTCGCGCGCCTCGAGGGCGCGGCGGCCCCAGTCGTCGAACTCCGAGGACCAGGTGGGCACTCCCCCGCCCGCGTGCCGCAGAGCGGCCAGGTTGTGGGTGAAGAAGCCGGAGCCGACGATCAGCACGCCCTCGTCGCGCAGCGGGGCCAGCTTGCGGCCGATCTCCATCAGCCTCACCGGGTCCAGGGTCGGCATGGAGATCTGCAGGACCGGGATGTCGGCCTCGGGGAACATCTCGACGAGCGGGACGTACGCGCCGTGGTCGAGGCCACGGTCCGGGATGTCCTGGACGGGAGTGCCGGGGGCGCGCAGCAGCTTGCGCACGGCGTCGGCGAGCTGCGGGGCGCCCGGAGCCTCGTATCGCACCCGGTAGTAGTGCTCCGGGAAGCCCCAGAAGTCGTAGACCAGCGGGACGGTGCGCGTGGCGCCGAGGGCGAGCGGGGCCTCCTCCCAGTGGGCGGAGACCATCAGGATCGCCTTGGGGCGCGGCAGGTCGACGGACCAGGCGGCGAGCTGGCCGGGCCAGACCGGGTCGTCGGCCAGCGGGGGCGCACCATGGCTCAGATAGAGGGCGGGCATGCGCCGGGGCGCGATGCGCTCCTCGATGGCGGCGGACATGGCGACAGCTCCCTAACTACTTGAACTATCAAGCTCTCTCGCGAGTGAGGCTACGCCTTACTTGTTTAAATTTCAAGAAGGCGCCTCGTACAGTGGTGTACATGAAGACGGCACCCGCTGATGACACCCGCTGGCTCACCGACGAGGAGCAGCGCACCTGGCGTGCGTACATGCACGCCGTCACCCTTCTCGAGGACCACCTGGACCGTCAGCTGCAGCGCGACGCGGGGATGCCGCACGTCTACTACGGACTGCTCGTCCAGCTCGCTGAGGCACCGCGCCGGCGGCTGCGGATGACCGAGCTGGCCATGCGGGCGAAGATCACGCGTTCCCGGCTCTCGCACGCCGTCGCACGCCTGGAGAAGAACGGCTGGGTGCGGCGCGAGGAGTGTCCCTCGGACAAGCGGGGGCAACTCGCGGTCCTCACGGACGAGGGGTACGAGGTGCTGGCGCGCACCGCGCCCGGGCATGTGGCGGCCGTGCGGCAGGCCCTGTTCGACCGGCTCACGCCCGAGCAGCAGAAGTCACTCGGCGAGATCATGTCGATCGTCGCGGAGGGTCTGCAGCCCAAGGAGGCCGGGGCGGACCTGCCCTGGCTCCGCTGAACCGGGACCTGTCCTGGCTCCGCTGAGCCGGGGCCGGACGCCGCTCGGGGCAGGGGTCACGCCGAGAGCCCATCGGACACAGGTCGCGCCCCGAGTCCACCGGACACAGATCCAGATCCGCCCCGGCCCCACCAGACACAGATCCGCCCCGGCCCCACCGGATCGGCGGAGCCGGGGCGGATTCCTTCAGACGTACGGACGAGACGTCCCCTTCCTCGTCCGTGCCCATGGGCTCGGTTCTCTACGGATACCCCTCTGGACGCGCCTCAGTGGGCGACCACCGGGACCTGCACCTCGTCCTCGGTGCCCTCGCCCGCACCCTGGCCGGAGACCGACGCGGCACCCGGGCGACCGGCGTTCACGAAGGTCAGGGCGACCGTCGCGGCGAGCACGAGGATCCCGACGGCGAACCAGATGGCTCCGGTGTAGCCGTGCACCATGCCCTGCAGCTGGACCAGTTGGGCCTGCGGCTTGGAGGTGGCGGTGGCGATGTGGTCCTTGATGTAGGAGGCCGTCGCCGAGGACGCGATCGTGTTCAGCAGGGCCGTGCCGATCGCACCGCCCACCTGCTGCGAGGTGTTGACCATCGCGGAGGCGACACCGGCGTCCCGCGGCTGGACCCCGTAGGTGGCCAGGGACATGGCCGGCATGAACGCCGTACCCATGCCGAGGCCGAGCAGCACCAGCGCCGGCAGCACCAGGAAGCCGTACGACGAACCGACCTGCAGCTGGGCCAGCAGCAACATGCCGGTGGCCGCGACCAGGAAGCCGGGGCCCATCAGCAGCCGCGCCGGGACGCGGGTCATCAGCCGGGTGCCGATCTGGGTGGAGCCGGTGATCATACCGGCGACCATCGGAAGGAAGGCGAAGCCGGTCTTGACCGGCGAGTAGCCCTTGACGACCTGCAGGTAGTAGGTGAGGAACAGGAACGTGCCGAACATCGCGATGATCGCGAGGCCGAGCGAGAGGTAGACACCGCCGCGGTTGCGGTCGGTGATGACGCGCAGCGGCAGCAGCGGGGCCTTGAGCCTCGACTCGGTGAACACGAAGGCCGCGAGCAGCACCACCGAGGCGACGAACAGGGTGATCGTCAGCGAGTCGCTCCAGCCGTCGGACTCGGCACGGGTGAAGCCGTAGACCAGCGAAACCAGACCCAGGGTGGACAGGACGACGCCGGGGATGTCGAGCGGCGAGCGGTTGCGGCTGCCCTGGGGCTCACGGATGACGAAGTACGCGCCGGCCGCGGCGACGATGGCGAACGGGACGTTGACGAAGAACGTCCAGCGCCAGTCCAGGTACTCGGTGAGGAAGCCACCGAGGATCAGACCGACGGCACCGCCACCACCGGCGATCGCGCCGTAGATGCCGAACGCCTTGGCGCGTTCCTTGGCGTCGGTGAACATCACCGCGAGCAGGGAGAGCGCGGCGGGGGCGAGCAGGGCGCCGAAGACGCCCTGGAGGGCGCGGGCGCCGAACATCATCGCGCCGCTCTGCGCCGCGCCGCCGAGCGCGGAGGCCGCGGCGAAGCCGGTCAGACCGAGCACGAAGGCCCGCTTGCGGCCCCACAGGTCGGCGATCCGGCCGCCGAAGAGGAGGAGACCGCCGAAGGCGAGGGCGTAGGCGGTGACGACCCACTGCCGGTCGCCGTCGGATATCCCCAGGTCCTGCTGGGCGGACGGGAGGGCGATGTTCACGATGGTGGCGTCGAGGACCACCATCAGCTGGGCGAGCGCGATGAAGACGAGCGCCCTCCAGCGATTGGCGTCGGGGACGCCAGGGGCCGTTGAGGCTGTTTGAGACATGGGGGTACCCACTCCGGGACGTCGTAGAGAAAGAGGTGACGGAAGGTGACGAAAGTGGCGGATGATGACGGCTCGTCGTCGTTGACGGCCGGAAGCTCTGCTGTGAGGGATGACCTGGGCGGGGCCCAGAACTAATCGCTGGATGTCGCTACCTGTCGTTACTGATCGCTCAGGACTGGCGCAGCTCCTCCACGGTCACGGCGGTGCCCGGCAGCGTCGAGCGGGCGGGAGCCCGCAGACCGTCCAGGAACAGCTGAAGATGGCGGTGAAGGAAACGGTCGACGTTGAAGCACGCCGTGCCGGCCGGGGGCCGACTGAGCTGGGCCATGGCGACCATCAGGTCGCCGACGCCCACGTCGGGACGGAGCGTGCCGGCCGCCTTGGCGCGGTCCATGAGCTCCTCGACGAGCCGCTCGACGCGCTGTCGGGCCGCTTCCAGGTCCGGGTGGTGCTTGTCGAACGTGCCGGAGAGCATGGGGCACAGCGCGCTGATCCGCTCGTCTGCGGCGGCGTGCGCGAAGCGCTCCAGCGCCTCGAAGGGGTCGGCCTCCTCGGCCAGCGCCTGTTCCGCGACCTCGGAGGTACGGTCCATGACCGAGCAGACGACCTCGCGGACCAGGGCGTCGCGGTCGGGGAAGTTGCGGTACACCGTGGCGTTGCCGACGCCGGCCCGGCGGGCGATCTCGTCGAACGGCACGTCGGGGCCGAACTCGACGAACATCTCCCGGGCGGCGGTGGCGATCCGCTCCCGGTTGCGCAGGGCATCGGCCCGCGGCCGGGACGCCCGTTGCTGCACGTGGAGGGCGGTCTGCACGGCGTACTCCTCGGGGAGAGGCGAGTGGATCACGATCCGGGGATTGAGTCCCCGTTTCGCTCGGACACTGGGCTAAACGGGGAATCGGTCCCCGGTTATTTCCCGACACGCATCCTTTCCTTGTGACCTGTGTCACATCCCTGGGTCGTCGGCCGATCCCCACACCTCCCCACCGCCACCGTCACCCTTCCCCCGCCCCCGAACCCCTCGTTCGGCCTCCCCCAGCGCGCGCCCCCGCACCCCGCGGCACAGGGTGATCGCAAGGGTGCAGCCCGTGAGGCCGCGGCTGCCGTGGAGCGAAGGGCCACCGCATGCAGCTGTCCCGCCGCCGGATACGCCCGCGACGCGCCGCCTCGCTCGCCTCGGTCACCCTCCTGACGCTGGCGGTCTCCACCTCCGCCGGCACGGCACCCCTGACGGCGGGCTCCACGACCGCGGGCCCCATAGCCCCGGCGCGCGCCTCGGCGCTGCGCCCCTGCATGCTCCACGGTCACAACCGCGTGCTGATGCCGGAGAGCATCCCCACCCCCACCGGCTACGCCCGCTCCACCGGCACCGTCCACGCCCTGAACCTGATGATCGATTTCTCCGACGCCCCAGGCCAGGGCAACGCGCTCGACCGGCTCGCGGAGTTCGTCCCGCAGACCCGCCAGTGGTTCACCACCAGCTCCTACGGCCGTCTCGACTACCGCACCGAGGCCCCGATACGCCACTGGCTGCGCATGCCGAAGCCGTTCAGGGCGTACGGCATACAGCGCGGTGCCCCCTTCGACCCCGGCTACCGCGAACTGGTGCAGGACATCGTGACCGCCGCCGACCCCCAGGTCGACTTCCGCCACTACGACCTGGTGAACGTACTCGTCACCCCGAACGCCGGCCCCTCCGCCCTGGACACCGTCCTGTCGGTGACCTTCGCCGGCAACGCCGAGGCCCCCGTCGCCGACGGCGTCCCCGTCTCCAACGCGTCCTTCATCTACAGCCGCCAGGACGACGGCTCCGGCTCCTACCCGCAGACCGGCTTCCGGGTCCTGCCCCACGAGAACGGCCACGTCTTCGGCCTGCCCGACCTCTACACCCAGGAGGGCGGCGGCGCCGTCGGGCACTGGGACATCATGAGCGAGGACTGGGGCGCCGACAACGACATGCTCGCCTGGCACAAGTGGAAGCTCGGCTGGCTCGACGACTCCCAGATCACCTGTGTGACCGCGCACGGCACCGGCGAGTACACGCTGACCCCGCTGGCCCGTGCCGGCGGCCGCAAACTGGTCTTCCTGCCGATCAGCTCCAGGGCCGGCTACGCCCTGGAGCTGCGCACCCGCGAGGGCAACGACGCGGTGGTGTGCCGACCCGGTGTCCTCGTCTACCGCGTCGACGCGGACGTCGACACCGGCAACGGTCCCATCCAGGTCTACGACTCCACACCCGACAGCGGCGGCTGCTCCCGCAGCCCGAACGTGCAGGCCGAGCTGTCCGACGCACCGTTCGTACCCGGGCAGAGCTTCGCGGACCCCAGGGAGGGGATCGTCCTCACCGTCGAGGCGAAGGAGCCGTCCGGCGACTACCGGGTCCGGGTGACCCGGCGCTGACGCGCCCGGAGGTGCCCCACCGAAGGCATACGGAGGTTCGGGGGCCCTGCGCCGTGGATGACACGGCGCGCGGCGGGCCCCGCATTACCGTGACCCCATGCTCCCGAACGTCACCCCGGCACCGGACACCGCCATCCCGGCCGAAGCCGTCGCCCCCCTCATGCGCGGCCTCAACGTGCTGCGGCGGCTCACCGACGCCGACGGCAGCTGCAGCCTCAGCGCCCTGGAGCGGGCCAGCGGGCTCGCCCGGTCCACGGTCGACCGGATCACGGCCACCCTCGCCCGGATGGAGTACGTACGACTCGACGGGCGGGACGTCGTGCTCGCGCCGCGGCTGATGGAGCTGGGCAACGCCTACCTCGCGGCGCTGCGGCTGCCGCAACTGCTGGACGCGCACGCGGACGCGCTCGCCGACGAGCTGGACGAGTCGGTGTCGCTCGCGGTCGCCGACCTGGACGGCATCCGCTTCATCCACCAGGCGACCCGGCGCCGCGCGATGTCGCTGAGCTTCCGCATCGGCGATCTGCTGCCCGCTGAACGCACCGCTCCGGGGCCGCTGTTCGCGACCGAATGGGAAGAGGACGACTGGGCGCGGTGGCACGCACGGCGCGCGGCGGACCCCGAGGACCGCTGCTTCCCGGCGGTGCCGGCGCGCAGCCGCCCGCTCGACGGTTCCGGAGGCCACAGCCTGGGTGACGACTTCGAGGAGCGTACGGGACGGGCGCGGGCCAGGGGGTGGGCGCTGGACGACCAGTTGATCGAGCCGGGCCTGGTGGCCCTTTCCATGCCCGTGCGGGAGGCGGACGGCCGGATCGCCTGTGTGGTGAGCGTGGTCAGCCACACCAGCCGACACACGGTGGACGATCTGCGCCAGGCGCTGCTGCCCCGACTGCGCACGGCGGTCGCGGCGATGGAGCGGGAGCTGCGCGAGGCGCCGCCCGCGGTGCCCACGGCGCCCTCGGGGCTCGCGGCCTGGACAGGGGCGTCCAAGCAGGAGCTGGGGCGGGAGTTCGTGGAGTCGCTGGCCCGCGGTCTGACGGTGATCACGTCGTTCGGGGAGGGCCGCTCCGAGCTGACGCTGACGGAGGTGGCCGAGGCGACCGGGCTGGCCCGGGCCACGGCACGGCGGGCGCTCATCACGTTGGAGCACCTCGGCTACGTCACCACCCACGGCCGCTTCTTCCGGCTCACCCCGCGCGTGCTGGGCCTCGGCTTTCCGCCGCTGTCGCGCACGACCCTGTCGGACATCGCGACCCCGCACCTGACCGCCCTGTCCGATCGGGTGCACGAGTCGACGTCGCTGGCGGTGCTGACGGGTGACGACATCCAGTACACGGCCCGGGTGGCCCCGAGCCGCATCATGAGCGTCAACGTCACGGTCGGCGCCCGGCTGCCGGCCTACGCGACCGCGCTGGGCCGGGTGATGCTCGCGGACCTGCCGGAGCCGCCACTGCCCGAACCGGCCCCGCTGACGCGGCTGACGGTCACGGACCCGGCCGAGCTGAGGGCCGTGCTGGACCGCGTACGGCGCGACGGGTACGCCCTGGTCGACGGGGAACTGGAGGAGGGGCTGCGGTCGATCGCGGTTCCGGTGCGGGAGCGAGGGGGCCGGGTGGTGGCGGCGGTCAACGTGGCCATGCACAGCAGCCGCCGTACGCCCGAGGAGTGCGTGACGGACATCCTGCCGCAGCTGCACGCGACGGCGGCGCGGATCGAGGCGGACCTCGGGGTGGCGGGGCGGTTCCGGAGGGTGCCGAACACCTGACCAGGTGACGGTTGGGGGACTGCGGCCCGGCGGCGTTGCTTCCTCGCGACCTCGCCCTCGCGACGGGACGGGGCGGGACGAGGCGCGACTCGACGGGTGGCCACGGGACGCCATGGGATGCGACGGGACGGGACGGATCAGACCACCTCCGCCTGTCTGCCGGTGGCCATCACCCTGCGCAGCGTCGGCGCCGTGGCGATGCGCGGCAGGAGCAGCGACCAGAAGCGGGTGAGCGTGATGCGGGACAGCCAGCGCACGTCGTGCCCGCCCAGCTCGGCGAAACCGACCGTCGCGCCCACCACCGTGGCCACGAGGTCCCGGGGCGCGACATCGGAGAGGAGCCCTTCCCGCGCGCACCGGGCGACGATGTCGTCCACCCAGGCGTGCCACCGCTCGTGGAGGCTCACCCCGCGGCCGGCGTCCTCCGCGACCCCGTCGAGGCAGAATCCGGCGCGCAGGACCACGTCCTGACGCAGGCTCAGCAGCAGCGCATGACTTGTGTCAACCAGCGCCTGCAGCGAACCGCCGAGTTGGGGCGGCGGTCGCTCGGCGGAGACGATCCGGTCGAACCGCCCGGCCGCCGCGCTCCGCACGGCCGCGGCGAGGTCGGCCTTGCTGGGGAAGTGGAAGTGCAGCGCACCGTTGCTGACCCCGGCCCTGGCGCTGATCGTCGCCAGCGAGACCAACTCGTAGCCGTCGCGGCTGAACAGTTCGGCGGCGGACTCGATCAGGGCGTTGCGCGTGCGGACAGCACGTTCTTGCTTGGCCATCAGACGCTCCGTTGCTGCGCGGGTACGAAGAGCATAACAAACCGTCCATGCGGTTTGATCCTCTCCGCTCAGTTTCGCCAGTTCGCGAGTTCGCCAGTTCAGCCGGTTCAGCCAGCCCGCCACCTCCCCAGTCCCCCTCAGTCCCCTGAGTTCCGTCAGTCGGGGCGAAGCACGACCGGCAGAGCACCGTAGCCGTGGACGATGAAGGACCGCACCGGCTCGATCTCATCGAGGGGAATCGCCGACCTCAGGCCCGGGAACCGGGTGAAGAGCGCCGCCAGGGCGGACGTCGCCTCCAACCGGGCCAGGGGCGCGCCCAGGCAGCGATGGACACCGTGCCCGAAGGCCAGGTCGTCCCTCCGACCGGGCCGCAGTACGTCGAAGACACTCACCTCGTCCCCGTACGCCTCGGGGTCCGCGGCCGCACCCGCGAAGGAGACCAGGATCGGATCGCCCTTCCTGATGAGCACCCCGTCCAGCTCGATGTCCTCGACGGCGAACCGCATCGGCGAGTAGGCGGCGGGCGCGTGCGTGCGCAGCGTCTCGGCCACCACGTCGGCCCAGTCCGCGCGGCCCTGAAGGACGTGCGCGCGCTGCTCCGGGTGCGCGCACAGGGCTCCGACGGCGTTGGTGATGAGGGTGCAGGTCGTCTCCTGGCCCGCGGCGATCATCAGGTAGAGCGTGCCGAGGAGTTCCTGCTCGGTCAGCCGGCCGTCGTCGCTGTCCCGGACCTCGATCAGCGCGGTCGTCAGATCGTCGCCGGGCCTGGCCCGTTTCGCCGCGACCAGTTCGCCGAGCATCCCGAAGACCCGCACCTGCGCCGCGGCCATCTCGTCCCCGGGCACCGCCGTACCGAACACCAACTCCAGGTCGGCGCAGAGCGGTTCGCGCGCCTCGTCGGCGACGCCGAACAGCTCGCAGATCACTCGCATCGGCAGCACCTTGGCGAACCGGTCCCGCAGGTCGACCACTTCGCCGTCCGCAAGCGCCTCCAGCTCGTCGAGCAGCTCCCCGGTGAGCTGCTCGACGCGGGGCCGCAGCGCCTCGGTACGGCGGACGGTGAAGGCTGCGGCGACCAGCCGGCGCAGCCGCGCATGGCTGTCCCCGTAGGCGAAGAGCATGTTCTCGTTCGCCACCCACGGGTACAACGGCCAGTCCTCACCGACACGGCCGGCGACGAAGTCGGGCCAGTGCCGGCGGGCGTCCTTCGAGACCCGGGGATCCATGAGGAGTCGCTTGACGTACTTCTGTCGTACGACGGCCCAGGCGCGCACCCCGCCCGGCAGTTCCACCTCGACGGCGGGCCCCCGCGACCGTAACCGCGCGGTCTCGCCCGGCAGGTCACGTCCGGTCACGTCAAGGGCGTACGGGCACTCCGTCATGTCCATGGAGGTGCACTCCGTTCGATCGGTCGGCCGACCGGCCGGTCACCGGTCGGTCCGCTTGCTCGCGTTCTTGCTCGCGTTCTTGCTCGCGCACCTGCTCGCGCTCTTGCTCGCGTACCTGCTCGTGTTCTTGCTCGCGATCCTGCTCACGCTCTTGCTCGCGCCGTCTCATCGCGGCTTCGAACACCTTCGGCCCCCGCTCCGGAGAGAAGTCCAGGCGGACGAGGATCCCCGGTACGGCCACGGACGGCATCAGGAACCGATAGAGATCGACGACCCGTTCCGCCAGGTCCACTCGCTCGGTCATGATCCGCGACAGGACCTGGACCCCGGTGAACGCGCCGACGAACAGCTTGGCGAGCGCGGTGACATCGACGTGCGGGAGGAGTTCGCCCCTCTGCTTGGCCTCCTCGAAGAGGGCCTGCGTGTGCTCGGTCCACTCCTGCATCGGAACCCGGCGGTTGAGGTGGTCCTTGGGCGACCCCTGGTCCACGGTCAGGCGCACGCTTCCCTGGACGATCGGGTCGCCGGTGTCGCCGCGGAGCAGGTACGACAGCAGCAGCGCCTCGTCCAGCGACTCCTGCAGCTTCAACTCCTGCTCGGCGACGCGCGGCAGCGAGGAGACCTGCTCGGCCAGCACCGCCTGGGCCAGCTCCTGCTTGGAGCCGAAGTGGAAGTACAGGGCACCCTTGGTGACGCCCGACCTGCTCAGTACGTCGGAGATCGTCGCCGCCTCGTACCCGACCTCGTCGAACACCTGCGCAGCGGCGACCAGGATCGCCCGCCGCGTACGAATGGCCCGCTCCTGCCGTGCCACAAGCCGTCCCCTCTCCGTCGCACCGGACAATAAAACCAGGCAAACGGTTTTACAACCCTGATGCTGAGCGGGAGAGAAACGGATACTCATGGGTGAAAAGGGGCTGAACGGTAGCCATGAAGGCCCTAGAGGCGGCCGGAGGGGTTGAAAAGAAAACCGGTTGGTACGTATCTTCGATTCTGCTTCGCGCCTGACTCGAGACCCAGACGCACAGACTCAGACCCACACCAGGGGAAAGCTCAATGACTGTCACGACGTCCGAGACGTTAGGAACCGAAGCAACGTCAGGGACGCAATCCACCTTAGGAACCGAACCAACGCCACAGACCGAACCAGCGCCACGAAGCAAACCGACAGCAGAGGCTGAAACCACGTCAGGAACGGAAGACAGGGCCCAGACACACCCGGTGGCCGACGACCTGGCACACCTCCTCTTCGAGGGCGCTCACCGCGACCGTACCCACGGCGTCTGGCGCAGGGCGATCTCCGATCGGGCGTTCGCACACCGACCGGGCCTGTCCGCCGCCGAGCGGACCGCTCTCTCCTACGACCGTCTGCGCCTCCTCAACGACACCCTCGACGATCCACTGCGGTTCGCGGCCGACCCGCACCGACTGGCTGCGCTGCACGAGTGGATCGGTCCGGTGGACGGCGGGCTCACCACCGTCGCGAGCATTCACTACAACCTCTTCCTGGGCAGCCTCGTCGACCACGACCAGGCGGGCCGCGACCTGTCCGCCTTCAGCTCGCTCCGCAGCACAGGAACGTTTCTGTGCACGGAGCTGGAGCACGGGAACGACGTGGCCGCGCTGGAGACCGTCGCCGTCCTCGACCGCACGAGCGGCGGCTTCCACCTGCACACGCCGACGCCCGGCGCACAGAAGTTCATGCCCAACACCACCCTGGCCGGCGGCCCCAAGACGGCGGTCGTCGCCGCCCGGCTCGTCGTGGACGAGGAGGACCAGGGCGTGTTCCTCTTCCTCACCCCGCTCAGCGACGAGAGCGGGCACCTGCCGGGAGTGACGGTCCGTCGACTGCCGGAGCGCACCGGCACCCCGGTCGACCACGCCCTCACATCCTTCGACCACGTGTGGCTGCCACGCCAGGCGCTCCTGGAGGCCGACCACGGACGCCTGGCCCCGGACGGCACGCTGACCAGCAACCTCGGCAACAGGCGCAAGCGGTTCCTGCGCTCCATCAACCGCGTCACCATGGGCAAGCTGTGCATGAGCGCCGGCACCCTGGGCATGACCCGCGCCGCGCTCACCATCGCGGTCCGCTACGCCCACAGCCGTCTGATCGCCGGCCCCAGGGCGGGCGAGCGCATACCGGTCGCCGCCCACCGCAGCCACCACAGCCGGCTGCTCGACGGCCTGGCGACGGCGTACGCGATGACGTTCCTGCACCGCACGGTGGTGGACCGGTTCGCCGCACACACCGAGGAGGACCGCGAGGAGGTCGAGCGGCTCGCGGCGATCGCCAAGGGCTGGATCACCTGGCAGGCCCGCTCGATCACCACCGAGTGCCGCGAACGCTGCGGTGCGCAGGGCCTGTTTCCCGCCAACGGCATCTCGGACCTGCCGGCGAACATCGAGGGCGGCATCACCGCCGAGGGCGACAACCTGGTGATCTGGGTGAAGGCCGCCTCCGAGATGGTCTTCGGCCACCGGCCGCAGGCGCCCGAGGCCACCATGCCGGCCGGCGACCTGACGGACCTCTCCTTCCTGCGCGGCCTGCTCGCCCAGGCCGAGGCACTCTGGCAGACACGGGCCCGCACCGCCCTGCGCGAGGGCCCGTCCGGCGACCCGGTCGGCCGCTGGAACGTCACCTCCGCCGCCGCCCTGGAAATGGTCTCGGCACACGCCCGCCTGCAGGCGGCCGACGCGTTCATCGCGGCCGCCGGCAGGGCCGCGGACCCCAGGACCCGTGATCTGCTGCGCTCCCTGTGCCGCCTGTTCCTGCTCCGCCAGATCCGCGAGCACACCGGTGACCTGCTGGCCGACGGCCACCTGACCGCGGACCAGGTCCGGTCGCTGCCGAAGACCCTGGACACGACCGTCGCCGACCTGGCACCACACATGATGACCCTGGTCGATGCCTTCGACCTCCCGGTGGAGCTGCTGTCGTCGATCCCCATCGCGAGCGGCGGCACCGTCGTGCGAACCATGGAGAACGCGGGGCAGGGGCCGGCGTAGGCGGACCCGGCGGGACCCCCGGGAAGTCGGCGGGAGGGGGCCGGTCGAGCGCCGGCGGCCGACATGCAGCAACCCACCGGACAGGAGCAGCAGTTCCCAGCACCGGGTCAGGGGCGAGAGCCCTGCTCCACCTTCTCGAAGAAGAACTCGTGTTTGAGGAAGGAGACGTCGTACTCGTGATCGGGCTGAGGCGGCAGCAGTTGGGAGGCCTGGAACAGGCGCCACCCGTCGCACAGTGCGGCGAGCCCGGTGGGGTAGGGCGGTTCGTCGCTGTCGCCGGTCGTGGGGCGGGTCCGGCCGGTTCCGTCGTAGCGGGACCAGCCCACGACATCGGAGTCCAGCGCCGACGTCGCGAGATAGAGGACCAGAACCTGCTGCCTCATGCGTGACTCCTCAAGGTCGGCCGGTTGCTGACGCGCGTGACCCAGTAGTCGATGTCGAACGAGTCGTCACCGGTCAGGGCCCGCCACAGCAGGACCCGGTTGTAGATCTCCAGTCGGCCCGTCGCCCACTCGTACCAGGGGAAGTACGTGTTGAGTTCCGCGGTCACCGCGGGGTCGTGCAGATCGGAGACGTCCCACAGACGCACCTGCGGCACGGTCGGGTCGAGGCGGAGTTTGTACATGTAACGACGGCCCGCGGTGTCGTTGCGGCGGCCACTGTGCCAGATGCCATGGTGCACGAGAACAACCGTGCCTGCCGGGCAGGTCAGACGGGTCTGCCCCCTCAGGTTCTGGACGCGGCCGACGTCCGTCTCGTTGATCCGGCGCAGATGGCTTCCGGGCACGCTGAGGGTGCCGCCCATCTCGGCGGTCACCTCGTGCGGGTAGTACATGAGCTGGATGTCGAACGCATCCGGCCGCACATCGGTGATCGCGTCTCCGTGGAGCGGCTGCGCCTGCCCCTCGTACGGCTCGCGCACATGAACCGCATGGTGGTCGACGGTCGGCTCGGGGCCGACCAGGCTCTCGACGGCACCTGCGACGACCGGGAGGGTGAGCAGCTCGTGGACGAAGGTGTCCTGCGCGAACGCCTTGCCCAGCGGAGTGCCGTAGGACACTTCCGGCAGGCCCTCGGTCAAGGCCGCGACGGCCCGGTCATTGATCTCCTGCGGCACCACCCCGTCCAGGCGCAGAAATCCCTGCGCGACGAAGCGCGCCACCTGAACCGATGTCAGGAGTTGCTTGCTGGTTGACATGCGAGGAACGTACGTGCCCTGTCCGGATCGGTCGTGGGCTGAAATCGTCCAGTGCTGGTAATTGGATACAGCGTGCGCAGCGCCTCGAAGCGGGCCATGACCGCGGCGAAGGCACGCAGTACCGCGGGCATGCCGGGTCGGCCGTCCAGTGCCCGCCCCATCCGTTGGTTCCTGTTGCGGGGTCCGCGGAGATGGGGGTGGCATCCTTCGCGTGTATGGGCCTTCTGCGACCAGGTCGTTCATGCTCTCCGGCAGTGCCGGAGACGAAGACGACGCCATGGCGTGCGATCTGTCGCATACCCGCTTCGGCCCTCCTCCGGTACGTCAGCGGCACGCCACTTCTCGCGGATGGCGCGCGGCAAGTTCGCCGACCGGACGGCGTGGAGGCCCCGAACCTCCATGCCGTCCAGCGGCACGACGACGCGGCCGGAGCAGGGCCCCCAATCTTCGGGCAGAGGATGGATCCGCGCGGACCACGTGTGGCAATGCTCGGAAGGGTGGAACGCGGCGGCGGACCGTTTTCTTCAGAACGCCACCAGCGCAGCCCGCTACAAAGAAGGCCCCCCTACACCGACGCCGACACAGAGACCACCGACCGCAGCGACGACAGCAGCACCCGCCGATCATGAACAGAGCTGAGGCACCAGCCTCGTCCCACCAACCCCACCCCGATCCGCTACCCTGTCAGGGACCGCCACCTCGGTGACGGTCCGCACCCTTGCCAAAACCGGGGCGAATAGTCACTCAGAGTATTCAGCCACGTTTCAGCAAGGCCCGGCCTTCGTAGCTCAGGGGATAGAGCACCGCTCTCCTAAAGCGGGTGTCGCAGGTTCGAATCCTGCCGGGGGCACCAGCCGAAAGGCCACCTACCGATCTTGGTAGGTGGCCTTTGACATCCAGCTTTGACATCAACGAGGGCGGTCACTGACGACCGGGGCGCCTCCGCAACAGGCGGTCCATGTGGCTCATGGCCTCCCGCTGGGTGTCCTGGACGACGTGGGTGTAGACGTCCATGGTGATGCTGATCTGAGAGTGCCCGAGGATCTCCATCACGACGCGGGGAGCGACTCCGGCCGCCGTGAGGAGCGTCGCCGTGCCGTGACGGGCGTCGTGCAGCCGGATGACGCGGAGGCCGGCGGAGTGGGCGATGCGGGTGAAAGAGCGGTACAGGTTGCGCGGCTCGACCGGGCGGCCGGTCCGGGTCGTGAAGACGTAGGCGGACTCCTGCCACTTCTCCCCCGCCTTGGCCCGAGCCGCTGCCTGCCTCATGCGGTGCCAACGCAGGGGAGCGATGCAGAGGGCGGGCAGCGGGACGGCACGGCGACGACGGCTCTTCGGGTCGTCGTCGTAGAGGACGCCACGACGGCGCTGCGTCTGCTGGCGGACGTAGAGGACGCGGTTGTCCAGGTCGATGTCAGACCAGCGCAGGCCGACGATCTCTCCCCGGCGGAGGCCCATGGCGATGGCGAGCACGAAGGCCGCGTAAAGCGGATCCTTACGAGAGGCGGCCAGGAAGTCGAGCGTCTCGTCCAGAGTCCACGGCTTCAGCTCGCGGTTGTCGGTGCGAGGAGGCTCGACGAGCTTGGCGACGTTGCGCGTGATCAGCTCCTCACGGCATGCCGAGGAGAGAGCCGATCGCAGAACTCGGTGCGACTCCTTGGCGGTTGCCGCCGTTGTCTCCTTCTCCAGGCGCACGAGGAACCGGCGTACGTCAGCGACGCTCAGGGACTCCAGCCGCTTCGCGCCGAGCAACGGCACCAAGTAAAGCCGCACGTGTGCCTCGTACTTGTCGTACGTGCTGAGCTTCCGCCGAGGCTTGATCACGTTGTCCAGCCAGTACGGCAGCCACTCGGAGAGCTTCGCCGACTTCGTGGGAACGGGTACGCCCTGGTCCACCTTGTCGAGAAGCTCACGGCGCTTGGCGTCGCACTCGGCCCAGGTCTTGCCGTAGGCGAACTTGCGGGCCCGGGTGCCGTCCGGCTGGACGACGTAGACCGCGCACTGAAAGCGGCCGTCCTTGCGTTTGGTGATGGTGCCCGCCCCGTTGGGGTTCCGCTTGCGTTGCTGCGCCATCAGGCGGCCGCCTCCAGTTCGTTGATGATGTACTCGCGGACAGCCCGTGCCGGGATACGGCGGCACCGGCCGATGGTGATCGAGGGCAAGCGACGAGAGCGGATCAGGTCGTAGACCGTGGACCGGCCGAGCTTCAACCGCGCCATCACGTCGGGCACCGTCAGCAGCTCGTCGTCATGCATGTGTGGGTTCTCCTTCCGTTCTGGGCGCGGGTTCGAGGGATGCGGCAAGCCAGGCTTCGGCGGACGACAGGCCGGTTCCGGCGAAGACCCAGTGCGCGAGGACGTACGTCGTGTCGGGCTCGGCTCCGTGAGCTGCTGCCGCTTGGGCTCGGCGCCATTCGGCGCGGGCGTCACGGAGGGCGCCCAGGGTGGTGGAGTAGCGGCGGGACTTGGTGGAGAAGTGGCCGCGGAAGCCGAGCATGTGGGCCCATGCGCGGAGCCTCAGGTGTTCGAGGTCCTTGCGCGCGCCGAGGGTCCATGCGGTCCGGATGAGGCGGCGGGCGTGGTCGCTGATGTCGAGCTGGGCCAGCTCGGCGACGAACTTCAATGGCCGGTCGAGGGCACCTGTCGCTGTCTCGGCGCCCTTGGTGGCGTACTTGGCGATGTACGCGGCCACGGCCCGCTCGGTCAGCTCCTGGCCGCCGCTGAAGTCAGCCGAGCGGATGGTGCGGACGTCGAGTTGGCGGCCGAAGCTGAAGACGTGCGCACGTCCGTCGATGACCGGACCGTCCACGCGGACTTTGGCGGTGGCGGCGCGGATGGCATCCGTCAGCAGCTCTGCGGTGGCCCAGGACGGAGGCGGGGTGTCTCCACCGCCGGGACCGTCGATACGGATGACGGCGTGGAAGTGGACGGCGCCGCGCTTCTGGTACTCGGCGACCTTGGCGAAGGACACGCGCGCGTGGTCGCGGAACCGTCGCTGTGACAGCCCCGCCCGCTTGGCGACCTCTCGGCGCAGGTAGACCGAGAAGCGCCGCCAGAGCGCACCGGCGTGCGCGTTCCACAGAACGGCCGCTTCGTAGTCGTACGTGTCCGGGTCGAGCGGGGTGCCGAGTACGTCGTCGTCCTGGTCGTGGAGGGCGCCGCAGCGGCAGGGGCGAACGGTGCCGGCCGTGCCGGTCGGGCGGTTGTGCACCGGGCCGAAGCTGGGTGCGGTGAAGGTGGCGAAGACGCGCGGGTGTGCGGCGACGTGTTCGGGGATGCCCTTGCCGCCGCGCAGGCCGGAGGTGATCAGGTGGAAGGTGTCGCGGCGGTAGACCTCGGCGCAGGCCGGGCAGCGGGTCGTGCGGCGGTTGTTGCAGCGGACCAGGAGCTGACCGGCCGGGAGCTCCGCCGAGTCGAGGTGCTGGAGGACGCGGCCGATCTCGCCGGTACGCGTGTCCACGTCGTACTCGGTGCGGTGGCCGTCGAGCCGGATCGGGTTGGTGCAGCCGCCGAGCCCGGAGAGCTGCCGGAGGATACCCGGGAGGGTGCCGTGCTGGGCCATCCTTGCGAGTTCCGGGAGCGGGGGCGGGGTGGTGCGGGTGAAGATGGCTGTCTCCTTCTGACTGGCTCGGTCGAGAGGGATGGGCCCGGGGCGGCGGATGCTTGGTCGTGTTGTGCCGCCCCGGGTGTCGCGCGTTGTTCAGCGCCGGTGGTGTTCGCGGAGCACTGAGCGCAGGACCACGGCGGCTATGGCCACGGAGATGGCCGAGACGGCGACGGCGGCCAGGAGCGCGGTGAGGACCACGCCACCGACGACCACGGCCGCAACCGATCCGGTGCTGACGGAGACCAGCGGGAGCGCTCGGCGTCCGGGCGCCGGATCGGCCGGAGTGTGGGTGTGCGCGGGCGGCGGCGTAGGGGTGTCGGGGTACTTGGGCAGGAACACAGCGGAGCTCTCCTCATCTACTCGTCTAGTCATGTGTGCCGTTTACGACGTCGACTCCGGAGCGCGTGCCGGACTCGATGGCGGGAGCCAGGAAGGTGTGGGAGAGCCAGAAGCCGAAGAGGGCGATCAGGACGACGATCCAGGTACGAACGCCGAGAAACTTGACCGCTCCCCAGGCGAAGAAGCCGAGGACGACGACGAGCGGCAGACTGACGGTCACGGGGTTCGGGGTCCCTTCAGCGGACGGGGCAGCGGTGGGTGCGGGCGGCCAGCTCGGCGGCGGCGCGGCTGTCGTAGTCGGCGGAGAAGCCGCAGCGCGGAGCTGTGCAGGCGGCGGTGTGCTTCTCACGGCCCCTGTGGTCGTTGAACGTGCCGACCTGTACGGGGCCGATGCGGGTGACGTCGCGGAAGCGGCGGTTGGCAGTCATGGGCTCTCCTCTCAGAGGCGGGCGGCGATGGCTTCGGCCATGGGCGCGGGGACGCCGAGCCGAGCGCGCAGGGTGGGGATGTCGATGGGGGTTCCTGTACGGGTTCGGTGTTCGTCGGCGACCTTGCGGGCGTGGTCGACGAGAGCGGCCGGGACGGGGACGGCGCGACGCTCGGGCGGTGCCTCGACGGCGGCCGGTCGCGCGAGCGGCTCGGGTGCAGGTTCGGGCACGTCCTCCCGGTCCTCGATCTCCTCGACGTCGGCGGTGGTAGTCGTCGGCGCCGAGTGAGCGAGGAGCGTTCCGCCGAGGAAGGCGACCGCGGGCCAGCCCGCGACGAGGATGCGCAGCCAGGCCGGCACCTGGTGCATGTCGAGCAGTCCGGCCGTGGCGACGTTCGCGCCTAGGGAGGCGGCGAGCGCGATGACGAACCAGCACCACCCGGCCGCTTTCGCGTCACTCGTCCGCAGTCGGCGCCAGGCGGCGACCAGGAGCAGGTCAACCGAGATGGGATAGGCCCACGCTTTCCAACCGTCCTGCCCGGCCGCCGAGGCGATGTCGTGCAGGTGGGCGAAGGACAGCGCTGCGGCGATGACCGCCTGGACGAGCACCGCGTCCACGCGGGCCAGTTGGGCGCGCACGATGCGGCTCCTTCCGGGTTCAGGCATGGGAGGGGTAGGGACGTGGCGTGAGGCGGTCACGCCGATCGAATGGGGCAGGTGGAAGGGTCAGTCGCTCACCGGGAGCGGCCGCACGGCCGGAGCCGCTTTCTCGACCGGTCGCGCGGGCACGTCGGGCCGGAACGGCTTCAGGGACAGAACATCGGGCATCAGGTGGGCCGAGTCCCGGCAGATCTCGGCGGCGTCGCTGAGGGAGAGGTACGGCGTGCGGATGCGGGACCAGCCGCCCGAGGTGTCGCCCGCCACGGCCAGGCCTGGGCGCTCGGGAGCGATGGCGCAGGCAGCCATGACCGCCTCGGGTGCGATGTCGCCGAGCGCCATCTTGGCCGACGCCTCATCGTTCACGCGGTGGCAGACACGGCCGGTCAACTGGGCCCGGAGCATCGTGGCGCCCTTGCCCAGTTCGGCGCCGAAGCGCTGCCCGCACACTTCCAGGTAGATGCCGGCCGCGCGGCCGAGCTGGGCGAGGCGGATGAGCTGGGTGACCATCTCGTCGCGCCGTTCCTCCTCCTTCTTCGTGGCGACGAGGAAGAGTTCTGCCACCTCGTCGACGAACAGCACGATCGGTACCGGGCGTTCGCTCTCGGGCAGTCCCCAGATGTCCGAGGTGATCTCCTCGTCAGGGGTATCCGGCGCGATGCCCTGCCGAGCCTTGATCAAGTCGTATCGGTCCTCCATCTCCTTCACGAGCGCGGGCAGCAGCTCCGCCGCCTGTTCCGGGTCGGTCGCCAGGGCCGAGAGCCGCGCGGCGAACGGCGCCAGTTCCACGCCCCGCTTGCAGTCGACGCCGACCAGGGCGACCGGTTGCCGGGCGAGTCCGGCGATCAAGTGGCGCAGATACATGGACTTGCCCGACAGCGTGGCCCCAAGGGTCAGTTGGTGCGGGATGGTCCGGTAGTCGCGCACGAAGGGCGTGGCATCCTCCCGCAGCGCCACCGGCACCTTGAGGAACCCTTCTTCGACCTTGCGCGGCATGCGGACCTTCCGCAGGACGTCGAAGCCCACAAGCCGCAGTTCGACCACGCCAGGCTTGACCGTCGTGACGTAGACGGCGTGAACTCCCCAGGCGTGCCGCAGCCGTTCGGCCGAGGTGGCGACGTCTGCGGGTTCCTGCCCCGGAGCGAGCCTCAGACGAAGCCGGAGTCCGGTCGAGGTGGGGCGGATGATCCCCCGACGCGGCGGAACGGGACGGACCTCACGCCGGGTGGTGGCCTTCACTGCGAGGACCCGCAGCCGGGAGGGCGCCACGGTCAGTCCGCAGGCCTCCATAACCGAGCTGTACGAGCTGAGCAGCCGGACCGTGGATATCGGTAAGCCGATGGTGGACCAGTAGACGCCCGGGTGTTGGGCCCGGGCATAGGCGGCCCCGCCGCCCAGCGCGGCGACAGGACCACCCACCTCCAGCAGTGTCGTCAGATCGGTCATCAGGCAGCGGCCCCCGAGGCAGCCGGGAACGCGGCCGGGGTGACGGCGGCGGCCCGGAAGGCGATGCCGTGCCGCTGCTGCCCGTTGAAGACGCTCTCCCACGGCCGGGCCACGAGCCCGGGCAGCGAGACCGGAGCCCCGAGGGTCAGCCCCTCGGAGATGCCGCCCTCCGGGACGGTGACCTTGATCAGCGACGACTCGCCGTCCTCGATGTAGACGACGCCGATCGTCATCAGCGCCTCACCGCTGTTGGCGTCCTTGGCGATCTCGCCGGTCTGCCGGTCGCGGACCTTGGGCTCGGGCGCCTCGGTCAGCAGGATCGTTGCGGCCGAGGTCTCCACACGGATGGTGCGCAAGGCACACTCTCCTATCTACTCGTCTATACATGATGCGTCATGCGAACCCGATCTCCGGGATCGCGCAACTACCTTGCCACACAACTTGCCCACTCGTCTATACGAGTAAGCGCGTTGGGGTGTACGAGTTCGAGGAAGCGGCCCCGCGCACCACCGCCGCTCATGCGATCACGTCGCCGGGAGCTGGTACGACAGGACGTACGCGTCCGCCGCCATCACCGTGTCGCAGACCTCCACGGCCCGGCCCTCGGTGTCGTAGGCGGTCCGGATCAGGTGAATGACCGGCACGCCGGAGGCCAGCCGGAGCGTCTTCACCTCGGCAGGCGAGGGCATCCGGGCCCGGATCTCCTCCTCGAAGTGGTCGAGGCGATGGCCCAGCTCTTCGAGACGGGCGTAGATGCCGCCGGGGCCGGGGTTGGGCTCGGCGATCGGCGTACCCCGCGCGATGTCGAGCGGCAGATACGACGTGGCGAACTCGACCGGCCGCCCGTCCAGCAGATACCGGCGCCGACGAGCCAGCACACGCCGCACGGAACCGAGCCGGGCGGAGACGTCCTGACTGGCCTTCTCCTCCTTGACCTCCAGGCTGTCGACCTGCGGGTGACTGCCGGCCGCGTTCGCTTCGACGATGAACGCGGACTTCCCCTGTTCCCTGTGCCGCCGGGCGAACCGGTCAGAGGCCAGACGCCGCACGGGCGGTCGTGGTCGTACGAACACGCCCTTGCCGTGCTCGGCGTGCACCAGGCCCTCGCCCTGCAGGATGGAGAAGGAGTTCCGGACCGTCATACGGGAAACCCCGTAGTGCTCGACAAGATCGGCCTCGGAGGGCAGTTTGTCGCCCTCCTTGAACCGCCCGCGGTCGATGGCCTCGCGCAACTGGTCGGCGATCTGCCTGAAGACCGCACGATCGCTCGTGGGGTCGAGATCGCCGAGGAGGCCGGAAGGGAGAGGGCTCACGAGTACTCCTTTAGGTATCTAGACGAGTGGCTGAGTCTTGTTGCTACGGTGGAGAGCCTAGCCATCCGAGAGGGCAGAGGAACGTGACCACTGACCGTCCGCACTCCGTGAGCGTTGCCGGAGTCGTCATCGACGACCAGGGCCGCGCCCTCTTGATCCAGCGCCGTGACAACGGGCACTGGGAGCCCCCGGGCGGAGTCCTCGAACGCGAGGAGACCGTCCCCGAAGCCCTCCAGCGCGAAGTGCTCGAAGAGACCGGAATCAAGATCGCACTTCCCGCGACCCTGACCGGCGTCTACAAGAACATGAAGGGCTTGATCGTCTCGCTGGTCTTCCGCTGCGAGGCCGCCGACGGCAGCCCCACCACCGGTGACGAGACCCGCGCACTGCGTTGGGTCACCCGTGAAGAGGTCACCGCGCTTGCCGACGAGGCGTACGCGATTCGCGTCCTGGACGCGATGGACGCGGCGTCTCCGCCTGCTATCCGCGCCCACGACGGCGTGAAACTCGTCTAGCCCGAACCCGCTGCACATGGCGGCCTATCAGCATGAAGGAACTTGTATGCACGAGTATACGAGTCAGATCCGGACTTGGGGACTCACTTGCCCAGGATTTCCGGAAGAGGTCAGCCGGGCCCGTCGCTGGACGCGGGACATCCTGCGCGGCTCACCGCTGGCCGAGGACGCCGAGCTGATCGTCAGCGAGCTGAGCGCGAACGCGATTTTGCACACGGCGAGCGGCCAGGCATCCGGCCGCTTCCACCTGGCGCTCGCCGTCTCGCCCCAGGTGATCGCGCTGTCGGTCACGGACGACGGCGGCACGCACTCCGCCCCGAAGGTCGAGCACCCGGGGACGGAAGCCGTGCACGGCAGAGGCTTAGGAATGGTCAGCGCCATCGCCCACCGGGTCGTCGTGCACGACAGCCACGGCGGCTACACGGTCACAGCGGAACTCTTCACGCAGCCCAGGGCAGGAGGACGCCCGTGCTGACGTCGACCAGGGCTGAAAAGCCGACTTCAGGCGGACAGCACGCCTCATACGAATGCTGGGCTGTCGCCTACCCCCTGCACGAGGTGCGATCCATCGCACTGGGATCACACCGCGCCGCGAGCCCCCGCCTGGCATTGCGCTGGATCCGGGAGCGCACGAGCCACATCACGGACCAGCTCGACACCGCATACGCCAGGCCAGGCCGCCACTGGCTCACCGACGAACCGGAACACGAACGAGCCCTCGCCTACCTGGCCACCGGAACGGCCTACCAACTCACCCTGCACGACGACAGCACCCGCTACGTCCTCGTGGCCTACCCCCGAGGAGCGGCATCGTGAAGGGCCCCGTTCGCGGCTACTGGTGCGAATGCTGGACGCAAGACCTCAGCGACGACCGGCCGCCGGCACTCCTGGCATCCTTCGACGCCTACTCCGCACCCCAGGCCGACAGATGGGTCGCGGTCGCACTCCGCACCATTTCTCCAGCACTCGACCCACAAACCTCCGACGATGCGTGGGCATGGCTGTACGAAGGCCGCATCCAAACCAGGCGGGCCCTCTTGCGCGCCGAGCCGTCCACGGTGGCCATTACCCAGGGCAGCACCCGCGTGACGTGGACCATCCGACCGGTGCGCTTTCTTCCGCTCGTCCACCGTCAGGGCACCGAACTTCCAGCGTGCGCCCACGACTTCAAGCCCCACGCCCCCGTGTCGGATCCCAGCTGATGCCTGACGTTCCAGTCCCAGGTGATGCTTGACGGTGGGCCTAGACAACGTAGGGAGCCCCGTGGGGCTTGTTCGCTTTCACGTTACGGACCGGGACGTCGGTCGTGCGTCGGATCACCCGGATCTGGCCGTCCAGCTCGACGCTGATCTTCGTGTCGGACACGTGGACGGTTACGGTCTGCCCTGCGTAGGGGCGGCCTAGGGAGACGACCTGGCGGCAGACCATGACGGTGCCGACCGCGCTGACTCGCCGCTGCACACGCACGGGCTCGATGCCGGGACGCGGTGGCGGTCCGGCCGGACGCAGGCCTCGCAGCCTGCGGACTTCCTCGCTGGTCAGCGGGTTGGGCCGCACCCGCAGCAGTTCCCGCGAGGACGGGTCGAAGAACGACAGCGTCTCCTCGTCGATGCGGATACCCACCTGGCGGCCGCCGAGGATCTCCGCCGCCAGAACCTGGTGCCCGCCCAGGCCGACCAGGCCGCTGTTGTTCACGACCCGGTCCACCTCGAACGCGGCCCCGTCGCCGGCCGGAAGCGGGGCCGGTCCAGCCGCGCGTGCGCCCCGGGCCGCCAGCCGCGCCAGATCCGCCACCGACAGGTGCGACCGCACACTCTTGATCCGTGCTCCCGCAATCAGCAGATGGATCACCGAGGTGTCGGCCCAGAAGGTCACCGTCAGTCCTGAGCGGGCCGGTCCGAGCCAGAACTGCTTTCCCGCGACCTGCAGATTCCCACTCGCAGGCACCACCCGCTCGAACTCCACCGGCCCACCCTCGTCCACCGGCACCACTGCCGGGACCACCTCAGGCGGACCGGCAGGAACAGCCGATGCTTCGACCGGCACCGGCTCCGCAGGAGCTGTCCGCTGCTGCGGCACCAGCGCCAGCACCCCGGGCACCCTCAGGCCCAATACGTCCCGCTCCTGCTCGGCAACCGGCGTGAACCGGTCGCCCGGAGACTGCATGTCCAGCGCCTGATGCGGACGCATGGAGTTGTACTCCCGCACCCACGCATCCAGCGCCGCCTGAGCTGCCTCGATGCTCACGAACGCACCGCAGTCGTCCAGGAGTTCACGCCGCAGCGTCTGATGGAACCGCTCGACCTTGCCCGTCGTGGTCGGCGACGCCGGCTGGGTGAGCCGGTGCGCGATCCCGTTCTCCCGGCAGATCCGATCGAACAGCACCTCACCGCCCTGCCCGAACCGGTCGGTGAACTGCTTGCCGTTGTCCGTGAGCACCTCCTCCGGCACCCCGAACGTCTGCAAGGCCCGGGCGAAGGCCGCGCAGACCGCCCGTCCGGTCGCCCGCTCGACCACCGACGCGATCACGCAGTACCGGGAATGGTCATCCACCCCGGTCACGACCTTGGCCTCGGTCAGCTCCCCGGTGACCGGGTTGACCAGCATCACGCCGCCGACGATGTCCATCTGCCACAGCTGCATCGGCCGATCCCGCTGCCAGCGCTTGTAATCCGACCGCTTGCGGCGCCGCACCCCCGGCTCCACCAGGCCATGCCGGACCAGGATCCGATACACGGTCATCCGCGACGGCACCGGACTCACCGTCCCGGACCGCTCCAGCACATGCGCGATCCGCCGCGGACCCCAGCGAGGATGCTTGCGCCGCAGCTCACACACCGCCGTCTCCACCTCGGCAGAGGCCTGATGCGGACACGACGCCGGCCTACGCGAACGATCAGCCAGCCCGGCCAGACCCGAGGCGGCATATCGGGCCTTCCAGCCGCTGACCGTCTGCCGGGACACCCCCAACGACGCGGCGACCTCGGTCACCGTCGCTCCCGCCAGCACAGCCAGGACAGCCCGGTATCTCTGCTCAACAACCGACAACTCCACCAGCGCCAATCCCGGCCTCCCCACACGCACCGCAACGACGCGCACAGAAAAACCGATCACGGCCACTGTCAACCATCAGCTGGGACCGAACTGTCAAGCATCACCCGGGATCGGACAAGCCCCACGCCCCCGACTGAGTTACAACTTTCTTTACGGGTTCAAGGCCCGCGCACAGCGCGGGCGCGCGCCGCCTCTGCGGCGCGGCCTGCCTCCTGTCTTCGCCCCGGCTGGCCGCGCCAGGCGGCGCGCTACGTGCAGCGGGCAGAGCAGAAGAAAACCTCTGTGGCTGAGGCCGGTCGGCTCCGCGACTTTAGCCAGCCACTTTGGCGCGAGCCTCGAAGATCATGGCCCCAACGTCGTGCTTTACCGGGCAGGTCCACAGACTGCCCGACGCGCCGGAAGCTTACGGGGCCATGATCACTCGCGCCAAAGCAGCTCCGTAAGTTGTTCGGTGGCCCGGGAGGGCCGGATGTGGCTTCAAAGCAGCTTGCCGACCGTGGCTTGCCTGG
>NZ_JBIATP010000024.1:0-111827 GCF_042891915.1 Streptomyces sp. NPDC001848 | reverse complement strand
CGCGAGGCGGCCCGCGCCGCCGACGCCGCCCAGGCACTGGCACAGGAAGCCGCCTCCGCCGCCGGAGAGGCCCGTGACGCCGCGAACGACGCGGCCACGCACGCGGAGAACGCGGCCAAGGCCGCCGACGACGCGGCCAAGCACGCGGGTGAGGCGGCGACCGCTGCGAAGCAGTCCGCCGCGCACGCCAGGGAGGCCAAGAAGGACGCCGACGTGGCCAGTGCGGCGGTCGCCAAGGCTCAGAAGGTCCACGACCTGGCCGTGCGTATCGACACCGAGCAGCTGACCGCCCGTACCAACGAGGCCATCGCCCGCGCCCGGGACCTCAAAGCGCAGGAGGACCAGCGCACCGCCGCCCAGCAGGTAGCCGTGCAGCAGGCCAAGGACCTGCAAGCCAAAGCGGCCAAACTGGCCGACCAGGCATCCCAGCCCGGCGCCGACCCGGCGAAGATCGCTCCCGAAGCCCGCAAGGTGGCCCTGGCCACCGCCAAGACCGGTCGGTCCTGGAGCCAGTCCGCCGCTCTCATGGCCCTGGCCGGCTCCGACCAGGACGTGACCGACTACGTCCGCACCGGCCGCCAGCAGGCCAGTGCCCAGGACGACCGTGAGAACATCCAGCAGCTGGCGACGCACGCCGGCTCCGCTGACGTACGCGCCGCCGCCGCCAAGGCGCTGGAGGGCGACGACTCGGCGGTGAGTACCTTCCTGGCCACCGGCCAGTACGAGGCCATGAAGCAGGACATGCGCCTTGTCGTCGCCCGGACCATCGCCAACGCAGGCCCGATCGAGCAGCAGGCCGGCCGCACCGCACTGAACACCGACACGACCGACGCCCTACGCCAGTTCATCACCACCGACGACTCCCAGGCGCGCACCCAGGACGAACGCGTCCGCGCCGCCCAACTCGCCGACACCAACAACAAAAACAACGGCCCCCAGGTCAGGGCCGCCGCCCGCATCGCCCTCGAAGGCCCCTCCGACCTGCTCCACGCCTTCATCACCGTCGGCCAGTACAAGGCCCAGCGGCAGGACCAACTGGGCGCCACCCACGAGCAGCAGATCCAGCAGCTGATCGCGCAGGCCGCCGGCATCGCCGCCACCGCCCAGAAGAACGCCGCAGAGGCGGCCAGGGCAGCAGCCAGAGCCGCCAGAGCCGACTCCGAAGCCGAGGGCTACCGCAGGCAAGCCGAAGCAGCCGCCAACGACGCCCAGAAGTACGCCACCCAGGCCAACGGCTACGCCACCCAGGCCGAACAGTCCGCCAAGGACGCCGCCGCCTCGGCCAAAACCGCCCGCAACGCACAGCAGAACGCTGAGAACGCGGCAGCCGCGGCCGTCACCTCCGCCGCCCGGGCTCAGTACTCGGCCACCGCCGCGCGCGGCTCCGCCGACTCGGCCTGGACAGCAGCCCAGCAAGCCCGTGCCTCCGCCACCGCTGCAGGGAAGGACGCCATCGCAGCCAACCAAGCGGCAACAGAGGCCTACCACACCGCTGTCGCCAAGCGGCAACAAGAGCAGGCCCGCTGGCGGCAGTGGTACGAGGAGCAACTGAAAAAGAGCCAACAGAAAGACGACGACAGCTGGGTACCGGACTGGCTCAAGAACACGGTCAACACGATCGGCGACTACGGGCAGGCAATCATCGAAAACCCCGACGTCTGGAAAGGCCTGATCGAGACCTTTACCAGTGTCGGGGCCGTGAACGAAGGAACTGACCTCACCATCGGAGGCGTAGCAGCCTGCTTTAGTGGTGCCGGCTGCCTGGTGGGAGCACCGGCCATCGCGTTCGGCGTCGCGACAGCGGGCGCGGGAATCTACGGAATCACCGACGGCATCAGCCGCTTCAACAACGGCCTCGGACAAGCCTTCCGTGAGGCCCAGCAAGAGGAACAGGGCGGCGCGGAAGAGAGCTGCAGTCAGTGCTTTATCGCCGGCACCAAAGTGCTCATGGCCGGTGGCTCGACAAAGAGGATCGAGGACGTTGAGGCAGGCGACAAGGTCGTTGCAACAGGCCCGCTCACCCAGAAGACCGAGCCCCACACAGTCACCCGTCTCATCATCACCGACGGCGACAAGCATTTCGACGAACTGACAATCGCTACACCAACTGGCCCACAGAAACTAACCGCCACCTACGAACATCCCTTCTGGAACGCATCGCAGAATCACTGGACGAAAGCCCGCGACTTGCGCCCTGGTTCCACCCTGTTGACCAACGACGGGAGCACGGTACGCGTACAGACAAACCGCGCCTTCGACCAGCGGGTACGCACCTACAACCTCACCGTAGAAAGCTTCCACACCTACTACGTGCTGGCAGGTTCGACACCGGTGCTCGTGCATAATGCAGGTTGTGACGAGTTCGCGGCCAAGCTCCAGAAGAAGATGGGAGGAGAGATCTGGACCATCACTCCGAAAGACAGACTCCCCAGCCTGGGCGATTACAAACTCGCCAACGAATCGTGGGGGCATCACACATTTCTCGTCAAGGATGATCGAGTATACGACCAGTTCACGGGACCCGACGGGATGCCCATCGAGCAATGGAAGACGGAATGGGCATATCCAGAGGACCACGAGTGGACCCTCGTCTCCCCGAATCCATAAGATTGGCGAACAGTGCGGGTAATAAAGCTTCAGGAAGTGCTCGACACACTGGAACGGCGTGTCGGGATGTACACGATGTCCCAGTCCTTCAGTGAGGTCTGCGCCTTTCTGGATGGATTCGACATGTGTTCGGGCGCGGCCACGATGAACGGATTCCGTGCCTGGCTGGGCAAGCGGGGGAGAGGACCGAGCGAACTCACCTGGTGGGGTCTGGTCTTGTGTGAGGTAGATCCCACGCTGAAGGTTTCAGATGTCCGCTCGTTCTCGCCTGCACAGAATGAAGAGGCAGTTTCGGCACTGTTCTCGCTGCTGCGGGACTACTTGCGGACGCTCGGCTCGGACTGACCCATATCAGCCAGTCAACGAAAACTACCCCTCCTGACGGCTGTTCGTCATCCAGAGAAGCTAGGATCTTTGACCCGTGAGGCCCTGCACCGCTCTCATAGCGCTGGTGCAGGGCCTCAAGCGACTGGTCGAGGAGATATTCGCCGCCCTGGACTCCGCGCCAGTCAATCCACGGGGCCCCTGCTACCTCCGCCGGGTCGATCTCCAGTCCGGCCCGGCGCAGGAACTCCGCGACGTCGACCACGCTGTGGGCCAGGCCGAGGGTCTCGCGGTCCACACGTACGCGCCGACCCCCCGTGGGCGACGGCGGATGCACGATCACGCGAATCGCGCAGCGGCCCCGCATTCCAGCGCGTCATCGATGAAGCCGCTCACTCACGTCCCCGTCCGAGCATCCCAGATCACACAGTTCCCGCCACGCCGCAGGGCCCGGCCGCTGCTGCTGCCAGTAGGGATGAAAGAACAGCTGAGCCGACAGCCAGTACAGACGCCGGCGCAACTCGGTACGGCCGGGCCGCTCGGCAAGCTGCCGGTAGGTGGCACTCCACTCCTGCTGCGCCTGGGCAAGGTCGTCAGGAAACGGTCGCATGACCGAATTCAAGCATGTGTTCGATTTCTCGGGCCAGCAAAGATGCCGTATCAGGTGGCGGAGGACAGGCCCTCGGCGCACCTCGGGCGGTATGGCTCGCCCCGACGTCGAACCGAGACCGCGGTGGCGAGTCATCTTTGAGCCCTCACCTGGGCAGGAGCGCCAAGTACCCGACCGGTCGCCACCGTCTCAGTTTCCGTCTCATTCACCGCCGTTCGCGGACGTTCAGACGAGACCAGCGGCCCACTCCCGCGCACCGACCATCCGCCCATGAACCCAGGTGAACGCCCCTGCACGCGCTCCAACACCTCACCATGAACCGCTCCGGGTCTGATGGAGGCTCGATTCCCTGAGAGGATCGAGTCATGGCACGTCCCAGCAGGCGCGCGTCTTGCCGCAGGCCATGACAGCGGGGAGTGTAAATCTAACGGCGGATCCGACGATCATGGGAGAGACGTCAAGTGACTGATACGCCGTGGAGTTGGAGACCGTGGAGCCTGTAGAGAGTGCCCAGTCCGGGCAGCCTGCGCCCGTGTCCGACGAGCAACTGGTCGCGATGCTGGTGGAGCGGGCCCGGTCGGAGGGGCTGCAGCTGACCGGGCAGGGTGGGCTGCTGCAGCAGCTGACTACAGTAACCAAGCCCGCCCCGAAGCCGGAGACGCCTAGCAAGGGCAGGCCCGCTGGCTCTTCTCGCCCATTCGAGGTACGACAGACCGCCGTATAACACCCGCAACACGCTCCACACCTCACCCCACGGGGGTCTCCGCACGTGATCCGTTTCGCCTTCGCCGGACGCTGTTCCACCGAGGACCTTCAAGATCCCGAAACCTCCAGAAACTGGCAGCTCACCCGCGCCCGAGCCCTCATCGAACCCACAGGAGGCCAGATCGTCACCGAATACTTCGACATCGGCCACAGCCGCTCCCTGCCCTGGCAACGCCGCCCCCGCGCCAACGAACTCCTCAAAGCCCTCCGCAACCCCAACCGCGGATTCGACGCGGTCGTGATCGGAGAACCCCAACGCACCTTCTACGGCAACCAGTTCGGCAACACCTTCCCCGTCTTCGTCCACTTCCACATCCCTCTCTGGGTCCCGGAGGTCGGCGGCACCATCGACCCAGACAACGAAGCCCACGACCTCGTCATGTCCGTCTTCGGCGGCATGAGCAAGGGAGAACGCAACCGCATCAAAATCCGGGTACGGACCGCCATGAGCTCCCAGGCCCAGCTCCAGGGCCGCTACCTCGGCGGGCGACCGCCCTACGGCTACCGGATCACCGACGCCGGCACTCATCCCAACCCCGCCAAGGCAGCCGCCGGACAGCAACTCCACAAACTCGAGCCCGACCCCGCCACTGCACCCGTCGCGCTGCGCATCTTCACCATGTACGTCGACGGCATGAGCGACGAGGCCATCACCCTCCGGCTCAACCACGACGGCATCCCCTGCCCCTCCGCCCACGACGCCGCCCGCAACCCACACCGAACGAAGAAGGCATGGCAGGCCGGCGCGGTCAGAGCGATCCTCCTCAACCCCCGCTACACCGGCCACGAGGTCTGGAACAAACAGCGCAAGGAAGAACGCCTCCTCGACATCGACGACGTCACCCTCGGCCACCGCACCACCATGGCCCACAACCCCAGCGCCGAATGGATCTGGTCCAACGAACCCGCACACGACCCGCTCATCACCACCGAACTCTTCGAAGCCGCCCAGCGCGCCCGCAGACAACGCGCCCGCGCCTACCAGCGGCAGGAACGCCCCAACCGGCGAAGCGAACGGCGTCCCTACGTCCTGCGAGGACGGCTGCGCTGCACTCTGTGCGGACGCAAGATGCAGCCCTCTGCCATCCGCGACCGCGTCTACTACCGATGCGAGTACAAGGAACAGGAAGCAGCGCTCTACCCCGGGCTCGACCACCCCCGCACCATCAACCTGCGAGAAGACATCATCTGCCGGGCACTGGACGTATGGATCGCCCGGGCCTTCGCCCCAGAGCGGCTCGCCGCCACCATCACCGCACTCAGCCAGGCCAGCATCGCGGCAAGCACCGCACAGCCCCAGACCCCCGAGCAGGCTCAAGCCCGCCAAGCTCTCAAGGAATGCGAGCGGCGTCTTGCCCGCTATCAGGCCGCCCTCGACTCCGGAGCCGACCCAGCCGTCGTCACCCAGTGGATCAACGACGCACAACGAGACAAGGACGCGGCACAGAAGAAGCTCGACGCACTACCCAGCGTCACCCGGCAGAAGGAACCACCCCTCACCACCGATCAGATCCGGGAAATTACTGAGAGACTCGGAGACATCGCTCAACGTGTCCAAGCCGCCGACGCCGAGAAGAAGGAGCCCCTCTACGACGCCCTGGGCATCACGATCACATACGACAACGCAACAAGGACCGCGACCGTTAGGTCGAGGCCCTCGCTTGCGTATCGTTATAAGGAGAAGGAGTGTCCGAGGGGGGAGTTGACGACTGACGATACGGTCTTGGTGGCACAAGGGAGACTCTCTCCCTGAGACTTCCGTCAGGGCGCGCCTCAGGAGCCGCTCTGGCCGGAGGCCGGCGGCGGGTGTCGGTGTCCCCGCCCAGGATCGCTGTCTCAGGCAGCAAGTGGCATTCGTCTGGTTTTGAGTGCGGCGGAGAGCGCCCCGACGATGACGAACGCGAGGATGAACTCCAGGGCGCCGAAGAAGAGCAATTCTGCCAGCCGATGCGGCAGGCCGTTTTCTGGACGATGGATAGCACCCACTCGGGGGCACCGAAGAAGGCTGCGGCGCGTCCTGGCCCGGGCTGCTCGCCGTCGCCGATCCGGCCGACCTCGACCGCGCATGGCTCGCCGAAGCGGCGCTGCACTCGGCCGAGACCCGCGCCGACCTCAAGGGCGCCTGCGACGCCCTGCAAGCGCTCGGCGCCGCCGTCCTGACGCCGCAGCAGCACAGCTGGCTGGCCGCGCTCGCCACCGGAGACCGCCGCCTAGTCGTCTCCGGCTCCGACCACGCAATGATCCGCTAGGACGAACAGCTGCGCGCCGCGCTGGCGTCCGTCATCAACCGGGCTGGCTGAGGCCCAGGTCTTCTCTTTCGGATCTTGTCGGATCAGCGCGCGTCGTTGGGCGCCTGGCTGGGCGTGCCAGCGAATCGTCCGCGTACTGGTGCTGACCCGGTTGGAGCGCAGCACCAGCTCGCGCAGCTGTCGGACGTGATCGACCACAGCCGTGGGGCCGGTGGGCAGCGGGCACTCTTCGGCCGGTTCTGTGCGCTGTGCGCCCAGCCGTGCAGGTCGAGGTCTAGCATCCAGGCGAAGGCGTGTCCGGTGAAGCGAAGGGGTGCTCGTGGCGCAGCTGGTGCGACGACAGCGCGTAAGCGCGTACGTGGGGTATTACGCGTTCGGGTTGCAGGAGTCCGACGACGCAGACTTGCCCGTTCCGTTCCCCGACGACTTCCACCGCGACGTTTTCCTCGGCACCCATCCCGGGCGTCTGGACATCACCAGCGGCGGCCACACCCACACCGCCACGGTGGACATCGAAGTGTGGGACGCAGCTCCGCCGCCGCAGGATCCTGCCGACTGGGACGAGCAGGCCGAAGCCGATTTCGACTCCACGAGCGGACAGCTTGCGGTGTGGTCCATGCACACGGGCCGCATGGACGACGTCATCACGCTGGCGGACTCGGGCGGCTCCTGGCGCGTGCGAGTCAGCTGTGCTGGCCGCGCCGAGGCCGCTGCCCTCTCGGAGCAGGAAGGCACCGGGGTCGGCGTGGAGCGCTACCTCATCCAGTTCTGGCCCGCCGACCTGTAGGAAGCGAAAATGCTTCGGCGGGGGCGGTCGCGCATCCACCCCCGCCGGGCAAGGATCAGATCAGTCGACGACGTTGACGATGAAGCCGTCTTCCAGTCCGTCGATGACGCGGTTCTTGGCGTAGAAGCTCTTCAGGATCAGGCCGCCGGCCTGGTTGTCGGCCTTGGCGATCGGCTTCACCGAGAAGTTGAACTTCTTGGCGTCCGGGTCGTACTGCGGTTGGGCGGCTCCTTCATAGGTGCTGGCGAAGGGGTACTCGTCGCACTCCTTGCCCCCGCTGGCGTAGTTGGGCCCCCAGTAGCGCTTGCACTGCTTGACCGCTTCAGACCGGTTCTTGTCGTTGCGCTCGCTGCTCACCGTGCGATGCAGCGGATCATCCACCGTCTGGCCGGGCACCTTCTTCGCCGACATGTACGGCTTGGTGTCCTGCGGGACGAGGAAGGCCTGTCGGATGTGCGCGGCTTCTGCCCGTTCTTCCGCTCCCTGCTTCGCGCTCAGGGTGAGCGTGGTGATGTAGCTGAACGTGGCGGAGCCCTTCTTGGCCGGATTGCCGCCGCCGGTGGAGTTGGCCAGGTAGGAGGCGGCGTCCCAGCGGGGTGCGAGCATGAACAGCTTGCCGCCGGTTGCGCCGCTGAGCTTCCAGGGCGCGGGGGCTGTGTAGGTCACGGCGGGCTCGTACACGGCGAAGATCAGGTCGGTGGTGCCGCTGCTGCCCTGCCCCGGGGCGGCCGTCACGGTCTGGTTGAAGGTGCCGGCCGCCTTCAGCTGGGCGAAGGTCCTGCTCCCTGCGGGCAGGTTGCCGCCGCGGGTGTAGCGCACCCGGGAAGGCCAGCTCTGGGGGACGTTCCCCTCCGTTGTAATGGGCATGGAGGGGGCGCCGGTCTCGCCGGCGGTGAGGAAGTCGGTGAAGTAGTACTGGAAGTTGATCGTGCGGCTGTTGCTCGGGATAGTGCCGATCACGCGAACGTTGAACATGCTCTCGCCGACCGGGCGGTTGTTCTGGAGCCAGGTCTGCAGGAACGACGCCCCGTCGCACACCGCGAAGCGTGACTTGACGAAGAACTTGTTGTCGCTGCCCAGGCCCTTCTTGCACTCATCGAAGGTCATCGTCCGGGCCGGCTCTGGAGCAGTCGCCTGCGGCGCCGCGGCAGACGCAGACCGTTCACCCGCCCCGTCCGGCACTGTCGGCGAGCCGGAGGCCCGCCGCGACAACGGAGCGTAGGCAGCGGCCGGTCCGACCGTCTCGGACGGCATCTGCGCCTGTGGCTCTGACGCGGCGGCTAGCTTCCGCAGTCGCGCCAAGCCGTCCCCGTTCTGCAACTGCTCAAGTGATGGCTTCGCCGCGCCAACAGGCAGCACATAGGACTCCACCCGCAACTCTCCGACGTCGTCCGCGCTCGCCATCGACGGTGTCACCGTGAAGACCGCCACCGTCAGCATCGCGACAGCAATCTGGCCGACGAGGCGTCTCACCCATCTGTTGTCCATGTAGTCGCACCCCCGAACTCATACAGCGCCGGGGCTGATGCCCGGCACCCGGTCGGAAGAACATCTACCGAACAAATGATCGATGTGCCCAGTGGCACGCCTGACATGGCGTGATAACAGCCGCACCATGGCTGAGATCACCACAATGACGGCAGCCAACCACGGCTGCCTCAACCCACTCAGACAGCGTCAGTTGCGCTGCTCGAACGGCGCAGTGAAGGAAATGGCCTCCCTCAAGCATGTGCACTGGTCGTGACCGAGTGACCTACTGGATGCTCCAGCGGCGCGGGTGGCTGGGGTCTTCGGGGCAAGCGAAAATGTTGAGTTCGCCCCAGCGGCCCACGGTGACCTGGGTCGGCGTGGCGGACCGGTGGGTAGGCAGGTCCTGTTCTTCCAGTGGCTTCCAGCTGCCGCTGCCGCCGTCCCATTCCGAGCTGTCAATGGTCAGCAGCAGGTGCATCGGTGTCGCGCAGGTCCGGCAGTTCATGGGGTACGGGTCGGTAGCGTGCCAGGAGGCGAACCCGCCGACGCGCCAGCCCGGTGGGAGGGACAGGTCGTACTGGTAGCTCACCGGCTCGGCGGCATCGTCGCCCTCCGACTGCTCGGCCGCCTCCTCCAGCGCTTCTTCCCAGGCGTCGATCCGGGCGCATAGGTCCTCCGGGAGGAGGCCGGCGAACGGGTAGGTGGCCACCTGTTCCGGGTGCAGCACGCACGGTTCGGGCACGTACCCCTCGAAGCCGACGACCTGCGGCTGCGGTGGTGAGGTCTGCACCTCGGTGACTTCCCACGACCGGCGCCAGCGCAGGTCGAGCAGCATGCCATGGCCGGTCGGGCCGTGGGCGTCGAAGGGGCACCAGAACACCTGAAGCAGATCGCAGTCGTCCGGCCCGGCCGGCAGGTCGGGAATGTCCCTCCTGTACAGCTGCGCAAGGCCGATCAGTGGCAGTGGTCCAATCGCAACAACCTCTGGCACGCGGTGTTTATAGCGTAGTTGCTCCAGCAGCCGCCGTTCTTCGTCCGTGGGGCCGGGGTTCGGTTCGCGGAGCCATGCGGAAGCCAGGATCTGCCGCTGCCGGTGGATGTCCGCCGGGCGTCGGCCACGCGCGTGGCTGTGAGGCTCGGTGCGCCGCAGGCTTCGCGTGATGCTACGGACCGTATCGTCGCTCCCCCTTCGCAGGGCCTTTGACGCTGGGCTTCGACGCCGGACGTTTCCCTCCGGCGCCGCCAGCCTGCTACCGGGCCTCCTGGCAGCTACCCGGACCGGACTTCCACCGGCAAGCGACGACGAGCTTACGAACAGCAAGAACACCGCTACGTCACGGTGTCACCTCCTGTTCTGCTGGGCGCACGGAAAGGGCTCACTGGCTGATCAGCCGAGTGAGGCCGAGAATCAGGCTCCGGCAATGGTTCGGCCAGGCATCGGCTCCGCGAGCGCGGCCCGCCAGGTCGGCGCGCCGAAGGGGTCGGCGAAGTACTGCGTCTCGTGCACCACGTGCTGGTCAGCGAATTTCATAATGCTCACTGAGTACGAAGGCACGCCGTCGTAGGTGATGATGCATTCACTCACCCATAGATTCGCGTGGCCCGTGATCCGCTGGACGGTGAAATGCCGGTCGGCCGGGTGCCCGCCGCGCTGCGCCAAAATCGTCGCGCGACCCCGGAATCGCTCTCCTGACTGCGGGTAGTCCAGGATCGCGTCCGTGGCGTAAATGGCATGCTCAGCTTCGATGTTCCCGCTTTCCGAGGCCCGCCAATGCTCCTCGATCGCGGCCCTGGTCCGGGACTCAGCATCCATGGCACCGCCCTTCTGTAGCGGTGCCAGCGTAGGCACTCCGGGCACAGCCGGGCCGGGGCCAGGCGGGCATGGGCTGCTAAGTCCTCCCTTTGGCCGGATCGGGGCAGCCCTTGTCAAGACTGCACGCGGCGGCTGACACCAGCGGCTGACACCAACAAGCGCGAACGACGGCGGCCGAGGCCGGACCCCAAAGGACGATCGACCGAGGCGCAGGGGCGGTTGGTCGACGTTGACAGACCCCCTTGATCGACCTGATAAGGATGAGGCCAGACCTCAAAGCATTCACGTCGTACAGGCGCTGTCCTCACCGTGGGGCGGCGCCCATCGCCTTGACTCGGTCATTGGAGCTCCCGGCCGAAGTCGCTACGCCGACCGCGTGCCCAAGGCACAGGTCGTGGCACGGAATTCGCCCTTGGCAGCGGGCGCGTTTGCCTGTCACGATCAGGCGTGATCAATCCTTCAAAGGTCATGAGATGGGCGGACATCCTCCACGACCTGATGGGCCTGGTGGCAGGCGCATTGTTGCTGGCGGTCGGGCTCAGCACCTACCGCGATGGAGGTTCCGTGGGCTGGGCCGTCGCGGGAGCAGCGCTGCTGGTCTTGAACAGCCTCTTGGTGGCCCGGCGTCGGCTCGCTCGCCGCAGGAAGACGGCCCGATCGCCGTAACGGCGCGCAAGCAGCCGTCCGTGCCCCCTGCGTGCCCGATAGGGCGGCAACCAGAGGGGAACTCCGGCGAACCCGTCAGGAACGCGCTGGTAGGCGTATCACCTGGTCGCCCCACGGTCGGAGACGTGATCTTCCAAACTGCTGTTCCAAGACCCGGACAGCAGCGCTTGACTGCGTCATTGAGGAGCCCGCCGAGGTTGCCGCGAGACCCTCGTGGCAATGAGCTGGGTGGCCGTCGGTCTCGGGCCAGTGCCAAGACTCGTCGTCCTCCAGCGCGAGGTGGCCCGGCACGCCGTCCTCAAGCTTGCCTTCGAGCCACATGCTCAGCCATTCACGGAGCATCAGGTCGCACTTGTGCCGCTCTCCCTGGTCCCACCACCACATCTGCCCCTTCGGGTGGCGGCAGTCGAGCATGGACCACGTGGCACAGCCGTGGTCGCAGAACAACAGCACCCCCTGAGGCCGGGCTGGTGGCGCTTCCGGATCCGGATCGGGCTCGTCGTACTGGAGGTACACCTCCAGCATGCTTGGCTCGTCGCTCGTGTATCCGTCGCGGAGCCCTTCGATGCCGCCGCAGGGACCGAAACCGCCGTTGGCTACCTCCGTGTAGAGGCGGCGGAGCAGAGGCGGGAGTGGGTAACCGATGATGCGCTCTGCCTCCGCCAGTGCCTCCGCAGATGCAGGGGCCGGCGTGAGCGGGCTGTCGCACCAGTCCGTTGGGCGCCCTGCCTGAACGCGGGCCTTGACAGCCGCCAGCACCTCGCCATCGGTCACGCTGATGATGATCGCAGATGCCTGTGCGGTGCAGCAGCGAAGTACAGCAACCATGCCGACTGGGGACAACCGCACACGCCCCCAGTGCCAGTCTGACCAGCCCACCAGACCTCAGCGACCTCCGTCCCCATGGTTCACATCGAGGGGGCACCGCGACGTCCCCCGGGCCGTCTCCGGGCCGTGCGAGGGTGCTCAACGACGACCAACGCTAACAACCACCGACAGTTCTAAGTCGCAGGTCGCAGCGTTGGTCAATCACACGGCCGCAGGTCAGAGACCCGGCCTGTCACTTCGTCTTGTTCTAGGGTCCGTCTTCAAAGATCATTTCGTGATGGATCATGGTGGGCGTGATACGCCGCCATGAACTCACCGACTCTGAGTGGGAGTTGCTCGCTCCACTGATACCGCGAGCCGTAACGGGCCGACCTCGCGTCGAGGACCGGAAGATCATCAACGGCATGGTCTACAAAATCCGCACCGGGATCTCCTGGCGCGACCTGCCACCCCGTTACGGCCCGTGGAAGACGGTGTACACCCGCTTCCGCCGCTACGCCCTGGACGGGGTGTTCACCCGAGCCCTGCAGCAGATCCAGGCCCAGGCCGACACAGCCGGCGACATCGACTGGCTGGTCCAGATCGACTCCACCGTCGTCCGCGCCCACCAGCACGCCGCCGGCACCGGCCGAAAAGGGGGAACCACCACTCGGACGAACCGGACGATCACGCCCTCGGCCGATCCCGAGGAGGACTGACCACCAAAATTCACCTCGCCTGCGACGGCAAAGGACGCCCGCTCGCCATCCTCCTGACACCGGGCCAACGTCACGACAGCATCTGCGCACGCCCCCTGCTGGAACGGATCCGCGTCCCCCGCATCGGCCCCGGCCGACCGCGCTGCAAGCCCGACCAGGTCGTTGCAGACAAGGCCTACAGCTCCCGCGGTTTCCGCGCCTACCTGCGTCAACGCGGCATCGCGCACGTCATCCCCGAGAAGACCGACCAGCGACGGCACCGGCACAACCGCGGCCGTCACGGCGGAAGGCCGCCAGGATTCGACCAGGAGATCTACCGCCGACGCAACATGATCGAGCGCTGCTTCAACCGGCTCAAAGGCTTCCGCGGCATCGCCACCAGATACGAGAAGACCGCCACCTCCTACGAAGCGGCGGTCACACTCGCGTCATTCCTGCTCTGGGCAAGATCCGTTTGAAGACGGACCCTAACTAGGCCAGAGCTGCGCCCTCGGGCCGGCCGGACATCTGGCGATCTCACGTGCGGCCGGGCCGGCGCTGGCGGCAGGAACGGGACGTCGCCCTGCCGACCGCGGGTCGGACGACGGAATCGACCGCTCGGCCGAATCTGCTGCTGTGCCCGGGTGAGAAGGACTTGCGGCTCGCTTGAAGAGGTGAGGGAGGCGGCTTTGCTCGCAGCGTCCGGGACACGGACGAGGGGCCGTCCGTGCTCCGGCGGTCCCCGCACTTCAAGGAGAGCCATGCGATACACCACACTTCCTGGCATCGCGGCGTTCGCCGCCCTTCTCGCCAACGGCGTGAGCGCGGCACCGGCCATCGCGCAGACGGGGACCCCGGTGACATGCGACACCACGGCGCTGACCACCGCGATCGCCACCGCGCCGGCCGGATCCACGCTCGTCCTCGCCCGCCACTGCACCTACCACCTGCACACGGCCTACCTCGGCGATGACGGGCTGCCCGCCATCAACAAGCAGCTCACCATCCAGGGCCGTGACGCCACGATCGTCCGCGACGGGCAGACGGCCAGCGTCTTCCGCATCTTCCACGTCACCTCGACCGGTGACCTCCGGCTCGACGACGTCACCATCCGGGGAGGCAACGCGCCCGATGACGGGGGAGGCATCCTCGTCGACAAGGGCGGCAAGCTGAAGCTCAGCGACGCCACCCTCGACAACAACACCGCCGCGGTCGACGGAGGCGGCGTCGATGTCGACTCAGGTGCCACGGCGGACATTACCCGCACTCAGTTCACCTTCAACAACGTGGGCACCAGAGGTGGCGGCCTGCAGTCGGACGGCACCGTCACCACCGACGGCGTCGTGTTCTCCCGTAACTTCGCCGGTGTTGAGGGCGGCGCCATCGACCACGACAGCGGTGACGCGGTCTACCGCAACACCACTCTCAAGGACAACACCGCCAGCGATTACGGCGGCGGCATCGACATCGACGGCGGCACCGTCCAGTTCATCAACGGCAAGATCCTCAACAACACCAACACGGATTCGTACGGCGGCGGGATCTATAACGGCGCCACGCTGACCCTCATCCGGACGGAGGTCTCCGGCAACGTCGTCGGAGGCTCCACCGGCGAGGGCGGCGGCATCTACGAAAGCGGAGGCACCCTGGTGGTGCGGGACAGCAAGATCAACCGCAACAGCGCGAACGGTCCCGGCACTTCGCAGGCGGGCGGCATCTACAACACCACCGGTGCGGTCACGCTCGACGACAGCGAGGTCGACGACAACGCCTCCACCGTCGCACCCGGAGGCGTGTGGACCGACACCCCGTTCGACGTGAACCGGTCGGAGATCCGGCACAACACCCCCACCAACTGCGCCGGCAGCTCCGTCAACATCACGGGCTGCGTCGGCTGACCCGTCAACCCGGCGGCAAACCGATCACAGCCAAGCGTGCCTCGACGAAGGACCCGCGTGTGCCGCCACGCGGGTCTCGTCCACCGCCGCCCGTCAACCGGAGGGGCCCGGACGAATTCCTTCATGCCCACCCGATGTGATTCCAGTTCTTCGACTACTGATCGAGCCAACCACGCTTGATTCGCCCATTGAGCTTCCACCGACCGCGTGGGTAACCCTGGCTTCGCGGTGATCAGCGCTCCCAGTTTTCCTCGCCACCAGGGCCGACCACGATCGGGTCGACTCCGTGCCCGCTCAGATGCCAGGACTCGAACTGCGGGTCAGAGCCCACCCAGAGCCCTGCACCGCCTTCAAAGTCGATGACCAACACACCGCGGTCGCGGACATCGAGCAGGGGCGAGGCTCACACCTGTGCCAGGGTCCAGCTCATGCCACTCGCCAGCAGCGTCCCGGAAGAGAAACGGCGTCTCCAATACCAGCTCGGCATCCAGTCGGTACCCCTCGTCCGGGCCCAGGGCACAGAAACTCAGCCGAACCTGCTGATCAAACGCTGTGCGCTCCACTCGCGCACCGATCAACGCCGTAGGAATTGTCAGCAAGCCCCGTGATCAAGGTCACGGTGCGTGCCACAAGCGTGCCAGAACGAGCGGGGAGCCACGGGGAATCACAGTGACGAACGGCAAGCCCAAACGAGATCGGCCCCCGACCAAACTTGCTGGTCAGGGGCCGATTCCCACAAGCGTGGCGGCGCCAGGATTCGAACCGGGGAAGGTAGAACCGGCAGATTTACAGTGGGCCTTGTCCACCTTCTCTAACCTGCGGGGTCCCATGGCTCAGCATTGTCGGGGGCTACCTGGGGGAATCGGAGTCTGGCGAACTTGCCGGGCGCACACCCGATGAACAGGTTGGAGAGAAGCGCCGAATCGACCGCAGGCGGTTCTCAGCCGCACAACTCCGGCTACGCCAAGGACTTCGAGTGTCCTCACTTGAGGATTTGCAGCAGGCGATCCGCCAGAACCGCCGCCGAGTGAGGGTTCTGCCCGGTGATGAGGTTGCGGTCCTCGACCATGTACGGCTCCCACATGGGACCGCGGCTGTATTCGACGCCCACCTTGTCCTTCAGCTCGTCCTCGAGCAGCCAGGTTGCCCTGGATGCAAGGCCTACGGCTTCCTCCTCTTCGTTGGTAAAGCCCGTCACGCGGTAGCCCTTGAAGGGCGATTCGCCGTGAATCCTGGTGGCCAGGAGCGAGGCGGGAGCGTGGCACACGATCGCCAACGGCTTACCGGAGGCGAGCTGGGCCGTCAGCAGCCGGCCGACGTCGGCGTCGTAGGCCAGGTCCGACATCGGGCCGTGGCCGCCGGGCAGGTACACCGCGTCGTAGTCCTCCAGGCGGACGTCCGACAGCTTGAGCGGCCGACGCATCGCTTCCGCGGAACGGATGATCTCCTCCAGCTCCAGAGCCCCCTCCTCGCCTCCGGCCATGGAGGGACGCAGGCTCATCATGTCGACGTTCGGGGTCACACCGCCCGGCGTCGCGACCGCGACCTCATGGCCGGCGTCCGTAACCGCCTTGTACGGCATCGCGAACTCCTCGGCCCAGTAGCCGGTCGCATACCTGGTGCCGTCCTTGAGCACCCAGTAGGTAGCCCCACTGACGATGAAGAGTACTTTCGCCATCGATCTTCGCCTCCTCGCCCCACCTGACTCGCCGGGGACTCGGTTTCTTTCTTTCTCGCTCGCAGCCTTGCTCCGCATCAGACCGGAATCCCGAACACCGGCGTGAGCCTGGCTCGTGCCAGGCCGTGGGCCACGAGCCGGAATCCGAGCCATGCGGGGATCGCCTCCGTGGTGATGTCGAGACGGGGCGTGTCCAGCACATGAACGACGAACATGTACCGGTGAGCGGCCTCCCCGGGCGGGGGTGCCGCGCCGAGGAACCCGTGCCGACCGGCGTCGTTGGCGAGCATTCTGGCCCCGGCGTACAGCCTCTTTCCGTCGGCGTCGCCCGCACCGGCAAGCAGTTCGTTCACCGACGCGGGGATGTCATAGACCGCCCAGTGCCAGAAGCCGCTGACCGTCAACGCGTCCGGGTCGAAGCAGGTGACCGCGAAGCTCAGCGTCTCGGCGGGATGGCCGTTCCAGGCCACGTGCGGGGAGATGTCCTGGCCCGGACCCCCGAAGATGGCACTGGTCTGTGCCACGTCCAGCGACTTCCCGTCGGCGACGTCGGCACTGCTCAGCTCGAACGACGGCACCGATGGCAGCAGATCGTATGTGTCAAAAGGCTTGGACATGCCCGTCTCCTATACCAAGCCGCCGCGGCAGTCCCGACGGATTCCGACGGCCGGCCGCCGCGTTCCCACCCCCTTACAGACACAGGGCGAGGCCTGAATCGGCAGCGGGTCCTGGCCGCGCCGGCGGCCAGGCTCAAGTCGTCAGTTGCGTCCATCACGACCGGCCCGACTGGCGCCAGCGGGCAGTGAGGCAGCGGATGGGTCATGCGTCGACCAGGCCGAGCTGACGCAGCATGCCGAGTTCGTCGCTGCTGCCCCAGCGCTCGACGAGCTTGCCGTCGCTGTCGAAGCGGCTGATCTGCATGCCGCGGTAGCTCACCTTCTTGCCGGTCGCCGACCGTCCCATCAACGGTCCCAGATGCGTCCCGCTGATCATGTAGGCGAAGGCCACCTCGTCGTCGGTGGCCAGCAGGTGTTCCACCTCGACGTGCAAGTCGGGGAAAGCGGCTCGCAGCTCGTTGAACATGGCTTTGTAGCCTTCGGCTCCCTGGGCCTGTCCTGGAGCGGGGTCATGATCGACAGAATCGGGCGCGACGATGTCGTCGAGGGCGTCGAGGTGCCCGGTGACCACGGCCTCTGCGAATGCGGTCTGTGCGGCGATGTTCGCTTGCTGCGCCATGGGCACTCCCGGGCGTGTACGGGACACCGGCTCGTTCGCCGGCTTAGAGGTCCGCACCTACGCCGTATATCGACCGTACATCCGACGCTCCCAGGCAGCATGCCTGGACGGCAGGCCTGCGCCTCCGCCCGGAGCGGGGCCGCCGGTCCCCAGCGCGGTGACCCGGCGCATGCCCGCGAGGCACCGACCGTGACGATCGCGCAGATGCTGCACCGGCACGGCTTCAGGCGCGATTGTGGAACCGGCGCCCGATCAGCCTCTTTATCCGCGCGAGCGTCCACGTCTGGTCCGGCCAGCCGTGCGCGACCGGCCCCTTGGCGAGCTCCTGCTCGAGCACGCTCTCCGGCCTCCTGGCCGGCTTGCTCATCCTGTCCGCAGGGGCTGCGCCCACGCTGCCAGCAGCCGAATGCAGACGAGTGACCTGTAGGTGGCTAGGGGCCGTGACACGGGCCCGGCAGAGCGCAGCCCCTCGGTACCGGCGTCGTGCCAGGCTCGGCGCCAGCGCTGCACCGAGCGCACACTCACCCGTAAGTCCTTGGCGACCTCGGCGTTGGAGGCAGCCGCAGCGAATCGCTCCGCAGCCTCCAGCCGGATCCGCTAGCGAAACGCCTGCGGTTCAGGCGTCAGCCAACCACCTTGCGGATATCTCACACAATCGGCATGCCGCGACGATCACACATCGTCAGCCCTCAACGCCAGATGGGTGCAGACCTGCCGTAGAGAGCTGCTGGACCGGACCCTGATCTGGAACGGGGCATCACGCCTCCCCTCCCGCCGTCACGCCTTCTTGCCTTCCTTCGTGCCCGGAGGCGACATCCCGTGGCACCGGGTCGGCCCGGGCCAAACCGCGGGTCCCAGCGGACCCGGTGGTAGATCTCGTCGCTGGTTCGCGCCCGCAACCCGCACCGCACGAAGAGGGCATGGCAGGCCGGTGCGGTCAGAGCGATCCTGCGCAACCCTCGCTACACCGGCCACGAGGTCTGGAACAAACAGCGCAAGGAAGAACGCCTCCTCGACATCGACGACGTCAGCCAGTGCTCTCGGCATGGCGCTTCGAGCGCCGTGGCAGGGCCCTGGACTTCGGCCGGCAACCCGAGCACGAGACTACGAGACTCTGTCCGCCCGCTCCGAAGCCATGATCCACCTTGCCATGACCGACCTCATGGCCCGCCGGCTGACTCCTTTACCTCAGCTCAGCCAAGGCGGTGGTCTGCAGGTCGTACGCCCTGGTCTTGATCGGCTGCACCACCAAGCGGGGCGCCATCCATGGACCAACCCGCAGGACCGGACTACCAGCCCTGCTTCGCGAGTGCCGGGGTGATACCGAGGCCCCGAAGTGGTCGGGGGCGCAGGCTCAGTCGGCCGTCGTGGCCGCGTCCCTGATGAGGCGGCGGGCGGCCGCGTCGGTACGGGCGACGTCATGGGTCACCAAGCGGTCCTGGCACAGACCGCGCAGGCCGGAGACGAGGAGCGTGGCCGCTGTCCGCGCCTGCTGTGGCGGGTGACCCAGCCGGACGTAAGCCGCGGCGATGGGGCCGATCATGACCTCGACGGTCTCGGCCGCGATGTCGCCGTACTGCTCGGGATCGGTGGCGGCCAGGCTGAGCAGCTGCAGCAGCATGCGGACCGGCCCGGACTGCTCCCCGACGGTCATCGCCTCCCACAGGGTATGAGCCGCCTTGCGCAGCCCCGCGCTGTCGCGGACGTCGTCGAACATCGCGTGCGCGTCGGGACGGCAAGCAGCCAGCGCCTGGGCCAGCAGGTTCTCACGGCTGCCGAAGTAGTACAGAAGCATGCGCTTGGTGGTGCCGATCGACTCGGCGAGCGGACTCAGCGACATCTGCGCGACGCCGTGGTGCTGGAGGTGGTTCACCACCTGCTTCAGCAGCTCGGCGCGCTTCTCGGCGTTGACGGGGCGAGACACGCTTTGACTGTACCGACCGGTACACGTAAGGTCCAGCAGACGTAAATGTTCCGATCGGTACGTTAATCGAGGTGGCGCCATGGCGACGGTCAGGCGCGGCACAGCCGAGGGAGGCGCCGTGAAACTGGTTGGATCGCGAACAGTGAGGGACCACCGGTACCGGAGAGGCGGCCAAGTGGTGACCGGGGATCCGGTCGGCCGAGTGTGCCGCGGTCTCTGCGGCATGGCCCGCCGTGGCGGCCAGGGGGTGGTCCTGTGAAACACCGGATCGCGCGTCCCCGGGGCATATCGGTGGCCAGAGTCCTCGTCGAGACCCTCACGATCCCGGCAGCGCTCTTCCTCGGCCTGCTGTTCAGCTTCCCCATGGCCTTCCACCAGCCTCAGCCCCATCACGCCAAGCTCGTGATCGCCGATCCCGCGGTGGAATACAGGGTCGAGACCGCACTGCAGCGGCAGCATCCCGGCGGGTTCGACGTCACCGCCGTCCCGGACGCCCGGGCAGCCCGCCGGGCGGTGCTGGACCGGGACGCCGCGGCAGGCTTCGCCGCCACGGGCAGACATGCCGTGCTCTACGTGGCCAAGGCCAACGGCGCGTCCCTCGAGCAGGCGCTGACCAAGGGCTTCACCCAGCTCGCGGCGCACAACCAGCAGAAGCTCACCGTCACGGACGTAGCCCCCACGGTCAGCAAGGACGGGTCCGGCGCGACCCTGGTCTACTTCGGGATCGCCTGGAACGTCCCCGGCTACATACTCGCCACGACCCTGCTGCGGGCGGTGACCTTCAACCGGCGCAACAAGCTCATCACGGTCGCGGGCGCCGCCGGCCTCTTCAGCGCCGTGGGTTTCTTCGTCGGCGTGGGACTGGGCTTCTTCCCCAACGACCCCGCGGCCCTGGCGATCGCCTTCCTGCTCACCACGGCCGTGGCCACGTTCTCCCTCGGCATGGCGCCCTTCGTCAAGCACTTCTTCCCCCTGGCGGGTCTGGGTCTGTACGTCGTGCTGAGCGTTCCCTCCAGCGGCCTGGTCCCCGTCCAGCTGCTGCCGGGGTTCTTCCAGGCCCTGCACGCCGTCATGCCGCTGGGCAACGCGGTCGACGCCCTAAGAGGAATGCTGTACTTCGACGGCGCCGGGGTGCTGAAGCCGGTCCTCGTCCTGTGCGGGTGGATCACCGCGGGTACGGCGCTGCTGGGCCTCGACGCCTGGCACCACCGCCGCATGGCCGTACGACGGGGAGCGCAGGACGAGCCGCAGGACATTCCCGAACCGCCGGTGGAGGACCCCTCCCTGGAGATGCCCACACCCACCGCGCTACCGGTCCACCCCCACCACTTCGGCGAGCCGTTGCCGATGCTGGAGGGCACCGTCTACGACAGCGAACAGCAGCCCGTCCGCCATGCCGCGGTGACCGTCATGGACACCGGCGGCCGGCAGTTGGTGCGGACCACGACGAACGCGCGCGGCGAGTACGCCGTGACCGGACTGCCCGAGGGATACATCAGCGTCGTCGTCTCGCACCCCGGCCGAGACCCCCTGGTCCACCAGAAGCTGCTGCAGTCCGGTGTGGCCGTCCGGGCCGACTTCACCCTGCACGACCGGCGCAACGGCACATCAGTCCGCGCGGGCGCTCAACGCCTCGACCTCGGACACGCGAGACACGGCTCCTGAGACCACACGGATGGCGCCAGCCGGGGCCGACGAGGTCGATGCGCCCTGCTCGATGCACACCGCGACGATCTTGGTTTCCCGGGAAGCCGCCGCGCCGCGTGGCGGTGGCCCCGGCGCCATCGCACGGCTGGAGGATGCGGCCGAAACCATCGCTCTCTTTGCTGGACGTAATCGGAAAACAAGAACGCCGGGATCGGCAGCGGCCCGGGCTGGAGGGAAACCCATGTCTGACAAGAATCACGCCACGGTGGCGGTCACCGGGGTGACCGGTGCGCTCGGCAGCCGGATCGCGGCCCGACTCGCCGACCACGGCGTTCCGCAACTCCTCGTCGGACGTAGTCCCGACCGCATGCCCGAACTGCCAGGCGCCCAGCGACGCGGTCCGGCCGCCTACGCCGACGCCGCAGACATGCGCAGGGCGCTCGAGGGCGCGTCGACCCTCATCCTGGTCTCCGGACACCGTACGGGTCGCCGGCTGGAAGAACACGCCACCGCGGTCGAGGCCGCGATCGCGGTCGGCGTGGGCCGGGTCCTGTATATGTCCCTCGTCAGCGCGGCGCCCACCGCCACCTACCTCAACGCCCGTGACCAGTGGCTGACCGAGCAGTTCCTGGCAGGGACCGGGATCCGCCACACAGTGCTCCGGGCGGGCTTCTACGCGGCGACACCTGCCGCCCTCGCCAACGAGGAACTTGTCGTAAGCGGTCCTGCGCCGACAGGCCGGGCCGCCTTCGTCGCCCACGAGGACCTCGCCGACGTGATCACAGCCGTCGCCATCGAGGACGGTCCCCGCTCCGAGCACGACGGCGCGACCCTGGAGATCACCGGGCCCGAGGCCCTGACTCTCGACGAAGCTGTCACCCGGATCGCCGCAGCCACCGGTCGGCCCTACCGCTACGAACCCGAGACCCTCGAGGAAGCCTTCGCACGGCGATGGCGACTGGGCATGAGCGGGGAACAGATCGAGACCTGGATCTCGTGGTATCAGGCGATCGAGAGGGGCGAGCTTTCCGTGGTCACCGACGTGGTTCCTCGACTCACCGGCTCACCGGCGACCCCGATTTCGAACGCAGCCTGGTGGCCCGCGCCGAACACCGCCCGGGGTACTGCTGAGTTGAGGCGAAAGCGAAGCTAAGGCGGTGCCCTGTGTGGTGAGGCGGTCGTTGGGCTGTGCATGGAGCGGGGTGAGTTGGGTTGTGCCGGACGGTCTATTGGGGATCGCAAAGCCGCTGATCCCGCGGTCGAAGGTGCGGCCTCAGGGTGGCGGGACGCACGACAATCGACGGTGCCGCGAAGTGCTCACGCAGGTGGTCGGCGGCGCGCACGAGATCGTCGGAGCTGAACCTGCTGCCGGCGAAGTCGCCCCGGGCTCCCCGACGCCGGCGAGATTCGCATTGAGGACCGCGATTCCGTGTCCGGCCAGCTCCTGACGGATCCGGGCGGCCGTCAACCAGTCCCTGCCGCACGTAAAAAGCAGGGGCGAATACGGCGTACGCCCACGGCGTCCCCTCAGGAAGGCCCAGGCGAGCGCCTCGGAGCTCTGTTCATCAGTGCGTGTAGGCATGCTGCAGTACGAGAACAAAGCTGACACCGAGGACGAGTGTGATCAATCCCAGGACCATCACTTTCGTCTGATCGCTCATCTGCGGCCATTCATTCGTGCGGAAGGCTCGGTTCCTACCGGCGACTCGAAGTCCTTGGCGGCCCGGACAGCGAGCTGGCCGTCGCCCGCACTGCAGGCCCGCAAGAGCTGCCGGACACACCCGACATCCGCGCGGGCGAGGGGAACGTGGCTACCGGTTTTCTGCCTGGCCAGAATGGCACGGCAAGGAACTGAGGCGCATCACATGATCTGGTGATCGGTCCGACCATTCCCTCCCGTGTCGCGAGTAACTCCTCCTTACTGGTGACCGTGCGATGGCGACGAGATACTCGACGGCGCACACAGGGATCGCCCTGAGTCGATCTTTCTGCGGTCAAGCCCGAAAGGGACGCCTCGAAGAAGGATGGCGGGCCATACGCCGACCAATCACTCGATCGTGTGATGCTCCCCGCCCGTTTCCGATCCATAGTGATTCCTGTTAGCGATCGATAAAACAAGGAGAAATGGTCATGGAAAAGCTCGCACATCGCATCGGGATCGCGACTGCGTCTCTTGCAGTCGCCGCAGGTGCTCTCTTCGCTTCCAACGGTTCGGCGAGTGCGGCCGCTTTCCCGGCGCACACGCCCACCCCCGCCCACTCAGGTGTGGTTGCCGGAACGGGAGCCACCGGCTGGAACCACGGCGGGTACGGCGGAGTCAGGAGTGAGGGCTACCGCCACCACGAAAAGCCCTCGGACGGGCACTGCGGCCGCTACGCCTACGACCGCTTCGACCGCTTCTACCCCTGGGTCTGGGACCAGCTCACGGAACTCGGACACGTCAACTGACCCAGGGTGTCCGTCAACGCGAACTCCCCGCCCCAGCATCACAGCCCGCACAACCGGCAGCGCCAAAAGCCGTCCAGCCCTCCACCCCTCGCCGTCGACTGCGCAAGGACCGCTCACTAGATTATGCGATGCACAGCGAACACTGATGGTGTTGGTATTTAGTTCCTGATAGAAGCCGGGCGTATTTTGCACGATGAGCGGTATTCACAGTTCCCTGAGCTCTACGCCAGCTGAGTCCCAACCTTCCTCGTCGCGTCACACGCGCATCCCGGAGTGCGCCACCACCGATCTCGACTCTCCGAAGTATGAGCCAGGCCAAACATTCACGGACGGACTGGAGCCCTGGCTTTCAGCGTGGCTGGCAGTCGGCCAGGAGAATCACTGACATGAAATGCCGTTCACCCATCCCCTCGTTGAAGCAGATGAGCCGACAATGATTGACACCGTCATCTGGTTGATCGGATTCCGCTACCACGTTGCCCCCGATCGTATAACTCGGTGCTTCTACCTGGTCGACAACGCCAGGGACCAGCAACAGGCTCGGCAGATGGCCGCCGAACGGGCAGAGACACCCGCCGAACGTGGACGACGCAAGCACCTCATTCTTGACCAGGCTTGGACCGAAATACGGTGCCTGCGCTGTGACTCCATCGGCAGATGGAAATTTGAGCTCGCGGAGGATTTCCGCTGAACGTCGTCCGCCACGGCCCAGCATGGCAGCGCCAAACCGGGCATGGTGTAGTAGCGGTGAGTCAGTCAGAGCTGGGGAGCGTAGCGAGGGTTTGGCATGGGTGGGACGGCCTTGGACGGGCTGTCCCACCAACGTGTGTCCGCCGCATCTAGTGACAGCGGCGGGCGCGTACTTGGTGGCGACGCCGCCATCCGGACCAGTTCACCGCGTGGTCGCGGCATGCAGGAGGGTGGCGGGCTTCAGCTGCCAGCGGACGACGGATTTCAGCTGGTGTGAGGTCCACGAGGTCGGGTGCGTCGGCCGGGTCACCCCATTTTCTCACTTCTGGACGGCCCTCACCGTGAGGAACGCGTGGGCGAGCATGGTGAGCATGATGTGCCGGCACTATCCCATGTAGCGGCGGACCTCGCACTTCTACGACAGTGGCCGCCAGCGGGGCGCAGGCGAGGTAGTACGCGATTTCGTCGGGCTTGCTCATGCTGCGGCGGCCCAGCATCCGCCGCTGCCAGGTCGGCTCGTCGCCGTCGAACTCCCACACTGCGGGCAAGGGGGCGGCTGCCCAGTCGTAGAACCGTTCGCCCTTGGCTCCCGCACCCGCCGACAGATGCTGCCATGCTTCGGGTGGGGCCTGGGCGAGGACGTGGTCGATGTGCGGGCCGTACACGGGCCGCGACTTGGGCACGGCGAAAAGCGGCGGGGTGCCGACGTCGATGGCGCACCCCGCCCGCTCACCGCGGCGAGACCAGTCAAGCGGCGAAACGATCAGGATCGGCGGCCTTCCAGTCCACCGCCCAGGACTCCGGCGGCTCGATCAGCAACTGCCCCGGGTCCAGCCATTCATATAGCTCCGCGTAGGAGCGGACCGTGACCGGATCCACGCGCCGGCGCAGCATGTGCGGACGCAGCTCGGCCGGTCCGTTCACGCCCAGCGAGGCGATGATCTTCAGGGAGCTGTTCACCGTGGCGGACTGGAAGCGCTGGACCCGGACCGACTTGTCGTCGACGTGCAACGCGCGGGCGCGGCGCGGGTCTTGTGTGGCGACTCCGGCGGGGCAGGTGTTGGTGTGGCAGCTCTGCGCCTGGATGCAGCCGATCGCGAACATCATGGCGCGAGCCGCATTGGTGAAGTCGGCGCCCTGCACCATGCGCTTGACGATGTCGGCTCCGGTGGCCACCTTGCCGCTGGCGCCGATCCTGATCCGGTCCCGCAGGCCGGCGCCGACCAGAGCGTTGTGGACCGTGATGAGGCCCTCGGTGAGGGGGCTGCCCAGATGGTCCGCGAACTCCAGCGGGGCGGCTCCGGTGCCGCCCTCCGCTCCGTCGATGATGATGAAATCGGGCGCGGTGCCCTCCTCGATCATGGCCTTGCACACCGCCAGGAACTCACGCCGGGAGCCCACACAGAGTTTGAATCCGACCGGCTTGCCCCCGGACAGCTCGCGCATCTCGGCGATGAATCGGATCAGTTCCCGTGGGGTGCTGAAAACCTCGTGGTATGGGGGCGAGATGATGGTCCGTCCCTCGGGGACTTCGCGTACCCGGGCTATCTCGGCGGTGACCTTCTCCCCGGGCAGCACTCCTCCGATGCCGGGTTTGGCTCCCTGGGACAGCTTTAGCGACACGCACTTCACGCTGTCGTGAGCAGCCTTTTCCGCGAACCGCGCCCGGTCGAAACGGCCGTCCTCGGTGCGGCAGCCGAAGTATCCGGTACCGATCTCCCACACCAGGTCGCCACCGTGCCGCAGATGGTATTGCGACAGGCCGCCCTCGCCCGTGTCGTGTGCGAAGCCCCCAAGGGCGGCGCCCTGGTTCAGGGCGAGGATGGCGTTGGCGGACAGCGAGCCGAAACTCATCGCCGAGACATTGAACAGGGCCATGTCGTAGGGCTTGGTGCAGTCCGGACCACCGATGCGGACCCTCGGCTGCTCCGCCGGCACCGGGCGTGGCCTCATCGACGACTCGAAGTACTCGTAGCCTTCGGCATAGACGTTCCGTTCGGTCCCGAACGGTTGCTCCGCTTCCAAGCCCTTGGCGCGCTGATAGACGAGACTGCGCACATCCCGGTCGTAGGGACGGCCGTCGTAATTGCGCTCAATGAAATACTGCTGCAATTCCGGCCGGATCGACTCCAGCATGAAGCGCACATGCCCCAGCACAGGGTAGTTGCGCAGCACCGAGTGGCGCTTTTGGAGGAGATCGTAGGTACCCAGGCCTGCCAACGCCGCGCACAGCACGGCGGCTGGCCACCACCAGGGAGATGCGGTCGCCGCAAAGGATCCGAATGCGACTGCGAGGACTCCAATAAATGCGATTGATGCAATTCTAATCACGTGCGAAACCTACTCCCGTCCCAGCAGCGTCACAATGTCTGAATGATGCGATTTACGGCACATTCGGTGCACGGAAGTCCTATCGGCTCCGGGTATGCGAATTCCGTCACGCCGGCCCGGCCTGGACCGAATCGCGGGCGTATCGGCCGGCCCATGCGGCCAGCAGCGTCGCGATATAGCGGGCGTCGGCACGATCGGTGAGCAGATGGTCGGCGCCATCGATCGCGACGAAGGACTTGGGGTGCCGTGCTGCGTCGAAGATCTGCTGGGCGTTCTCCACACCAACCGTCTCGTCGATCGGTGAGTGCAGCACCAGGAGCGCGTGACGCAGTCGGCGGATGCGCTCGGCCTGAGGCTGCGCGGCGATGTCGTCGAGGAACTCCCGACGGATGTGGAATACGCGGCCTCCGAGACGCACCTCGGCCTCCCCGTGCCGCTCGATCTCCTCCCGCCTGCCGCCGAAAGTGTGCACGACGTGCTCCGGGTCCGCAGGCGCACCGATCGTGGCCACCGCCGCCGTTTCGGGTATCCGGTGCGCGGCGGCCAGCACGGCTGCGCCGCCCAGCGAATGCCCGATGAGGAGGGACGGTGCCGTGAAGTTCTCGCGCAAGTGGTCGGCGGCGCGCACGAGATCGTCCACATCGGAGCTGAATGTACTGTCAGCGAAGTCACCCCCGGACTCACCGATGCCGGTGAAGTCCACACTGAGGACCGCGATTCCGCGTTCGGCCAGCTCCCGGCAGATCCGAGCGGCCGCCAACCAGTCCTTGCCGCATGTGAAGCAGGGGGCGAATACGGCGTATGCCCAAGGCGTCCCCTCCGGCTGATCCAGGCGCGCCACGAGCGGGACGCCCTGCGAGCCTAGGAACTCGATTTTGCTACTGCGCCTGGACATCCCGGCCCTCCACGCTCCCGACCCCGATCTGGTTTCGCGTGCCACTTTTCTTCGGCAGACGACCGCCGAGTCAAGAAAACTCGAGCGGTATCAGCTCTCTGGGCAGAGTGGACCGGAAAGGAACTGAGAACATCGCACAGTCTAGCGATTCATGTGACTATCAGGTCTCGACTCAAGCCCACAATACATACCTGCAGCATGGCGCCACCTGGGCAGCAGTCAATCACCAGATCATGCGATGCACTACACACCTTCCTGATCGAAACTGGCCGCGTTGGCAGTTTCTACTCCCCGGAAACCAGGGAATGATTTTTTTGCGTACCAAGAACAAGCTCGTACGGCGTATAGCGACCACCGCCGCCGCTCTGGCATTCGCCGGAGGGACCCTCCTCGTCGCCGGGGGTTCCGCGAACGCGGCTGCTCTTCCGGCCGACGCGCGCGTCCCTGCGCGAGCGGGTGCGGTGGCCGAGACGGGAACCGTCGGTGGGCACCACGACGGACATCGCGGACACGTCTGGGACTCTTCCAGGTACGACCGCTTCTACCCGTGGATCTGGGAGCAGCTGAAGACGTTCGGGTTGGCACGCCCGTAGTGGGTGACACCGGCATCGCCCGCGGCCCGAGAGGTTCGGTGGCACACCGCGGGAATATCCGGAACGACGTATACGGCTGTGCCCATGTGGAATCCGGGAAACCCGCCGGTGTCGGAGGAAGTGCGCGAGGACGGACCGCAAGTGACCAAGGAACATACCGGCCACCGCGGCCTCGCGCCGGACCGCCGCAGGAGGCACACCGCTGAGCTGCTCGCCACATGCGCCGCCTGTCTCATACCCTGGACCGTGATGCTGGGGCTGACGCTGCCGTCGTCCCACCACGTGCACGAGTGGCGCCTGACCTGGGTCGGATTCGACGTGCTGCTCATCATGGCGTTGGCGTCCACGGCGTTCCTGGCCTGGCGGCGCAGCCGTTCGGTCATTCTGTACGCGCACGCCACAGCAGTCCTGCTGATCTGCGACACCTGGTTCGACATCTCGCTCGATGTCGGAACTGAGGACGTCTGGATGGCGGGGGGTCTTGCCCTGGCCACCGAACTGCCGCTCGCCGCCTTCCTCATCCACCGGGCACACTCCCTGATCGCCCTGCTGCCGTGGCCGCCCGCGCACACCGCCATCGGCGACACCGCCGGGAGCCGGACGAAACCGGTCCCGGAGGGGGAGACCCTCCCCCCGGGCCTGCGGACGCGTGGATGACCGGAGGGGTTCCGGAGCTCAGATGCCTGGCAGTGGATCAGACGGTCGTGACCACTTGGGCGTACGTCAGGCGTGGGGAGCGCGGGAACCAGGCATTCTCGCCCGGCCTGCCGATGTTGACGACGGCGAGAACCGAATGCTCGCCGTCGCTGAAGAACTCCTTGTCGATGCCCTCGGCGTCGAAGCCGGTCATCGGTCCCGCGGCCAGGCCGGCCGCGCGGACGCCGATGATGAAGTAGCCGACCTGGAGGAGCGCATTGAGCCTTGCGGAACGCTCACGCACCGCACGCTCGGCGAAGAGATCCCTTGCCTGCGGGAAGTGGGGGAACTGGCTCGGCAGTTCCTCGTGGAACTCATTGTCCGCGGCGAGGATGGCGACGAGAGGGGCGGCCGCGGTCTTCTTACGGTTTCCCTCGGACAGGTGTCCGGTCAGGCGTTCACGCGCCTCGGCGGAACGAACCAGCACGATCCGCAGCGGCTGCTGGTTCATGCTGGTGGGACCGTACTTGACCAGTTCGTAGATGGCCTTCACCTGGTCGTCCGTCACCGGGTCGTCGGTGAAGGTGTTGGCGGTACGAGCCTCCCGGAACAGAAGGTCCTGGGCTGCGGGGTCGAGTGCGAGTGACATGGTGAACCTCTTACTGTGTGTGCGGCTTTGGTATCTAGGTGATTCGGCGAACTGAGAAACAGAGGAACTGGGCGCTGACAGCAAGCAGATAGACAGCCGTCGTGGTCGTCCCGACGAGCCCCCGCAGGAAGGGACCGGAACAGCACCCTGCGAGCAACAGGCTGACCAGCGCAGCGAGAGCCGCCATGGGTAGATGGAAGGCGGCCCATATCCACGTGCCGGCCGGGGCGGACCTCTCCGGCTTCATGGGGGAGCCGCCGTACGCGACGGCACCCAGCCCGACGAAGGCGAGCGTCGCACCGGCGAGGAGTGCCAGGACTTCGGCCGTCCCTGGGGCGCCCCGATCGGACGACGTCACGGCGGTGGCGGTCCACAGCGCCAGGGTGTATCCGTGCGGGGCCGCGCTCGCGGCCACGGCTGCACGGAGCTGGCCGCGGTCTCCGCGTCCGGCGACCGCGCCGGTGCCGACCGACCCGGTCCGCGGTTGACCATCCGTCCGCGACACGGGGGAAAGTCTTCCCACGCCGGTACTCCTTCTCGAGCGCCTGGTACGCGGCCCGGTCTGCGCCGGGGGAACGACCCGGTCGGTCTCCGGGCTCAGCCGTCCGCATGTGATCGGATCGCTGACGGCACCGTTCCTGTGGCGCCGTCGCGACCAGGATCACCCGTACGTCATCCGCCTGCATCGCCCATTCACGGGATCCTCGCCGCCGCGCCCCGCCGCCGCAGGCGTCGCTTAGTCCGCCCTGTCGGCGATGCCGCCCCGTTCGATCGCCAGCCGGGTCAGTTCGACTCGTGTGTTGATGTCGAGCTTGGTGAAGATGTGCTTCATATGCGTGTTGACGGTATGCACGGACACGTAGAGCCGGTCGGCGATGGCCCGGTTGGTGAGGCCCTCCACGACGAGCGGGATGAGCTTCCGCTCGGATTCGGTCAGGCTCTCCCATCCCGCTGCGCCGGTCTTGTGGTGCCGTGGGGCAGCTGTACGTACGCCGAACTGTCTGAGGCGCCGCATGATCCGTTCGTGATCGCGCAGGGCTCCGCATGCCGACGCCAGCTCACCCGCCTCTTCGAAATACGGGATCGCCGACGTGCTGTCGCCCGACGCGGCCACGAGGTCCCCGAGGTCCTCGCAGACCGCGGCCAGGCCCAGCCGCCTGCCGGTGCTCCGGTAACCGGTGACGGCGGACGCCAGTGCGTCCCGGTCGTGGTGGAGCAGGCCGTCCACATGGGCACGGACTGTCCCGACGATCTGCTGGCCGCCGTCCTGTGCGGCCAGGGTGCGCAATGCGCCGGACACGGCGTGCGCGAGCGAGGGGTCCTCGCCGCGGAGCGCCATGCGCACGATCCCGGGCCAGTGGGACGGCGGCACCGCAAGCAGGCGTGCCGGCTCGGCGTCCGTGAAGCTGCCGCCGATCGCCGCTGCCGCTGCGGTGTCCCGGCCCTCCGCGTCGGCCAGGCAGGCGCGTGCGAGCGATACCGTCAGTCCGAACCGCTGGGTGCTCGTGCCGGATCCGGCTTCGGCGGCGCGGAGATGGTCCCTGGCTTTGGCGAGGTCACCGCGTCTGATCTCCACCAATGCCAGGACGGAGCGGGCCTGCGGATTCGGCTGGGTGATCTCGAGTTCGTCGGCCACCATCAGACTGGACTCGGCCTCCACGGCCGCGTCGTCCAGCGCCCCCTGTTCGAACAGCGCGCAGGCACGGCTCGCATGCCAGTGGGGAAGCGACCAACCCAGGCCCAGCGTCTCCGCTTCGCGCTGCCCCTCCCGCAGCACCCGCTCGGTGTCCGCGAGCCGGTCGGTGGCGGTCAGCACCGTGGCCAGCCACAGCGCGGGAATCCGCGGAGGCCGCAGGTAGAGTACGCCGGACTCCGTGCCGGCGGCGCGTGCCGTGGCCTCCTCGGCGAGCTCAAGGGCGCGGGCCAGGCGCCCACGGTAGAAGAACGTCTGCGACTGGAACACCATGGCGCTGACGACGACGGCCGGGTCCTCGCTGCGGTAGGAGGCCTCGACCAGTCCGATGTCGGTCTGCTCGGCAGCGGTGATGTCCCCGAGGTACACGTGGCCCGTCGCCTTGGTCTTCAGCAGCCTGATTCGCAGGTCAGTCGGCAGCCCGGGAAGGACCAGAGCCTGCTGGAGGTGTGTCATCGCTGCGGCATCATCGCCCGCGGCCTGGTGGATCTCGGCAGCCACCAGGCGCAGACGCGCCTCCTGCACCGGCTCCAGCCGGTCCGACAGGGTCGCGTCGACCAGGTCGAGCGCCTGGTGCACCCGGCGGGTCCGGCCAAGGTACTCCGCGGCGTCGGTCAGCAGGGCGATGCGCCGCCGGTCGTGCAGGGGCAGCAGTCCGGCGATCTGCTGAGCCAGGTCCGCAGCCGCGTCGGGGGCCGACGAGGACAGTTCCCGAACCGCGGTGGTCAATGTGGTCACGGCGTCGTCGTCGACCGGGCCGCCCGACAGGACGACGTGCCAGGCCACCTCGGCCGATCGTGCCCCGATGCCCCGCAGAATGTCGGCGGCCTCCCGGTGCAGAGCGGTCCGTACGGCCGGCGCCAGATTCTCGTGGACGGCCTGCCGCATGAGGTCGTGGCGGAACGCCAGTCGTGGCCCGTCGCCGGAGAGCAGACCGGCGTTCAGGGCCGCCTCGACGCCCGACAGCAGGCTGCCGACCTGCCTGCCGAGCATGCGGGCGGCCGTACCGAGGTCGAACTCCCGGCCGAGGACGGACCCGATCTGGAGGAGGCGCACGGCATCCTCCGGGAGCCGGTCCAGACGCGCGGCGACGCTCCGCCGGAAACCGACGGGGATGCCGTCGTGCAGCAGGCTCGCCACGCCCGCCTCCACTTTGACGGCGTCCGTGTCGACGAAGGCGCGCACCAGTTCGATCGCCAGGAACGGATTGCCCCCGACGCCCTGCAGGAGCCGGGCCAGAGCGGGTGACGGTTTCGCCCCGAGGACGTCGGCCGCGATGTGCTGCAGCTCCTGCTGCGGCAGGGGACCGAGGGTCAGCCACCGGGCTCCGAGGCGTTCGAGGTCCTCCCGCACCCTCGCAACGGTCGGCCGCTCGGTCTCCGACCGTACCGCCAGCACCCACAGGATCCGCGAAGCCGCCAGTCGCCGGGGCAGGGTGCGCAGCACCAGGAGCGTGGCCGGATCCGCCCACTGCGCATCGTCCACCAGCACGGCCACCGGGGCGCGCTGGGCACGCTCCTCGAGAGCGTCCGTGATGCTGTCCAGCAGCCACAGCCGCTGATCGTCGGTGGCCGCGGCCACTCGTTCGGAACCGTCGGAGAACTGCAGGGCGGACTGCAGGGCGGCTCCGGCGGCGTACTGGTCGAGCTCGTCGGCGCGTACGGACACCACGTCGAAGCCGGACCGCCGTGCCATGTCGTCCAGCTCCGCCAGCAGCCGGCTCTTGCCGACGCCGGGTGCGCCTTCCACGACGACGCAGGCACCCCGCCCGGCACGCACCGCGTCCAGGGCCTCACGGACGGCCGCCATCTCGCGGCCCCGTCCCCTGAGGCGCAGGCCGTTCACGGCCCGGTGCCCACGCCCACCGGGCCGGTCACCCACGGGGTCTGTGCTGCGCATGGGGCCAGCATGCCGCACGGCCACATCGCCCTCAACGCCGGTTCATGTGTGCCCGGCGCTTTCACCCGGGTGATTGCAGGTTCCGTGCCGTCCGCTCACCCCGCCACGACACATCCTTCGGGGCGTCCAGATCTCTTGCCCCCGAGAGGAGCACGACGTGCGTACAGGCAAGGAATACCTCGCGGCATTGAACGACGGCCGCACGGTGTGGGTGGGTGACGAACTCGTCGACGACGTGTCCACGCACCCCAAGACCAGGGCGTACGCCCGGAGCATCGCGGACTTCTACGACCTGCACCACCGTCCCGACCTCCAGGACGTCATGACGTTCCTGGACGAGGACGGTGTCCGGCGGTCCATGACATGGTTCCAGCACCGCTCCAAGGAGGACCTGCTGCGTAAGCGGCGCTACCTGGAGACGGTGCAGCGGGAACTGGGCGGTGGTGCGATCCCGCGCACGCCGGACGTCAACAACTACGTCCTGCTGACCTACGTCGACGACCCTGAGCCCTGGAGCAGCCAGTCCGTCGGGACCGACGGGCGGGACCTCACCGGTGGGATCCTCGACTTCTGGAACGTGATGCGGGACGGCGACCTCAACGCGACGCCGGCCTTCGTCGACCCGCAGGCGGACCGCTCGCGCGATTCCGCACAGGCCATCTCCCCCGCACTGCGGGTGGTCGCCACCTCGGACGAGGGCATCACCGTGCGGGGTGTGAAGTCGATCAGCACCGGCGCGGCCTTCGGGGACTGGATCCACATCGGCGTCTTCTACCGCCCCGGCATCGTGTCGGAGCAGATCATCTACGGGGCGGTGAAGCCCAACACCCCCGGGGTCACCATCATCTGCCGCGAGAGCAACGTCCGCGACGGCGAGGAGGTGGAGCACCCGCTCGCCTCGCAGGGTGACGAGCTGGACAGCATCATCGTGTTCGAGGACGTGCTCATCCCCTGGAACCGGGTCTTCCACATCGGCAACCCCCAGCACGCCTCGCTGTACCCGCAGCGCGTCTTCGACTGGTTGCACTACCACTCGCTGGTGCGTGCCATGGTCAAGGCCGAGCTGATGCTCGGTCTGGCCTTGCTGATCACCGAGCACATCGGCACCTACCAACTGCCGCCCGTCCAGGCGCGGATCGCCCGGTTCGCCGGCTTCCTCCAGACGCTCAAGGCGCATGTGATCGCCTCGGAGGACGAAGGCTTCTTCACTCCCGGCGGCATCTACAAGCCGAACGTTCTGATGTTCGACTTCGGGCGGGCCTACTACATCGAGCACATCACCGACCTGACCCACGAGCTCATCGACCTGTCCGGTCGTGCCGCGCTCATCTATCCCACCGAGGGGCAGTGGGAGCGGCCCGAACTGCGGCCGTGGCTGACGGCGCTGCAGACCGGACCGGTCGGCAGGCCGCACGACCGGCTGAAGATCAGCCGGGTGATCCGCGACATGTTCCTGTCCGACTGGGGCGACCGCATCAGCACCTTCGAGAACTTCAACGGCACGCCCCTGCTGGCCATCCGAAGCCTCACGATGAAACGTGCCGAGATGTCCCCCACCGGCAGCATGGCGGACCTCGCGCGCAAGGTCTGCGGCATCGAGAGCGTGAGCAACGATGGGGAGCAGGAGACCGCGTACCTGGCCCAGGCGGACTACGCCCGACGCCAGGACGCCTCTCGTCAGAACGACTCGTAGCAGGATGCCGGGGCCCGGGTCAGAGCATGCCGCACTCCCGGGCCCTGGCGACCGCTGCGCTCCGGTCGTGCGCACCGAGTTTGCGGAAGACCGCCCGTACCTGTGTCTTGACGGTGTTGTGGGACACATAGAACTCGGCGGCGATCTCACGCAGTGTCAGCGGACCGCACAGGGCGCGGAGCACCCGGCGCTCGCCGAGCGACAGCTCCTGGGGGCCGGACACGACGAGCGGCACGACGGTGTCCTCCCCGACTCCCCCGAGCAGATCCGTGAGCACTCCTGGTGACTCGCACCGGGCCGCTGCCCGCTCGGCCGCCTCACGGGCTTCCCGCGCGGCGTCCGCGTTGCGTCGCGCAGTGGCAAGTCGTGCCCGTGTGCCGTGATACAAGGCGTGCATCTGGGGTTCGCTGCCTGTCCTGGACGAGTGCGCCAGCGCCGCTTCCGCATCAGCCAGAGTCCGTTCGGCCTCGTCGGCCCGTCCCTCATCGAGGAGCAGGCCGGCCCTGCCGATGTAGGCGGGCGCCGCGACGAAGTGCCGCTCCAGCCCGGCCGTCCCGGCCGCGTCCAGGGCTTCGTCGCTCAGCATGCGCGCCGGCTCATGGCGTCCGGCCAACAGGGCGCACAGCGCCCGCAGCCCCAGCGCGCGGACGAGCGTCAGGCCATGCCCGGCGGCATGCGCGTCACGGGTCGCCTCGCCGAGCAGCGCCTCGGCCTCCTCGTACTGGGAGGTCCACAGCAGAGCGGTACCGCGGGCCGTACAGGCCAGGGCACGCCAGGAAGTCAACGGGACGGTGCCGGCGAAGACGGTTTCGGCGAGACGGTCGCCGGTCAGGACCTCCCCCTGCAGCCAGCAGGCCACGGCCCGGGCGACGGCCGCCGCATCGGACACCGTGCTGCCTTCGCCGACCTTCTCCGCTCCCGGCCCCCTGAGCCGGACCACGTCCAGCCAGCGCCGGGCCGTTTCCGGAGCACCCCCCGACAGGTCCGCCATCGCCGCCACGACGCACAGTCTTGCGTCGGCGGCGACCGTGCGGAGCGGCAAGAGCTCCAGCCATTGTCTGACCTCCGGACCACGGCCTGCCGAGATCGCCTGTTCCCAGTCGTGGAGTATCGACGCGACGGCGGCGGCCTCGTCACCGCCGCGCACCCAGTGCCGTACGGCCGCGGTGGTCTCGCCCTGCCGTGAGTACCACCGAGCCGCCGCCCTGTGCAACGACACGGCGGTCTCGCGCCCTTCGGATCCGAGAAGGTCGCAGAGCAGCGCGGACAGTGCACGGTGACGCCGGTATGCCGAGGGATCGGCGGCTACGGGCACGAGCAGTTGGACGGTCCGTGCGAGCTCGCGCAGCAGTACGCCCGCCCGGTCCCCGGCGAGGGCTTGGCACGGCCCGGCACTCAACTCGTCGAGCACACTGGTACGGAGCAGGAACTCGCGCTGCTCGGTGGTGAGCCGGTGGAGCACCTCGGTGGCCAGGTATTCGGTGACCGCTCGCCTGCCGCGGGTCAGGTCGGCCGCCGTGTCGGCGTCGTCCGACGAGCGAGCGAGGGTACGGCCCATGATGCACAGCGCCGCCGCCCACCCCTCGGTGGTCTCGTACACCGCGCTCAACGTGTCCGGGGCAGGAGCGGACCCGAGCAGATCGGTGAGCACGGCCTGTGCCTCCTCGGGGGTGAAGGCCAGGTCGTGCCGGTCGAGTTCGGCGATCGCGCCCCGGGCGCGCAGGGTCGGTACGGGTCCACCCGGAACGTGACGGGTCGACAGAACGACGCGAAAGCCCTGCGGAAGCCTTGTCAGGAAATCCGAAAGACTGCGGACCGCATCGACGTCCGTGATCGATTCCACTCCGTCGAGGATCAGCGCGAGCGGTCCCTGTCCGTCCAGTCCGTTCACGAGTCTCGGCAGGATCTCCTCGAGCCACGCGTCGAGTGTCCACTCGCCGCTGTGGGGGCGGACGGGGAGTTCCGGCCGTACGTGCTGCAACGCCCGCAGGATGCCGGCCCAGAGCCGGCCCGGGGCGTTGTCGTAGGCGTCCAGGCTGAGCCAGGCGCACGCGCCACGAGTTGCGAGGCTTCGCGACCACTCGGTCAGGAGCACCGTCTTTCCGGCACCGGCGGGCGCGGAGACCACCACCACGGGCTCGGTCGACGCGTCCAGCCGGCGCAAAAGCCGGGGGCGGGTCAGCTGGTGCGGGGGCTGGTCCCCAGGACGCAGCTTGAAGGTCGGCACGGAACTGGTCATGGCACCTTCGGCGGAGTCGGGACTAGTGGAGCCCCCGGCGTCCGTGGCTCGCCTGCAGGAGGCGGACGCCGGGGGCCGTAGTGGACCGGGGCAGGGATACGGCAGCCTTCGTCGGGCCGCTGTCACCTGCGCTAGCAGGGGGGCCTGAGCGTGCCGAAGTCTCCGCCGAAGTGGAGCAGCGGCCGGCCTTCCATCCGGTGTTCGAAGTGACGGACGTCGCCCACGAATATGGTGTGATCGCCGCCGGGCAGCGCCGCGGCGACGTCGCACACGACAGCCGCGATGGCGTCCTTCAGCACCGGCACGCCGTGGTCGTCGATGGTCTCCACACCCGCGAACTTGTCCGGCTTGGAGACGGCGAAGTTCCGCGCGAGGTGCTCGCTGTCCTCGCCGAGGACGTTGACGGCGAAGCGACCGTGCTCCGCGATCGCGGTCCGCGTGTAGAGTTGGTTGCCGATGCACACGAGTAGTTGGAGCGGCTCCAGCGACAGTGCGGAGACGGCGCTCGCCGTCATGCCGATGGGCGTGCTGCCCGAGCATGTGGTGATCACGCTGACACCCGTGGCGAGCCGGCTCATCGTGGCTCGGAACCCGAAGACGGCATCAAGGGTTTCACTCATTTGAGGACCTCCGTGAATTCGGGGCTGAACCCCGCGGTGTGATGAAGTGTTTGACATCGGCCGTCGTCGTGGATGACCGGCTCCCGTCGTGGTGGCGCCGTGGGGATCAGTCCGTGACGCAGGGTTCGAGGACGAAGGTGTGGCGCAGCAGGGTGTACGGCACGTCGGTCATGCCCCGGCAGGGCCCGGCGTCGGCCGGGTAGGTGTCGTAGCGGTCGACCAGCGACTCCTTGACGCCGAACACCGGATCGGTGTCCAGGTGCGGGTCGTCCGAGGGGAAGAGCATGGTGGTCACGCGCTGGAATCCCGGCGCTTCGATCAGCAGGTGCACATGGGCGGGACGCATGAGCGACCTGCTGGTCGCGCTCATGAGTTCGCCGACCGGGCCGTCACCGGGTATCGGGTAGCTGGACGGGCGGATGGAACGGAAAGCGAAGTGCCCCGTCTCGTCGGTGCGGAACAGCGCGCGCATGGCCGGCTCGTCCAGGCCGGGCACCTCGATGTCGTAGTGGCCGTCCGAGTCGCTGTGCCAGACGTCCACCGCCGCGTCGGCCACCGGCGCTCCCTGGTGGTCCACGACCCGCCCCTCGAAGAACAGCGGGGTACCGGTCAGACCCCCGGAGATGTCGGCGGCGTCGGCCTGCTGCGGTCTGTCCTCCCTGAAGTAGGGGCCCAGCACGCTGTTCTGCGTGGCCTGGCTGGGGCGTCGGTTGGTCAGGGCGTCGACCAGCATGGTGACTCCGAGCACGTCGGACAGCAGGATGAACTCCTGACGCGTCGGGGTGCACGTCTGCCCGGTGCGCGTCAGGAAGTCGACTCCCCGGGCCCATTCGTCCTGCGTCAGTTCGACGTCGCGGACGAAGGCGTGCAGGTGCCGCACCAGTGATTCCAGGATCTCGGCGACGCGGGAGTCCTTGGTGTCCCGCATGGTCGAGATCACGGCCTCGGTGATGGTGTCGCTGGTCAGATCACGCATGACGCGCTCCCGTGGTGGTTGGGTGGTGGGTCGCGGACTCGGTCCGGGGATGTCCGTCGCCGGGTGATGTGCACGGCGGCTGTCCGGCCCAGGCGCGGGTCAGGAGGGCGCGTACCGCCGTCCGTTCGACTGGCCGCGGGTTCCAGTAGCCGTCCCGCACGATGAGTTCGGCCGCCTGCTCGATGCCCGATTCCGGCATGCCGAGGTCCCGCAGTGCCCTGGGGGCGGCGAGCCGTCCCGCGAAGTCGAAGAGTCCCTTCGCGGCGTCGGCCGCCGACAGCGCCCTTGCGATGCGTGCCATGGCCTCGGGCGCCGCCGGTGCGTTGTAGGCGACGACGTGCGGCAGCACGACCGTGTGGGTTTCGGCGTGCGGAAGCCCGAACGTGCCGCCCAGGACGTGGCACACCTTGTGGTGCAGGGCCATGCCGACCGTGCCGAGGCACGTGCCCGCCAGCCACGCCCCGTACAGGGCGTCGGCCCGCGCCTCGCGGTCGTCCGGACGTTGTGCGACGACCGGGAGGGAGCGGATGAGGGATTCGAGCGCTTCACCGGCCATCAGGAAGGCGAGCGGGTCCCGGTCCTGTGCGTAGAGGGCCTCCACCGCGTGCGCCATCGCGTTGATGCCGCTGACCACCGATGCCGCCGTGGGAAACGTGAACGTCAGGTCGACGTCGTACACCACGGTCTTCGGCAGCACTTCCGGCAGCCGGCGGGTCGTCTTCCGGCGCCCTTCGGTCTCTCCGAGGATCGGCGTCATCTCCGAGCCGGCGTAGGTGGTGGGCAACGCCATCTGTGGCAGCCCGGTCCGCAGAGCGATCGCCTTGCCGAGGCCGATCGTCGAGCCACCGCCGATGGCGAGCACCGAGTCCGCTCCCACGGTTCTGGCATACGCGACGGCCTTCTCCGTGACCTCGACGGGGGTGTGCGGAGCCGCTTCCGTGAAGGTTCCCACCGCCGCCGTAGCCAGTACGTCGTGTACCTCCACTGCCTGGCCCGCTTGACCAGGTGTGCACAGGATGAGCACCCGACGGCATCCGAGGGCATCAGCCTCTTCAGGGATACGGCTGCGCGTGCCGGTGCCGAAGACCACCTTGGTGATCTGTCCCCGATGCACGAATGTCTTCATGAGAATTCCCCAGTCCCGCCGTCTGCTTGGAAGCAAGACTTTCGATGCCTGAATGACGGGGGTCAACGTCATCCGCGAGGGATAACGGGCGCCGGCGTTGAAATACCTTGTTCGTGCGACAGGCTCCCCGCCCGGGGCCTCCGGCTCTCGACGGACATCACTCGTCTGCGTGATGCGGTGGGTGTCCATGGGCTGGATCGTGGATCCGGACCTCTGTCAGGCGGATATGCCGGTCGAGGTCACCAGAACGGCGTCCGAGGGGTCCGCATTCACGAGCGGCGAGGGTTCAGGTCGGGGGGTGCCGAACCCAGGAATGCGGCCGCTGTCCATGCGTCTCCCGGACTAGGTGCGGACCGGTCCGGCGCGCACCTGATCGACGGCTGAGATCCGGCCGTCGTCCCCACCCCAGGAGGCACCATGACCGGAACCGGACCCAACTGCGAGGCCGAGCCCGACATCCCGCTGAGTCCGGCGGCGACGGGGACGACCGATGAGGACGCGAAGGCCGTCGCGGACCACGACATGCAGGCCCTCTTCGAACCGGCACTGGTACACCGTGACCGGCTTTTCGCGGCCGCCGTGCGGATGACCGGCAGTCCGACCGACGCCGAGGACCTGCTCCAGGAGACGTACGCCCGGGCCTACGCCTCGTTCCACCAGTTCCGCGAGGGCACGAATCTCAGGGCCTGGCTGTACCGCATCCTCACCACCACGTTCCTCAACTACCGCCGCAGTCAACGCAGGCGGCCGCAACGCGACGACACGACGGCGATCGAGGACTGGCAGATCGCCCGCGCGGCCTCGCACACCTCGTCGGGACTGCGCTCCGCTGAGGCCGAGGCGCTCGACCACCTGCCGGACTCGGACGTCAAGGCGGCGCTGCAAGCCGTCCCGGAATACTTCCGGACGGCGGTGTACCTCTTCGACGTCGAGGGCTTCACCACCCGTGAGATCGCCGACATCATGCAGACTCCCGTCGGCACCGTGCTGTCCCGACTGCACCGAGGTCACCGACGGCTGCGCTCGCTGCTGGAGGGTTATGCCCAGGAGCACCGTCTCGTCCCGGCGGGCCACGTTCGAGGCAGTGGGCCCGCACCACGGGCTGGTGAGCGAGGTCACCCGGGACGGCGGCGGAAGGCGGGATGCACGCAGGGGGCAGCGGTGTTCCAAGAGCGCATGGAACACCCGTTGACAGCCCTCCGGCCCGGCGTCCGGGACAGCCCCGGGCCGGAGGGCTCGACTCCCGTACCGAGTGAGTGAGGATGAGATGCCGAGACCCAGCACCGGTGCCGTCGATGCCGAGCTATGTGCACTCCTCGTCATGCCGGACGGCTCAGCGGTGCCCGTGTCCACGCGACTGGGCTATCGTCCCGACGATCCCTACGCGGTCAATGCGACCTTCCGCCTCGGCGGTGACCGGGCGGTCGAGTGGTTCTTCGCCCGTGAGCTCCTGAGAGAGGGGCTGCTCCAGCCAGTCGGTATCGGCGATGTCCGCCTGCGCCCTGCTTGGCACCAGGGACAGCACATGGTGCAGATCGTCCTCACGCCGCCCGCAGGACGGGCGGACCTCATGTTCCCCTGGCCGGTGGTGACGGAGTTCCTGCAACGTACCGATGCGGTGGTGTCACCCGGCACCGAGCACGTGCATGTCGACCTGGACGCCCAACTGATGCATCTTCTCGCAGAGCACTGACCCACACCCACGATCGATCGATCATCGATCACAGCGATCTCGGGACAGGAGACCACGATGATGACCGTGCTGTCACCGATCTTCGCTCTGCTCGCAGCCGCAACCAACGCACTGGGAACCGTGATGCAGCGCCGGGCCGCCACCGTCGTCCCGCAGTCCAGCGGTCTGCGCATCGGCCTGATGTGGGACCTGCTGCGCACACCGGTCTGGCTGCTCGGCATAGGTGGGGTCGCCCTCTCGGCGATCTTCCAGGGCGCCGCGCTGGCCACCGGCGCCCTGGCGGTCGTACAGCCGCTCTTCATGCTGGAGTTGCCGTTCGTACTGCTGCTCGCGAGCATCGTCTTCGGGCGCCCGTTGCCCCGGGCCGGCTGGGTGCCCGTCGGCAGTATCGGGGGCGGCCTGGGCCTGGCGTTGTTCGCGGCCGCGCCGACCGGTGGCACTCTCGGGATCCCCGCGGCCCGGTGGGCAGCGGTACTGACCTGCTGCCTGCTCGCCGTGGTGGTGCTGTGCAGCGTCGCGGTCAGGCTGCCCAACGGCGCGGCGCGCGCCGCGTGCATGGGCCTGGCCGCCGCCGTCTCCTACTCCCTCACTGCTGCGCTCATGAAGTCCTCGACCGCCGCCCTCGGGAGCCGGGGTATGGGTGCCTTCTTCACCACATGGCAGACCTATGCGTTCGCAGCCCTCGGCGTGTGCGCCCTGTTCCTGCTGGAGAACGCCATGCAGTCCGGACCGCTCGTCGCCTCCCAACCTGCCCTGACCCTCGGGGACACCCTGGTGAGCCTGGCGCTCGGCGTCACCCTCTACGGGGAAAGACTGCGTGGTGGCTGGTGGCTGACCCTCCAGGTGCTCGGGCTCGCGCTGGTGGCGTACGGGGTCGCCCGCCTGTCACGTCAGCATCTCGTTCCCGCAGGAACGTGAAATACCCGATTCGTGCGAGAGCGGCCGACGGCACAACGCTTGAATCGGAGCCAATATCGCCGATCTGCGGGATGGCCAGGCGCGCCGTGGCATCGGACCGTGGAACCAGGTCTCAGCGGACGGCCCCGGCAGGCTGAATGCACATCGGGCGGACATGTCGGCGGCGTAAAACACTCCGCGATGGACACAGAATTCACGCGAGCATCTGGAGATCCGAAAAATATGGGGAAATTGGTCAATACGGCCCTGGAGGCCGTGGCGGATGTGCCGGATGGAGCGTCGTTGGCCGTGGGCGGGTTCGGATTGAGTGGTGTGCCGAACGTGCTGATCCAGGCCCTGTTCGAGCGAGGCGTCGGCGGGCTGTCGGTCGTCTCGAACAACTGCGGGGCAATGGATTCGGGCCTGGCGGTACTGCTCTCGGCGGGCCGGATCGGACGGGTGACAGGATCGTATGTCGGGGCGAACAAGGAGTTCGCGCGGCAGTACCTGTCCGGTGAGCTAGAGGTGGAGCTGATCCCTCAGGGCACGCTCGCCGAACGGCTGCGCGCCGGCGGCGCGGGCATCCCCGCCTTTTACACCCCGGCGGGGGTGGGTACGCAGGTCGCCGTGGGCGGTCTGCCCTGGCGCTACGACGGCTCCGGCGGGGTCGCACTGGCCTCGCCGGCCAAGGAGGTGCGGGTCTTCGACGGAACCGAGTACGTGCTCGAACGCGGCATCCGCACCGACTTCGCGCTGGTGCGGGCGGCGCAGGGCGACCGGCACGGAAACCTGGTGTTCAGCAAGTCCGCCCGCAACTTCAACCCCCTCGCGGCCATGGCCGGCAGGCTCACGATCGCGGAGGTGGAGGAGCTGGTCGAACCGGGCGAGATCGATCCGGACGCGGTGCACCTGCCCGGCATCTTCGTCCAGCGGGTGTTGGCCCTCACCCCGCAGCAGGCGGCGGACAAGAAGATCGAGCGGCGGACGGTGACCAGCTGATGGCCTGGACTCGTGAGGAGATGGCCGCCCGCTCCGCGCGTGAGCTGCGCGACGGCCAGTACGTCAATCTCGGCATCGGCCTGCCCACGCTGATCCCCACCTACCTGCCGCCAGGGGTGGAGGTGATCCTCGAGTCGGAGAACGGCATCCTGGGCACCGGCCCCTACCCGGGTGCGGACGAGGTCGACCCGGACCTGATCAACGCCGGCAAGGAGACCGTCACGGTCCTGCCCGGCGCCTCCTTCTTCGACTCCGCACTGTCCTTCGCGATGATCCGCGGCGGGCACATCGACGTCGCGGTGCTGGGTGCCATGCAGGTCTCCGAGCAGGGGGACCTGGCGAACTGGGCAATCCCCGGAAAGATGATCACGGGGATCGGCGGTGCGATGGACCTGGTCCACGGCGCCCGCACGGTCATCGTCGCCATGACGCACACAGCCAAGGACGGCTCGCCGAAGATCCGCACCGAGTGCACGCTGCCGCTGACCGGGAAGCACTGCGTGAACCGGATCATCACCGATCTCGGTGTCCTCGACGTCACCGACGAGGGGCTTGTGCTGGTCGAGTGCGCACCTTCCGTCGACGTCGAGGAGATCATCGCCAAGACCGACGCCAAGCTGACCGTCACGGAGGGCCTGCTGTGAACCCCGTCTACATCGTCGACGCCGTGCGCACGCCGATCGGGCGCTACAACGGCGGCCTGGCCTCGCTGCGCCCCGACGACCTGGCTGCCCACGCCATCCGCGAACTCCTCTCCCGCATACCCCAGTTGGACCCTGCGCGCATCGAGGACGTGTACCTCGGCAACGCCAACGGCGCCGGCGAGGAGAACCGCAACGTGGCCCGCATGGCCGGCCTGCTCGCCGGCCTGCCCACCAGCGTGCCCGGGGCGACGGTCAACCGGCTGTGCGCCTCCGGACTCGAAGCCGTCATCCAGGCCGCCCGCGCCATCGCTGTCGGCGACGCCTCCGCCGCTATCGCCGGCGGCGTGGAGTCCATGACCCGCGCCCCCTACGTCCTACCTAAGAACGACAGACCGTTCCCGGCCGCCCACGCCGAGCTGTACTCCACCACGCTGGGCTGGCGCATGGTGAACCCGGCGATGAACCCGCAATGGACCATCCCTCTCGGGGAGTCAGCCGAGCTGATCGCCGAGAAGCACAAGATCGGCCGTGAGCAGCAGGACGAGTTCGCCCTGCACAGCCACCAGAAGGCCGCAGGCGCCCAGGAACAGGGCCTGTTCGACGCCGAGTTGGTGCCCGTCCCGGTCCCGCAGCGCAACGGCGACCTCCAGCTGTTCGCGGCCGACGAGTGCGTACGCCCGAACGCCTCCCTCGCGGCGATGGCAAGGCTCAAGCCGTCCTTCCGTACCAAGCAGGGCACGGTCACCGCCGGCAACGCCTCCCCCCTCAACGACGGCGCCGCCGCCCTGCTGCTGGCCGACGAGGAGGGTGTGAAGGCCATCGGCCGCGAGCCGCTGGCACGCGTCTGCGCGACCGGAGTCTCCGCGATCGACCCCGACTACTTCGGCCTCGCCCCCGTCGAGGCCGTCGCCCGGGCCCTGGCCAAGGCCGCCCGGACCTTCGCCGATCTCGACGTACTGGAGCTGAACGAGGCCTTCGCCGCCCAGGTCCTCGGCTGCCTCGCCGAATGGCCAGAGTTCGACCCGGCGATCCTCAACCCGCAGGGCGGCGCCATCGCGCTCGGCCACCCCCTCGGCGCCTCCGGCGCCCGCCTCGCCGGCACCGTCGCCCACCAGCTCGCCCGCCGCGGCTCCGGCACGGGCGTCGCCACCCTCTGCATCGGCGTGGGCCAGGGCCTCGCCCTCGTCCTCGAACGCTGACACGAACGGGACGAGCTGACCGTCGTGGGGAACAGCGTCCGAGACGGGAGTCGGCAGCGGCCTCCGCGCGGGGTCGGCGGGTGCGGACGTACGGTACTGGTATGTGCGCCATGCGGGAAGGCGGCGCGGCGCAGCCCCACGGGCCCCGCTCCCCTTCACCCACCGCCGGGTCACTGCGCCGGGCCGAGCTGGACCGGCTGCTGGAGCTCGCCGTGCGCGACACCGGCGTGCACGCGGGAGCGGTCTTCCTGCTGGCGTCCGACGGCCAGACCCTGCGGCTGGAGGTGGCCGCAGGCATGCCGGCGGAGTATCTCGCGCCCTGGTTCGGGGTCCCGCTGTCGAGCCGCTTTCCCGTGACCGATGCGGTGCGCGAGCGGCGGCTCATCTGGCTCAGCGACCCGGAGGACCTCGCCCGTCGCTATCCCCGCACGGCGATCGCCCTGCCCTACCACCATGCGGTGGTCGCGGCACCGCTCCTCACCGGAACCACGGTCTGGGGCGCACTGCTGCTGTTCTGGCCCGGCGCCGGCGCCGGCGCCACCAGTACCGACGGCCCGAGCCCTGAGCGGGTCCGTGCCGCCGGTCGGCGTCTGGCGCGGTTCCTGCGCGACGCCGCCGGCACCGGCCACGCCGTCGGCCCGGGACCCACACCCCGCACCCTGGTGCAGCCGCCCGCCGGCAAGCGGGGGCCGGCCGAGGCGCTCGCCGCGGCCGACCTCGTCGAGCGGCTGCCCTGGGGCAGTTGCTCCCTCGACCTCCAGGGCAGGTTCACCTACGTCAGCGCCACCGCCGCCGCCCTACTGGGCGCGAGCAGCCCCGACGATCTGATCGGCACGCGTCCCTGGCAGTCCTTGCCCTGGTGCACCGACCCGGCCTTCGAGGACCACTTCCGCGCCACCGTGGTCAGCCGGAAGCCCGGCTACTACACCGCCATGCACCCGCCGGACCAGTGGCTCGCGTTCGAGCTCTATCCCGACGGCTCGGGGGTGAGCGTCCGCATATCGCCGACCGGTCCGGGCGGGGACTCGCAGCCGGGGCCCACCATGACGGAGACGTTCCGGGGCGAGCCGATCCGCTTGGGCGAGATCTACCGGGTGCTGCACCTGGCCGCCGCCCTGTCGGAAACCGTGGGCGTCTCAGACGTGGTCGATCTGGTCACCGAGGAGATGCTGCCGGCGTTCGGAGCCCGGACCGTCGCCCTGCTCGCGGCCGAGGACGGCAGAATGCGGGTCATCGGCCGCAGCGGCTACAACCCCTCGCTGCTCGAACACTTCGACGGCGTGCCGCTGACCCACCCGGCACCCGCGGTCCAGGTCCTCGCCACCGGCGTGCCCAGTTTCTTCGCCTCCTTCGACGAGCTGTCCCGGGCCTACCCGCCCGCCCCGCATCAGAAGGGTCTGCATGCCTGGGCGTTTCTGCCGCTGATCGCCTCCGGGCGTCCGGTGGGCTCGTGCGTGTTCGCCTTCGACCGGCCCCACCCCTTTCCCGACCAGCAGCGGGTCGTCTTCATCGCGCTCGCGGGACTGATCGCGCAGGCGCTGGAACGGGCCCGCCTGTACGACACCAGCAACGAACTCGCCAAGACCCTGCAGGCGGCCCTGCTCCCCGACTCGCTGCCCAACCTTCCTGGACTGGATGTGGCGGCCCGCTATCTGCCCAGCGTCCGCGGCATGGACATCGGCGGCGACTTCTACGACCTGGTCCGGGTCGACGACACCACCGCAGCCGCGGTCATCGGCGACGTCCAGGGCCACAACGTCACCGCCGCCGCGCTCATGGGCCGGGTGCGCCCCGCCATCCGCTCCCACGCCGCCTCGGGGGCCACGCCTCCACAGGCCCTCGCACAGGCCAACCGCCTGCTGGTCGCCATGGACCCGGGCCGCTTCGTCAGCTGCCTGTACGCCCAGCTCGACCTCGCACGCCGCCGGGCCGTCCTCGCCACCGCCGGCCATCCCCCGCCCGTTCTGCGTCACCCGGACGGCCACGCCGAGGTCCTTCCGCTCCGACCCGGCGTGCTGCTCGGCATCGACCCCGACGCGGACTATCCCCCCACCGAGATCCCGCTAACACGCGGCACCGTCCTCGCCCTGTACACCGACGGCCTCGTCGAGACTCCCGGGGTCGACATGGACGACGCCATGTCCGGGCTCGCCGCCCAGCTCGCCCGGGCCTCGACACAGCCCATGGACCGGCTCGCCACGACCCTGATCAACCATGCACGGCAGACCGCGCCCCGGACGGACGACATCGCCCTGCTGCTCATCGGGCTCGCCACCGCCGGGTAGAGCGCCCCCGGCCAGACCTCGCCGGCAGGCACTGGGGACGTACGGCATGCCTTGACAGCGAAGAGACAGAGGGCAACGATGGGAACTATGGAAACTAATCCAGTTTCTCGAGTTTCCACCAGTGACGAGCGGCGTGCGGACGTGATCGTGGAGGCGGCCAGTCGGCTGTTCTTCGGGTCGGGTTTCGCGCGGGTGAGCATGGACGATCTCGCTCGTGAGCTCGGGATGAGCAAGAAGACGATCTACCGTCATTTCCCAGACAAGCGCAGCCTGTTGGCCGCGGTGCTGGACCGCCAGTTCGCCGCAGTGGAGCGCACGCTGGTGGCGGCGACCGAGGACGCGGAAGGCCAGCCGTTCGGTGTGCGGGTGCAGCGGTTCCTGATCGCGGCGGGCAGTGAGCTCGGGCGGATCGGCGCGACTCAGCTCGCGACGGGTCGGGGCGACACGATGCTGCGCCAGTACGTGGAGCAGCGTGTGGACGCGGTGGTCTACCAGCGGCTCGACGAGCTGTTCCGGGAGGGACACCGGCAGGGCTTGCTGGTGGCGCCGCCCGAGCTGCTGAGTGAGATCACCCGCGGCGCGTTGGAGCGGCTGCTTATGTCGGAGTTGCCGCGCGATCTGGACTGGACCGCGGCCGATCTGCTGCGGGCGACCGTCGACACCGTGCTGTACGGGGCGATCCGCCCGACAGGCCAGGGCATCGACGACGAACAACCCCGGGCGGTCATCCCGACGGCCCGCGACGACGAGCAGGAGGTGGGCCCATGACCGGGACAACCGGCAGGGTGGCATTGGTGACGGGGGCCAGCAGCGGAATCGGCGCGGCCACGGCGCGACTTCTGGCCGCGCGAGGAATGCGCGTGGTGGTCAACTACCTCCGCAACACCAAGGCGGCCGAGGGGGTCGTGGCCGACATCGAGGCCGCAGGCGGCCAGGCCATGGCCGTGCAGGCCGACGTGCGCGAGGAGGCGGCCGTCGAGAGCATGGTCGGACAGGTCCAGGCGGTTTGGGGCGGCATCGACGTGCTCGTGCACAACGCGCTCATCCCGTATGCGGTCAAGCCGTTCCAGGACATGACGTGGGAAGAACTGGGCGGCAAGATCGACGCCGAGATGCACGCGGCGTTCGCGGTCACCAAAGCCGTACTGCCCATGATGACCGAACGAGGGTGGGGACGCCTCATCTACATCGGCACCGGACTCAGCCGCCTGCCTCGGGCGGGCATGATCGCGCTGGGCGTTTCCAAGGCCGCACTCGAGCAGTTCGCCCGGTATCTCGCCCAGGAACTCGGCCCGCAGGGCATCACGGTCAACGTCGTCTCGCCCGGCCCGGTGGAGTCCCGCACCGCCGATGCCGTGCTCGACGACGCGACGAGGCAGCGGCAGGTGGCCGCCACCCCCTTGGGCCGCCTGGCCTACCCGGCCGATGTCGCCCAGGCGGTCGCGTTCTACGCCGCCGAGGACAACTCCTTCATGACCGGTACCACGGCCGCGGTCAACGGCGGCATGGCCATGTACTGACGTCCCGCTGACCTCTGCACACGCGGCCGAGCCCTTAAACGATCAAGGAAAGACGTTCATGCACACGATCGACCTGGCCTACGTCGGACGAGGCCTGCACGAGGAGCTGGCCGCGTACATCGCCGACCAGCAGGACTACTACGCCGAGGAGGGTGTCCACGTCGCGCTGCGCGACGGCTGCACCTGGGATGTGGAACGGCTGCGCCGCTGCGCCACCATCGGGCTCGGACGGGCACTGCTGTCACGACTAACTGACGGCACCCCGTGGGTCGCACTCAGTGTCAACACCCACCGCCCGCTGTTCTGGTTCCTCGCCCGCCCCGGCCTGACCTCCCTGGCCGACCTGGCCGGTCGACGGCTGGCGGTCCACGCCCCGCACACCCCGCCCGGCGCGTTCGCCCGGATCGTGCTGCGAAAGGCCGGCCTTGACCCGGACCGTGACGTGAAGACCATCGTCCGCTCGCCCGGCGACTACGGCATGGATCTGCGCCGGCTCAGCGACGGCAGCATCGACGCCGCCTACGTCGGCAGCACCATGGCACCGGAGGCGGTGGCCGCCGAGCACGGCTGGCAGGTGCTGGCCTGGGTCGGCGACCACTTCCAGATCCCCACCGTGGGCGTGGCCGTCGACCCCACCTACATCTCACCGGACGACCCTGCGGTCCAGGCCGTCGTACGAGCCCACCGGCGCGCCCTTCAGGTGATCCACGACGACCCCGACACCACGGTGCGCCACATGCAGACGTTCCTCGGCGGACAGACCGCGGAAGAGGCCCGAGCCCACTACGACACGTTCATCGCGCCGTACTTCACCACGGACGGCCAGGCCGATCTGGCTGTCGGCGACAAGGCGATCACCGCGGTCGCCGCAGAACTCGGCGTCCCTGCCACCGTCACCGCGGCCGAGTTCTACCGCACCGCGGCCACAGCCTAGGCATGAGGAGTCGAGTCGTAGCGTGCGAAGCCCTGGGCCCGCGGGCCGATGGTGTCACTCCGGTGACCGCGACCGCGGCGTGGTTCTTCTCAGGTACGGGCTTCCTCCCTCCGGGCCGCCGTCGATCAGGGCCCTCCCGCCTCCGCGGTCTTCCACCGGCGACCAGCACAACGGTCACGGACTACGCCGAGCCCGCCTCGGAAGTGCCCACGCCGGTTGTGCGGAAGCTGGCCCGGAACGCACCAGGTGTCACACCCAGCTGCCGCAGAAACGCTCTGCGAAGCGACTCCGGTGAGCCGAACCCGGTGCGCCGGGCTACCACAGCCATGGGGTCATCACAGGTCTCGTCGGGTTCCAGGTCGAGAGCGACCAGCGTTTGCACGGCCGTGCGTACTTGCCCCATGGTGGCTGCGGCGTGGCTGCCCTGTCCGGCCGGCTTCGCCCATCACCAGCGCGGTACGGGCGCCGGGCAGGGACAGGGCATCGAAGCAGCCGCCGGCTCTCTGAGTGCCCGGCATGACCAGATGGACGGTGAATGCCCGTTCGTGGAGCCTGACACGGAGCCAGCAAATGCCGCTGAATGGTTGCGGCGGCGGTGTGCTCGCGGCGAACCGACGGACGTTGTCGAGGCAGACTGCCGTGTGAGCCGCCGCTTCCATGGCCAGAGCGCATGTGGCCACCGCAACACCAGTGAGACTCGGACCACAGAGAAGGAGCGGCTGGCACGCTTCCGCAGTTGAGAAGGCGTCGCTGACAGCGCAGGTACGCCACACCGGTCACCCCGCTCAGGGGCACGGTGCGGCGCAACCCGGGTGCGAAGCGCCCGTTGAGCGGGCGTCAACATGCGCCAGAGACGAGGTCGGTTGATCTGGCCGAACAGGCTAATCCAGGCGGGATACCTGATAGTGGCCGATGGACCAGTCGTCCCCTGTGCGGACAACGAGGACTGAGAGTTTCACGTCCAGCGGGGGCCGGTCCGTGAACGAGAACTCGACGGCGAGGTAACCGAGGACGAGGTCGTCGGCGTGCCGCCTGGTCTCGAGGATCTGGTATGCCGCCTTCATGCCGAGGGGCTGGGAGTCGTAGTAGTCGGCGACGCCCTGGCGTCCGACGCTGTAGGGGTGCAGCCCCTGGAAGACGGCGTCCTCGGTGAAGAGGGCGGCAACGCGGTCGGGCTGGTGCGCGTCGACCGCGGCCTTCCACTGGTCGAGCACTCCGCTCAGGATCTCCGCGTCGTCGGTCGTGGCGGTCATGTCCACTCCTTGGTCCAAGACTCGATGTACGGTCAGTGTCCGGCGCTCATGCCTCCGTCGACGTGGAGGATCTCGCCGGTGACGAAGGGCGCCTTCTCCAGGTAGAGCACGGCGTCGACGATGTCGCTCGCTTCACCCATCCGGCCGACCGGGTGCAGGGCAGCGAGGAACTCATGGGTCTCCTCGGGGTGCATGGGGGTCTTGATGGTGCCCGGCGACACCGCGTTGGTGCGGATGCCACGGCGGGCGTACTCGATGGCGAGGGACTTGGTCGCGGACTGCAGGCCGCCCTTGGTCAGAGCGGCAAGCACCGAGGGCACCCTGGAGTCAGCGCTGTCCACCAGGCTGGTGGTGATGTTGACGATGTGACCGCCGCCCTGGGAGAGCATCTGCTCGACCGCCAACTGAGTGATACGGAAGAAACCGTTCAGGTTCACGCCGATCACGGCCGCATAGTCGTCGAGGGTGTAGTCGGTGAAGGGCTTGGCGACGAAGACGCCCGCGTTGTTCACCAGGGTGTCGACCCGGCCGAACCGCTCCACCGCGGCGGAGATGACACGGTCGGCGGTGGAGTGATCCGCGACGTCCCCCTGGACGGTGACGACCTCCGCGTCGTCCGAGGGTGCGATGGTGCGGGAGGTGGCGACGACCGCGTACCCGAGTGCGCGGTAGCCCTCCACTAGTCCGGCGCCGATGCCCTGTGACGCGCCGGTGATGACGGCGACCTTCTGCTGCGCAATGCTCACGGTGATCTTCACTTTCGAGGTGGGAGGACTGTTCCGGACCGGTGGAAAAGTCACTAGCCGACCGGTCGACTATTCGACGATAGGCAGCCGTGCGCCCGCGAGGCAACGGTTGGCGGCCCCTCCGCTGGGACTCGATTCTTCCCGTCTGAGAGGCCGTGGCTCTCAGTGCAGGTGAGGACGTCGCAGGTAGAGGACCACGGATTGCGTCGGGACCGACGGGGTGCGTCGGTGCCGGGGAATGGCGGCTTCCGTCAGCGGGGACTCGGTCTCTACTGTCGGTACGGGTCGCCGGCGGGCAGCCAGGCGTCGGCGGCGTGTATGCCGAGGTCTACGACGCCGTCACACAGGGCGTCCATGGCAGCGATGACCGCCGCGCGTGCCTCGTCCTCGCGTCGGACGAGGGACCAGATCCAGTAGACCTCGGGGGCGACGACGGTGCGTCGCACCAGGTCGGCCGGGAGCGCGCAGGTCTGACCCTTGGGCGAGTTGATGATCGGACGATCGCTGCGGCGGACGTGGTCGAAGAAGGCCGGGCCGGTGATGCCGCCGTCCGATATGGGCACGGCTCGGGCTCCGGTGTCACCGGCGAGTTCTTCGGCGTAGACGTTCCAGGACGACCAGGACGTGATGTCGTCGTCGAGGAGAACCGCGGTGTCCCGGGCCCGCACGGGGCTGGTGTCGTCTCCCTTGGCGACGGCATAGAGCCGATCGGCGCCGAGGATCCGAGCGTTCAGGCGGTGCCGTTCCACGTCCTCGGCCCGTAGCCAGCACACCGCGAGATCGAGGCTGCCGTCGGCCACCCGGGCTGCCTGGGTGTGGGAGGGGGCGACCCAAGCGTCGATGTGGATCTGAGCCACCGCGGAGGTACGAACGGTCAGATCTCCGGGCAGCCAGTTGACGTAGCCGAGCCGGACCGGTTCGGAGCCGGACAGCCGGCCAGCGCGGCGCTGGAGGTCATCCGCCCGTTCCAGCAGAGCGCGGGTGTGCGGGAGCAGTTCCGCACCGGCCGGAGTGAGGGACACCGAGCGGCGATCGCGCTCGAAGAGGCGCACTCCGAGGTCGCGTTCGAGGGCCTTGATCTGCTGGGAGAGGGAAGGGCCCGCGATCAGAAGCCGCGCGGCGGCCCGGCCGAAGTTCAGCTCCTCGGCCACCGCGATGAAATACCTCAGTTGGCGCAGCTCCACGCCCGTCATGCTACGCCCGCTGGGAGGTGTCACCTATCAGCAAGGAGGGAGCCGGTCGTGGCAACGTCCCTGGTGGCAGGGCCAGGATGGAGGCACGAAGGCGAGGACGGGGCACCGAACGGCCCTACGACGCGGATCCAGTGACTCCGGCGTGGATCCGAGAGGAGCGAGGAGATGCCAGAGTTCCTGGTGCAGATCACCACCACCGTCCCCGAGGGCGTCAGTGCGGACGAGGTCGGGCGCCGCCGAGCCGCCGAGGCGGTCCGCGCGGCGGAACTGGCCGCTTCCGGCCATCTGTACCGGCTGTGGCGTCCGGTCGGCGAGCTGCGCAGCATCGGCATCTGGCGGGCCGCCGACGAAGCCGAGCTGCACGAGAAGATACTCGGCACACTGCCGCTCCGGTCCTGGATGACCTTCACCGTCACCGTACTGGCGCCCCACCCCAACGACCCGGGCACGGTCGGCGCGCCGCAGTGACCGGCGCCTGTGCCGGGGCCATCGTCGTCACCCATGGCTGCGGCACCGAGGCCTTCATCAGCCAAGATCTGCACCGCGTCAGAGGGATATCCACATGAGTTCGCCGGACCTGGGTCTGTCGTCCGTTCGTCCGCACCGCACGCTGCACTCGCCGCGCGGCCACGCGGCCCAGGCCGCCGCGGCACTGGCGGCAGGCATGGGCGTCGGCCGCTTCGTCTACACCCCGATCCTGCCGCTGATGCACGCGCAGGCAGGGCTGTCCGCGAGTGCTGGTGCGAACCTGGCCACCGCCAACTATGTCGGCTATCTGATCGGCGCGCTGGCGGGCATCCTCGTCCCGGCACTGGTCCGCTCCCGTCTGCTCATTCGCGTCTCCCTGGTGGTGCTGACCGCCACTCTGGCGGGGATGCCCACCGTCCACAGCACCGGCGCATGGCTTGGTCTCCGGCTGCTCGCCGGGATCACCAGCGCCCTGATCTTCGTCATCGCGGTCAACTCCCTCCTCGGCCACCTCAGGCAGCACCCCGCCCACCTGACCGGCTGGGCCTTCGGAGGCGTCGGCGCCGGGATCGCCCTGTCCGGTCTGGTCGTCCTCTTCCTGCGCGCGTTCGGCGACTGGCGCGCCGCCTGGTGGGCCTCGGCCGTGCTCTGCGCGCTCATGACCGTCGCCTGCTGGACCTTGCGTCCGGAGGAAACGCCCGCACCCTCCGGCGGCGGGGCGGGCTCGCATCCCAGGACACGGGTACACCGCTGGTTCAGCGCTCTGTTCGTCAGCTACACGCTGGAGGGCATCGGGTACATCGTCGCTGGCACCTTCCTCGTCGCCGCGATCGGACAAGGCTCCCCGGGCTGGGTCGGCAGTGGCGCCTGGGTGCTGGCCGGACTGGCCGCCGTGCCGTCCTCGGCGCTGTGGGCATGGTTCGGGCATCGCTGGTCCCGCCCCGGCCTGCTGCTCACCGCGCTGGTCATCCAGGCCGTCGGCATCGCCCTGCCCGCCGTCGTCGGCGGGGTGCCGGCCGCACTGGTCTCCGCGATCCTGTTCGGCGCGACGTTCATCGGCATCAGCACCCTCACCCTTGCCGCGGGCGCTCATCTGCGGTTCCCGCGGTCGGTCGCGCTGCTGACCGCCGGCTACTCGGTCGGCCAGATCCTCGGCCCGCTGGCCGTCACCCCCTTGCTCCACCACGGCTACCACCAGGCTCTGATCCTGGCCTCGGCGGTGGTCCTGGCCGGCGCGGTCGCCGCCGCCGTGCTCCGCGTCGGCTTCCCCCACGCGATGCCGGTCGTGGACCAGAGCCCTGCGGCACGGTCTGCCGGGCAGGAGGGGCAGTCCACACCGGTGTACGCCTGCCCCGTGCCGGACGAGGACGAGGCCTGAGGAGACCGGGCCCTCCCAGGCCGCCGCAGCCGCCGGGAGCAGTCGCGCAGGCGAAGATCGGACCTCAGACGCCGGCCACGGCCTCCTGCGTCGGCCGTCCGCCGAGGAGGGCCAGGCAGTTGGACCACAGGGGGCCGAGCCGGTCCGTGTTGTTGTACAGCTTGGCGAACATCACCTGGCCTTCCAGCTGGGCCACGACGGCGCGCGCCGCCTCACGGGTGTCGGCCACGGCGGCCTCGCCGCGCTCACGGGCCTCGGCGATGACGGACTCCACCATGTCGACCTGTGCGTCGAAGATCTCCTGCAGCCGCTCGCGGACCGCCTCGGTCTGGTTACTCAGCTCCAGAGTGAGGTTCCCGAACAGACAGCCCGCCACGGTGCCGCAGCCCAGCTGGACGGCACGCTGGCCGGCCTCCGTCTCCTCGAACAGCCGCCGCAACCGCCACAGCGGCTCCGCGTCACCGGTCAGGGCTTGTGTCCAGTCGCGCTTCTGGGCCGCCCAGTGTTCGTCGACGACCGCGAGTGCGAGGGCCTCCTTGGACTCGAAGAAGTAGTAGAAGCTCCCCTTAGGGACCCCGGCGGCCTTGCAGATCTCGGCCACCCCGAGCGCCGAGTACCCGCGCTCCTCGATCAGCGAGCGGGCGGCGTCCAGGATCTTCCGCCTGGCGTCAGAAGTACGTCCCATGACATCAGCCTACGAAATAACCGACCGGTCGGCTACGTGAGAGCGACCTCGGGCGGCCGTAGGACGCCGATGCGGGGAGAGGCTCTCGGCCCGGTCAGCGCGCAAACAGAAGCACAACGGTCTCGGTTCGTCCCCACAATCACCCTCCTCCCATCTGTCGAACTGGGCACTGGTCGGTTCCGCACGAGGAACCGTTACGCGGATACGCCGTCTCGCGCGCGGAGGTCGATCGCATCCGCTGGCGGCCACGGTCCTGGGACGAGTGCCGCACGCAGACCTCTCAGCCGACGTGGCACGGTCGGCTCAGCGGCTTTCTGCCGGTTTGTCGCGCAGCAGCGCGGCCGCCTCGGCGGCCTCGGCGGCCTCGGCCGTGACACGGGTGGCGGCGCGTGCGGCTCGCCCGGTCATATGCCAGACGATCATGCGGAGTGTCGTGGGCGGGGCCGGCGGAAAGACACCGAGCTGGCCGAGCATGGTGATGTCGTCGCGTACCGCCTCATGGCTCACCACCTTGCCGTCACGGAGGCCGAGTACATGGATCTGCTCGAAATCGATGTCATGCCCGGTGGGGGGTATGGCTTGATCGAGTGCGCCGTCGCGGTAGCGGACGAAGGGCCCCGTGTGCCGGCCCCGCATGCGCAGCCGCACCCAGACCTGGTCGTCATTGCGTGCGATGCCGAGGACCGGGAAACGCAGATCACTGAAGGGCGCATCCACGCACCCGAGGCGAGGACTCCGGCCGGGCCGGGCAGAGCGCAGGCCGGGGGTGCCACGGCCGCCTCGCGGTTGCAGAAGTCCTCATGCACCACGTCGGCGGCCAGCGCCGGGGCAGTTCTGCGAGCGTTGGCTCATGGCACACGGATGGGCAACGAGAGTCAGTTCACCGTGCACGAGGCGATCCGCAAGGCGCTGCCCGTCCACGAGGACGGCGAGGCCCTGTGGGAGCGCGCCACCGCGGATTACCGTGACGCGCTGCACACGACCGCCCGCCATATGCACACCCTGACTCGACCGTCCTCCTACCCGGTGGAGGAGACAGCCGAACCTGCTCTGGCACTGGTTCGGCCCCACCGGCTGGCGCACCCTGGTGGTCGAGAGCGGCTGGTCCTGGGACCGTACCGAGGACGTCCTCTATCGCACGGCGGTCGCCGCACTGCGCTGACACCGCTTGCGGGGCGGCGGCAAGACGGGGGCGACACGTCGCCTGTCCGGCACCAAGTCGACATCGTCTGGCGTTGGCCGGGTGTCGGCTCCGCGCCGCCCGCGCTTCAACGGCGGGACTCATCAGAGAGGTGCGGCCGAGGCTCATGCAGTCCTGGACGCCGGCCCTGCGCGGTTTCGGTGCTCGGCGGGCCGACGGCCGCCATGGGTATCGAGGGTCTGCGTCCGGCGTGCGATCCACCACGGCTACGTGGCTGGTCAGGCGGCTCCTCACCCGCTTTGTCGGCCGATCACAGATCGAGGACGACCTCGGTGGTCGGCTTGCTGCAGCAGACCAGGACGGTCCCGGGCTCGGGGAGTTCGAGGGGTGGGGTGGTGTAGCTGATGTCGCCTGCGACGAGGTGGGTGATGCAGGTGTGGCACACGCCGGTGCGGCAGGACCAGCGTGTGGGGATGTCGCAGGCTTCGGCAAGATCGAGGAGGGTCGCGTGAGCGGGTGACCATGGGGTGGATATGCCACTACGGGCGAAGGTGATGAGGGGACCGGTTGCGGTGGGACCGGGTGGCTGGTGCGGCCGGATCCCAGCGGTGGCGGTCACGCCTGGGTTGATGGCGGGGAGAGCGGTGAACTGCTCCGTGTGGATCTGCTGGGGGCGCAGACCCAGATCGCGCAGGAAGCCGGCGAGGTCGTCCATGAAGGCGGGTGGGCCGCACAGGTAGGCGTTGGCCTCGGCGGGGATGCCCATGGCCATGAGGGATGTAGCGGTCGGGCGGCCGTGAGTGATGTGGGGCTCGTCGGGACGTGGGGTTTCGCCGGTGTAGTAGATGTACTCGCGGGCGCCCGGAAGTTGGGCCAGAAGGGTGTGAGTCTCGTCCGCGAAAGCGTGGTGGGCGCGGTCGTGGGCGGTGTGGATCCACCAGACGGCGCGCGGGTCTCGCGTGGCGGCGAGTTGGTGGAGCATGGCGAGCACGGGTGTGGCACCGATCCCCGCGGAGATCAGCACGATCGGGCCGGGGTGTTCTTCCAGTACGAAGGTTCCGCGGGGGCTGGCGATGTCCACGAGGTCGCCGGGGTGGAGCCTCGCATGAATGTAGCCGCTGGCTTTCCCATGGGGTTCGCGCTTGACGCTGATGCGGTAGGTGTCGGCTGTGGGCGCGCAGGACAGGGAGTAGCTGCGCACTTCGGGGGCGGCATGGTCGATGGCCAGGCGGATGGAGAGGTACTGGCCGGGGCGGGCCTCGGGCAGGGGTGTGCCGTCGGTGGTGGTGAGGTAGAGGGACGAAACGGTGGGGGTCTCGGGGACGATGCGGGTGACGCGCATGGGCTTGAAGCCCGGCCATCCCGGTTCTTTGCCAGGCTGCTCGCCCGGCTGTCCCGGCTTCTGTGCAGGCTGCTCGGGCGCGGCGAGTTCGCGGAAGGACTGCTGCCATCCGGGACTGAGGGCAGGGATGTTCAGTGCTTTGCGCAGCTTCGCGGGGTCGCGGTCCGGGAGGTAGAGCAGCGCGTCGGCGTCGGCGACGCTGAGTTGTTCCGGTCCCTTGCGGGTGAGGGTGACGGCGTCACCGGCCTGCACGCGGCCTTCGGTGATCACTCGGAGGTAAAAACCCGGCCGGTGGTGGGCGACGAGCAAGGAAGCCATGGTGGGTTCGCCCAGGCGCATGCCGACCCGGTAGCAGGTGACGCGGGGCTGGGAGACTTCGAATTCCGCTTCGCCGATGCGGTACCGGTCACCGATGCATACTTCGTCGTCGGGCAGGCCGTCGACCGTGAAGTTCTCCCCGAAGATCCCGAAGGTCAGGTCGTCGCGTCCGAGCTGTTTTTGCCAGTACTGGTAGGACTGCAGCTGGTAGACGAGGACGGCTCGCATTTCGCCGCCGTGCCCGGCCAGATCTCCTTGACCGTCTCCGTCGACGTTCAGCCGCCGGACCATGCGGCAGCCCTGGACAGGGGCCTTCCAGGCTCCGGTGTGCACGGTCCTTCCCTGCCAGGGCACATCCTTGGGCAGTCCTACGTTGACGGACAACAGCGTCGCCATGGTGGACCTCCTGCGCGATGGTAGCCGGGACAGCCCCCTCATGACGCTGGGCCTCGCAGAGAAGCGCGCTCAGCCGCACATCAGTCCCATCGTATGCATGCCTTCTGACGGCAGGCCGTCAGAAGTGACGTCACACGATCGGCCGGACGGCTCTTGGGTGTCCAGTGCCGGACCGAGGTGCTGGCGCATCAGCGCCTGCGCGGTCGTCTCGGCGGCGGCGAACCTGGAGCGTCCTGCGTCTGTCAGGGTGGCCTCGACCGTCCTGCGGTCTCCGGCACGACGATGGCGATCAATCAGTCCGGCAGCCTGCAGACCCCTGAGGAGGTAGGACATCCGGTCCCCGGATTCCTGGAGGAACGCCGCCAGCTTGGCTACGGGCACAGAACCGCTCGCGGCCTCGGCGAGCGCGCCGAGAATGAGGTAGTCATGGAGCGACAGTCCGTGCCGCACCCGCAACTCACCGTGCACGAGACCTAAGGTCCGCAAGACCCCTGGAAACTGCCACCGCCCGGTGTCCGACAAATCGTAGTCGATCATATTCCTTCCCAGGGGCCGGTTCTCCGGCCGCAAGCCCGTGGCCGCAGCATCACAACCAGATTCCATGCGACGTCGATCCCGGGCCGGACGGACACGAAGCCCTCGGATCAGGACGGCGTCACCCGCCCGCACTCCGAATATGCGACGACGGCAGGCAGCAGGCCGTCACTCGTCCGTCCTGATGTGAGGCCGTCGTGGCGCGCCTGGCCATCCGTCCCCGCACTCCCGGCGTCCTAGTGTCGTCAGTGCGACGCGGTCGAACGGGTCGGTCTCCGCAACGGTTGCGAAGTGCTCGAACACCTGACAGGCGGACGACCGCCGTAGCCGCGTCCGCGATCCCAAGGCTTCGCAGAGGAAAGAAGGCGTTCGCGCCATGGCGTCGCAATCAGACACCGCTCGAGCAGCGTCTCACGGGCTGGACTTCGGGCTCAACGAATGGGTCGTGGACGAGCAGCGACGGCGTTACCTCCACGACCCCGGCTCGGTCGACGAGACGTGGCGGAACTTCTTCGCCACGCTGGTGTCCCCGGCCGCCGCGGCCTCCCTGACCGCCTCAGCCCAACACCATAAGGGCACCGACGAGGCGGCGCTCAAGGCGGTCCGGGTCGCGGCGCTCATCCACGCGTATCGTGTGCGCGGGCATCTGATGGCCGGAACGGACCCGCTCATGGCCCGGACAGCCGCAGCGCATCCGGAGCTCGACATCGCCGCGTTCGGACTTGACAACGCGGACCGGGCGGAAGACTTCGCCGTGGACGGGTTCGCCGGGCGCGCCACGATGACACTCGACGAAGTGCTGGGCGCATTGCGGGAGTTCTACTGCCGCACCGCCGGGTTCGAGTACATGCATATCCAGGACGCCGGGGAACGCCGCTGGATCCAGCAGCGCGTCGAGGGCCCGCAGCGCCGCCCGGACCGTGCCGGACAGCTGCGAATCCTCTACCGGTTGGGGGCCGCGGAGGCCTTCGAGACGTTCCTGCAGACCAAGTACGTGGGCCAGAAGCGGTACTCGCTCGAAGGCGGCGAGTCGGCCATCGTGCTGCTCGACGCCCTGTTGCTCCGCGCCATCGAAGACGGTGTCCAAGAAGCCGTCATCGGGATGGCGCACCGCGGCCGGCTGAACGTCCTGGCCAACATCATCGGCAAGTCCTACGGCCAGATATTCGACGAGTTCGAGGACGCGGTGGACATCCGGTCGGTCCAGGGCTCGGGGGACGTGAAGTACCACCTCGGCGCGGAGGGGGCCTACCGTGCCCTGGACGGCGGCACCATCGCCGTCTCGGTCGTGGCGAACCCCTCGCACCTGGAGATCGTGGGGCCGGTGGCCCAGGGCGTGGTGCGGGCCAAGCAGGACCTGGCCGGGGACCAGGGCGAGCCCTTCCCCATACTGCCGGTCGTCCTCCACGGCGACGCGGCCTTCGCCGGCCAGGGTGTGGTCGCCGAGACCCTGAACATGTCGCAACTGCCGGGCTACCGCACGGGCGGGACGGTCCACGTGGTCGTCAACAACCAGGTCGGCTTCACCACCCTGCCCGCCAACGGCCGTTCGAGCACGTACGCCACCCATGTGGCACGGATGGTGGAGGCCCCGATCTTCCACGTCAACGGCGACGACCCGGAAGCCGTCGACCGCGTCGCACGGATGGCCTTCGACTACCGCCAGACGTTCCACAAGGACGTCGTGGTCGATCTGGTCTGCTACCGGCGCCACGGGCACAGCGAGGTCGACGACCCGTCCATCACGCAGCCGATGATGTACGAACGCATCGACGCCAAGGCTTCGGTGCGCACGCTGTACGCCGCGGCCCTCATACGCCGCGGGGACATCGGCGAGCGGCAGGTGGACAGTGCCCGCCGCCACTACCAGGATCACCTCGAACGGGCCTTCGCCGAGACCCGGGCGCTGCCCGCTCCCACACCGGCCGAAGACCTTCCTTGCGCCGACGCCGGACAGGCGGCCACCCAGCGCACGGCGACCGCGATCGACGAGGCGACGGCCCGTCAGGTCATCGCATCGCAGACCGACCTGCCGCAGGGCTTCACCGTGCACCCGCGTGTCCTGCCGCAGCTCCACCGGCGCACGGCGGCGCTCGACACCGGCACCGTCGACTGGGCCACCGCGGAGACACTGGCGATCGGTTCGCTGCTGCTGGACGGCGTCCCGGTACGGCTGGCCGGACAGGACTCCCGGCGCGGCACCTTCGGCCAGCGCCACGCCGTACTGACCGACCGGCGCACCGGCGCGGAGCACACGCCGCTGAACTCCCTCAGCCCGCAGGCCGCGAGCTTCGCACCGTACGACTCGATGCTGTCCGAACTGGCAGCGCTGGCCTTCGAGTACGGCTATGCGCAGGCCCGTCCGGAAGCCCTGGTGCTGTGGGAGGCCCAGTTCGGTGACTTCGCCAACGGCGCGCAGACGGTCGTCGACGAGTACATCGCCTCGTCCGAGCTGAAGTGGGGCCAGCGCTCCGCAGTGACCATGCTGCTGCCTCACGGCCTGGAGGGCCAGGGCCCCGACCACTCCTCCGCCCGGATCGAACGCTTCCTGCAATTGTGCGCGCAGGACAACATGACCGTGGCCATGCCCTCCCTGCCGGGCAACTACTTCCATCTGCTCAGGCAGCAGGCGCTGAACGGCCGCAGGCCACTGGTGGTCTTCACCCCGAAGTCGATGCTGCGGTCGAAGGCGGCCGTCTCCGCCCTGGCCGAGTTCACCCAGGGCGGCTTCCGCCCGGTCCTGCCGGACGACACGACGGACCCGGCCCGTGTCTCGCGCGTGCTGCTGTGCTCGGGCAAGGTCTTCTACGACCTCGACGCCCACCGGCACACCGCGGGCTCGACCGACACGGCGATCGTCCGCGTGGAGCGCCTCTACCCGTTCCCCGACGAGGAACTCGCGGCGGAACTCGCCCACTTCCCCGCGGCCGCGGACGTGCGGTGGGTGCAGGAGGAGCCGGAGAACCAGGGTGCGTGGTCGTTCGTCGCGCCGCGTCTGCACCGGCTGACCCGGCGCGCCGTGGAGTGCGTGAGCCGGCCCGAGGCGCCCGCGCCCGCGGCCGGCTCGGCCCGCCGGCACGGCGTGGAGCAAAAGGCTCTCGTGACATCGGCCTTCCAGTGATCAGCGGCTCGCGGGGTGCGCATCGGCTGCCCACAGCGCGTATCCGTCGACACCACGGCAGCATCGAGGAGGAGCAGCGGCATGAGCCTGGTGGCGTGCATCAACCAGCCCGCGGACTTGAGGGGTCTGAGCCATCCAGAGGCCATCGGGGCCCCAGCCTCGGCGTCGTGGAACTGACCCTGGCGCTGCACCGGGTCTTCGACTCCCCGCGCCACCGGCTGCTGTAGGACGTCGGGCACCAGGCGTACGTCCACAAGATCGTGACGGGGCGGGCCGGTGAGTTCTCCGGCCTGCGGCAGCGTGGCGGGCTTTCCGGATACCCGAGCCGGGAGGAGTCCACGCACGACCACATCGAGCCTCCCACGCATCGGTAGCCCTGTCGTACCCCGATGGCATGGCCAAGGCCGCACAGCTCGCAGGAGAGTCGGACCGGCACATCGTCGCCGTCGTCGGTGACGGAGCACTCACCGGAGGGCTGGCCTGGGAGACCCTCAACAACATCGCGGCGGCACCGGGACCGGCCGGTGGTGATCGGCGTCAAGGACAACGGACGCTCGTACGCACCGACCGTGGGCGGACTCGCCCGGCACCTGGCGGCCCTGCGCACCCACGCCGGCCACGAGCGTCTGGCCGGCTGGGGCAGACAGGCGCTCGACGGTGCCGGAGCGCCGGGCCGGGCGCTGCACCGCACCCTGCACGCGGCCAAGGAAGGCATCAAGGAGGGCCTGAAAGCGGGCCTCGCAGGGGGGCAGCGCCGGGGCCGTGATGCCGCACTCGCTCTTCTGCGAGCTGCTGCGCCGGCGCGAGCGGTTCGTCGCGGATCTCCTCGGGCCGCGTGCCTTCGCGTTCCTCACCCTCGCGATCTCCTCGAACGTGCTGGCTGCTCGCTTTGTGCCGGCCGGACACACCGCGGTCGCCGGGGCGTTCCTGGCGTTCGGGACGCTGGGGCGGGTGGTGCTGGACTACGGCATCCCGCTCGCGCTCATCACCACGCTGAAGCGGGGCCCCTTGCTCGACCAGGTGAACGGCACCTGGTTCCTGTGGTCGGTGGGATCGGAGTCGGTGGCGGTCGCGGAGGCATCGCTGGCCCGGGTGACCCCGGGACACACACTGGCCGTCCTGGCAGTGGTGTGCTGGGCCGTCGGCCTGATGCAGTACCTGCTGCCCGCCGCGCTGGTCCTGGCCCGGCTGCTGGCCCGGCCGGCGCAGCCGGAAGGCCTCATGACGTCCATCTGGATCCTCATGGGGCGGCGGTGATCGCCGTACTCGCCGGCGTCCGGCTGATCGCACTCCATCCAGGCACCACGATGTTGTCGCGCCCGCTCGTCATCGGGACGTCCGTCGTCCTGTGGGCGTCTCAAGCTGGATTCCGCTCCTGCTGGCTCTGGGCGTTTGGCGGCACGCGCTGCGCCGTATCCCGCTGCGCTACGAGCTCGGCTGGTGGAACCTCGTCTTCCCGGTCGGCATGTATGCGGTCACCACGCATGAGCTGGGACGCGCGACCGCAACCTCGTAGATGACGAGCGTGGGCCGCTGGGAGGTCTGGATCGCCGTGGTGTTCTGGGCTGTCGTGTTCGCCGCCATGGTGGCAGCCAGACTCCGGGCCCGCCCCACGACCGCGCACGGATCCGCCGGTGCGGGGCAGACGGCCCGCCCGCAGAGCAAGGCCTCGACGGCAACCGGGGCGCTGCCATAGGCACGTGTTGCGGTGCGGCGCGAACCCGGCTGCCCGTCGGCAGACAGCCGGGTTCGCGCGACACATCCGTGTCATGCGGAGCGTTACACGGGCCCTGTCAGCGGCGGGCGCGCTCACCCTGCCGGACAGCATGGCGCAGGGAGTGCCAGGCGACCACCGCCCAGGCGGCGACGAGCAGGGCGTACAGGACGACGGCGATCCAGACGAACAGCTGCGAGCCGGTACGAGCAGCGAGCGCGCTCGTGCCGGTGACGCACGCACCGAGGGGGAAGATGAAGGACCACCAGGTGGCTGCGAAGGGCATCCCTCTGCGGATTTCCCGTACGGTCAGCGCCGTGGCCAGTACCAGCCACAGCAGGGCGAAGCCCCAGATCCCGAGCCCACCCAGGAGCGCTACGACACCACTCCCGCGCGCGTACGGGGCGGGCAGCGCGCTCGGCGACGCCGTGGCCAGCGTCCCCAGCGCCGTCACCGCCTGATCCAGCGCCCCCACGCCGATCCACATCGTGGGCACCACCGCACCGCCGGGCGCGTCATGATGCACCAGGCGGCTGTACACCATAGCCAGCACCAGCAGGACCGCGACCAACCCGAGCCCGAGCATCGAATAGCAGCACAGCAGCAGGGCCAGCCGCACCTGCCCGGCCGGCGCCCGCGGGATGAGCAGCGCGCCCGTCGCGGCGGAGACCAGCGGCGGCACCACCGGTAGCAGCCAGCCGCCGAACGCCGCGTCCGGCGTGAAACGGTGCCGCGTGACCATCAGATACGGCACCGTGCAGGCGGTCGCAAGACCCAGCACCGTACCGGCCGACCACAGCACCCAGTCCGCATCCACCGCCGCACGCTCCCCGATCAGCCGCTGGCCGAGCAGCAGCGTCCCGGCCCCGACGGTGAGCAGAGCCATCGGCGGCGCCCCGAAGAACTGGGCCAGTACCGGATCACCGGCATGCACCCTCAGCGCCCGCTGCCTGGTATAGCTGACGGCAAGCACGATCAGCAGCAGCGCGGTCCCCGCCCAGACCACCGTGGCAGCCTCGCCGAGTCCGGGGAGACCGCGCGGCAGGGTGGCGGCCGCGACAGTGACGATCCCGCTGCCCATGACGGCGGCGAACCAGCCGGGACCGAGCCGGCCACGCTCCTTGCCGTTCGCCTCGTCCGGCTGGTCACGTACAAGCACGGATGATCTCGGGGTCGCGCCGACTGCGGACGCTCTCGGGTCCGGGCCGACCTGGGACGGGACCGCTCGGCTGGTACTGGGGTGGGGTGTCACGGCGCGGAGTGCCTTCTCTTGGGGTGTCGGATTCGTCACCGTCCACGATCAGCCACGGTGACGGGCAGGCCTACTGGCCGGACCACACCCAGCAGCTCAGGGACGCGGCCGAGACCGTCGGCCCATTGGCGCCCTCGACGCTATGGCGAAGCGCGGCTTCCGCTACAGAACAGCACGCGCCATGATGCCCTCACACCAGGACATCGAGCACCGTTCAGGCCCGTTGCCGGGTGCCGGCCTGATGCCCCGATGTCCTTGTCCGAGCGTGTTATGGCCACACCTGTGGCCATGACGAAACGGTAAGCGACCGCTGAACACGGGCGAGGCGCCGAAGCCCGATGCCTCGTTGCACACCACGGAAGGCAGCAGCATGCCGCAGGGACGCGGACGACAATCGGCACGGGAGCGGCAGAGCATCGCCGGGCGGATGATGGTGTCCTCCGATGTGAGCTCCAGTCCGTCCGGGAGGCGCACAATGAAGGACAGGCCGTCAGGCAGGAAGCCGCTCCTGGTGACCGTGCTGGTCTTCCCCGGCGTACGGCTGCTCGACGTCACCGGACCGATCGAGGTGTTCACGACAGCCAACGAGTTCGGCGGCCGCTACCGCGTACGCACGGTCTCCCCTGACGGCGCCGACGTGGTCACCGCAGCCGGCACCGGACTGCGCGTCGACCTCGCTGCCGCGCAGGTACAGGCGGCCAGCGATGTGGTCGTCATCCCCGGCGGCCCGGAGTGGCCCTTCCTCATCAAGGACGACGCGCTGCTGGACGCCATGAGAGGGCTCGACGCACGCGGCAGCCGCACGGCGTCCATCTGCACCGGCGCCTTCCTCCTCGCCGCGGCCGGACTGCTCGACGGACGCAAGGCGACAACGCACTGGCGCTTCGCCGACCAGCTCGCCCTGCGCTACCCGAAGGTGACCGTGGAAGCGGACGCCCTGTTCGTACGCGACGGCCACATCATGACCTCCGCAGGCGTCACCTCGGGCATCGATCTCTCGCTCGCCCTGGTCGAGGAGCACCTCGGCGCCGACGTCGCCCGCGCCGTGGCCAAGGACATGGTCGTGTTCATGCAGCGGCCGGGCGGCCAGTCCCAGTTCAGTGTCCGCACCCACACCCCGCGCGCGAGACAGGAGATGCTGCGCCGGGTCCTGGACGCGGTCGCCGAGGACCCGTCCGCCCCGCACACCCTTGCCGCCATGGCGCGCCGGGCAGGTGTGAGCACCCGCCACATGACACGCCTGTTCCACGACGAGATGCACACGACCCCGGCCCGCTACGTCGAGCAGGTCCGCATGGAGGCCGCCCAGGCGATGCTGGAAGACAGCGACGACCCCATGGCCACGGTGGCCCGGCGCACTGGCTTCGGGTCACCGGAGTCCCTGCGTCGGGCCTTCACGCGCAACCTCGGCATCACGCCGGGAGCCTACCGGGCACGCTTCCGCACCACGCACACCGCAGTCGACGGCAAGGGCGCCTGAGCCCTGGAGGTATCCGGCGAGCACAGACAATCGCCGAAATCCGACAGGCCGGCCGTGCCGGACGAGGCCAGTCGGGCCTCCTCGACAGTCTGTCCCAAGCACCGGCTCTGCGAGCGCGGCCCGCCACGCGGGCGCGCCGAAAGGACCGGCGAAGTACTGCGTCTCGTGCACGACCTGCTGGTCGGCGAATTCCATGACGCTCGCCGAGTACGAAGGCGCACCGTCGTAGACGGTGACGCATTCGCTCACCCATACATGCGCGTGGCCGGTGAAGCGCAGGAGGGTGAAGCGCCGGTCGGCCGGATGCCCGCCGCGTTGTCTCGCGGCCCCGGAAACGTTCGCCCGACTGCGGATAGTCCGGCATCGCGTCCGCAGCCTGGATCGCGTGCTCGGCCTCGATGTCACCTCGTCCGGAAGTGTGTCCCTTCCTCCAACGGCCTGGTGGGCGTTCGGCTCGAAGGTCCGTATCCGAGTGCCTCACGGCAGTTTCTCGGGCCATGGGGCGACGCAAGGAGAGCGCTGGGACGGTGGGGGCGTCGGATCCGGCGTCCCGGAATCTCGACAGGAGGCAGCGGCTTGGCAGAGAACCCGACGGTCCCGGGCGTGGCCGGGACCGATCACGAGCAGTTGCGGGCGTTCGATGAGCCGGGGGCTGCGTCGGCAGGGCGGTCCGCCTTGCGCGAGCACTTCTTCGACCGGCCCGCCCTCGAGGTGGCTCCCGAACTCCTGGGGGCTCTCGTGGTCTCGCGCTCGCAGCGCGGCGTGACGGCGGTGCGTATCACCGAGGTGGAGGCGTACGAGGGGCCCGATGATCCGGCCTCGCATGCGTTCCGGGGCCCGAACCGGACCAATCGAGCGGAGTTCGGGGCCCCGGGGACCTTCTATGTGTACCGGACGCACGCGGTGAATCGGTGCCTGAACGCCGTCTGCGGGCCCGGGCGGCGTCCCGCTTCGGTGCTGCTCCGCGCCGGCACCGTCGTGGAGGGAGCCAGACGTCGCGCAAGAACGCCGGGGGCCTGGGGTACGGGCGCGCGATCTGGCGCGCGGCCCGGCCAACCTCGCGCGAGCGTTGGGCATCGCCGATCTGCATCATGTCGGGCAGTCAGCATGCGACGCAGCGTCGGAGTTGTTCCTCGCGGAACCCGCCGGGGGCGTCTCGTCCGCGCGGGTCGGCCGAGGGCCGCGGACGGGGGTGGGCGGTCCTGCTGCTTTGTACCCCTGGCGCTTCTGGATGCTAGGCGAGTCGAGCGTCAGCGCCTATCGGGCGCACCCGGGGTCCCGCCAACGGAGGCGGGCGAAGGGCTGACCCTCCCACCGGCCTGGGACATCACGAGTGCCGGCGACGCTCCCTGGAGGCGGCGGCACCCGGAGGTGCTTCAGCCTCGCTCCAGTACCGGCGCAGGGGTCTGCGACGAACCCGCAGCGAAGACCGAATGTGCGCCTTCGCTGTCCTGATCCGCGGCCACGCGCACCTGGCGCCTGCGAGTTGAAAACCTCAGGAAATGTCCGTTGGGCCGGGCCCGCTTGCTGCTTCTCCTCCTGAGACGGCGTCCGCGGAGACGGCGGCGGCCCGACCGTATAGAAGGCGATCAGTGATGACTCCGATCAGTCCCACTCCCGAACCGGATCCGCGCAGGTGGCGCGCGCTCGGGATCATCTGCCTCGTGCAGGTGATGCTGCTCCTCGATGTGACCGTGGTCAATGTCGCACTTCCCCCCATCCAGCACGATCTCGGCTTCACGACCACGGGCCTGGCATGGGTCGTCAACGGCTACACCGTCACCTACGGTGGGCTGCTGATGCTTGGCGGACGCCTGGGTGACCTGCTCGGCCGCAGACGCCTCTTCCTGACTGGCTTGGCGATCTTCGCGCTGGCGTCGGCGGGCGCGGGAGTGGCCCAGCAAGCCGGTGTACTGATCGCCGGCCGCTTCGTACAGGGCGTCGGTGCGGCACTCGTCAGCCCGGCGGCCCTGTCCCTGGTGACGCTGCTGTTCACACAGCGGCAGGAAAGGGCACGGGCCATGGCCATCTGGAGCGGCCTGGCCGGAGTTGGGGTAGCCCTTGGAGTCGTGCTCTCGGGCATCCTGACCACCATCGCCTCCTGGCGTTGGATATTCTTCATCAATCTGCCCATCGCCGCGTTCGCGTTTTTCGCCACTTTCAGGCTCGTCTCCGAAAGCCGGGCTACCAAGCGCGGTCGGCCTGATGTCCTCGGCGCCGTCACGGTCACCCTCGGTCTGCTCCTGGTCGTGTTCGGCCTCCTGGAGAAGGACAGTCACGTATGGTTCTCGTTCCCCGTCCTGGGTTGCGTCGTGATCGGTGTGCTCTGCCTGATCGGCTTCGTGCTGGTGGAGGCTCACGTGGCCCAGCCCCTGGTGCCCCTCGCATTCTTGCGCTCACGTAACCGGAGCATCGCCAACATCGTGCGCATCTGCTACTACGTCGGGTTCGCCACCCTTTTCTTCTCACTGAGCCTGTATGTCCAGCGCATACTGCACTTTTCCGCGCTGGCGACCGGATTCGCCTTTGTACCGTTCGGGTTGGTCATTCTCTTCAGCGCCACTGTGATGGCACCACGTCTCCTTCCCCGGTTCGGTCTGCGGGCCCTGAACGGAGGAGGGCTTGCGGTCACCACGGTCGGCTACGTCCTCCTTGCCGGCCTCAGCAGCCACGGCACCTATGTGGCCGACGTACTGCCCGGACTGATCCTCGTGCCGCTGGGAGGCGGCCTCGTCCTCGTCGGATCCACTGTCGCCGGAGTGGACGGCGCCACCGGCGAGGACGCGGGCATCGCCACCAGCATGAACAATGCGTCCATGCAGTTCGGCAGCGCCGTCGGTCTGGCTGCCCTGGTCTCACTGGGCACCGGCCACGCCGCCGTGCTGCGGCGTGCGGGCGCCGACCAGGTGACCGCCGCCGCGCACGGTTACGCCTTCAGCTTCACCATCGCCGCCGGCATGACGGCCTTCGGTGCGTTCCTCGGCTTCCTCGGGATCCACCCGACGCCGGCCGAGACTCCGACGGTGAGGACCAACACCAAGGAGCGCGTGGTCTGACGTGCCGCTGGCGGCGGAAGCGAGGGGCCGCGGCGGGCCTGGCGGAACGGTGCTGCCGCTGCGCGTCAGGGGACAGAGTGGGCCTGCTCGAAGAGGCCGAGTGTGCACAAGCTGTTCGTGCTACGGCGGCATTGCCGGATCTGAGCTTCCATCGGCCGCGTCCCCTGCCCCTCCCGTGGACGCCTCAGGCCGGTCATCCGGCATGACCCTGTTCTTCTCGAACTCCGCTCCGCCATAGCCATCCCCCGGCTCGACCGCCCGGCAGGCGGGTCTCCACCAGAACACGCCAGGCGCGCACACAACCAGTACTGCTCACATCACAGCACAGGCAGGACCCAGACATGACCACAAACGACCATCTCGACTACTTCAAGCCGCAACTCGTCGTCATCCCGTGCGGCAGCCGCAAACTGGGCTCGCCCGCGCGCTCCGCAGACATGTACGTAGGCTCCTACCACCGGGCATGCCGCAAGGCCGCCGACGCACTGCAACCTGACCTGCTGCTCATTCTCTCCGCACGCCACGGGCTCCTCGACCTCGACGACGTCATCGAGCCATACGACACACCTCATGGCGTAGCCGACGCGGTAACGAGCCAGGTCCTTCTGGAACAGGCAACCGTGCGTGACATCATGGGCCTTGACCCGGTGGTGGCCCTCGGCGGTGCACGACACATCAGCCTCGTGCGCTCCGTCTGGCCGCACGTCCACACGCCGTTGGCCGGAGCACGCGGTATGGGTGAGCAAATGGCCCGGCTTGCAGCATTGCGCGAGGGACGGGGCATGCCTCTGACATGACGCTTCGTGCGGCGACCCCGAGGCCTCGCCGCCATGTGCGGACGTGTCCGTCGAACTTGGCATGCGGCTTGCCCTCGGAGACTGGCGTGCCCACGCCAGCCCTGGTGTAGAAGGCTGGCCTGGGTCGCCGAGCAGGTTGGGTCCGCTTTGCGTCACAGGCCTTGGGTGGCGAGCCTTTTTCAGTCAGTGGGCGAGGGGCGGGCTCATTTCGGGCCGGGTGAACACGAGTACGTCTTCGTGCTGAATGACGGAGAGGGGGATGCCGGCGCGGCGGGCGTCGCGCACGTTCTTCATCTGGAAGAAGGAGGGGCGGGTGATCAATCTGCTGTCGCGGATTCCGGCGAGGAGGGCCACGCAGCGCTCTGTCGGGGTGAGTCCGGCGGCCTTACCCGCTCCCAGGACGGCGGAGGGCAGGTCGATGAGTTCGCCGTGTTCGCGCCACGGGCGGGTGGTGACGACCACTGTGCCGCCTGGGCGGAGCGCCTTGCGACACTGCGTGAGGATGTCGGTGAAGGCTTCCAGGAGTTGGTCGGTGGAGACGTGGGCGAGGTTGGACGGGTCATGGCTGTAGCGGTGGTCCTTTTTCAGCACGCCGGGAGTGCCAGTCTCCTTGGTGGAACGTACTTGGCCGTGGACGGAGCTGCCGTAAGGCGGTGAGGTGACTACGAGGGCGACCCGGCCGCGGTGCTCCTCACCGATGAGGGTGGTCAGGCGGCGGCCGTCGCCGCATACGACCTCGCCGCGCCCACCTCCTGTCATGGTGATGATGTGACGAACGTTGGCGCTGGCGAGCGCGGCCCAGCGGGGCTCGTATTCGGTGCCGATGGCCTGGCGGTCGAGTCGGATGGCTTCGACGAGGGTGGTGCCGATGCCGCACATCGGGTCGAGGACGAGGTCCCCGGGGCGGGTGTAGGTGGAGATCGCGTGAGCGGCGATTCCGGGCAGCATTTTGGCCGGGTGGGCGGCCGATCCCGGCACGTAGTTGTTCTTTCGCTGCTTGGGCGCGGAGGTGGGAGCGGTGTTCCAGATCGAGACCGGAGAGGTCACGGGCTGTTCTCCTCGTGGACGGTGGGCTACGCGTGTCGGATGACGCCGAGGGCGATGAGGTCGCAGTGGGTGACGCCCGGGGAGGCGTCGGAGGGCGGCAGGGCCACAAGCTGGTCGCCGTCCGGGTGGGCGTAGGCGACGACGATGTGCTGCAGGTAGCGGAAGCCTGCGGTGCGGGCGGCCGCGATCAGGGCTCCGAGTGGGTCGGTGAGGCGGCCGGAGTCGCGGAGCTGCCGGGTGGCCAGGAGCAGGTAGCCGTCGTCGGGGAGGAGTCGGTGGGCGCGATGGAAGAAGCCGGGCCAGCCGTCCTCTGTCGTACCGGGCATGTCACCGGCGGTCGAGACCATGGTTTCGCGGGGAGCGGGGAGCGCATCGGGGTGGAGTTCGGCCAGGAGGATCCGCATGCGCTTGGGGGCGTCCTCGGTGACTGGGTGTGTGGTGAAGGCGTTGGCGGGGATGCGGGCGTGGACGCCCGGATGCATGTCGCGGATCGCGATCTTCAACAGCGGCACAGGCAGGTGGTCGGGGTGTCCGACGAAGTCGGTGCGGGCCTTGTCGATGGCCCAGGCTGGAAGGACGCAGCCTGGGATCGGGGCGGTGTTGGGTTCGTCGGCGTCCGGGAGCCAGATTGTGGTCTGCAGGGAGCTGCCGTGGTTTTGCGTCTTGCGGAGGGCGGTGAACGGGTTCATGGCGGGTGTGGCGCCGGCGATCAGGCGACTGGGCTCGTGCTGACACCCAGTCATAGGGAATAGCTGCCGGCGAGTTGCCATTGGGCGGGCACGTCGAAAACACGGTTCGGGCAGCACGAGGTGACCGAGGCATGATCCGCCTCGTCTACAGCAGGGGCTTTGAGCTGATGTGTGGGGAGCCAGTGTCGGTCCATCGGCGAGCCAGGCCAGGACCACACGTGCGGCCGCGTACGTGTGGCAAGACTCGGCCGCAGGATTCTTCTTAGTTCGATTTCTTGGACTGCGTGCGAAAAGTTCGGCAGCCCATTGGGCATGGTTCGTGGGCGAGTTTTCGTACAGGCCGGTCCATTGGTCCGGGCGTGCCACTGACGTGGTCTGCCGGTGGGCCGGGGATGGTTCGGGGGCCTGGGAGACGTGGCGGCGGAAGTCCTCCGTAACGTCTCAGGGAGTGCCCTCATGCAGCGCCGTCACGCAGTTCGCCGTCCCGTCGCCGCCCGCCAGTCGAGCACCGTCCGTTCCCCACTCATGGAGCTGGAGCAGGCGTTCCTCTCCCTTGTCCAGGGAGTGGAGCCGCTCACGATGCCCGCCCGCCTCGTGTGCGACGAGCCAGACCGGGCCGCTTGGCCGGTGGACCTGATCCGTACCCATCTGGCTCACCCCTCCACCCGGCCGGAGCTGCGCGAGCAGACCTGGCGTGAGGTGATCAGGCGCGCCCGGTCTCTGGGCGCGCCGTGGGACGTGGTCGCGGTGGCCATGTCCGTGCCTGTCCTGCGCCGGATGCTCGCCCGGCTGGCTCGGCCCGCTCAGCTGGAGCGGGCCGAGGTCGAGCAGGAGGCCCTGGCCGGGGTCGCCGCGGCACTGTGCACCGTCGACCTCGACGGTGAACGGCTGGATCGTGAGCTGTTCCGGGCCGCTGACCGGGCCGTGCACCGTCTGGTGTACGCGGCACGGCAGAAGTGCCTGCGCGAGAGCGACCTTGAGGTCGACCACCCCAGGCACCCAGGCATGATGCTCGCCGAGGAGGTCGGTGAGCCGGTGGACGAGTTCACCGTGCTGGCGCAGGCGCTGCAGGCCGGCGTGGTGACTGCGGAAGAGGCGCGGCTCATCGCCCGCACGCGGCTGCACGGCGAGCAGATGAAGGCTCTGGCAGGTGAGTGGGGGGTGAGCTGGCGGCAGCTGTACCGGCACCGAAGCGCCGCGGAGCAGCACCTGACGGCCTATTTGAGGCACCGGATCCAGGAGCGTTAGGCAGGGCCGTTCGGGCGACTTTCCTGGCGGGACGTCAATGCCCGGCGTCTGCTTTTCCATACACGGTGACGGCGGTTGAAGCCCCTCGCGCATCAGCCGCCTCTCCGGCTCCCGGTCCGGTGCATGTGCCGGGCATGGGCCGGGTCTCCTGAGTGGTGTGGGGTGAGCACGACTGTCTCGTGCTGACACCCGAGATCTCAGCCTGTCAGCTCTCCGAAGGAGGTTGGCGCCGGGCCCAGGGTCTGCTCACCTCACACCGCCTCCCCTTTTCTCGTCGCCGTGCCCGGTGAGGTGTGTGTCACTGTGCTGGCCAGGTACCGTCGTTGTGCGGGCCGGGTGGGCTGTGTGTCCCCCAGCTTTGCTGTCTGAGCTCAGTCGCGTTCTTCGCGTCAGCGGCACTGCCCACTGAGCACGAGCAGGTGTGGCCGGTAGACGCCCCCCGGCGGTGACAGCAGCCTCGGGCTTGACGGGCAGGCTGGCTCCGCCAACGCCATGCCTCGCCGCCGTCGGCCTCTGTCTGGCACGCGCTCTGCTCCTTCTTCACCCTCACGAAGACGATCACCGCATACCGACGTGCCCTCACCGAGCTGATGGACCGGATCAGCCCGACCGATCGGCCCGTCGGGGATGGTGCTGCCGCTCGGCAGGCCGTGCGGCCAGCCGCCGACGCGGACCACGGGGACGGCACTGCCAAAGTGGTCCCCACCGATCCGGACACCGATCCATCGGCCGATACGCCGCCGCTCTCCGAACTTCTCGACACCGGTCGCACGCTACCCACGAACCGCTCTGACGTGGGACGACACCGATCGGCTGACGGGCGCTTGACTTCATGCCCGCGTCCGAGCGTCCATGGTCGTGGCCGACCTGCCGAGCCGGATCACGGACCACCTTGATCCCCCACGTGGTCGGCCGCGTCCGCCCGGAACACACGCGATGCGCACGCGCCGGCGACACCTGCGGCCCGTACGGGCTCGCACCCCGGCCGGGGACCTCACTCCTTACACGCCTTTGGGAAGCGAGGCCCCTTCATGTCCGACACCACGATCGCCGACCAGCTGGCCGGTCTGTCCCCCGCCGTCATCAGCGTCTACACGCAACTGGTGGCCTTCACCGAACCGGCCAGCGTTGATGACATTGCCCAGGCCGCCACAACCGCCCGCTCCAGCACCTTTAAGCATCTCGTAGTCCTGGAGAAGCGAGGCCTCGCCCACCGCGACCGAGGAATCCAGAACGGCCGCAGCCGCCGCCCCGATCTGTGGCGTGCCACCCACACCGAGCCCAGCCCCACTCCCAAGGAGCACCCCGTCTACGAGGAACCGCCCAAGTCCACGCCCGCCACCGGGCCCGCCGATGAACCGGCTGTAGACACCGCGGTCCTGGAAACGAAGCCAGACCAGCCCACCGCGGACGAGGCCGAGGAGAGCCCTGACGCCCCGGAGGCCGAACAGGCTGCCCCTGCTGCGGCCCTGCCCGCCCAGCGCACCGAACCCGTCGATCCGACCGGGCCCGCCCCCGTCGCTTCCCTGCCCGGTGGAAACAAGCGCCTTGCCTCTGGAGGCCTCCGTCAACTCGTCATCGACCACCTCAACGCCCACCCCGGTGAAGCCTTCACCGCCACCAGGATCAGCCGGATGATCGACCGCTCTTCCGGCGCCATCGCCAATGCCCTCGTCATCCTCGCCAAGCAGGGCCTTGCCGAACAGGTCACCGACCGCCCGCGCACCTACCGCGCGGCGACGCCGGAGCGGACCGCGTAGTTCATCGCACAACAAATCGGGCCGGGCCGGTTCCTGGTAACGGAGGGAACCAACCCGGCGGCCGGTGAGCCGTGCCTAGTGGTGACCTCGCCTTCCTAGCGCCGGCGGTCCCGCTCCGTGAACAGCCTCGAAGTATCAACTGCACGCACAGTGCCCAGCTCGGGCGCTGACCGGAGGAACCCGACGCGACTCGCTCCCAGGAGCGATGCCCGGCGCCGTTTGTGCACGTCACCTGGGATGCGAGCCAGTCGCGTGCCATCTGCGAGCCACCACCGGGCCACTGTCAGCAGCCATACAAATGGGGGGGAGGTCGGAGACAAAGCACCCAAGCGGGGAACGCTCAGCGGCCGGATGTCAATGTGCGCCCCGGAGGTCTCTATTCAGGGTGACAGGGGCCCAACCTCGCTTCGTGGCGGCCGCACGGTCCGGGTGACGGCCGGTGCGCCCGCCAAGCCCCGCCCGGGGCCAGGTGAATGCGGCCCGTCTCGTGCTGACACTCGGCAAACCCCTGCCGTCGTCATGCCGGACAGGTCGCCGCCGGACCCAAGGGTGCTGCGTACCCCCTGCCGCTACAGCCGCGACCCGACTCGTCGTGCCTGGGTCCTTCGTTCCTTTGTGCCATGAAGCTTCGTTGGAGGTGCGTCCGCTGTGTTCCCAAGACTTGGCCGACCACGTCGACAGTCCGCCTTCCGAGTGGGCCGCTACGCGATCCGGCTGGGGTTCACCACCGCCTGCACCGTCTTCGTGCTGCTGGCTGACCCGCCGCACGTGTGGGCGGTCGCGGACATCCCGACCGTCATCGCCAATCTGCGGAACTGGATCGTCGGCATCCTCGCTGCACTGGCCACTCTGTTTCTCACCCTCGGCGGGCTGCGCTACCTGATGGCCGGCGGCGACCCCGGAGAAGTCGAGGCTGCCAAGCGGGCCTTGAAGGCTGCGGCCATCGGGTACGGGCTGGCGGTCCTCGCTCCGGTGATCGTGACTGTGCTGCAGGGCATCGTCGGCACCGGCGGTGGGAGCGGACAATGACCCCTACCAGGCGTTGCGTCCACGTTCTATTCCTGCTGTCCGCTCTGACGGTCCTCGCCCTGGTAACGCTGTCCACCGCGCGCGCCTCCGCCCACACGACGTACCCGACCACTTACGCGCCGACAGTTCCAAAACCGCCTGAACCTCCTCCCACGCCCGGCCCTACCGCCCCTGCCCCGGCTTCCGGGGCGAATCACCGGCCAGATCCCGCGCCCGGTCCGATTCCTGCGCCGGGCCGCCCGGCGCCCGCGCCGGAACGGCCTTCACCACCGCAGCCGGCGCCGGGGCCCAGCTCGTCGGCGTGCGAGGCCACGGGCATCGGATGCGACAAGGCCAGTGACTGGGGCTTCCTCGATATCCCCGGCATGATCGTGAACGCGATCACCTCGTTCCTCGGCATGCTGATCGAGCAGATCATGAAGCCGGTCAGGGAGTTCCTCGCCGACACCCTGCTGGCCACCCCCGACGTCACCCAGCACGCGGACATCAAACGGCTCTGGACCGCCAGCCTGGGGATCACGGCGGGAATCTACGTGCTGTTCGTGACCGCGGGCGGCATCACAGTCATGGGCTATGAGACCGTCCAGACCCGCTACGCCCTCAAGCAGATCGCTCCGCGCCTGCTGCTGGGCATGGCCGCCGCCGCCTCGTCGCTGACGGTGATGGGCAAGGCCATCAGCCTGTCCAACGCCCTGGCCCACGCGATCATGGCCACCGATCTATCGGATGCCGGGCAGGGCATGGTGGAGCGCGTCCTGCCCTTCGCCTTGTTCGGCGCCGGTGGGTTACAGCTGTACGTGCTGCTCCTGGCGATCGTGATGATCGCGCTGGTGGTCGCGGTGCTCCTCGGCTTCCTCATGCGCGTCGCGGTGATGGCGCTGCTGGCCGTGGCCGCACCCCTGATGCTGGCGTGTCACGCGCATCCGCTGACCGATCCGGTCGCCCGCCTGTGGTGGCGGGCCCTTGCCGGGTGTCTGGTCATCCAGGTCGCCCAGTCGATGACGTTCGTCCTTGCCCTGAAGCTGTTCTTTGCACCTGGCGCCACGACGCTCGGCATCCCCAAGTCCGATCAGCTGGGCACGGTGCTGGCCGGAGTGGCCCTGTTCTGGGTGCTGTTCAAGATTCCTGGCTGGACTTTGCAGGTCGTCCTGCGCGGCACCCCCGTCCACCATCCTCACGCGCCTGCGGGGGTACGGATGATCAAGCACCTGGCCATGTACCGACTCATGGACCGCTACCTGCCCGGCGTGGGCCTGCTGCGCCGCCCGGGCCGGGGAGGTGGCGCAGGGGGACCCGGACCAAGGCGTGGTGGACCGGGAGGCGGAGGTGGCCGGCCTGGGGGCGGCGGAGGGAGCGGGGGCCGGCCGCCGGGGTCCGGCTCTGGCCGTGGTGGGGGGCTTCGCGGCCAAGGCAGTGGCTGGCTGGCGCGCAGTCGTGCTGGCGTGAACTCTGCCAGTCGGGCGGGATCCGCCGCGCAGCCCGCCCCCGTCGGTCCAGCCACACGCCGTCGAAGCCGCGCAGGCACCGTCAGCGGCGCGAACACCGCCCCGGGTACGGCCGGTGCTCCTCAGACCCCGGGCACTCCAATTGCCAGACCCGCTGTGCGGCGTCGCAGCCCGATCGCTGCTTCCCCCGTCCGTACGCCGAGAGGCCCTCACGCTGTGGTCCATCCCGCCCGGGCCCGCCGCATCCGGCAGTTGGCTCTCCCCATCACCGCCCAGCGCACCCCGGCACGCCCACCTCAGCCCACCCAGATGTGGCTGCCGATCCGTGCTGAACGCGCCGTCCCCGGCCCGCGGCCGGTCCCCCGCGCCCTGACCACCCCCCCGCCGGCGCCCACTGCCCCTGGCCTGCGTGCGCGCCAGCTGGCCCTGCCCGTGCCCGCGCCACGCGTCCGTGCCCGGCCGCCGCGCCCCATGCAGCTACGGCTCCCCCTGGAATCGCCCCGGAGGTAACACCGCATGAGCCCCACCGACGAGTCGTCGGACTCCTCCTATGCCACGCGTATCCCTGCGGACATCTCCCGCCCTGACCGGCTCCTGGGCCCGTTCACCGCCCGACAGACCGCCATCCTCGCCATCGCCGGAGTGGTGCTGTACGGCGGCTGGTGGGCCACCCGCTCCTTCATGGCGCCGCTCGCCTACGTGACCCTGGTGATCCCCATCGCCGGAGCAGTGGCAGCGCTCGCGCTGGGACAGAGGGAGGGCATCGGCCTGGACCGGTTCCTGGCCGCCGCCCTCCTGCACGCACGCACTCCGAAGCGACGCGTGCATGCCCCGGAAGGCATCCCGCCGCTGCCCGCCGCCGTCCCCGGCCACTGGGCAAAAGCGGCTGGACCCGCTCCTGCTGCGATGGACATGCCGTACGACGGCATCACCGCAGGCGGCGTACTCGACCTAGGAGGCGACGGCCAAGCTGCCTTGGCGACGTGCTCCACAGTCAACTTCGAACTGCGCTCGGCGGCCGAACAGCAGGCCCTGACCGCGGCGTTCGCGCGCTGGCTCAACTCCCTGACCGGCCCCACCCAGCTGCTGGTGCGCTGCCACCGCCTCGATCTCGCCCCGCTCGCCGACACGCTCCAGCAGGAGGCAGCCGCGCTCCCGCACCCGGCGCTGGAGAGGGCCGCCCGTGCGCACGCCGACTTCCTCACCGACCTCGCCACCGGCGGCAACCTGCTGGGCCGGCAGATCGTGCTGGTCGCCCGCGAGGAGGCCGCACCGCACATGCTGCGGCGGAGAACGGGCGAGGGACGGGCCCTGCAGCGCCTCGACGAGGCCGTCCGAGCCCTGGCCGCCGCCGAGGTCACCGTCACGCCCCTGGATGCCGAGCGGAGCGCCGAGCTGGTCAGTACGGCCTGCAACCCCGGCACCCCCACCCCGTCCTCCACAGAGACAGAAGGCGACTCCGCATGATCCGACTGCGCTTCGGTCCTCGCCGCTCCGCGTCCCCGACCACGGGCATCGACGCCGCCGAACTGCTCCACGTGAGCGGCCCTGAGGCCATCGAGGTGCACGCCCGCACCCTCGCCATCGGCGCCCACCTGACCACCACACTGGTGGTCACCGGCTACCCGGCCGAGGTCACCCCCGGCTGGCTGGCCCCGCTGCTCAACTTCCCCGGCCACCTCGATGTTGCCCTGCACATCGAGCCCGTCCCCAACCCCGTGGCCGCCGCCGGACTGAAAAAGCAGCGCGCCCGCCTGGAGTCGGGCCGCCGTACCGGCTTCGACAAGGGGCACCTGGACGACCCGGAAGTCGAGGCCGCCGCAGCGGACGCCGCAGAGCTTGCGTATCGCATCGCCCGCGGGGAGGGAAAGCTCTTCCACGTCGCCCTCTACCTGACCGTGCATGCACCGGATGAGGAGAGGCTGGCCGAGCAGGCCGCCGCCGTCCGGGCGGTCGCCGAGTCGCTGCTCATGACGGTCGCCCTGACCACCTACCGGGCCCTGCCGGGTTGGCTGGCCACCCTTCCTCTCGGCATCGACACGTTGAAGATCCGCCGCACGTTCGACACCGCAGCGCTCGCCGCCTGCTTCCCTTTCACCAGCCCCGATCTGACCCTCCCCAGCGGCAAGGACGGTGCGGCGTCAGGGGTGCTGTACGGGTTGAACGCGGTCTCCGGCGCCCCGGTGCTGTGGGACCGCTTCGCGCAGGACAACTACAACTCCATCACCCTGGCCCGCTCCGGCGCCGGCAAGTCCTACCTCGCCAAACTCGAATTGCTCCGGCTGCTGTTCACCGGCGTGACAGCCTGCGTGATCGACCCTGAGGACGAGTACGTCCGCCTCGCGGAAACCGTCGGCGGCCACGTCATCGCCCTCGGCGCCGACGGTGTGCGCCTCAACCCCTTCGACCTCCCAGCCGCGACACCCGGGGGCGAGGACGTCCTGACGCGACGGGTGCTGTTCCTGCACACGTTCCTGGCCGTCCTGCTGGGCTCTGAACTGACCGCAGGCGAGAAAGCGGTGCTAGACCGGGCCATCCTCGCCGCGTACGCGAAGGCCGGGATCACCGGTGACGCGCGTACCTGGCAGCGCACGCCGCCCACACTGGCCGACCTGGCGTCCGTCCTGGCCGGGGACGGAAGCGAGACGGCAACGCAGCTCGCCGAGCGGCTGGTCCCCTACACGACCGGCTCCCACGCCCGGCTGTTCAACGGCCACAGCACCACCGCCACCTCCGGGCACCTGGTGGTTTTCGCGCTCCGCCAGTTGCCGGAGGAGGTCAAGGCTCCGGCGATGCTGCTGGCGTTGGATGCGACCTGGAGGCAAGTCACCGCCCGCCAAGGCTCCGGCCGCCATCTGGTGGTGGTCGATGAGGCGTGGCTGCTGATGCGGGACGGCGCCGGCGCCCGGTTCTTGTTCCGTATGGCCAAGGCTGCCCGAAAGTACTGGACCGGCCTGGCTGTGATCACCCAGGACGCCGACGACGTCCTGTCCTCCCCGCTGGGCCGGGCCATCGTGTCCAACGCGGCCACGCAGATCCTGCTGCGCCAGGCCCCGCAGGCGATGGACACCATCAGCGAGAACTTCCACCTCTGCCACGGCGAGCGGGAGTTCCTGCTGTCCGCTACACGAGGCGAGGCTCTGCTGCTGACCGGCGACCGCCGCCACAAGGTCGCGCTGATCAGCATCGCAGCCCCCGGCGAACACGAAGTAGTCACCACAGATCCCGGCGAGATCGCGGCCACCCTGCACCCAGACGCCGACCTCGACTCCGATGACTCTGGCATCGATGAACCTGTGGGAGACGGGGGGTGGGAGCTGTGACGGCGGAGGGACTTCTCGTCGCTGTCCAACCGCATGGATGGCTGGTGGACTTCCTCCAGCACCCCGAATCACTCGGTATCACCTCGCTTTCGGCGGCCGTGGACTGGTGTGCCGCGTGTGCCCCCGTCTTGGTCCCTGCGGTCCTCGTCTCCACGGTGTGTGGGCGTGCCGCCTGGCGCCGCCTGCTGCGCTCACGGCAGCAGCGCTTCGCCGACGGTGCCCGCCTGGTGGATGTCCTCGCTCCACCCCAGGTCGCTGCCAAGGGCGGGGAAGTGCTGTGGGCGCAGCTGTCCGGGCTGCTGCGCCCGTGGTGGCGGCGGATCACCACTGGCCAGCCGCATCTGGCCTTCGAATACACCTGGTACCCCACCGCACTGGCCATCCGCCTCTGGGTCCCGGGCACGGTGCCGCTCGGTCTGGTGCGCCGTGCGGTGGAAGCCGCCTGGCCCGGCTCCCACACCCGCGTCACCGAACCCCGGCCTCTGCTGCCGATGGGGCATGTGGTGACCGCGGGGCGACTGCGCACAGCCCGCCCCGACATCCTGCCCCTGCGCACCGACCACCCCACCGACCCGCTCCGGGCGCTGCTCCAGGCCGCCACCGGCATGAGCGAGGACGAATCCGCATGCGTCCAGATCCTCGCCCGCCCCGCCACCGGCCTCGCGCTGCGCCGGGCCCGCCGCCAGGCACGCCGCCTCAAAGCGGGCCGGACACCGGCACGGCTTCCCGCCCTGGCCGCGTTCCTTCTGCACCGCGCACAACCTGCTGCCACCGGCAAGCAGGATCCTGAACACGGCACCGCGGTACGGCAGTCGGCGACCAAACTCTCCGGCCCACAGTGGCAGTGCGTGATCACCTACGCGTCCACCTGCTCCCCGAAGGCGGAACGTGCCGAGGATGTGGCGCGTGGCCGGGCCCACGCCCTCGCCTCGGCCTTCGGCCTGTACGCCGACCGCAACTATTTTGCCCGCACCCGCGCACGCCATCTTGAACCTCACCTGACAGCCCGGCAGTTCCCGCCCGGCCGGCCGGTGCTGCTGTCGGTGCCGGAACTTGCGGCCCTCGCGCACCTGCCCGTCGATGCGGACGCGCCGGGCCTCCAGCGGGCCGGAGCCCGCTCGGTCCTTCCACCGCCGTCCGTTCCCGAGCCGAAGCCTGGCAACGGGGTCAAGCCCCTGGGCCGCTCGGACACCGGGGCCCGCCGTGGTGTGGGGCTCGCAGTCGCCGACGCTCGCCATCACCTCCATGTCATGGGCGCGACCGGCTCCGGCAAGTCCACCCTGGTCGCAAATCTCGTCCTGGACGACGTTCGCAGTCATCGTGGCGTCATCGTCATCGACCCCAAGGGCGACCTGGTCACCGACCTGCTGGACCGCCTCCCGGACACCTGCGCCGACCGCCTCGTCCTCATCGACCCCGACGACCCGCACACCCCGCCCTGCCTGAACGTCCTCGACGGCGCGGACATCGACGTCGTCGTCGACAACATCACCGGCATCTTCCGCCGCATCTTCACCGCCTTCTGGGGCCCACGCACCGACGACGTCATGCGCGCCGCCTGCCTGACCCTCCTCAAACACCGCGAGCGCACCCACCAACTGGTCACCCTCGCCGACGTTCCCCGCCTGCTCGGCGAGAGCGCCTACCGGCTGCGCATCATCCCCGCCCTCAAGGACCCCGTCCTGCGCGGCTTCTGGGCCTGGTACGAGTCCATGTCCGAACCGTCCCGCGCCGCCGTCGTCGGCCCCGTCATGAACAAACTGCGAGCCTTCCTGCTACGCGACTTCGCCCGCCGCGCGATTGCCGCCGGCCCCTCCACCTTCGACCTCGGCAGCGTGCTCGACGGCGGCATCCTCCTCGCCCGCCTCCCCAAAGGAGCCCTCGGCGAGGAGACCGCCCGCCTGCTCGGCTCGTTCATCGTCGCCGGCACCTGGCAGGCCGCAGCCGCCCGCGCCCGCACCCCCGAGCACACCCGGATCGACGCCACCCTCAGCATCGACGAGGCCCACAACTTCCTGACCCTCCCGTATCCGCTGGAAGACATGCTCGCAGAGGCCCGCGGCTACCGCCTGTCCATGCTGCTGGCCCACCAGCACCTCGCCCAACTCCCCCGCGACCTGCGCGAAGGCATCTCCGCCAACGCCCGCAACAAGATCTTCTTCAACGCATCCCCCGAAGACGCAAACGCCCTGGAGCGGCATACGCTCCCCACCCTGACCGCACACGACCTCGCCCACCTCGGCCCCTACCAGGCCGCCGCGCACCTGCTGACCGGCGGCGCGGAATCTGCCGCCTTCACCCTCACCACCCGGCCCCTGCCACCTGCGGTGCCCGGCCGGGCCAAAGACCTGCGCACGGCAGCCGGCGGCCGCACCGGCCCCCGCCCCGCCACCCACCCCTGAACCACACCCCCTTGCTCGTCCTCCTTCCGGTGGTGACCCGTCATGCCCGCACTCCCTCGCCCCGCCGTCGGCCCCGGATCTCGCTACACCGCCCGCGCCGCCACCACCCGCCCGCGCCCCTCCCGGCACACCGACGTCGCCGCACTCTCCCGCATCCTCACCGCCCGAGATCTGTGGCTGACACGGATGCTCCACGAACACCGCGTCCTGACCACCCACCAGATCGCCAGCCTCGCCTTCACATCGCTGCGTTCCGCCCAGCGCCGCCTGCGCACCCTGCACCAGCACGCCGTCCTCGACTCCTTCCGCCCCCTGACCCAGACCGGATCCGCCCCCGAGCACTACACCCTCGGCCCCGCCGGCGCCGCCGTCCTCGCCGCCCACACCGGATGCGACCCCGCCGACCTCGGCTGGCGCCCCACCCACACCGGCCGCATCGCCTACTCCCCCTCCCTCGGCCACGACATCGGCGTCAACGAACTCCTCACCCACCTCGCCGCCCACAGCCGCACCACCCCACGCGCCACGCTGTCGCTGTGGCTGTCCGAGCGCTCCTGCGCCCGCCGCTGGGGCGACATCGTCCGCCCCGACGCCTACGCCCACTGGCACGACGGCGACCAGCTACTGCCGTTCTTCCTCGAATACGACACCGGCAGCCAGCCCCTCGCGCGTGTCGAGGCCAAACTCGCCGGCTACGCCGCCTTCGCCACCTCAGCGAACGCCCGGCCGGCCCTGCTCATCCACACCCGCACCACCTCCCGCGACCAAGCCATCCGCCGCCGCCTCGCCGCACCCGCACGCGACCTAGGCCTATACATCGCGACCTCGTCCGCGGACTTCACCACCTCCAACCCCTGGGGCCCTTGGTGGAGCCCTCTCGATCCCGGGAACACCCGCCGCACCACCCTCATCCGGCTCGCCGACCGCTGGACCAGACTCGGTCCGGCCTCAGATCTCGAGCCGACGGACGCCGACACCACCGTCACTCTCCCGGTACCCCCGCTCCCACCGATGCCCAAGGCGGACGTTTGAGCTCCCTGTTCACCAAGGCTGCCGGTGGCATTGGGTGCGCGGTCCTCGCCCTGCCGCTGCTGGGCGCGCTCATCCTTGCGGCGCTGCTGGGCGGCCTATCGTCAGGCGGCAGCATGGCGGCCACTCCGAGCACACACGCATTGGCGGACATCCCCGCCTCCATGCTCGCCCTCTACCAGAAGGCTGCCCCGCAGTGCCCGGGCTTGCCCTGGACGATCCTCGCCGCGATCGGGAAAGTTGAGACTGACCACACGCGCCACCCCATCATGACCTCCTCGGCCGGCGCAGTGGGGCCGATGCAATTCCTGCCGTCCACCTTCCAGTCATACGCGTATCCCGTCCCGCCCGGCGGGAAAACACCGCCCACCCCCTGGGACCCAGTCGACGCCGTCTACGCCGCCGCCCGGCTGCTCTGCGCCAACGGCGCACGCCATGGGAAGAACCTGCGGGGCGCCATCTGGCACTACAACCACTCCGACGCCTACGTGAACCAAGTACTCCGCATCGCCGACACGTACGCGAGCGCCACCCCTGCCCCAACAGCCGCAGCAGCCACAGCGGTCGCCTTCACCCACGCCCAGCTCGGCACCCCATACGTGTGGGGCGGCAACGGCCCCGCCGACGGCGGCTTCGACTGCTCAGGCCTGACCCAGGCCGCCTACCACGCCGCCGGGATCAGCATCCCCCGCGTCGCCCAAGCCCAGTTCGACCACGGTCCGCATCTCCTAAAGGGGGCGCAACTGGCGCCGGGCGACCTGCTGTTCTTCGGCACGAGCCCGCACACCATCACCCACGTCTCCCTCTATACCGGGGACGGCAAGGCCATCGATGCTCCACATCCCGGAGCTGTCGTGCGCGAAGGTCCCGCGAACACCACCGCTCGGTCGTTCCAGGGCGCAACACGTCCCTCGGCGCCACAAGGAGGTGGTGCCCCGTGAAGCACATCGACACGCGGGAGGCCATCAGCCTGCTCAAGTCCATGACCTGGGTCCTGTGCGCGGTCGGCATCCTCGCCCTGGTCTTCACCACCGTCAACGTCACCCGCTTCGCCACCAGCCGCAGCGTCCCCCTGCCAATCGCGATCCTCCTCGACCCCATGATCGGCACCGCACTCGCCGGCGTCCTCTACGTAGATGCCCGCCTGGCCTCCTGGGGCATCAGCCCGCCAGCCTGGTCCACCACACTGCGCTGGGGCGCCGGATGCACCGCCGCTCTCATGAACTCCTGGGAGAGCCTGTGGCCCGACGGACAGATCGGCTGGCCCCACAAGGCCGATCCGGCCGCCGTGCTGCTGCACCTGACCCCTGCCCTGCTCCTGATCGGCCTGACAGAAACGATCGCCGCCTACCGACGCTGCATCACCGACCTGATGGACCCAACCCACTCCCCCAACCCAATGAAGCCTTCCCGTGGGCGCCCCACCATGGCCATCGGATCGACCAAAGAGCGGCCCGGCTCGAACGCCACCGTCCTGAATCCGCTCAATGCCATGGCGACCGATAGCCGATCTGGCCATCAGCCCGCAGCGACCGGCGTCCTCAGCACCGACAGCACCCACCACGCCAGACCTCGTACGGGCGGCCGCACGATCCACGGCCCTTCCCCAACCCCCGCATCCCCACCGGGCAGCAGCGGAGCGACAGACGCCGACGTATGGCCACGCGCACTCGCCTTGAACGACGCGGCACGTGCCTCGACCGGGAAACCGGTGAGCGTCTGGAAGCTGCGTACCGATCTGCGGATCGGCCCCCGACGCGCGCGCCAGATCCACGACCAGCTCCTCGCCCGCGAGGCCGATCCGTCACTCTCACCCGAATGAACCGCTTTGACCCGCCCTCGATGCAGACCGCGCAGATCCGATCGAGCCCCCGCAGCTCAATCCGTGACGGCTGGCACCGGCGGATCATGGTGCACGAGGGGCAGCTTTGGTGGGCCGGTCACATGCTGGTACGCACCAAGCTCTCCTGGCCCCACGCCACCCGAGACGATTGCACATAGCCAGTGACGCCGGTGCGCTTGATCGTGACTTTGACCCACGCTCCATCGCCCTCGGCCCAGCCGTGCGCGATACAGGTGTCTCCCTTATACGTGGTGCCGAGCGCCGTCGCTCCCGCCCTCGGCCTGGCACGCACCGTCGCCGAGGAGCCGGTGATCCGGCAGAACTCCCCCTTGGCAACCACCGGCACCCCGGCGGCACGTACCGGCACGGCGGCCCCTGCGGGAGCCGACAACACCAGCGGCGGTGCAGCTAGCAGTACCGAGGCAAGCAACGAAACGTGGTGACGAGGCAACAGGCGCTCCCTTCCTGCTGGTTCAGCTCCGAGGCTGATGAATGCCGCGAGCTTCGCACCTACCGCACGATAATGCCCATTCTCAAGGCTCTTTCCACTGATTCGAGTGACAAAAGGAAGCTTCGCACGCATGCTACTCGTTGCACCGGATGTCCAGTAGGTCCGCTCTGAGGCCGACGCGGACTCCGTAACTATCCACATGACGCTTTCACTTGGACGAACCATGAAGCCCTTGACGACCGCCGCCGTAGTGTTCCTCTCTCTAGCCTGCTCGATTGCCCCCGCACACGCGGACGCCACCATCGAGAAGGGCAAAGTGGGGCTGAGCGTCACAGGGAAAGGCTTGTCAGTGAAGCGGGCGGGCGGCTGGATGGACGGTCACGGCACCGGTGTCCGGGCCCTCCTCTACACGGTTTACAAAGGCGAGCGAACCGACATCACCCGATGGAAGGACGCGACTCCGATCACCGCGGGAATGACGAAGTTCTCCAGCGTGGACTGGAACCTGAAGGGACGACGCTTCCAGAACGGAACGTGGTTGTGCATTCAGTTCAACCAGGCGGACGACACACCGTGCGCGGAGATCCATCGCTGACCTCGCGTAGCGGTCGACCAGGCCTGCCGTGGTGTGCTTGTGCCCTGCATCAGTTGAGGCAAGTCGCAGACGGCGTGGAGGACCACGTTGTGCAGCAAGCATGCTCCTTCGCACGACCGGCGCCGCACCGGCACGAGGCCGGTACGACGCCGGTTCATCACTTGCTTCGCTTCACTTCCTCGCGAAGGGCGCGGAGAGAGCGGACGGCCCTGATCGCCTTCTGCGACAGCGGTGGCACCTGATCGAAGAGGTATCCGAGGACTGAGATGCCTCCCGCGATGCCGGCCAAGGTAGCCGTCACCCACCCGGCAGCTTCCATGTCGAGCCTTCCAGGATGAGGGTCAGTGGTTGATTGGTGGCCCGCCGGCGACGGGGGATGCACCGGCGGGCCACTCTGCCTTCCACTGGCTCTCTTTGGGGTCGCTCACCCAGGAGGCTGCCACCCACCGTTCTCCTGCGGCTAACCGAGTGCCGCGGACGGAGGGGGAGCATGAGGCCATGGGGGGACCTCTCGTCTCTGTCACAGAAGCAGGCACCGCCACCTCCACGGCTACTCGCGGCACCAAAGTTTGGTGAACGCGTCGCTATCCGCGCTCCATGACCGTACTGCCAGCGCCGGGTCAGCAACAACGCCTCAGGCTAAGCACCCGACGTGGAATGCCGTCACTGCTCGTAGGCCGCACGTCCGGGCCGCCGCCCCGCCACTTGATCAGCTCGGCGTGCGCGAGCACGTCCAGTTCATCCCAGCCCTCCAGGCCGACTTGCCCCAAGAACACCGGCACGTCGTGCAGGCTCAACGCAGTACCGAGGGTCACGCCGTCGGTCAGGACGCGGCGACCGCCGTTCTCGGCGGGCCGGGGCGCGGCTGAGGGACGTTGGACTGGCAAAGAGCAACTGCGGGAGAAGCTCGCCGTGACCGCCCGGATCACGGGCGTCAATCACCCGCCGCCGCTGGAGGCGCTGTGCGACGAGGGCCTCGGCATGCTGGGTCCGGCGACCGCGACGATGACATCGCGCTGCTGGCCCGCCCCACACTCACCACCGCCAGGGTGCCCCCTGTCCCGCTTGAGACGGGGCCGGGGGCACCCTTCTGCTTTGAAGGAGGCTTGTCTCATGCTGGTCCGTGAAGCGACGTTCACCGTCGACCTTGGCGAAAACGGCTACCTCATCGGATTCGACGACGACTACGCCTGGCCCGAGGAGATGCCCTTCGGCTGGCGGTGCGGCCCGGCCACCGACGCCAACGCCGTCGTGATCCCCACGACCGATACCGGCCCGGTGCAGATGACCGTCCAGATCCACGACGGCCCACCGGCGGCCGAGACGGGCGGCGACTGGGAACCCGCCGAGGAGGTCAGCTTGCGCGCCGACTTCCCCGCCCTGTGCCTTGCCGTCATCAGGCAGAGCGACTTCTGGGACGCCTGGCCCGAACACGAGCCGCCTCTGGAGATTCCGCCCTCCGCGGGCGGCGGCGACTGGGTGCGGATGCGCCTGTACTGCCACGTGGACAACCTCGAACCGGGCGTCGGCGACCGCGATGAACGCCACCTTGTCCAACTGTGGCGCTCACCCCAGGCGCCTGGCGTACACCCGGAGATCACCGAGGCCGACCGGCAAGCCCGGGCCGACTACGCGGCGCAGATGGGGATGCTGGTGGAGGAGTACACCACCACCTACCCCTCCACCTACACACCCGACAGCCCTGCAGGAATGACACCTGCTCCGCCGTGGCGCCGCCCCGTGTGACACTTGTGCGCCTTCGCGCCGCACCCCGAGCGGTAGGACGAAAGACGGCTGGGGCAGCATCTGCTCAGCAACTGCCCAAGTGTGAGGTGCCGTAATGAGATCCTTCATCCGCTCCGCGTCGTCCGTGCTGCTCGCTGGACTGTTCCTGGCGGGCTGCTCGCCCAAAGCCCACAACGTCGGGGCCGGATCACTGGGCGGCACACCGCCGTCCACGACATCGGCCACAGGTGCGGGCGGCGGCGCCGGGCAGGCGATCGCGGTGGGTCCCGGCCCGCAGAAGACGTACACCGTCCAGCAGCAGCCGCCGGCGGGCAGCTGCCACTACCGCTACCAGGGTGGGGAGCCGCTCCCGGATCCCAAGTGCACGCCTGGTGCGATCTCTCCGGCAGTCACCCAGGCGACGCTGAGGTCGACGATCTGCCGCAAGGGCGGCTACACCGGCGGCATCCGCCCGCCTGTCTCGGTCACCAGCCGGGAGAAGAAGCTGAACGCTGCCTCCTACGGCTACACCGGCCGCATGGGAGACGCCGAGTACGACCACCTCATCAGCCTCCAGCTCGGGGGCGACCCCAACGACGAGCGCAACCTGTGGGTCGAACCCGCCGACCCTGGCCACAAGTCCGGCGGCGGCATCAACAACAAGAAGGACCCAGTGGAGACGAAGCTGCACACCGCGGTCTGCGACGGCAAGGTCACCCTCGCTGCCGCCCAGCAGGCCATCGCCAGCGACTGGACCACCGCCCTGGCCAAGCTGGGCCTGAGCTGAGCCGCCCGGGCGGGCACCGGCACAGATGCCTCCGCGGCCACCCGGTGCCTGCTCCGGGACGTCCTCGGACAGAGACGAATGCCAGGCGCGTCGGCACGCCCGCTTCTGAAGAGACTGCGTGCGTACCGGACATATGGCACCGTGGACGCGAGCCTGGCACAGGCTTCATTCCGCACGCGAGATGGACGGGAATACGGTCTCGGTGCTGATCGGTTCCCGGGCTTCCGGACCACTGGCCGGGCCGTGCTACAGGAGTGACGGACGGGTACGACGAGCGGCACATGTGGGGGCCCGCCGCTGGTCGTGCTGCCTCCTGGCGTAAATCAGGAGTAGGTCCAGCGCCACCTGCTCCCGCTCGGTACACAGGGCCCCCGCCATCTTGATTTTGGCTGGTCGCGGGCCCTGGTGTGATGGTGGGTGGGGCTGCTCGGGCTGGTGGTGGGGCAGTGTCCAGCATGTAGATCATCTGGCAGAGCGGTTCGCCTGTTCCGGTCCGCTGCCTCGCCTTCTTCCCTACGATCCGGCGCATGGTGGATCCCGAGGTGACCGAGCGGATCGCAGTACGCCGCGCGGAGTTGGACGATCTGGAAGAACAGCTGGTCAAACAGTTGGCGGAGGTACGGGACGAACGCGATGACCTCGCTGCGGCCGAGCGGGTGCTGACCCGGATGGGCGAGCAGATCGCCGCGGAACGGGCCGCGGCGGCGCCAGCTGCCGCGCAGTTGGGCGGGAAAGCGGTGCTGCTGATCCCGCACCGCGCGCCGCAGGTCACCGAGACCGTGCTCCCACCGGAGTACCAGCGCATTCTCGCCGCAGTGCGTGACACGGGCGGGCCCGTCACGGTCCGCCAGGCCGGTGAGGCACTCGGGCTGGATACCGGGGTACGGGGCAAGCTGGAGCCGCTGCGCGGGAAACTGACCAAGCTGGCCGACCGAGGTTGGCTGCGCAAGCGTCCCGACGGGCGGTTCACCCTCCGATCGTGAGGCGCGAGCCGATGGGGGCTGCCGTAACTGCGGTGCCCCCGGGGCTCGTTGGGAATGCGTGAGCAAAACCGAAGAGCGCGCCGGGGACACCGTGTCCCTTGTCTACCAGTGTCGTCTGCCGCTGTCCACGAGCACCGTCAACCACCTCGCCGGCCTGCTGCGGCGACACCTGAAATCGATAGGTTCCCGCTGGCGGGCCCTGCCACCGGGGAAGATCGCAGTGATCGTCCTGGCCGTGCTCCGCCACGACCAGCGCCTGGCCGACATGGCCAGCGGCAACAACGTCGCCGAATCCACCGTCCGCCGCTGGCGCGACGAGATGATCCACCTGCTCGCCGCCAGGGCCCCGCGTCTGGACCGGGCCCTGAAGAAGATCGCGAAACGGGGCGGGGAAGTCGTCCTGGTCGACGGCACCCTCATCCCCACCCAACGCCGCACCGGACGCGACGACCGGAAGAACTTCTCCGGTAAACATCACCACCACGGCCTGCACTTCCTCGCCCTGACCGACGAGAAGGGACGGCTGCTCTGGATCTCCGCCGCCCGGCCCGGCCGCACCCACGACGCCACCGCCGCCCGCCACGACCATCTCGTCGAACACCTGAAAGCGGCCAGCCTCGGCGCGCTCGCCGATCTGGGCTTCCTCGGCGTGGACAAGCCCGACAACCCCGATGACCTGGTCATCGTCACCGGCTTCAAGGCCACCCGCTACCGCAAACTGAACGCCGGGCAGAAGGAGGCGAACCGGGTCCTGGCCGCCGGACGCGCCCCCGTCGAACACGGCTTCGCCCACCTCAAGAACTGGCGGATCCTCACCAAACTCCGCACCCACCCGGCCCGCGCCACCCGCCTCCTGCGCGCCCTGCTCGTCCTGACGAACCTCGAAGTCAACCGCTGAGGGATCTACTCAGCAGGAAGTCGCCCACGACGAATTGGAGTGTCCCGGTACCGGGCATACCGGCCCTTTGCCAGTGACCCATTGAGCCGTCCCCGTCCGGTGCCCTGGAACCGGTGTGCGTCAGGGCTGAATGGTTTCCAGGTCCTCGAGGAGGCTGGAGTGGGTCGGCTGCCACCCGAGGGCATCCCGGGTGTGGGCGCTGGACGCTGGCTGGTCCATGGCGAAGATCGGGCCGAACGGGCCGAAGTTCTCCTGCGGAACCTCCTCGACCGGCAGGCCCAGTCGCCGGCCGATGACTGTGGCGATGTCCCGCACCGCGTCGCCCTCGTCGCCGACGGCGTGCCAGGCCGTCCCGGCCGGTGCGGACTCAAGGGCCAGCCGGAACAGGACGGCTGCGTCGAGCGCGTGCACGGCCGGCCAGCGCTGGGTGCCGTCGCCCGGGTAGCCGGCCACCCCGGTGCGGCGCGCTTGATCGGTCAACAGGCCGGCGAATCCGCCCTGGCCCTCGTTGTGGACCGTGCGCGGCATGCGGACAGCCATGCTGCGCACACCGCGCGAGGCGAGGTCCAGCAGTGCATTGACCGAACGGCCCCGACCGCCCACCGGTCCGTCGGTCGGCAGCGGATCGGCCTCGGTGGAGGCGCGACCCGGCACCCAAGGCGTACCCGAGACCGTGACGATCGGGCGGTTGCTCCCGATGAGTTCCTGCCCCAGCGCGGCGAGCGCGGCGCTCTCCTCGGCGATGGCCTGCGCGAGCGCGTCCGGACTGCTGTAGTCGCGTCCGAACGCCAGACTGATCACGCCGTCGCACTGCCCTGCGCCGGACCGCAGGACGTCGAGGTCCGCCAGGTCTCCTCGCAGCACCTTGGCACCAGCGCTTTCAAGGGCCTGCGCGGAGCCGTCCGAGCGAGCCAGTGCGAGAACGGTGTGGCCGGTGCCGAGGAGTTCGGCGACGACGGCGGAGCCGATGGTGCCGGTACCGCCGGTGACGAAGACATGCATGAGCTCTCCCTGAAAGTGATGGGACTGTTGTCCCATCACTGACCCTACACGGTGACGGGACAGGTGTCCCATCACCTATCCTGGTCGCATGGCTAGATGGCAACCGGGGGCGACCCAGCGACTCGTCGTTGCGGCCGTCGACCTGTTCACCGAGCAGGGGTACGACGCCACCACGGTGACGCAGATCGCCGAGCGCGCCGGCGTCACCAAGAGCACCTTCTTCCGGCACTTCTCCGACAAGCGCGAGCTACTGGTCGCCGGCCAGGAGACGCTCAGCAGGCTGCTCGCCGACGGCATCACCGAGGCCCCTGCGAGCGCCAGCCCGCTCCAGGCGGTAGCAGCCGGTCTCGAGCGCGCATCGAGCGCCATGGGACCGACGAACCGCGAACTCGGCCCCCGCCTCAAAGCAGCCGTGGCAGCCAGCACCGAACTACAAGAGCGCGACGCCCTCAAGAGCGTTGGCCTCGCGGCCGCCATGACAGCCGCGCTCATCGCCCGCGGCGTCCCCGACCCGACCGCGCACCTCGCGGGCGAGCTGGGAGTCCTCGCGTTCAAGCGGGGATACGCCCAGTGGTCTGAAAGCGATCGTGATGACACAGAAGGGCTCGCGCCACATGCACTGGCAGCCCTGGAAGACCTGCGTGCGGCAACTGCATCGCTGGGCTGATCCATGCCGCTCGGCTGTCGGCGCCATGGGCACTGCGGCGCCCGTCGACCGCCTCCGAGACGCCCGGCTCTTCCTAACAGACCTCCAAGCCAATCACTGACAGATGACCTACTCCGCAGACAGTCACCCACGACCAGCGTGAGCACCCCGAGAGCCGGTCACGCCAGCCCTTTGACCTGTGATTTCAAGTTGGCGGAGGCTCAGTGGACGAAGAACGCCATCACCGCGGGGATCAGACCACCCACCCCGACGAGCGCACCGATCTGAGCGCAGGAGTGCGGGACGTTCAAGCCTGTGGGTTGATGTGGCTCTTGGGCGGCCTACCGCGGTTCTGCCTCTCCTGGGCGCACAGGCTCGCGCGGCCCACCCGGAACGCGGGCGGTGTACGGCCGCCTGGTACGCCTGCCCCTCCCGGGGCTCGCCACCAGCGTACCCCTCGCATACCGGCCCCATGATTACCCGTCTTCTGTGGTTCTTGAGACACCAAGAGACACCGTCGGACATACTGCCAATCAGGCTCATCTCCCCCTCGTGTGCCACGAGTTAGCAAGCGAGGGTCCCGTGGCGGCGCCGTGGGCGCCGGACTGCTCGCGGAGCATGAAGGGGAAATGAGGATGCGTCTTGTACGCGACCTGCGGCGGCTCATCGAGACGCTGCTATTCAGGTGGGCGGACGCGCGTGACCAGTGCGCCGAAGCCTACCGAGCCGTGCGTGCGCGGTTCAGGGTCCGATGGACCAGTGACCGCGCGCAGCGCTGGCTCGACCAGGTAACGGCCGGGGTGGTGGCCTCCATCCTTGCCGCCTTCCTAGTCTGGATGCTGACACGCGGTCACTGACCTGCGTTGGGCGGGCCCCCCGCTGCTGCCTCACTGTGGCTCGGGGGGTCGTCCTCTGGGTGACGCCGAACTGTACGGCCCCACCCTGACGCATCCATAGATGCGTGATGTCCCTACTCTAGCGCCCGGCTTGAAACTGCGAAGGCCAAATCCGCGAACCAATTCACTTGACGTGATTCCACACAGACTCGTCGCAGTCAGCTTTCCGAAACGCTGCTCCGTCGAACTTCGCCATCGAATCTTTCCCCGGTCCCGTCAGCGTCGCTGCACCGATCACTGCTCGCTGGGGCCGTTGTCGCAGGTCAGGCGAACTGCCAGCCGGTCAGTCGCCCTTCGACGCCGACCTCGGCAGTCAGCCGTAGGCGGGCAGGTCGCTCACGGGAACGCCGACGGCCACAGCGATGTCGGCGGCCGGGTAGCGCTCCGGCTCGCCGCGCTCCTCCGGCCGGACGTCCGCGACGATCTCGGCCTTGTCGCCGAACAACAGCAGGACACGGACGGTGACGCGCTCGGTGGTCATGGCCGTGCTCACTTCCCGTGGTTTGCACAAAGTCGGTTTCGTGGGAAGCAGTCAAGCGGCTTGTCATGAGCGCCCAGGGCACCAGCAATCTGAAGTCCGAACACCAAGGCCATCACGGCAGCAGCCAACGCGGCCAGGACATGTACGTGAAGGGGCAGCACCTGCCACTTGCCCTGCCGGGGCTGACGGGCACTTCGCGACCCGGCCGGTGTGAGGGCCGACGGCTCGCGTTCGCGTGCGTCCCGCGTGCGGCTGTATCTGCCGTCTGACCAGGGGGCCAACGAACTGAAGGCGTGGCCGACCTGCTTCGCGTGGCCAGCGGCTGCTCTCACTTCGTGGCCCGGGCTGGCGCTCACCGGCCGGCCACAGGCAGTACATTGCAGTCTGCTCGCCACCGTCACCACCAGCCGCTGCCGCTCCGCCATATCGGCGTGTGTTGCCCGGTGACTTTGCGGTGGGCCAGCACGCCGAGGATGTAGAAGGGCTTGAGCATCCACCAGGCGACCCATGCTTCGAGGAGCAGGCACCACCACAGCAGCATGAACGGTGCCGTGATGCAGCCGGCCCCGCCGCCTTGGCTTCGCCGTCCGGCGGTCAGCGGGATGCTTCCGCCGATGGAGAACGGGCCGGGAAGGGGGATGCGCCAACGCAGCCGCATCGCGTGTCCTTTCGCTGGTGCTACAGGTCGCCGAGGACTTCCTTGCGGGCGGCCTCGGCTCTGCGGTTGAGCGCGTTCGTCATCCGTACAGCCGCGGTGGTGGACAGGATGCCGAGCCCGACGAACAGCACCTGCGTGATCACGCTGACGATGTGGATGTCCTTCGTTGCGTTCGCCACGCCGAGGCCGACGAACCCGCCGCACGCCCACGCGAACCAGATTCGGAACCTTTCGACGCACACGGCCTTCTGTACGGCGCTGTAGCTCGGCATGACGCCACTCTCTCCTGGCTACTTCCCGACCCGGATCTTCTCGCTGTCGAGCAGGGCCGTATGCGTCGCCGACACGAGCATGAGGAGCACGAGCAGGAGACCCGCCCAGTTCTTCGGGTCGTTGCCGGATACGGCTGTGGAGAACACGAAGACGGCGACTTCGGCGATCACGTACACCGCGGCCAGCCAGGGCTTGATGACGCCCTTCACGGCGGCCACGACGAAGGGCAGGGCGGCGAGCAGGGTCGCGCTGACCACGGGCACGAGCGTCCAGATGACGCGTGCGACGGTCGATCCATACATGCGCGGGCGGGTCGGGGTGATGGGTGCGTTGATGTACGGGTTGTGGTTGTAAGCCACGGTTGCCCCCAAGGTTTTTGCGCGGAAGGGCCATTGTGGAGGCGCCCTAGAAACTTGTGCAGGATACATGAATGCTTCGTGTCTGATCTGTGACGGATGAAGCCACTGCTGTCGTCGAGTAGCTGGTGGCGCGCCGGGGTTCTGTCCATCCCGGGCACACGGGATCGCGCGGCCCACCCGGAACGCGGGCGGTGTACGGCCGCCCGGTACGCCTGCCCCTTGAGGGCTCACGGCCAAGCTACGCCGGTCGGCCGGCCATCAGTGCCGGCGGCGGCCGCTCTCTACGGCCGAAGGGATGGTGCGGACAGACACGGGGTTGTCTGGTGGCGGCTTCGACACGCCGTCACCGACGGCCTGCTGCCGGGCCGTCGCCCTTCGCTGTGCCAGCACAGCCTGCTCCTGAGCGACGCGTTCCTGCAGTCTCTTGGCCTGCCGGTAGGCCTTCGCGGCTTTGGTGCGCTTCTTCTTGGCCATGCGCCAATCCTCGCCTCTCGTTTGGGCGGTGGACAGGTGCCTGAGGGCGTCAGTCGTCGGCCTTGCGGTAGTCGCGGCGACCCTCGAGGGCGGTGCTCAGCTCAGGTCAGCCGCCAATCGGACAGCCGGCCGTTGTCGCTGACCTCGGCCGTCAGCCGTACTCCGGGCAGGTCGCTGGCCGGCACGCCGACGGCGGCGGCGATGTCGGCGGCCGGATAGCGCTCCGGCTCGGCGCGCTCCCCCGGCGGGACGTCGGCGACGATCTCGGTTTGGTCGCCGAACAGCAGCAGGACTCGGGCAGTGACGCGCTCGGTGGTCATGGGGTCATCCTCTCGTGCGGTGGTCAGCGTTTGATGCGGCCGCGTACGGCGAGTGCGGCCAGGGCAAGGAGTGTGGGCTCCAGGAGACGGGAGGTCATCTCTATGTATGTGCCGAGGGTGGTGAGGTTCTGGCCGGAGGACCGGAAGACCACCGAGTTGACAGCAACGCGGGTGGCCTTCTCCGCACGCGCCCAGGTCATGCGCTGGTCCCAGCCGCCGTGCAGTGCTGGGTCGGGTGTGGTCGTGTTGAGGCTGATCTTGCTGCCGTGGAGAGTGCCGGTGGTGGCAGGGTCGGGGTCGTGGGTGGGCACACCGCAGCCCATGAGGAGCAACACGGTCAGGGACATAGCGGCCAGGAGCCAGCCCATGGCGCGGGAGGCGCGCAGGCCGTAGCCGGACAGTAGCCAGTAGCCCCACAGCAATCGGCGCTCGCCGGGCGGGGTGCCGGTGCGGTCGTGGCGGCGCATCTCGCACTCGCCGTAGTAGAAGTCGGCGGCTCCGGGTTCGTTCTTGCCGTCCTCAAAGGCTTTGCGTATCTGCCGGTAGAGGGCTGCAACGTCCTCGGGATCAGGGGTGAGGTCGGGATCGGAGTGATACCGGCCAGGACGCCACTGAGCGTCAGAGGGCGTAGTCCCCGGGGGCAGGGCAGGCTGGCCAGCGGCCTGCGCGCGCCAATGGTGCTCCTCGGCCAGGGTGCGCCGCCGGCTCCAGCGCGTTGGCCAGATGCCTCGCCGATGCCAGCCGATCGGCGTGGGCGCGAAGACGGTGCGGCCTTCCAGGCGAAGCTGGTCGAGGTGGAAGGCGCCTGAGAACAGGCAGTCGGTCAGGTCAATGTCCGTCAGAACCAGCTGGGCGGCATCGACACCCTGTATCGATGCCACCCGCACCCCTTCGCTGTGGCCCGCCAGTGAGCCCTCGTCCACAGTGGCCATGGCATTGAAGGGGATCGGGTGGGCGGTGACTGCTACAGGCGCCGACAGCACCGCATGACTGAGATCAATTCTGGCCCGCCGCAGGCGCACCACCGCTGTCGAATCCCATCGAGTCCGCTTGCAGAACACCTTCAGCGTCGCAATCTCCAATGTCACCGGTGCCTCAAACACGGCACCCGACAGATTCACCGCGTTCGCGCACACAAACGGCCCCAATTCCGTAGCTCTCGCGAACCGCGCCCCGTAAAACGAGACGTCGTCCAAGAACTGCACCTCGTCGAACTGAACATCGCCAGAGAACTGAGCCTCTCGGAACCTCGCGTGGCCGGAGAACTGCGCCCTGCCGAACCCGGAGAGGCCGGAGAACTGCGCCCCATCGAACCTCACCTCGTCTGAGAACTCTGCTCCGAAGAACCCGGCGGTGCCGGAGAACTGCGCGCCCCCGAATCTCGCGAGGTGGGAGAACTGCGCTCGGAACCAGGCGTCGCTGGAGAACTGTGCTTCGCTGAACTCGGCGCTGCCGAACTGCACCCGGTCGAACCACACCTCGCGGGAGAACCGGGCCCCGCCGAACCCAGCGATTCCGAAGAACTGGGCGTGACTGAACCATGCGTCACCGGAGAACTGAGCCTCGTGGAACGTTGCGTCACCGGAGAACTGCGCCCCGTCGAAGCTGGCCATCCCAAAGAACGTCGCCCTCTGAAAGTTGGCGTCACCGTCAAAGTCCGCCTCGTTGAAGTTGCCGTTCCCAAGCTGGGGTCTTTGGGTGGTGGGATCGCTAAGCGCGCTGAGGAGTCGGCGTAGCAGGTCTCCGGAGAAAGGGGTGCCGCGATGGTCGATGTTGGCGCCGGGGGTCAGGCTGGCCAGGTAGGCGTCACGATCAGTGTCCGCAAGGTGTGCCAGGCACGCGGTGTGGCCAGTTACGTGGATGCCGCGGCAGCCGACCGGATCGGTGGTCGAGTCGGCGTCATACCCGCAGTGCGGCCATGACGGCGGGTAGGGGTTCGGCGGCGGAAGCGGTGTCATACGGGCGGCTCCGGGCAGGGTGTCGTCCCACGGCGGGTCACCCAGGATGGACCACACCGAGTGATCTTCCGGTTGCGTAGGGATCGGTTTCGGTCATCACCGGTTCGGAGCAGGGCAGTCCTCATGGCGCCCTTGGGCTTCGAGGACGGTGTCCGCCGTGGCGCGGATGACGCCGCGAGCGGCGGCCTCGTTCTGCTTCGCAGTGTCCGGTGCGCCGACGGTGGCGTATGGGGGCGCCTGGTCAGGGCCCGCACCGGTTGTCGGCCCGAGGGGTGTCAACCTGGCGTGCTCGCCACGTAGATGGATGTCGCAGGCGAGAGTCACGGCGGTATGGGCGATCTGTGACACGATTCACCTCTCGCCCACATTTACCTCACGTGGTGGGCAAGGTGTGGGTGCGCGGCCAGCCGGCCGCTTCTCGCACTCTGCACACCCCAGCTGCGGCCCTGTGGGCTGCGGACCCGGAGTTGTGCCCGCACCATGCAGGGGGACCTTGACCGTTTCCGTGTCTGCTCGCCGTCTGACCGCCGCCGCACTGAGTGCCGCGGCCGTCGCCGCGGTGATCATCGTGCCCGCCTCCGCGGCCGACCACCGCTCGTCTCGCGCCAGTGTTCAGATCAGCCGGGTGCAGTACGACTCCCCGGGTCGCGACGACCGCTCGATCCGTTCCCTGAACCAGGAGTGGGTGGACATCACGAACAACACCCGCCGGGTGGTGAACCTGGACGCCTGGACGGCCGCTCCACCGTCCGCGTCCACACCGGCATCGGGCGCGGCTCCCGCCACGACCTCTACCAGGACCGCCGCGCCTACGTCTGGAACAACACCTCCGACACCGCGACCCTACGCAACAACCACCACCAGTTCGTCGACTCCGTCTCCTGGGGCGGCCACCGCCACCGCTGACCGGCGAAAGGGCGTCGCCGGTCGCCACTGGGCGCGGCAACCGTGCGTGTGATGAGGCGCTGGAAGTGCCAGGGGTGGGGTGACAGCGCGTGCCGCTGTCACCCCACCGCAACGTATTGCTTTCGTGGTCGGGGACGGTGCGCCTCACGGCCGCCGCGAGCAAGCCGACACGAGCCGTACGGGGCATCTTGGTCGAGGGCCTGAAGGCAGTTCGCCAGGTGCGGGTCCTGTGCCCGGATGGGGATGCGGGCGCAGGCCAGGGTACGTACGGCGGGCTCGGCTGCGACCCAGGCGAGCGCAAGTTGATCCGGTTCGGCACGCTCCTCGACCGACACCTGCTCTGTCGCACGGGCCAAAGCGCGGCAGCCGGTAGGGCTTCTTCGTCCGGGTCGACGGCTGCGAGGAGGGGCGTGCGCGTGCTGGATCACCTGGTGCACGAGCTGGTGGTGGTGTGCGGCTGCGGGCACGGCCACGGGTCAAACGTCCTTCCCGGAGACGGGGCGGGCCGGTTCCATGTGTCCGGCCCGCCGTGTGTGGGGTGGAGGGGCAGAGTCGGGGCCCGACGCCCGTGTGGGTCAACTGCGGCTGGTCACGCTCCCGGTGTGCAGTACGGCGGCCTGGTAGCTCTCCAAGGCGAGGGCGAGCTGGCTCATCTGTTGGGCGAAGCGGGCGGCGTGCAGGTCGGTGGTGTGGCCGGTGCTGGTGAGCAGGCCGGTGACGGGGACGAAGGCTGGATCCAGGTGGGGGTCGAGGGCGTCGTCGAGGCGGGCGCGTACGTGGGCGGCGTGGCGGTGGAGTTTGCCGTGCAGCCGGTCGGCTTCGTGGGCGGTTTTGAGGACCAGGTCGGCGAGCTCTCCCAGCGCGGTGCCCCGTTCTCGGCTCTGTCGGTCAAGGAGGTGGGGGCCGTCCTCGCCGAGGGTCACGCGGAGGGCCTCGTCCCCCGGCAGGCGCCGGGCTGGGCGGTCGAAACCGGGCGCAGCGGTGGGAGTGTTGGTTCGGGCCGGGGTGCCGGGGTGGCGGCTGATGCGGTGGGTCATGGCGGCAGGGTTCCTTCCTGGATGGCGGGTGCTTGAGGGTTAGAGGTTTTCGCCGTAGGAGCAGGTGCAGGTGTGGCCTTCGTCGCGGGTGAAGGTGTCCGGCAGCCTGTCGGTGTGCATGAGTTCCTCGGGCTTGAGCGGGGGGTGGGCGAGGTGGGTGCCGAGGTCGGCGAGGTGCCTGATCTCGGCGAGGGGCACGGTTGCGCCGCATTGGGGGCAGGGGCCGAGGAGTTCGAATGGGTCGTCGTCGTAGATCGGGGATCGGGCGAGGAAGGTGTAGGTCTCGCCGGTGTCGGGGCAGGTGGCGGTGGCCAGGATGGGCTCACCCGGGGTGGTGCGCCGGCGCAGCCAGTCGGGGGTGGTGGTGATCTGGTCCAGGCTGAGGCCGAGGGCGGCGGCGAGACGTACGGCGGTGCGGGCGTGTTCCTCGCCCCGGTAGGGGCCGTGCAGGCTGACGACGTTGTTGTGACGGATGAATGCGGCGGCGGCGTGGGCTCGTTCGGCAAGAGACGTCATGGGCGAGCGGACTCCTTACGGCGGGTGGGTCAGCGGTCGGTTGGGGGTGCCGCCCCGGGCAGAGCCGGGGCGGCAGCGGGGCGTCAGGGGTTGGTGGCCGCGAGGGCGGCGGTGGCGGCCTTGCCGATCGCGGCGGCGGCTTGGGCTGGGTCGGCGAGTTGGAGGAGGGTGGTGCCGGGCAGGGGGTGGGGGTCAGGGTCGAAGGCGAGCCACATCACCGCGCACCCCGCCGCCCGTAGGGCTGTGATGCGCTCAGTAGCGGAGGCGGCCTCCTGGGGGCGGTAGTAGCCGTCGGAGGCGATCACCAGCAGGCGGCCCGCACCGGGTGTGGTGAGGTCGAGTCCGGCGGTGAGGGCGTCGGTGGCCTCGGCGAGGCTGTGTCCGCCGCCGTCCGCGTCGAACTCGGTCACCCGCGTCGGAACCCGCCCGGGGACAGTGATCGCGGTGATGGAGCGGCGGTAGGCGATGGTTGCGGTACGCGAGTCCGGGTCGGTCAGGGCGGCGGCCTTGGAAAGGATCCAGGCGGCCGAGGCGATCGGGTGGGCGGCGGCGCGCATGGAGCCGGAGACGTCCACCGCGATGCCGACGCGCAGCGGTGGGGTGGGGCTTTGGCGGCGCTGGGTGCGGATCCAGGGCTGGGCCGTGGGCATCGCCCCCGCCGCCTTCTGCGCGTCCCGCGCCAGCGCACCGCGCATGCTCAGGCGTCCGGGCGGGACCGTCGAGGCGGTGACGGTGACCGTGCGTTCGCGGTAGGCGGCGGCGCGCAGGGCCCGGGCGAGCTGTCCGGCCGCCGCCTTCTCGGCCGGGGTGGGCGGGCGGGTTCCGGTGACAGGTGAGGGGATGCGGCGGCCCCGTGCCCGCTCACGCTGGCTATCGGGGGTAAAGGGCCGGGCGCCGGGGGCGAAGACCTTCTCAGCGATCTGGGCCGCCTTGCGTGCGTGGGCGGCCTGGGTGGCCTTCGCCTTGGCCCGGGCGGTGCGGGCCGCCGCGATACGGGCCTGGGCCGCGCGCTGCGTGGCCTCGTTCACGGTCACCTGGGCGGTCACCTTGCCGACCGCCTCGGCCAGCTCCCCGACATGCCCGCAGCATGCATCTGGGGTCGGTTCCTGCTGGTCGGGGGCTGCACCGAGGGCCTGGCACCATGCCTGGGCGTGAGCCAGCATCGCCCGGGTGTCCTCGTCGCCGGTGGTGTGCGCGGCCGTCCAGATAGCCGCAAGGGTATTCAGCAGGCCTTGGCCGAGGATGCTGGTGACGGCGTGTTCTACGGGCTGGGTTTCGTCTGGGTCGAGGATTCCGGCGTCGCGGCGGGCGAGGATCAAGGCGGCGGCCAGCCCGGCCCGCCACGCATCGCCCGGCGTGTGGGTGGTGAAGTCCGCGAGGACCAGGGTGTGGATGGCGGAGCGTAGGAACGTGCGGTCGGCGGGGCGGCGGGCGAGGTGGGCGTGTTCGGCGCGGGATTCCTCCAGCATTTGGGCCGCCGCGTCCAGGGCGGTGCCGCGTAGCGGGGGCGGGGTGGTCCACCGGCTGTGGGCGGCGTGCGCAGCTTCGTGGGTGAACGCGCCCCAGGCGACGGGGTAGTTGTGCTCGTCTCCGGTTCGGGTGGGGTCGATGATGGCCGGGTGGAGCGGGGCGAAGAGTGCCCGGTCGATTTCCAGGGCGGCCTGGGTGGGGAAGAAGGCGGCTGGGGCCCCGGAGCGGGTCTGCTCTTCGCAGGTGACGATCACGTCCTCGCGTCCCGCGAGTTCGGGGAGGCGTTCGGTCAGGGCGGCGGCGATCCGCAGCCAGTGTTCGGTCTGCAGGCTGGGCCGGGGCTGGTAGATGGGGCCGCCGTCGTCCTCCCAGCGGGCCAGAGCCTGTTCGGTCTCGGTCTGGGCGGGCGGGGTGGGCAACACGTGAGCGGGTGCGGGCATGGCAGATGCGGTCCCTTCCAGAAGGGTCGGTGGGTGTGGGTGGCGGGCCGGGGCCCGGCCCGGTGGTTGGCCGGGCCGGGGCGGGGTCAGAGTTGGCGGCCCAGGGCGAGGGCGGTGACCGGGCGGCCGATGGCCTTGGTGACGATCTCGGCGACTGTGTCGCGGTCTTCCAGGGGGGCGATTCCGATCAGGTTGGCGAAGGCGGCCTCGGTGCCGAGCACGTCGGCGATCTTCTGGAAGGCGATCAACTCCCTCAGTTGCGGGGCCCATCCGACGTCGCCTGCCTGCTGGAGGGCGGCGAGGTTGCGGGCGATGCGCACCGCCGTGCGGTTGATCTGTAGGGAGGCTGCGAGGTCGTAGTCGGAGCCGACCTGGATCTGCACGCTGAACCGGCTGGCGAGGGCCTCGGTGAGGACCGCGCCGTGGACGCCCGGGTTGTGTCCGGCGATCACGTAGAAGCCGTCGGCGGCGGTGATCGTCTCGCCCTTGTGTGCCTTGACCTGGATCTGCCTGCGGCCGTCCATCGCCGGATACAGGGCTGCCAGCACCTTCGGCGAGATCAGGGTGGCGTCGTCCAGGAGGAGGGCGCGGCCTTCCTGCATGGCGGTCACCAGCGGCCCGTAGATGAACTGGTAGCCGCCGCTGGCATCCTGGGTGTACTCGCCGATCAGGTCGCCGACCGTGGTGTCGCCGTCCCCGGCCACCGTGATCAGGTCCGGGAAAGCAGCCTCGATCAGTGAGGTCTTCCCCGTCCCCGGCGGCCCGTACAGCAACACCGGAACCTGCGCCTGGCGTAGCCGCCGCAGCGCCTCCACATCCGGCAACTGCGCCAACGCCCTGGGGTGGTAGCGCTGCCCGTTCGGCCGGGTGATCGGCTCCGGCCGACCGCCCGGCGGGGCAGCCGCAGCCGCTGGCCCGGTGGCCTGATGCGGCACCTGGGGCCTGGGCCTCGGGGCGGGCGGGCCTGCAGAGGCACGCTGGGCTGCGGTCGTTGTGGCCGGTGTCGCCCGGTACATACGTGGTTTGGAGCCGACACGTTCCGCCTCGCCCCGCCGTGCCAGGGTCTCGCAGGCATTACCCACCGCCCCGCCGGAATGGCCCAGCATCCTGGCCAGCTCCGTGACGGTGAACATCGCCGCCGCATTCGCCGCCAACACCTGCGCGATCATCGCCCGCAACTGGCCTGGGCGCGCCTTCCCTACGGGGCCGGGCGGTGAACTGGCAGGCGCCGCTGAGGTGTTCGGCGCACCGGATACGGGTGCCTGCGTGGTGGTCCCGGACGGCGGGGGCGTCGGTGCGGCGGTAGCGGTCATCTCGTGAAGCCCTTCTCTGTAGGCGCAGCCATATTCCGAATTCTGAAAACTTCAGGCCCTTTTTGGGCGCACTCCACCCGTCATCCATTTCCGGGCGGATCCCATCGGAGGTTTTCTGTTCCCGGCCTTCCGGGAACAATTCAAATATAGCTCGACCCGCACACCACCTGAAGACGTATTCCGGCTCGGAAATGCTGGAATTCTCGCGAATTCACGACTCGCTTTCAGGGGAATTCCTGGCGGCGCGACGCAAGGCGTCGCGATCGGCGGCCCACACGACCGATTGCAAGCCGCCCACCTAATTGAGATTTCGGAAATTCGAGTATGCGCCCGATTAGGCCCCCGGCGCGGCCCCCACCCTCGGCTACGCCTGGGTGCCGCCGCCTTGCACGGTGAGCGCCGAGCCGGCCCGCATGCCTGGGCTGTCGGGAGAAAAGGAATCAATAAGCGGGAAAGACGCAGCAGGGCGGAGAGCGGCGGGCACCGGGGTGTACGGAACCGGGCCGGCTGGTGGTGGATCGGGATGCGTTGCTGCACCGATATACAGTCGCCCTCGCCCACTGGTGGCTCGCAGGTCGCCTGACCTGCAGGGACGGGGGTGTAAGGGTGTCGTATTCAAGCGCGTACACGGAAGCGACGGCGGATACGACACCGGATGCGACGGGGCGAACGCCAATCGAGCCGAACTGTGCGCGGTCGCGCCCACCGCAATCCTCGCCAAGCGCACCTTGTGGTTCTCTACCTCCATGGTGAGATCAGCGAGCGTCCGCAAGGCCGCGGCCCGGCCGCGCTCAGTCACTCCGTTGATTGACGGGATGCTGCGGGCTGGCCTGGACTCTCCGCCCAGGCAGCGGCACACCGCCCAGTGCAAGTACGGCCGCCTGGTCGAGGACCGTGGGGCCGACTACGTCTCGTATCCCATGGTCCGCGTCCACGTGAAGGACCTACGCAAGGAGGTCCACGAGCCGGTGGGCGGCCGGGTTGCGTTCGTCGCGGCGGTGCTCCGTGCTGAGATTTGCCGGGGCCGGGGCTCCAAGGCGGCGCCAACGTGCTCGAAGTTCTCACCCGGCGCGGGGTCGTCAGGCCAGAGGAAGCTGCCCGAGTGGCCGACCAGGATCAGCTTGAGCCTCCAGCACGGTGGCCACGTCCGGCCCTCTGGTGAAGGCGGGGCCGTCCCAGTACGCCGGGGCCGTCACGGGGGTGAGGCGCACCTCGGTGCCGTGGACGCGCGCGGCGTCGAAGAGGGTCTGCAGCAGCTGCATGCCCGCCAGGTCGAGCGTACGGAGACGGGCATGCCGCGTCTGGGTCTCCAGGGCGTGGCGTCGCCACTGACAACTCACCCGGCCAGGTGAATCCGGAGCCTGAACAGAACCCTGGCCGTACACGAAGACGTACTGACAGACGTGGACCCGATCCGAGAAGCGCACCTGTCCGAACCCGGCCTGCTCGTCATCGACGTGGCGGGCTTCGACGATGACACCGTCTTCGCTTTCCAGGCCGCGATCGCGCGCCTGTGGGGCACCTCGACCGCCGTGCACACCACTCGGGATGCCGGCCAGCCAGGTGTACGGCTGCGGATGTACACCGATCTGTGTCAGGTCCTCGGGGAGGCCTCCCCGCCGGAGCCGGAGCAGACGGCCACGTAGAAAGGCGTGGCCCTCCACCACGGGGGAAGTGGCGGACCCGCCTGAGTCCACGGTGCCACACCCGTCCCGGCCCCCCTTTGTGGGCGGGTGTATTCACCGCATCACACGTGCCTTCAGCTGATTCGGTGGCCGATCTGAAGCCTGTCGCCGAGCCAATGCTCCGCTAGGAGCTGTCCGGCCTATCTTGCGCTTGAGTAGGGTGCTTCTGCTCTCGAAGGGTGGGTTCAGTTGCAAATGACTCGCGAGACAGCGGTCACGCTGGTGCAGAAGGTCATGAATGTTGAGTACGACGAAGACGAGATGCAGCGCGTGCTGGACGAGCTCGACAGGGGGCTCGGCTGCCCGACTGGCTACGTTGCTGGATTGATCTTCTGGCCGAAGGACAGGCAAGAGCCGACAGCAGCCCAAGTCGTTGACCAGGCTTTGGCCTACTATCCGTTCGTGCTGTGAACGACTTCAAGCCCTCAGCCAGATGACGATGGCGGCCGCCGTGACGTTGCCGAGGAACACATACCCGCGCTTGTCGTATCGAGTGGCCACGGCCCGGTGGTTCTTAAGTTTGTTGATGGCCCGCTCAACGGTGTTGCGCTTCTTGTAGCGGTCCTCGTCGAAGCCGGGTGGCCGCCCTCCGCGTGAGCCTTTGCGTAGGCGGGCGGCCTGGCTGTCGGTCTTCTCTGCAATCGTGTGCGGGATGTCGCGACGTCGCAGGACTCGCGGCAGGGCTGGTTGCTGTATGCCCGGTCCGCGGCGACGCCGTGGGGGCTTCTTGCGGGGCCTGCCCGGCCCAAGGCGGGGGACGCGGATCTGGGTGGGTGAAGCCAGGAGCGGGGGTCAGCGACCTCGGCTCAAGTCGGAGATCCCTTGGATGAACGCGCCGACGGCGATGAACGTGCCTAGGACCAGGAACCCCCAACCCACGATCTTCTGAATGACCTGGTTGACGCGGTCGTTGAACTCGCGTCGCTGTCCCTTGCGCCCCTCGGACAGGCGCCGCAGCCACAACGGCACAGTCGCCTCAGCTCGTCGGCGGTGCCAAGTCGCGAAGCCCCGATAGTCGCTAACGATGACCAGTCCCACAGCCGCGAAGAGCACGCCCATGAAGAACGGCCCAAGTAGGCCCCACCCGGTGACCGGTGTACCACGGCCGACAAACACTGCGGCCTCGATCACAAGGCCACCATGAGGCGTCGTCACCTGGTGATCGTATGTACTCCAGGCGGGAGAGGGCAGGCCCCTGCCAAGACCACGTGCGGCGGCGGACACCAGTAGCTGACACCAACAAGCACGGACAGCGGCGGTCGACGCTGAACCTCGGGTGACGATCGACTGGGGCGCAAGGGCGGTTGGTCGACGTGGGCAGTCCCCCGTGATCGACCTGATAAAGATGAGACCGTACGGCAAAGTCCACGAGGTCATCCCGCGCCAGGGCTGGGCCAGGGTGCATAGGGCGCCCCATCTATTGTTCCTCGACGTACTGTCCGTCGATCACTGCGAAGTCGCCCAGCCGGGCGGCCACTGCCGTCAGGTATCCGACGAAGTCACTCGCTATGGGCCCGCTCGGCCCTGCTTCGTGGTCCATGTCGATGACCTGGCCGACCTGTCCCCCAGGACCCGGCGACAGGTCCAGCACCGCGCCGTTTCCCCCGCCGTCTGCATCGAGCGAGACCCAACCGAACTGCCACCAGCCGGCCTTGAGTGCCTCGCCGTCCGCAACGAAGTCCTTGAGGTCGTCAAAGTCGCCGCTGGTCAGGAGGTCGCGCCACACACTCACTTCTTGCAGGATGCCGTCACAGGACAACAGCGTGCCCGTGGGCCAGCCCCCGTCCGTCGATCCGTTGTGTCGCCGCAGCGAGGCCGTGACCGCCTCAGGCAGCTCGATGCCGAGCATCTCCTCAAGGGCGGCGATCTGCTCACCGGAGGCAGGAGGCAGGATCAGATGCGCGGCACCCTGGGCCTCGTACCACCGTTCGATCTCATCCCACGCGTCCACAACAGCCGCCGCGATCTCTCTTGCCATGAAGTTCCCCCTGGTGGTTCTCTGCTCAGCTGTCAGTACCGGTGACCTTAGCGACACGCACTGACAGTGCCGCCGAGGGGCGCACCAGCACCGCACCACATCGGCACCAGACCGAACGCGGAACAGCGGGAAATCGCGAGCGTTGGGCACCAGCCACCGCAGCTCCCCAAAGGACCGTTTCACCAGGTCGGCGCACAAGTATCGAGTAGATCCCTCCAGAGTCCCAGTCCCGCGAAACGGAGTCCCAAGTGGACCTGTGACGCGGTACAGCAGCGAAGTACCCCAACTACACCAGCCGTTCGCATCCAGTAGCGCCCCTGTGAGGCCCACGGAGAGCAATAGTCTGTGGACGAGATGACGTGCGGTTGGCGACTCAGCCCTGGACAGGGTCTACTCGATGAGGCTCTGCTCCGCCGAGGTAGAGCATGCACCCCGCGGTCTCGTCCACGTCCTCCAGGTCGAAGCTCTCCGGCGGCACGACGTAGATTCCGGCGGTGGGGGCGGGAACCCAGCCGAAGTCACGAGGAGGGTCGTACTCCTCGTAGTGCCCCACGCAGAGGCGAATGGGAGGGATCGACACCGTGCAGACATCTCCTGCTCGGAGGGCGGGAGGCGCCGGCTCGAAGTGATACGGGGTCCATTCACCGCTCGAATCGGCCCACGGGAGGTGGAATGTCCCGTCCCAGCGAACTTGCCTGGAGTTGTCGATCTCTCCCCATGGCCATTGGAGACGGATGTGGGTCGCATTCACCGAGACGACCCGAGCGCTTGCCGGCTCGCAAGAGACGGTCACCTCGTCGCCAACCCGATACGCCATGTCTGATCGCCCCTGTCCCGGTGGTGAAAGACCGAGGATAGATCAAGATCTATGCAGCTGGACTGGCCCGCCATGGCCCGGCCGGGCACTCTCTGACGCGATCAAGCTGCCCGCTCCTCGCGCTCGACGAGGAGGCCGTTCTCGAGGCACGCGGCCGGAGCACGCAAGAGGCCCCCGCAGACCGGGAAAAGGCGCGCGCCCCGGCAACACCGTCCCGACGAAGGGCTCGGACGCTCCCGGGGCGGCCTCACCTGCAAGATCCATCTGGCTGGGGAAGGCGGGCGCCGCCCCCTGGCCCTGCTGATCACTCCAGGCCACTGGGGCGATGCCCCGCAGTTCATCCCCGTCATGGAACGCATCCGTGTCGGCCGCCTGGGCGGCGGACGCTCCCGTACCCGCCCCGACCACCTCGGCGGTGACAAGGCGTACTCCTCCCGCCGTAACCGCCGTTACCTGCGCAGACGGCAGATCAAGCACACCATCCCTGAGCCGAAGAACCAGCGGGCCAACCGCAAACGCCGCGGCAGCAAGGGCGGACGGCCCGCCAGCTTCGACAAGACGATCTACAAGCGCAGGAACGAAGTCGAACGGACCATCTTGGCGCTCAAGAACTCCCGCGCCGTGGCCACTAGGTTCGACAAGCGCGCCTACGTATTCCACGGCACCGTCACCCTCGCCTCGATCCGGCTCTGGCTCCGCTCGTGACCCGGACGACAGGTCTCAGGCGCCGGTCTGCCCGTCGACGAGCTCACGCACGACGTCGAGGTGACCGTTGTGGCGGGACGTCTCCTCAATGAGATGGAGGATCACCCAGCGCAGGTCGACGTGGCGGCCGTCCCTGATGGGACGCTTGGCCGTCGCGTTCAGCTCGCGGTCGGACACCAGGCGACGGTAGCGGGCACTCTGCTCCTCGTACTCGGCGAGAAGCTGGGGCAACGGGATATCGACGGCTGTCCGCATCTCGGGATCGGGATCGTCGTCGGTCGCCTCGGCGAGCGGCCCCGCGAGCTCCTCGCCCAGGAACATCACTTGGAACCAGTAGTACTCGACCCACCGCAGATGGCTGATCAGTCCGCACAGCGTCATCAGCGGTGAACTCGGGAGTGGGGCCTTGCGGGCGTCTTCGGCGGACACGCCCTCGCACTTGGCTCGCGCGGTATCACGGGCGTAGTCCAGGAAGGTGGCCAGCTGCGTACGCTCGTCCCACGTGGGAGGAGTGTCGGTTCGTTGAGTCATCGCGGGGAGTTTCCCGCAGCTCGGAACGGGTGTCGACTCAATTATCCGGAAGCACCGTCAAGTGCCACAGCAACCGCTGTGCTCAGGGAGAGCCCGGCAAGATCCGCCGGACAGACCCTAATCCCAGGCATCAACCGCCTTGCGGCTGTGCCTCCACCTCACTAGCCGTTCGTGGCACCAGCGCACCCCACGGGCTTCGGTCTGCGCGGGAGCTCGGACGACTCGGGCGTATCAAGAGGTCACCGTGCGGCAGGCTCGCACCACCAAGACCAACGAGTGATCAAAGGGTGGTGTTGACGCTCGACGGCCCTGGACGTCGCCGCTCTGGCTGGAGGCATCAAGGCCCAGACCTGCACAGGCGTCCGTCCAGTGCTGACGAGCACCAGCGCCCGTCGACGGTGGTGGCGGCCCCGCTGCACCGCATGTCGCCGCTCTGCCTTGAGACGTCGCACGTCAGGGCCTCTTGGGGCATTCATACGGCGCCCACGCGACCACCACCATGAGCACCAGGACCGCGCACGCTGTCTAAAGCGAGGCGTTGCCCGCCTGGCAGCCACGAAGTGTCGCGGTCCGGCACTCGAACGCTCCTGGAGCTACCGCTCTCTTGGAACGCCTTAACAAGGGATTAGGGCCTCTTGGTATCCAGGACGGTTCTGCTGCCGTGATCACTCCAGCCACAGCGGGATCTTCTCAGGGCGAACTACGCCCTGACCGCTCACATGGCCAGCGCGGCATGCCGCGTCGACGCGACGCTCAGGTCGTATCGCGCTTCGCGGCTGACGGCGAGGGGGGTTGCTCGTCGCGGCTCTCCGAGGTGAAGGCGTCGCGGCGAGCGAGGGTCACCGACAGAGGCAGGCCCAGCCGCTCGGCTGCGCGGCGCCGGACACGCACCTGAGCTCGGGTCCGGGGCCGGAAGGAGGGGAGCCGAGAGCAGCCGCAGCCAGGGCGGTGATCGTAGGTCAGCCCCTCCGCGAGCACGGTCGCAACGACGGACCATGCCTTCGTGTCGCGTCGCCGGGGCGCGGCGAAGTCGTAGCCGGCGAAGACGAGCTGTTCACGACAGCCAGGGCAGATGCGCTTCCGGATCGGCCACGTGCTGCCTTTGAAGGAGAGCCGGCACGCGATGCACACGTAGTGCCGGAAGGCGCCGTTGAACGCGTGGTAGCACATGGTCCGACAGGGTACGCATCGTCCGCGGGCGGGCCCAACCGGATTCCTGGTGCCCGATCTGGCGAGTCGGCCGCCCGGGTCAGTGTCGCTGTACCACACGAGGGGTGTGGACGCGCGAATAGCGGGACAGCCCTTAGGGCTTGCAGATCATCAAGGTGTTGCTTCCCGTCCCGTGGCTCGTTGGTGTGGTATGCGCATCCCGGACGAGATCCGTGCCCAACTCGCT
>NZ_JBIATP010000023.1:0-113739 GCF_042891915.1 Streptomyces sp. NPDC001848 | reverse complement strand
GGAGAGACTCACTCTCTCGGCTTTCCTCCGGGCGCTTCCCTTCGGTGTTTCCGACTCTATCAGATCTTTCCGATCCGATTTCCTCGGTGCTTTCCGGCCTTTCGGCCTTCCGGCTTTGTCGACTCTATCAGATCCGTCAGTTCCCTTCGGGGCCTGATACCCAGTCATCCGGGCTTGTCCTCGCGGCCCTTGGGCCGTTCCGACGAGTGAGACTTTAGCGGATTCTCGGCTCCCGAGCTAATCGGGGGCTTCATTCCTACATTCCGAAAATACGCATGCCGATACGCACGACGACATAGCGCCGATTGTCGGTTGGTACCTGCGGAGTGGCTGCCCGGGGACCGACCGGAGTCGGCGCTCACGTCGGGCAACCCGGAGAACACTACGGATCCGTCCGGTACGTGTCAACTCGGGTCCGCACCCCTTGCGGGACGTCTCGGTGGGCGTACTCTCGATGTCATGACTTCGCGTACGTGCAACCAGCTGTGGTGGGCCGCCTGACGGCGGCCGGACTCACGTATGCGCTCAACGGCCGCCGCTTCGGCGGCCGTTCTCGTATCTCCCTCCGGATCTCCGAGGGGCGGCCGGCCGAAGGCGGCGGCCCCGGCCAGGAGATGGAGAAGAGATGACACGGGTATTCAGCGGGGTCAAGCCGACCGGGCACCTGACGTTGGGGAACTACCTGGGCGCCGTCCAGCGGTGGGTGAACGTCGACCAACACCAGGCGGACGCGCTCTTCTGCGTCGTCGACCTGCACGCCCTGACCGTGGACCACGATCCGGCGCGGGTGCGCAGGCTCAGTCGGCAGGCGGCGACGCTGTTGCTGGCTGCGGGGCTCGATCCGGAGCGGTGCACGCTCTTCGTGCAGAGCCACGTCGACGAACACGCGCGGCTGTCGTACCTGCTGGAGTGCGTGGCCACCGACGGGGAGATGCGGCGGATGATCCAGTACAAGGAGAAGGCCGCGCGCGAGCGGGAGCGGGGCGGGAGTGTGCGGCTGTCCCTGCTGACGTATCCAGCGCTGATGGCGGCGGACATCCTGGCGTACGGGACGGACGAGGTGCCGGTCGGGGACGACCAGACGCAGCACGTCGAGCTGGCGCGGGATCTGGCGGTGCGGTTCAACCAGCGGTACGGGTACACGTTCGTCGTGCCCCGGGCGACGCCCCCTCAGGTGGCGACCCGCGTCATGAACCTCCAGGACCCGAGCTCGAAGATGGGCAAGTCCGACGACTCGGGGCCGGGGATCGTCTATCTGCTCGACGAGCCGGACGTCGTACGGAAGAAGGTCATGCGTGCGGTGACCGACAGTGGGGCGGACGTCGTGTACGACCGTCGGACGCGGCCCGGCGTGGCCAATCTCCTGGAGATCCTCGCCGCCTGCTCCGGGGGCGATCCCGAGGAGCTGAGTGGTGCCTACGCGTCGTACGGCGCCCTGAAGAAGGACACCGCGGAGGCCGTGGTCGAGACGTTGCGGCCGCTGCAGGAGCGACACAGGGAGTTGTGTGCCGATCCCGTGTATGTGGACGACGTGCTGCGCGGTGGCGCGGAGCGGGCGCGGGCGGTGGCCCGGCCGACCGTGGATGCCGCCTATCGTGCGATCGGGCTGCTTCCGGCGGCTTCCCGGGTGCGGGAGGCCGTGGTGAACGCTGCTCGGTAGGCGCGCGGGCGTCGGCGGGGTCGAGGGATCCCTGCAGGGGCGGGTTCGCGTGCGTGGTGACCACGGATAAGGCCGCGCGCGGCGGAGTGACCCGGAACCCGCCCCCCTGGGGGGGACCTCAGTTGTTGCCGGAGGCCAGTTCGCGGCTGCGGTCGCGGGCGGCTTCCAGGGCGGCGATGAGGGCGGCCCGTACGCCGTGGTTCTCGAGTTCGCGGATGGCGTTGATGGTGGTGCCCGCGGGGGACGTGACGTTCTCACGGAGCTTGACCGGGTGCTCGCCGCTGTCGCGGAGCATCACGGCGGCGCCGATGGCGGACTGGACGATGAGGTCGTGGGCCTTGTCCCGGGGCAGGCCGAGCAGGATGCCGGCGTCGGTCATGGCTTCGACGAGGTAGAAGAAGTACGCCGGGCCCGAGCCGGACAGCGCGGTGCAGGCGTCCTGCTGGGACTCGGGGACGCGGAGGGTCTTGCCGACGGCGCCGAAGATCTCCTCGGTGTGGGCCAGGTGGTCGGCGGTGGCGTGGGTGCCGGCGGAGATGACGGACATGGCCTCGTCGACGAGGGCGGGGGTGTTCGTCATGACGCGCACGACCGGGGTGCCGGCGGCCAGGCGGGCCTCGAAGAAGGAGGTGGGGATGCCGGCGGCGCCGCTGATGACCAGGCGGTCGGCGGGGACGTGAGGGGCGAGTTCGTCGAGGAGCGTGCCCATGTCCTGCGGCTTGACCGTGAGGATGAGCGTGTCGGCGTTCTTCGCGGCCTCGGGGTTGGTGACCGGGGTGACGCCGTAGCGGGTACGGAGTTCCTCCGCCCGCTCCGGGCGGCGGGCGGTCACCAGGAGATCGGCGGGGGCCCAGCCGGCTCGGATCATTCCGCTGAGCAGGGCTTCGCCGATCTTGCCGGTACCGAGGACTGCGACTTTCTGGGTCATGGTGGTGGGGCCCTCCGGGGTGCGTCGTCCTTCGGTCATCCTCGCACTGAGGAGGGTGCCGTTGGTGGGGTGTCCGGTGGGCGGGACGGGGGTTGCGGGTGCACCGGTGGTGCGGCTGGGCGGCGGTGCACGCCTGCCCACGGCCACGGCGGCGGCTACGCCGTGCGCCGGCGAAGCGTCGCCGCGCCCAGGCCCAGGACCAGCAGCGCGCAGCAGGCCACCACCGCTATGTCTCGCACGAACGTCGCCGTCATGTCCGCATGCCGCAGGACCTCGTTCATCGCGTCCACCGCGTAGGACATGGGGAGCGCGTCGGAGATGGCCTCCAGAGCCGGGTGCATGGCGGCACGGGGTGTGAACAGGCCGCACAGGAGGAGTTGCGGGAAGATCACCGCCGGCATGAACTGGACCGCCTGGAACTCCGAGACCGCGAAGGCGGAGACGAACAGGCCCAGGGCCGTACCCAGCAGGGCATCCAGGAGGGCCACCAGGAGCAGGAGCCAGGGGGAGCCCGTGACGTCCAGGTCCAGGAACCGGACCGCCAGGCCGGTCGCCAGGGCCGACTGGATGACCGCGACGGCGCCGAAGGCGAGGGCGTAGCCCCCGATCAGGTCGCCTTTGCCGAGGGGCATGGCGAGGAGGCGTTCCAGGGTGCCGGAGGTGCGTTCGCGCAGGGTGGCGATCGATGTCACCAGGAACATGGTGATGAGCGGGAAGACGCCGAGGAGCGAGGCGCCGATGGAGTCGAACGTGCGTGGGCTGCCGTCGAAGACGTAGCGCAGCAGGAACAGCATCAGGCAGGGGATCAGGAGCATCAGGGCGATCGTGCGCGGGTCGTGGCGGAGCTGGCGCAGGACCCGGGCGGCTGTTGTGGTCATCGGACCGTCTCCTTTCCGGCCGTCCGCTGCGCCGCCGCCTCGTCCACGAGGTGCAGGAAGGCCTCCTCGACGGTCTCGCTGCCGGTGCGGGTGCGCAGGGCGTCGGGGGTGTCGTCGGCGAGGATCCCGCCCTCCCGCATCAGCAGGAGGCGGTGGCAGCGCTCGGCCTCGTCCATGACGTGGGAGGAGACCAGGAGGGTGGCGCCGCGCTCGGCGGCGATGGTGTGGAAGAGGGACCACAGGTCGCGGCGCAGGACCGGATCGAGGCCGACGGTCGGCTCGTCGAGGACCAGGAGTTCGGGGGTGCCGAGGAGCGCGACGGCGAGGGAGACGCGGTTGCGCTGGCCACCGGAGAGGGTGCCGGTGAGGGCGTCGGCGTGCGAGGTGAGGTCGACGTCGGCGATGGCCCGGGTGACGTTGTCTCGGCGGCGGTCGGCGGCAGCCCGGCCGGGGTCGAGGATCGCGGCGAAGTAGTCGAGGTTCTGGCGGACCGTGAGGTCGGCGTAGACGGAGGGCGCCTGGGTGACGTAGCCGAGGCGGGAGCGCAGGGAGGGGTGGCCGGCGGGGCGGCCGAGGACCTCCAGGGTGCCGGTGACCTTGGCCTGTGTGCCGACGATCGCTCGCATGAGGGTGGACTTGCCGCAGCCGGAGGGGCCGAGCAGGCCGGTGATCCGGCCGCGGGGGACGGTGAAGTCGAGGTTGCGGAGGACCGTGCGGGGGCCGCGTACGACGGTGAGGTGCTCGGCGTGGACGGCGGGGGCCGTGGAGTGTGGCTCGCGGCGGTGGTCGGGCGGTTGTGGGCGCCTGATATTCATCATGTGATGAATATTGGGGCGCAGCAGGACGGCCGTCAAGGGGGTGTGACCGGATGCGCGGCAAAGGACCTTGCGCCGCCCACCGGGCCGGCCGCGCTCACGGGGGCGCCGGCGGACCGGGTCGGCGCCTGCCCGGCGCACGTCGCCGACCCGGCGGTCTCCGGCATCACCTCGCTGGTCCTACGGCCGCCTGGCCACGATCAGCAGGACGTCGTAGACCTCCTCGACGCGCCCCTCCGGGAAGGCTTCGAGGAGGTGCTTGCGCTCCTCGGCGAGGAAGGCTTCCCCGCGCTCCGGGCCGGCGACGAGGAAGAGGGAGTGGCTGCCGATGTTGGCGAGGTGGGTGTCGACGGGGACCGTGCGGCTCCAGCGGACGACGCGGTGGGTGTGGGCGGGGACCTCGGGGGCGCCTTCGAAGGCGAGTTCGGGACGGGTGCCGCCGGCGCCGTTCTTGGTGGCCGTCTCAGTGCCGAAGAAACGCTTGATGCGGTCCGCCTGCTCGGTGATCCAGGGCACGTCCTGGGCGTCCATGTTCCACCACAGCGCGAGTGAGCCCCCCGGCCGCAGGACGCGCAGGGCCTCCGGTACCGAGCGGGCGGGGTCGGTCCAGTGCCAGGACTGGGCGTAGGTGAGGACGTCGGCGGAGGCGGTGGCGAGGGGGAGGGCGTTGCCGTCGCCGCGCAGCAGGGGGACGTCGGGGAGGGTGCGGCGGAACTGGGCTGCCATGCCGGCGCCGGGCTCCACGGCGAGGACGTGCGCGCCGCGGGCCGTGAGCAGGGCGGTGGCGATACCGGTACCGGCACCGATGTCGGCGACGCGGGCGCCGGCGAGCGGGCGGCCGGCGAGGTCCTCGACGGCGTCGAGGAGGGCGGGCGGGTAGGAGGGGCGGTTCGCGGCGTACTGGGCGGCGGCGGCGTTGAAGGAGTGGGCGCGGGCCGTTCGGGAGGGCGCGGTCATGTCCCCATGGTGGCCGGTGGCGGGGGCCGGGGCAGCGGGTTTTTGCGGTGCGGGCGCGGGGTCTGGGGGGCGGGTCAGGAGCGGCGTCGGCGGGAGGGGTTGCCCGTGCGGCGGGTGGTTCGCTTCTCGTGGGCGGCGCGGGCCTTGTCGTACTCCTCGCGGTGGAGCTTCTCGCCGGGGGCCTCGGTCAGCGAGCGGAAGAAGTAGGCGAGGAGCGAGCCGACGAAGCCGATGGTGAGGAGGCCGCGGAGGGAGGACCGGCGCTCGGGGTCGGGGCGCTTGGTGAAGGCTTCCCAGGTGTGGCCGAACGCGAGTGCGCTGCACACGGCGAACATCACCACGACCAGGAAGGTCACCGGTGTGCCGACGTCGGCGATGTTCAGGCCCTGGTAGGCGAGGCGCAGGACGAGGCAGGAGACCGCGGCGGCGGCGAGGGAGCCGACGGACACGGCGATGCGGCGGGCCGTGTAGCCGCCGTCGTGGTCCACCCAGGTGGTGCCGAAGAAGCGGATCGGTTCGGGGCGGGGGCCCTTGGGGGTGTCCGGAGTGCCGTTGTCGTCGCTCACGGGTCGATTATCGCTCCGGAGGGCGAGGGGCCCCCGCCGTGGTGGGGTCAGCCGCAGCGCGGGGCGACGTAGCCGTCGGCGCCGGTGTGGACATACGCGTCCGAGACGTACTCGCCGTCGTCGATGTTGTCCCAGATGTTCGTGGTGCCGTACGGGCCCGTGACCGTCGAACCCGGCGTCTGGCAGAAGATCGGCACCTTGGCGCCCTCGGCCAGGACCCGGACGATCGCATAACCGGTGCCGGGGCCGCTGCGGACGTTGAGACGCACGCCCGGCGCGACCGAGTAGTACCGCAGGGACGCGGTCGCGGCCTCGGTGGTGAGGGCCTGCGCCTCGTCGCCACCCTCGGGCTTCACTTCTGCGCGGTCGACCGACATGGAATACCTCCCCCGTTGAGCCCCATGACTGCCATGGGGTCCCGTTGATTCCCTCGCGTCACGCAATGAAACACCCGTGCGCGACTCGCACGCGGAGGCTAGCAAGCCGCCTCGGTCTCGTACGAGTCATCGACTAGGCTCCGTGCGTCGCGCGCGCGGACGAACAGCACGGGGGTGGTCCATGACGCCACAGCGCAACACCGGAGCGGGCGCGGAAGCGGAACTTCCCGAGTACGCCGGTCACTACCGCCTGGAGTCGTGTCTCGGCTCGGGCGGCATGGGCGTCGTGCACCTGGCTCGCAGTACCTCCGGGATGAAGCTCGCGGTGAAGGTCGTGCACGCCGAGTTCGCCAGGGATCCCGAGTTCAGGGGCCGTTTCCGGCAGGAGGTGGCCGCGGCCCGGAGGGTGAGCGGCGCCTTCACCGCACCCGTGGTGGACGCCGACCCGGAGGCCGAACGGCCCTGGATGGCCACGTTGTTCATTCCCGGACCCACCCTCTCCGAACAGGTGAAGCGGAATGGCCCGATGGGCCCGGCCCAGTTGCGCCGGCTGATGGCCGGGCTCGCGGAGGCCCTGCGCGACATCCACCGGGTCGGGGTCGTGCACCGGGATCTGAAGCCCAGCAATGTGCTGCTCGCCGAGGACGGCCCGAAGGTCATCGACTTCGGCATCTCCCGGCCGAAGGACAGCGAACTGCGCACCGAGACCGGCAAGTTGATCGGCACCCCGCCCTTCATGGCGCCCGAGCAGTTCCGGCGGCCGAGGGAGGTCGGTCCCGCCGCCGACATCTTCGCGCTGGGGTCCGTCATGGTCCACGCGGCGACCGGGCGGGGGCCGTTCGACTCGGACAGCCCGTACGTCGTCGCCTACCAGGTCGTGCACGATGAGCCGGACCTGACCGGCGTGCCGAAGGAGTTGGGGCCGCTGGTGCTGCGGTGCCTCGCCAAGGAGCCCGAGGACCGGCCCACGCCGGACGAGCTGATGCGGGAACTGCGGTCGGTGGCCGCGTCGTACGACACGCAGACGTTCATACCGGCGCAGCGGACGGGGGACGCACCGCCTCCCGAGTCCCGCGTGGTGGGCCCGGAGCGGCGGTCCTGGAGGCGGCTGCGCAGGCACCTGACGGTCGCCGCAGGCGCCCTCGTGCTCATCGCCGGTGGTGCGCTCGCCTCGGCCGAGTTGCCCGGACGTGGAAGCGAGACGGCGCCGAAGGCCGCCGCGCCGGCGACCAGGTCCGCGGGGTTCGGTCCCTGGGAGGCGAAGTCGGTCTTCAAGGGCGGCGGCGCGCCCCAGTGTTCCCATGCGGGCGGGGCTTTGGTGTGCGCACGGCCCGGACTGGTCTTCGCCCTCGATCCTTCCCACGGCAGCGTGCTGTGGCGGCATTCCGTCACCAAGGCGCCCACGAGTGCTCCTCCGCTGGTGTCGGGTGCTCTGGTGCACCCTCCGACGAACGGAGGCCGGCGCCTGGAAGCACTGGATGCCGCTTCGGGCACGGTGCGTTGGCAGCGGAACGTGCCCGAGTACAGGGTGATGCGGCTCGTCGACGGGATGCTTCTGCTCACGGGTGCCGACGGCAGCGTCAGCGGCGTGGACAGCGCGACGGGCGTCACGAAGTGGACTCGGCGTATCGCGGACCAGGCGGCACCGTACTTCGCCACGTTCCCCGGTGACCGCCTGGCGTACGCGACGAGCACCTCGGACGACGGGTCGAGCACGAAGGTCACCGCCGTCGATCCGCGTACCGGGGGCGTGCGGTGGGACGTGCGGCTGAAGGGATCGCTGGAGCCGTGCGGCGCCAGTGGTGGGTCCGTCTTCTTCCGCGCCGTCGACAGCGTCTACGGCGACACACGGGCGGTGGTCCGCTACGTCCCCGGGTCGGGGGCGACGGACCGAGTGGCGCTTCCGGTGCCGCTCCAGAGCGCCCACGCGACGGTGTACGGCAGCGTGGTCTACCTGTTGGCGGCCGGCGGCACGCTCAAAGCCGTCGACACCGCGACGGGACGGCAGCTGTGGTCTGTCGAATTGTCCCTGAGCCGCGGCTCGGCACCCGTCACCGACGGCAGCCATGTGTACGTCACCGCGGCCGACGGCCGACTCCTCGCCGTGGACGCGCGCAGGGGAACGCTGGTCGGGCAGACCCGGGCGCGGCTCGGTACGAACGCCGACTCGGTCGCGGCCTCGCTTCCCCCGCCCGTGCTCGCCGACGGCCATGTCTACGCCGCCGCCCCCGACGGCACCGTCTTCGCCGTGGACGGACGCGACCCGGCCCGCTGGTAGCACGGAAAAGGGCCGCCCGACCGGGCGGCCCTTTCGAAGCGGAGCCTCAGCCCAGCTTGGTCACATCCCGCACCGCGCCCTTGTCGGCGCTCGTCGCCATCGCGGCGTAGGCGCGCAGCGCGGCGGAGACCTTCCGGTCGCGGTTCGCGGGGGCGTAGACGCCGTTCAGTGCCTCGCGGCGGGCGGTCAGCTCCTCGTCGGAGACCAGGAGCTCGATCGTGCGGTTCGGGATGTCGATGCGGATGCGGTCGCCGTCCCGCACCAGGGCGATCGTGCCGCCGGAGGCCGCCTCGGGGGACGCGTGGCCGATCGACAGGCCCGAGGTACCGCCGGAGAAGCGGCCGTCGGTGATCAGCGCGCAGGCCTTCCCCAGGCCCCGGCCCTTCAGGTACGAGGTCGGGTAGAGCATCTCCTGCATGCCCGGGCCGCCCTTCGGGCCCTCGTAGCGGATGACGACGACGTCGCCCTCCTTGACCTGCTGGGTGAGGATCTTCTGGACGGCCTCCTCCTGCGACTCGCAGACGACCGCCGGGCCCTCGAACGTCCAGATCGACTCGTCGACGCCGGCGGTCTTCACCACGCAGCCGTCCACGGCCAGGTTGCCCTTGAGGACCGCCAGGCCGCCGTCCTTGGAGTAGGCGTGCTCGGCGGAGCGGATGCAGCCGTTCTCCGCGTCCTCGTCGAGGGCCTCCCAGCGCTCCGACTGGGAGAAGGCCTCCGCCGAGCGGACGCAGCCGGGGGCCGCGTGCCACAGTTCGACGGCCTCGGGGGACGGGGAGCCGCCGCGGATGTCCCAGGTCTTCAGCCAGTCCGCGAGGGACGGGCTGTGCACGGCGTGCACGTCCTCGTTCAGCAGGCCCGCGCGGTGCAGCTCGCCGAGGAGGGCGGGGATGCCGCCGGCGCGGTGCACGTCCTCCATGTAGTACGTGCGGTTCTTGGCGACGTTCGGGGCGACCTTCGCCAGGCACGGGACGCGCCGCGAGACCTGGTCGATCTCCTCCAGGCCGAAGGGGACGCCCGCCTCCTGGGCCGCCGCCAGCAGGTGCAGGATCGTGTTGGTGGAGCCGCCCATCGCGATGTCGAGGGCCATCGCGTTCTCGAAGGCGGAGAAGGTGGCGATGTTGCGGGGCAGGACCGTGTCGTCGTCCTGCTCGTAGTAGCGGCGGGTGAGGTCCATGACCGTGCGGGCCGCGTCCACGTACAGCTGCTTGCGGGCGGTGTGGGTGGCGAGGACCGAGCCGTTGCCCGGGAGGGAGAGGCCGATCGCCTCGGTCAGGCAGTTCATCGAGTTGGCGGTGAACATGCCGGAACAGGAGCCGCAGGTCGGACAGGCGTTCTCCTCGATGCGGAGGATGTCCTCGTCCGAGATCTTGTCGTTCACGGCGTCGGAGATCGCGTCGACCAGGTCGAGCGTGCGGACGGTGCCGTCGACCAGGGTGGCGCGGCCGGACTCCATGGGACCGCCGGAGACGAACACCGTCGGGATGTTCAGGCGCAGGGCCGCCATCAGCATGCCCGGGGTGATCTTGTCGCAGTTGGAGATGCAGACCAGGGCGTCGGCGCAGTGGGCCTCGACCATGTACTCCACGCTGTCCGCGATCAGGTCGCGGGAGGGCAGGCTGTAGAGCATGCCGCCGTGGCCCATGGCGATGCCGTCGTCGACCGCGATGGTGTTGAACTCGCGCGGGATGCCACCGGCCTCCCTGATCGCCTCGCTGACGATCCGGCCGACCGGCTGGAGGTGGGTGTGGCCCGGGACGAACTCGGTGAAGGAGTTGGCGACGGCGATGATCGGCTTCCGTCCGATGTCCGCGCCGGGTACCCCGGAGGCGCGCATCAGGGCGCGGGCGCCCGCCATGTTGCGGCCGTGGGTGACTGTACGGGACCTCAGCTCGGGCATCGTCGCTCGCTCCTTCGGAGAGTTCTGACTCACGTTGAGCGTACGCCCGTGCTCCAAGGGACGGACGCGTCTGTCCGGAATACGGGATGCATGTTTCAGGGATTCGTTCCGGGACTCGTCCCGGGATCGGTCCGGGGACTCGTCTCCAAATTGGCCCGGGGATTCGTCGCGGGATCGGTCCGGGCGCTCGACCCGGGATTCGTCAGGTGACTCTGTACCACCGGGGCCAGCCGCGCCACGAGCTGTTCCAGGTCCGCCGACGCCAGCGGCTCCACCTTGACCACGTACCGCAGCATCGCGACACCGACCAGCTGCGCCGCCGCCAGCTCGGCGCGCAGCTCCGGGTCCGGCAGGTCCAGCCGGTCCGCCATACGGCGCAGCAGCTGTGCGGCGACCAGGCGGCGGAAGACCGCGGCCGCGGTGTCGTTGTTCACGGCGGAGCGGACGATCGCCAGCAGCGGCGTACGGGTCGTGGGGTTCTCCCAGATGCCGAGGACGAAGCGGGTCAGGCGCTCCCCGATGGCTTCCCGGGGCCCCTGGGCGATGGCCTCCGGCGCGCTCAGGGCGGGCGCGAAGGCAACTTCGATGGCCGCCTCGAAGACCTGCTCCTTGGTGCCGAAGTAGTGGTGGACGAGCGCGGAGTCCACCCCGGCGGCCTTGGCGATGCCGCGCACGGACGTCTTCTCGTAGCCGCGCGCGGAGAACTCCTCGCGGGCCGCCTGAAGGATACGGTCGCGGGTGGCGGGGGCCGCCGCCGTCTCGGTACGGCTGGGGCGTCCCCTGCCGCGACGGGCGGAAGGCTCGCTCACCGGCGGGGCACCTTCACCGCCGACGCCAGGTGCAGCCGGGTGAAGGCGAGGGCCTCGGCGAGATCGGCCTCGCGCTCGGCGCCGGACATGGCACGGCGGGTGTTGACCTCGATGACGACGTACCCGTCGAAGCCGCCCAGCGCCAGCCGCTCCAGGACGGCGGCGCAGGGCTGCATACCGCGGCCGGGCACGAGGTGCTCGTCCTTGTTGGAGCCGTTGCCGTCGGCGAGGTGGACGTGGCCGAGGCGGTCGCCCATGCGGTCGAGCATCTGCAGGGCGTCGGTGCGGGCCGTCGCGGCGTGACTGAGGTCGATCGTGAAGTGCCGGTAGTCGTCCTTCGTGACGTCCCAGTCGGGGGCGTACGCGAGCATCTCGCGGTCCCGGTAGCGCCACGGGTACATGTTTTCGACGGCGAACCGCACATCCGTCTCGTTCGCCATGCGCCATATGCCGTCGACGAAGTCACGCGCGTACTGCCGCTGCCAGCGGAAGGGCGGATGGACCACGACGGTGCCGGCACCGAGCTTCTCGGCGGCGGCGCGGGCCCGCTGGAGTTTGACCCAGGGGTCGGTGGACCACACGCGCTGTGTGATCAGCAGACAGGGGGCGTGGACCGCGAGAACGGGGATCTGGTGGTAGTCGCTGAGCCGGCGCAGCGCCTCGATGTCCTGGCTGACCGGGTCGGTCCACACCATGACCTCGACCCCGTCGTACCCGAGGCGCGCGGCGATCTCGAAGGCCGTCGCCGTCGACTCCGGGTAGACGGAGGCCGTCGAGAGCGCGACCTTCGCATCCGGGATGCGCACCGCTGGTTCTGCCACGAGGGACAGGGTACGGGGTGCCTCCGGCCCTTGGGCCGGGAGTGGCGGGTGGGGGTGGCCGACGTCACGTGGGGCGGGCGCCGCCGGTTCGCCGTTGCGCGGTTCGCCGTCGCCGGGTGCGGATGCGTCGTGGTTGCCCGCGCCCACGCGGCGGAGCCGCGGATGCGACAGCCCCGCGGCTTGGGGGTGGGCCGCGGAACTCACCCGGAGGCTCACGCCGAGCCCATGTGATCCAGCCGCCGCAGGATCACGCCCTCCCGCAGGGCCCAGGGGCATATCTCCAGCGCCTCCACGCCGAACAGGTCCATCGCCGCCTCCGCGACCAGCGCCCCGGCCAACAGCTGGCCCGCGCGGCCGTCGGAGACGCCGGGAAGCTCCGTGCGCTGGGCGGCCGTCATCCCGGCGAGCTGGGGCACCCAGCCCTCCAGCGACTCCCGCTTCAGCTCGCGCTGCACGTACAGGCCCTCGGCGGAGCGGGCCGCGCCGGCGAGGCGGGCGAGCTGCTTGAACGTCTTGGAGGTGGCGACGACGTGGTCGGGCGCCCCGAAGCGGCTGAACTCGCCGACCGTGCGGGCGATCTCCGTCCGTACGTGGCGGCGCAGCGCCCTGACGTCCTCGGGGTCGGGCGGGTCGCCGGGCAGCCAGGCCGCGGTGAGCCGGCCGGCGCCGAGCGGCAGGGACACCGCGGCGTCGGGCTCCTCGTCCATGCCGTAGGCGATCTCCAGGGAGCCGCCGCCGATGTCGAGGACGAGGAGTTTGCCCGCCGACCAGCCGAACCAGCGCCGGGCGGCGAGGAAGGTCAGCCGGGCCTCCTCCTCGCCGGTCAGCACCTGCAGCCCGACGCCGGTGGCGTCCTCGACCCGGGCGAGGACGTCGTCGGCGTTGCCGGCCTCGCGCACCGCGGACGTGGCGAACGGCAGCAGGTCCTCGACGCCCTTGTCCTCGGCCGCCTGGAGGGCGTCCTGGATCACGGCGATCAGTTTGTCGATGCCGTCGGGGCCGATGGCTCCGTTGCCGTCGAGCAGTTCGGCGAGCCGCAGCTCCGCCTTGTGCGAGTGCGCGGGCAGCGGGCGCGCGCCGGGGTGGGCGTCCACCACCAGCAGATGCACCGTGTTCGAACCCACGTCGAGGACACCGAGTCTCATGTACGGAACGCTACTGCCAGTGCGGCGATGTGCCGTCCCCGCAGCGGTCCCGGTCCACTTACCCTGGAGGCGTGCCAAAGACGAAAAAGGCGAAGACCGACAAATCCTCCAAGGGATCGAAGGATTCTTCGCAGGCGAAGGCGTCCCCGTCCGAGAAGGCCCTGAAGATGGCGAAGAAAGCCCCTGAGGTGAACGACGAGAAGGGGCTGGACTTCGCGCGCGCGTGGGTGGAGTTTCCGGATCCGGCCGACGACGAGCAGGTCTTCCGGTGCGATCTGACATGGCTGACCTCCCGCTGGAACTGCATCTTCGGGAGCGGCTGCCAGGGAATCCAGGCGGGCCGCGCGGACGACGGGTGCTGCACGCTGGGGGCGCACTTCTCGGACGAGGACGACGAGAAGCGGGTGGCCGGGCACGTGGCACGGCTCACTCCGGAGATCTGGCAGCACCATGACGTGGGCATGAAGACGGGCTGGGTCGTGGAGGACGACGAGGGGTCCCGGCAGACCCGCCCGTACCAGGGCTCGTGCATCTTCCAGAACCGGCCCGGGTTCGCGGGCGGCGCGGGCTGCTCGCTGCACATCCTGGCGCTCAGGGAGGGCCGGGAGCCGCTGGAGACCAAGCCGGACGTGTGCTGGCAGCTGCCGATCCGGCGCACGTACGAGTGGATCGACCGGCCCGACGACACCCGGGTGCTGCAGGTGTCGATCGGTGAGTACGACCGCCGGGGCTGGGGTCCGGGCGGCCACGACCTGCACTGGTGGTGCACGTCGGCGACGTCGGCGCACGGCGCGGGCGAGCCGGTGTACGTCTCCTACCGGGCGGAGCTGACCGAGCTGATGGGCAAGGCGGGGTACGACCGCCTGGCCGAGCTGTGCGAGCAGCGCCTGGCGTCGCAGCTGCCGCTGGTGGCACCGCATCCCGCGGATCCCGTGGCCTGACGGTAGGGACAAGGCGGCCTACGGGGTCGGGCTCGGCGCGCCGCTGTCGGTGGGCGGCGGCGTGGAGGGCGGCGGGTCGGTGGGCGGCGGGCTGGAGGCCGGCGGTACGGTCGGGGTCGGGTCGCCGTGGCTGGGGTCCGAGCCGGGCGGTGGACCGGTCGGCGTGGGGTCGGACGGGACGGTGCGGGTGGGGGTGGCGGTGGGGTGCGGGTCGGACGGGCCCGCCGCGCCGTAGCCGTCGATCGTGACGACGGCGCCCGCCGGGGCCACCGCCACCTGCGCGTGCCAGGGGCCGGAGGGCTCGTGGAGGTGGTCGACGTAGACCCGGATCGTGACGGACGCGCCGGGGTCGAGCGTGCCCGAGGACTGGTTCATGTGGAGCCAGGAGGCGCCCGTGGCCGCGGACCAGTGGACGGGTGAACTGCCGGACGCGGTGAGGGTGATGAGGGTGGTGGTGCCGTCGTTGCGGGCCGTCACCGCCAGGTGACCCTCCCCCGGGGCGGCCGTCGCCACGCCGACGACCTCGACGGAGACGTCGGGTGCGCGGCCGTCCTTGCCGGGGAGGCGGGCGCCGGGTCCGGCACTGGCGTTGCCCGCGTTCTCGTAGCCGCCCGCGCCCACGCCGCCGAGTGACGCGGTGTCCTGCACCTCGCGCGCGGTGGCGGGGCGGCCGTCGGCGGCCTCGCCGGTGAGGGGGCCGCGGTAGGCGGCCCACAGGGCGAGCACCGGGGCGGCGACCACGGTGGCGACGACGGTCGTGGTGACGGCACGCGCGCGGAGGCGGTCGCGGCGAGCGGCGTGGTCCTTCGGGTCCATGGGGAAGCCGCGCCGGTCGAAGCGGGGGGCGCCGCCACGCGCGCGTGCGGCCCGCGTCATCGCCGTGTGCAGGGCCGCGCGAGGTGCCTGGAGGACGGGCAGCGCGGCGGGGGTGACGCTGGTGCCGGGCCAGGTGCCGGGAACGGCGCGCTCGGCGGTACGACGGCAGCGCGGACAGTCGTCGACGTGGCGCACGAGTTCGCGGCGCAGGGCGGCGCTGAGGACGAGCCGGTGGTCGCCGGTGAGGCGGGCGACGCCCGGACAGGTGCCGGTCTCGACGACGGCGACGGCGGCGCGGGTGCGCTCCACCTCGCAGGCGGCGGAGGCCAGCAGGTCCCGGGCGGCGGTGGGGTCCAGGCCGAGCACGGCGGCGATCTCGCGGGCCGGGAGCTGGTGGCGTACCGCGAGTTCGAGCGCCTCGCGCTGCTCGGGGGTGGTGCCGGCGGCCTCCGGCCAGGCGAGCTGGGCGAGCTCGCGGCGGCGCAGCTCCTCGGTCTCCTCGGCCGGCTCGGCGGTGGCGCCGACAGCCCTGGCGGCGCGCCGGTCGGCGGCCTCCGCGGTCGGCCGGACGTCACGGTCGCGCCCGGCCCGGCGGTGGCGCCGTGCCTCGGCGAGGCGGCGCAGACAGGACCAGCGGGCGAGGGCGTACAGCCAGGCGCGGTGGTCGTCCCGGGACCGCGGGCCGCGGGTGCCGCGACGCTCGGCGAGCGCGAGGGCGTCCCCGAGGGCCTCGGTCGCCGCCTCGTGATCACACAGCAGGGACAGGCAGTAGGTGAACAGCCCGTCCACATAGGGGTCGTAGCGCGCGGGCAGGCGCTGCGCCAGGGTGCGAGGGGTCGCGCCACGAGGCGCGCTTCCCCGCTGCCGCGCGTCGTTGCGCGCCGGGTGTGCGCCGGTGGCGTGCGTCGAGATCTCCGGCCTGCTGCTCATCACCCGTGCGACCGTAGGCGGCGATGACCGGCACCTTCTTCCCCCTTGAGCACTTTTACTCCGTACGGGTGAAACGATCCCTCATAAGGGGACAGGAACGATGTATTCCGCGCCACCGGGGTGATTCCGCAGGGAGGGCGGCCGGATTGTAGGTGCGGGCGGAGAAGCGCCTTCCGTCGCGGGCGCCACCCCTGCTGTCAGTGGCCCCCGCTACGGTTTCGTGCATGGCTGCCCGTACCAAGACCTCCAAGGACCGGCCGTCCTATCGCTGCACCGAGTGCGGCTGGCAGACGGCCAAGTGGCTCGGCCGCTGCCCCGAGTGCCAGGCCTGGGGGACGATCGAGGAGTACGGCGCGCCCGCCGTGCGTACGACGACACCGGGGCGGGTGACCACCTCCGCCCTGCCGATCGGCCAGGTCGACGGACGGCAGGCCACCGCCCGCTCCACCGGCGTGCCCGAGTTGGACCGCGTCCTCGGCGGCGGACTGGTACCGGGCGCGGTCGTGCTGCTGGCGGGTGAACCCGGCGTCGGCAAGTCCACGCTGCTGCTCGACGTCGCGGCCAAGGCGGCGAGCGAGGAGCACCGCACGCTGTATGTGACCGGCGAGGAGTCCGCCAGCCAGGTGCGGCTGCGCGCCGACCGCATCGGAGCCATCCACGACCACCTCTACCTGGCGGCGGAGACGGACCTCTCGGCCGTTCTCGGCCACCTCGACGCGGTCAAGCCGTCCCTCCTCGTCCTCGACTCGGTGCAGACCGTCGCCTCCCCGGAGATCGACGGCGCGCCCGGCGGCATGGCCCAGGTCCGCGAGGTCGCCGGGGCCCTGATCCGCGCCTCCAAGGAGCGCGGCATGGCCACCCTCCTGGTCGGCCACGTCACCAAGGACGGCGCCATCGCGGGCCCCCGCCTGCTCGAACACCTCGTGGACGTGGTCCTGCACTTCGAGGGCGACCGACACGCGCGCCTGCGCCTCGTCCGGGGCGTCAAGAACCGCTACGGCGCCACGGACGAGGTCGGCTGCTTCGAGCTGCACGACGAGGGCATCATGGGCCTCGCCGACCCCAGCGGACTGTTCCTGACCCGCCGCGACGAGCCGGTCCCCGGCACCTGCCTCACCGTCACCCTGGAGGGCCGCCGCCCCCTGGTGGCCGAGGTGCAGGCCCTGACCGTCGACTCGCAGATCCCGTCCCCGCGGCGTACGACGTCCGGCCTGGAGACCTCCCGGGTCTCGATGATGCTCGCCGTGCTGGAGCAGCGCGGGCGGATCAGCGCCCTGGGCAAACGGGACATCTACTCCGCGACCGTCGGCGGGGTGAAGCTGTCCGAGCCGGCCGCCGACCTGGCGGTCGCGCTCGCGCTGGCCAGCGCCGCCAGCGACACCCCGCTGCCCAAGAACCTGGTCGCGATCGGCGAGGTCGGCCTCGCCGGGGAGGTGAGACGGGTCACCGGCGTCCAGCGCCGCCTGGCCGAGGCCCACCGCCTGGGCTTCACGCACGCCCTCGTACCGGCCGATCCCGGGAAGACCCCGCCCGGGATGAAGGTGCTGGAAGTGGCGGACGTGGGGGACGCGCTGCGGGTCCTCCCCCGCTCCCGTCGCCGAGAGGCCCCACGGGAGGAGGAGGACCGCCGGTAGACTTTGCCCTGGTCTCGCCCGTCCGTACGAACCGAGTGTGCGACACGGGAGCGCCCCAGAACCTGCGACCGGAGGAGTGCAGTGGCAGCCAACGACCGGGCAGCAGCTCCCGGAAAGTCCGGTGGGAGTGCCGGTTCCGATGGCCTGATGCGCGCCTCGCTGAGCGCCGTGGCACCCGGCACGCCCCTGCGTGACGGCCTGGAGCGCGTGCTCCGCGGCAACACCGGCGGTCTCATCGTGCTCGGCTCGGACAAGACCGTCGAGGCGATGTGCACGGGCGGTTTCGTCCTGGACGTGGAGTTCACGGCCACCCGGCTGCGGGAGCTGTGCAAGCTGGACGGCGGCCTCGTGCTCTCCTCGGACCTGTCGAAGATCCTGAGAGCCGGCGTGCAGTTCGTCCCGGACCCGACGATCCCGACCGAGGAGACCGGCACGCGGCACCGCACCGCGGACCGGGTGAGCAAGCAGGTCGGCTTCCCGGTGGTCTCCGTCTCGCAGTCGATGCGGCTGATCGCCCTGTACGTCGACGGGCAGCGCCGCGTCCTGGAGGACTCGGCGGCGATCCTGTCCCGCGCCAACCAGGCCCTGGCCACCCTGGAGCGGTACAAGCTCCGCCTGGACGAGGTGGCCGGGACGCTGTCCGCGCTGGAGATCGAGGACCTGGTCACGGTCCGGGACGTCTCCGCGGTGGCGCAGCGGCTGGAGATGGTGCGCCGCATCGCCACCGAGATCGCGGAGTACGTGGTCGAACTGGGCACCGACGGCCGTCTGCTCGCCCTCCAGCTCGACGAGTTGATCGCGGGCGTCGAGCCCGAGCGCGAACTGGTGGTCCGCGACTACGTGCCGGAACCGACCGCGAAGCGTTCCCGCACGGTCGAGGAGGCGCTGGCCGAGCTGGACGCCCTGAGCCACGCGGAGCTCCTGGAGATGTCCACCGTCGCCAAGGCGCTGGGGTACACCGGCTCCCCGGAGGCGCTCGACTCGGGGGTGTCCCCGCGCGGCTTCCGCCTGCTGGCGAAGGTCCCGCGGCTGCCCGGAGCGATCATCGACCGCCTGGTGGAGCACTTCGGCGGCCTCCAGAAACTGCTCGCGGCCAGCGTGGACGACCTCCAGACGGTGGACGGCGTGGGCGAGGCCCGGGCGCGGAGCGTACGCGAGGGGCTGTCGCGGCTGGCCGAGTCCTCGATCCTCGAACGGTACGTCTGACCGACGACCGAGCCTGGACAGGCGCCCGGCCCGCACTCAAACATTCTGTTTTCGGGGCTCTCAGTCCTTCGACAGCACGAACGACGTCTGTGTCTTCGGGAAGCCGGGGACCCTCGCCTCGACCAGGTAGGTGCCCGCCGCCGCGGAACCCGCCGGTGGTGTCGCGCAGTTGGGCGCGCTGTGCTTGCGGTCCCACTTCACGGTGTAGGTGACCTGCTCGTTCGCGGGCACCCGGAACAGCGCGCCGCCCGAGCCGCTGGGGCAGTCCGCCGAGGACCAGAAGGCGCTGTTGCTCCCTGCCTGAGTGATCGTCAGCACCGCGTACTTGGGGCCGAGGTCGACCTTGCAGTCGCTGCCGGAGGTGTTCTTGGCGATCAGCTCGAAGGTGGGAGTGTCCCCGGGCCCGTAGGTGTTGTGCAGGCTGCGCAGGGTCAACTGCACCGATCCGGAGGCGCAGTCGGGCAGGGACGCACCGCCGCCGGCGGGGAGCCGGCCGGAAGAGCCGCCGCTGCCGTTGGCCTGGCCGTCCGTGCCGCCGGATCCGGTGTCGCCCGCGCCACCGGACGCGCCCGAGCCCGACGATCCGGCCCCCCCGGACGACCCGGAACCGTCACCACCGCCCGACTCGTCGCGTCCGCCCGGGCGTTGACTGATCGCGGGCCCCGTACCGGACGGGCCCGGCGTGATCGAGGACGTGGGATGCTTGCCGTTCGAGCCGTCCGCCTTGTTCTTCCCGCCGCCGCCGGATGAGGTGACCGCCCACACGACGAGCAGCACCAACACGGCGACCACGGACAGCACTACGGCCCTCCGTCGCCAGTAGATGGAGGAGGGAAGCGGCCCAACCGGATTGCGCAGAGATCCCACGGCGCAAACTGTACGAGAGATCTCGCGCACACCTGGCCCCACCCGCCGCCAGGGCCACAACTTTTCCCGATCATCATCTCGAAGAACCGCGTCGGCCGAGCCGACGGCCCTCCGGGCGGTGCCGGCATCCGCCGCCGGACGCAGGGACGAGTGCGGGGAGGCACACGCCCGACGAGGGCGGGGAGGCACGCGCCCGGCGCGGATCTTCCGGCCGATCGGCATCCGCCGCGGCGGGGAATCCCACGACGCCCGGCCGGCCGCCACAGGCCATCCGAGGTCATCCCGGACAAATCCACCCCGAGCCGATCCCCCACCCGACCACCCCCGGCATGGCAGGATCGACTACGCCATGACTGCACCCACCACCCCCGCCACCGCCACCGCCCCCACCCAGACCGACGACACCCCCGGCTCCACCGCCACCGGCCGAGCCCCCGGCACGGTCCTGCACGGCCCGGTCATCGCCTGGTTCGAGCAGCACGCCCGTGATCTCCCGTGGCGGCGCCCGGAGGCCGGGCCCTGGGGGGTGATGGTCAGTGAGTTCATGCTGCAGCAGACGCCGGTCAACCGCGTCCTGCCCGTCTACGAACAGTGGCTCACCCGCTGGCCCCGCCCCGCCGACCTGGCCAAGGAACCCCCCGGTGAAGCCGTCCGCGCCTGGGGCCGCCTCGGCTACCCCCGCCGTGCCCTGCGCCTGCACGGCGCCGCGGTCGCCATAACGGAACGGCACGGCGGCGACGTCCCCACCGACCACGCCCAACTGCTCGCCCTGCCCGGCATCGGCGAGTACACGGCCGCGGCCGTCGCGTCGTTCGCGTACGGCCAGCGGCACCCGGTGCTCGACACCAACGTGCGCCGGGTCCTGGCCCGCGCGGTCACCGGCGTGCAGTACCCGCCCAACGCCACCACCGCCGCCGAGCGCCGGCTCGCCCGCGAACTGCTGCCGGACGACGAGCGCACCGCCTCGCGCTGGGCCGCCGCCTCCATGGAACTGGGCGCGCTGATCTGCACGGCGAAGAACGAGAACTGCCACCGCTGCCCGATCGCCACGCAGTGCGCCTGGCGGCTGGCCGGAAAGCCCGAGCACGACGGTCCGCCGCGCCGCGGCCAGACGTACGCGGGCACCGATCGTCAGGTGCGCGGCCGACTGCTGGCCGTGCTGCGGGAGGCCGTGGGCCCGGTACCGCAGTCGGTGCTCGACCGCGTGTGGGACGACCCGGTCCAGCGCGCCCGCGCCCTGGACGGTCTGGTCTCCGACGGCCTGGTGGAACCCCTCCCGGGCCGCCTCTACCGCCTGCCCCTCACCTGACCCTGCTGAGCATCTCGCTCGGCGACTTCACAGCCAACGCTTGGCGCTGTCACAGCCTCGCCCCTGCCACATCACAGCCTCACGCCCCCAACCTGCCTGACAAATCACCGCATACTCGCCCCAACTGCCGTACCCCTTTACCCCGTTCCTATATCTGTTACACAACCGACGGACAGCCGAGTGCTCTCCGACGCCTGGAACGGACAACGCCGTGACAACTCGTCCGTAACTTCATATGCGTGCCGCCGAGGGTGCGGCACCCGGGCTCGGGACGAGCCCGCTCCAGGTGTGAGGAACCGGCCGGGCTGCGGGACGCAGCCGGACCACAGGTCGGAAACGGGGAATGGAGGCGGTTGGAATGGCGCACGGCGAGGTGCTCGAATTCGAGGAGTACGTACGCACCCGGCAGGACGCGCTGCTGCGCAGCGCGCGCCGGCTGGTCCCCGACCCGACCGACGCCCAGGACCTGTTGCAGACCGCGTTGGTGCGCACGTACGGCCGCTGGGAGGGCATCGCGGACAAGCGCCTGGCCGACGCCTACCTGCGCCGCGTCATGATCAACACGCGGACCGAGTGGTGGCGTGCGCGCAAACTGGAGGAGGTCCCCACCGAGCAGCTCCCGGACGCGTCGGTGGACGACTCCACCGAGCAGCACGCGGACCGTGCCCTGCTGATGGACGTCCTGAAGGTGCTCGCTCCCAAGCAGCGCAGTGTCGTCGTGCTGCGACACTGGGAGCAGATGTCCACGGAGGAGACGGCCGCCGCCCTCGGCATGTCGGCCGGTACGGTCAAGAGCACGCTGCACCGGGCGCTCGCCCGGCTCCGGGAGGAGCTGGAGGCCCGCGACCTGGACGCACGCGCGCTGGAGCGTGAGGAGCGGGAGCGTTGCGCGGCCTAGGCACCAGGGCCATACAGCCCAGCGGAGCCCTGAAGGCGGTGACGGCGGCGGTGGCCGCGGTCGCCGCCCTCGGGCTTTTCGTCGCCGCCTGCGCCACCGGCGGCACGGGCGCCAGGGACGAGGGCCCCGCGGGCAGCGACCCGTTGATCACGAGTGCCGCCACGCCGTCGCCCTCGCCCACCGCCAAGGAGCCCACGCGTGCCGAGGTGGTGAAGATCGTCAAGGATGACCCGCAGGTCGCCAGGGCGGTCAAGGAGGACCTGAAGCCCTGCGTGGCCGACGAGTACCCGGTGGACGTGTCCTACGGCGACCTCACCGGCGGCGACGTCGACGACATCGTGGTCAACGTGATGACATGCGGGGACGCCGTCGGGGTCGGCTCCTACGTGTACCGGATGAAGAACCACAGGTACCAGAATGTGTTCAAGGCCGAGGAGCCGCCGGTCTACGCGGAGATCGACCGTGGCGACCTGGTGGTGACCCAGCAGATGTACCAGAAGGGCGACCCGGTGTCGTACCCCTCCAGCGAGGAAGTGATCACCTACAGCTGGCGGACCAGCCGCTTCACCGAGGTGTCCCGTACGCGGAACGAGTACAGCAACGCGGTGGGCAACAGCGGCACCGCCGCCCCCACCAAGAACTGACAGCGACCCTACTGAGAGCAGCGGATGGCAGAGCAGACACACGTCCTGTTCGTCGAGGACGACGACGTCATCCGCGAGGCCACCCAGCTCGCGCTGGAGCGGGACGGCTTCGCGGTGACCGCCATGCCCGACGGCCTGTCGGGACTGGAGGCGTTCCGCGCCCGCCGTCCCGACATCGCCCTGCTGGACGTGATGGTTCCCGGCCTGGACGGGGTCAGCCTGTGCCGGCGCATCCGTGACGAGTCGACCGTGCCGGTGATCATGCTGTCCGCGCGTGCCGACTCGATCGACGTGGTGCTCGGCCTGGAGGCGGGCGCCGACGACTACGTGACCAAGCCGTTCGACGGCGCCGTGCTGGTGGCGCGCATCCGTGCGGTGCTGCGTCGCTTCGGGCACGCGAGCGGCGCCGGCCGGGCGGCCGAGGACACCTCCTCCGGGCAGGACGGGGTGCTCACCTTCGGCGACCTGGAGGTCGACACCGAGGGCATGGAGGTCCGGCGGGCCGGGCAGCCGGTGGCCCTCACGCCGACCGAGATGCGGCTGCTGCTCGAGTTCTCCTCGGCGCCCGGCACCGTACTGTCGCGCGACAAGCTGCTGGAGCGCGTGTGGGACTACGGCTGGGGCGGAGACACCCGCGTCGTCGACGTCCATGTGCAGCGGCTGCGCACCAAGATCGGCCAAGACCGGATCGAGACGGTCCGCGGCTTCGGCTACAAGTTGAAGGCGTGAGCGGGAACAGGAACATGCGGGGGATCATCGGCCGCCTCGTCCCCGAGGACGCGGCCATACGCACCGGCCTGAGATGGAAGCTCAGCGCGGCGATCGCCCTGGTCGGGGCGCTCGTCGCGATCGCCCTCAGCCTGGTCGTGCACAACGCGGCGCAGGTGTCCATGCTGAACAGCGCACGCGACCTGGCCGACGAGCGCATCCAGGTCGCCCAGCGGATGTACGAGTCCGGGCGCACCCAGACCTTCGGAACCAAGATCGACGATCCGGCCATCCCGCGGGACCTGCTGGAGAAGGTCATGCAGGGCAGGCGGGCCACCTTCGCGTCCTGGGACCGCAACGGGGTGCCGGACACCTGGGCCGCCGTACCGCTCAAGGACGGCCGGGTGCTGTCCCTGCACACCCGCACGGACCGCAGCGTGGCGGTGATCAAAGACCTCGACCAGGCCCTGATCATCGGTTCGATCGCGGTCGTCCTCGGCGGCTCCGCGCTCGGCGTGCTGATCGGCGGACAGCTGTCGGGCCGGCTGCGCAAGGCGGCCGCCGCGGCGAACCGGGTCGCCAAGGGCGAGACGGACGTGCGCGTACGGGACGCGATCGGCGGTGTCGTACGCGACGAGACGGACGATCTGGCGCGGGCGGTGGACGCGATGGCGGACGCGTTGCAGCAGCGGCTGGAGGCGGAGCGCCGGGTGACGGCGGACATCGCGCACGAGCTGCGTACGCCGGTCACCGGCCTGCTCACCGCGGCGGAGCTGCTGCCGCCGGGCCGTCCCACCGAACTGGTGTTGGACCGCGCGAAGGCCATGCGCACGCTCGTGGAGGACGTCCTGGAGGTGGCCCGTCTGGACGGCGCGTCCGAGCGGGCCGAGCTGCAGGACATCATGCTGGGCGAGTTCGTGACCCGGCGGGTGGCCGCGAAGGAGCCGGACGTCGAGGTCAGGGTGATCCACGAGTCGGCGGTCACCACGGATCCGCGCCGTCTGGAGCGGGTGCTGTTCAATCTGCTGGCGAACGCGGCACGGCACGGCAAGCCGCCCGTCGAGGTGTCCGTCGAGGGCCGGGTGATCCGGATACGGGACCACGGGCCCGGTTTCCCCGAGGAGCTGCTGGCCGAGGGCCCGAGCCGGTTCCGTACGGGCAGCTCGGACCGCTCGGGCCAGGGCCATGGCCTGGGTCTGACGATCGCGGCGGGGCAGGCGCGGGTGCTGGGCGCCCGGCTGACGTTCCGCAACATCCGGGCGCCCGGCGTACCGGAGCATGTGCCGGCCGAAGGGGCCGTGGCCGTGCTGTGGCTGCCGGAACACGCCCCGACGGACACGGGCAGCTTCCCGATGCTGCCGCTGTCGGGCGGCTGACCTCAGGGCTGGGACGACCATTCCTTGTCGAAGTCCAGACCGCCCTCGCGGCGCTGGGTGAAGGAGAACCAGTTGCCGGAGTCGTCGCGGAAGAGCGCCTCGGTACCGTACGGGCGCTCCTGCGGCTCCTGGAGGAACTCCACGCCACGGTCCTTGAGCCGCTTGTAGTCGCCGTGGATGTCGTCGGTGGCCAGCACACCGGCGCCGAGGGCCCCCTTGGCGATGAGCTTCTTCATCATCTCGGCGGACTCGGGGTCCATGGCCGGCGGCCCGGGCACCATGAGCGTGAGCTCGACGTCGGGCTGGTCGGGGGCGCCTACGGTGAGCCAGCGCATCCCACCCTCCCCCATGGTCATGTCCGTACGGACCTCGAGACCGAGCTTCTGTGTGTAGAACTCCTTGGCCCGGTCCTGGTCGAGGACCCAGACGGTGGTGATGGCAAGCCCCTTGATCATGGTGCGCTCCTGGCAGGAGAGGGAGGTGCGGTCTGCGCTGCCAAGGTAAGCAGCGGACCCTTCACCCCGCTTCTTCGGAATTGCTCTGCTCGCCCCTGGGGAATCCGCCCGCCCAGAGCATCGCGTAACACCCGGGTATGAGGGCGGCGCCGCGCCCGACGTGCTTGGCGCGGTACTCGCTGGGCGTCAGCCCGGTCCCTGCCTTGAACCGCGCGGAGAAGGTCCCCAGGCTGCTGAACCCGACCAGATGGCAGATCTCGGTCACGGACAGATCGGCGGTACGCAGCAGGTCCTGGGCGCGCTCGATGCGCCGGTGCGTCAGATACTGTCCGGGCGTCTCGCCGTACGCCTCCTTGAAGGCCCTGAGGAAGTGATACCGCGAGTACCCGGCCCGGTCGGCCACGACCCGGAGATCGAGCGCCGGGTCGGCCCAGTCCCGATCCATCAGATCCTTGGCCCGCCGCAACTGCCGCATCTTGTCCACGCCCCCGATGCTGCCACGCGGCACCGACAAGGAGAGGGGGCCTTGGGGCGGGGCTCCGGGACAGGGACCACACCCGTCGTGGCACTCGATGGCCCGCCGGTAACGCAGCCGAAAGCCCCTGCCGCACCCACCCACGCAGCAAAAGGCCCCCGGGCGCACCCGGGGGCCTCGGGCCGAGCCCGTGCCGGTCAGACGGCCTCTGCAACCGCCGACGGCACCTCCGCGGCGTCCCCAGCCGCGCCCCCGGCCTGCTTGTCGGGCCCCGCCCCGCGCAGCGGGACCTCCTTCACGAACACCGCCGCCGCCAGCGCCAGCACGGCCACCACCGCACCGAGCAGGAACGCCGAGTGCGTGCCCGCGGACACCGCGTACTGGTACGCCTCCCGCGCCACCGCCGGCAGCTTCTGAAGGCTCTTCGCGTCCAGCGACGCCGACTTCTCGGTGATCTTCGACCCCAGCGCACCGGCCCGCTCGGCCATCACGTGCTGGACCCGGTTGTTGAACAGCGCGCCCATGATCGCGACGCCGAAGGAGGAGCCGAGCGTACGGAAGAGGGTGGTGGAGGACGACGCGACGCCCATGTCCCGCATCTCCACGCTGTTCTGCGCCACCAGCATGGTGATCTGCATCAGGCAGCCCATCCCGGCGCCCAGCACGGCCATGTACACACCGGAGGTGAACCGGCTGGTCCCCGTGTCCATCCGCGACAGCAGGAAGAGGCCCAGGATCATCAGCACGCTGCCGGCCAATGGAAAGACCTTGTACCGCCCGCTGTTGGTGGTGACCCGTCCCGCGATCATCGACACCACGAGCATGGCGCCGAGCATCGGCAGCAGCAGCAGCCCGGAGTTGGTGGCGGACGCGCCCTGCACGGCCTGCTGGTACAGCGGCAGGAACAGCGTCGCACCGAACATCACGAACCCGGTGATGAAGCCGATCGTGGACATCAGCGAGAAGTTCCGGCTGCGGAAGATGTGCAGCGGAACGACCGGCTCGGCGGCCTTGGTCTGCCAGAACACGAACCCGACGAGCGCGGCGACACCGATCCCGATCAGCTCCATGATCCGCGCGGACGTCCACGCGTACTGGCTTCCGCCCCAGGTGGTGACCAGCACGATCGAGGTGATGCCGACGGTCAGCAGCGCGGCCCCGAGGTAGTCGACACGGGCCTGGGAACGCTTCTTCGGCAGGTGCAGCACGGCGCTGATGGCGACGAGCGCCACGACACCGAGCGGCAGGTTGATGTAGAAGGCCCAGCGCCAGCCCCAGTTGTCGGTGATGGTGCCGCCGACCAGCGGACCGCCGATCATCGCGAGCGCCATGACGCCGGCCATCATGCCCTGGTACTTGCCGCGCTCCCGCGGCGGGATCAGGTCACCGATGATGGCCATCACCCCGACCATGAGACCACCGGCGCCGAGGCCCTGGACGGCGCGGAAGCCGATGAGCTGGCCCATGTTCTGGGCCATGCCGCTCAGCGCCGATCCCGCCAGGAAGATCACGATCGAGGTCATGAACGAGCCCTTGCGCCCGTACATGTCGCCCAGCTTGCCCCACAGCGGAGTGGCGGCGGCGGTGGCGAGGGTGTACGCGGTCACCACCCACGACAGGTGTTCGAGGCCGCCCAGCTCGCCCACGATGGTCGGCATCGCCGTGCCCACGATCAAGTTGTCGAGCATGGCGAGCATCATGGTGATCATGAGCGCGAGCAGGACGACCCGTATGCTCCGAGGTTGTTTCTCGCTCTTCTCGCCGTCAGCGGCCGGTGCCGCACTCTCCGCCATGGTCCCCAACTCCCCTTGGTACTGCCGGCCGTCCGGCTACTTACTTGCCGCCCGGCTAGTTCACTACACTGGGGAAGGTAGCCCCGTAACTAGCCGGGCGTCAAGTAAGTTTCGTAGGCTCGGCCAGGAGGCCTGCACACAGGTTCTCCGGGAGTGCGAGGAGTACGAGGATGGGCGGCACCACCATGGACGGCACCAAGCGGCAGCGGCGCGGGGACACCCGTCAGCGCATCCAGGACGTGGCGCTCGACCTCTTCGCCGAGCAGGGCTACGAGAAGACCTCGCTGCGAGAGATCGCCGAGCGCCTGGACGTCACCAAGGCCGCGCTCTACTACCACTTCAAGACCAAGGAAGAGATCCTCGTCAGCATCTTCGAGGACCTGACCCGCCCGATCGACGAACTGATCGCCTGGGGCAAGGCGCAGCCGCACACCCTCCAGACCAAGCAGGAGGTGCTGCGCCGCTACAGCGAGGCGCTGGCCGGCGCGGCCCCGCTCTTCCGCTTCATGCAGGAGAACCAGGCCACGATCCGCGAGCTGAGCATCGGCAACGAGTTCAAGGACCGCATGCTGCAGATGCGCGACATCATCCGGGACCCGGACGCCTCACTGACCGACCAGGTCCGCTGCATCAGCGCGCTGTTCACGATGCACGCGGGAATGTTCGTCCTCCAGGAGGTCGAGGCCGACCAGGAGGACAAGCGCAAGGCGGTCCTGGAGGTCGCGATCGGCCTGGTCACCCAGGCCCACTCGGGCGACGGGGCATCGTAGGGACGGCCCCGGGCGGGCCCCGGTCCGGGCATACGGCCCCCGCGCCGTACCAGTGCCGCGGCAGGCAACGTTTGCCCGTCAAGGGGCGGCGTCCGGTGCGTGCTCTGGGGTACCCCCTGCTCGAAGAGCTTGGGGGACTGCCGACCGGAAGCCCTCGTCCTGGACGTACTTGGGGTTTCGGCCGGTGCAGCGAGTGGGGGGTCCCCCCTGCTCGAAGAGCTTGGGGGAGCGTGCCGGGCGTCGCGGCCCCGTCCTGCCCCGGGTCACCGGGCTGCGGCTGAACATGGTCACCGGGACCGAGGACCTCTCACGACTCGGCACGCTCTTTCCCGGAGTGCGCAGCCTCACCCTTCGTCTCGCCCCGGACGTGGCGGACGTCCGGGAACACGTCCTCGATCTCCTGCCGTGCCCGCCGGTCATCGAAAAGGTGGACGGTGTGCTCTGACGTCCACGGATGAGAAAAGGGGCTGCCCCGGGACCGAAGTCCCGGGGCAGCCCCTTCGGCTCACCCCTGCAGGGGTCAGTCCTTGCTCAGGTTCGGCCCGGCGCCACCGGCCGCCTGCTCGATCGGCGGAACGTCCGGCAGAGCCGACTTCTCCTCGCCACGGAAGGTGAACGTCTGGGCGTCGCCCTCGCCCTCCGTGTCGACGACCACGATGTGGCCCGGACGCAGCTCCCCGAAGAGGATCTTCTCGGACAGCGTGTCCTCGATCTCCCGCTGGATCGTGCGGCGCAGCGGCCGGGCGCCCAGCACGGGGTCGTAGCCCTTCTTCGCCAGCAGCTCCTTCGCGGACTGGGCGAGCTCGATGCCCATGTCCCGGTCCTTCAGGCGCTCGTCCACCTTGCTGATCATCAGGTCGACGATCCGCAGGATGTCCTGCTGCGTCAGCTGCGGGAAGACGACCACGTCGTCGACGCGGTTGAGGAACTCGGGCCGGAAGTGCTGCTTGAGCTCGTCCGACACCTTGTTCTTCATGCGCTCGTAGTTGGTCTTCGTGTCACCCGCGGCGGCGAAGCCGAGGTTGAAGCCCTTGGAGATGTCCCGGGTGCCGAGGTTGGTCGTCATGATGATGACCGTGTTCTTGAAGTCCACGACCCGGCCCTGGGAGTCGGTCAGGCGACCGTCCTCCAGGATCTGCAGCAGCGAGTTGAAGATGTCCGGGTGGGCCTTCTCGACCTCGTCGAACAGGACGACCGAGAACGGCTTGCGGCGCACCTTCTCCGTCAGCTGGCCACCCTCCTCGTAGCCCACGTAGCCGGGGGGCGAACCGAAGAGGCGCGACACCGTGTGCTTCTCGCTGAACTCCGACATGTCGAGGGAGATCAGCGCGTCCTCGTCGCCGAACAGGAACTCGGCGAGCGCCTTGGACAGCTCGGTCTTACCGACGCCGGACGGGCCGGCGAAGATGAACGAGCCACCCGGGCGCTTCGGGTCCTTCAGACCCGCACGCGTGCGGCGGATCGCCTTCGACAGCGCCTTGACGGCGTCGTTCTGGCCGATGACCCGCTTGTGCAGCTCCTCCTCCATGCGGAGCAGGCGGCTGGACTCCTCCTCGGTCAGCTTGAAGACCGGGATGCCCGTGGCCGTGGCCAGCACCTCGGCGATCAGCTCGCCGTCGACCTCGGCGACGACGTCCATGTCGCCGGCCTTCCACTCCTTCTCCCGCTTGGCCTTCGCGGCGAGCAGCTGCTTCTCCTTGTCGCGGAGAGAAGCCGCCTTCTCGAAGTCCTGGGAGTCGATCGCGGACTCCTTGTCCCGGCGGACGGCCGCGATCTTCTCGTCGAACTCACGGAGGTCCGGCGGAGCGGTCATCCGGCGGATGCGCATCCGGGAGCCGGCCTCGTCGATCAGGTCGATCGCCTTGTCCGGCAGGAAGCGGTCCGAGATGTAGCGGTCGGCCAGGGTGGCGGCCTGGACCAGGGCCTCGTCCGTGATGGAGACGCGGTGGTGCGCCTCGTAACGGTCGCGCAGGCCCTTGAGGATCTCGATGGTGTGCGGCAGGGACGGCTCCGCGACCTGGATGGGCTGGAAGCGGCGCTCCAGGGCCGCGTCCTTCTCCAGGTGCTTGCGGTACTCGTCGAGCGTGGTCGCACCGATCGTCTGCAGCTCACCGCGGGCCAGCATCGGCTTCAGGATGGAGGCCGCGTCGATGGCGCCCTCGGCGGCACCCGCACCGACCAGCGTGTGCAGCTCGTCGATGAACAGGATGATGTCGCCGCGGGTGCGGATCTCCTTGAGCACCTTCTTCAGGCGCTCCTCGAAGTCACCGCGGTAGCGGGAGCCGGCGACCAGCGCGCCCAGGTCCAGGGTGTAGAGGTGCTTGTCCTTGAGGGTCTCGGGCACCTCGCCCTTGACGATGGCCTGCGCCAGGCCCTCGACGACGGCGGTCTTGCCGACGCCGGGCTCGCCGATGAGCACCGGGTTGTTCTTGGTACGGCGGGACAGCACCTGCATGACCCGCTCGATCTCCTTCTCGCGCCCGATGACCGGGTCGAGCTTGGACTCACGAGCGGCCTGGGTGAGGTTCCGGCCGAACTGGTCCAGGACGAGAGAGGTCGAGGGGGTGCCCTCGGCCGGGCCGCCCGCGGTGGCGGTCTCCTTGCCCTGGTAGCCCGACAGCAGCTGGATGACCTGCTGGCGGACACGGTTGAGGTCTGCTCCGAGCTTGACCAGGACCTGGGCGGCGACGCCCTCGCCCTCGCGGATCAGGCCGAGCAGGATGTGCTCCGTGCCGATGTAGTTGTGGCCCAGCTGAAGGGCCTCGCGGAGCGACAGCTCCAGGACCTTCTTGGCACGGGGGGTGAAGGGGATGTGCCCGGACGGGGCCTGCTGGCCCTGGCCGATGATCTCCTCCACCTGCTGGCGGACCGCCTCGAGCGAAATCCCGAGGCTCTCCAGGGCCTTAGCGGCGACACCCTCACCCTCGTGGATCAGGCCCAGGAGGATGTGCTCGGTGCCGATGTAGTTGTGGTTGAGCATCCGGGCTTCTTCCTGAGCCAGGACGACAACCCGCCGCGCGCGGTCGGTGAACCTCTCGAACATCGTTAATCGCTCCTCAGAGCGGTCAGGCAGTGGGGGGAACTTCCCCTCCCTGTCCTTCCGCAGCTTAGTCCCGCAAGCGGGGACCGCTCATTCCAACTGCCGACACCGTCCTTGGCCTCCTGACCCCGAACGCCGACATCTGCTCCAACCCGATGGTGCGAGACGATGTTCCCGCAGGCCAGGCAGATACCCCAGTCGCCAGTACGCCCATGGCGAACGTGAGACAGCCTCTCCCGCGCAACGCCCCCTCCCACTAGGGATGTCTTACCCGTCCGCACCGACAGTCCATGCCGCGCGCACCGTTTCCCTCCGCTACGGGCGAACATCCTTGCGCTGCCGAACACCCCGTACGCCCCTTTTCTTCGGCACCTGGCGCAATCACCCGGCCACCCAGCGTAACTCTCCGTCGTCTTGGGCGGTTGCTCCGTACATGGTCCACATGGTCCACCCGGTGCCCCTTCCGCGAAGGCCGCTCGATCCCGGCACGAGCGGCACGGTGCGTCAGTGGTACGAGAACGAGCTGGGCTGGGCGACGGCGCCCGGAGAGCCGGTGCGGCTGGTCACGGGAGTGCGCTTCGACGTGCTGGAGGTGCCCGCCGAGGCGGGTTTCGCCGCGCTCAGGCATCTGGGGCCCGCGTCCCCGGTCGCACTGTGCGCCGAGCGGATGCGGCTGCTGGTGGCGGCGGGCAGCGCGGAGGAGCTGCCCGGGCTGCTCGACTGGCTGGAGTGGGGAGCGCTGGACCTCGACCTCACGGCCACCGGCGCGGGCGGGCAGACGGAGGCACCGCTGCCGCCGGGATGCGGGCCGGGTCGGGTGCCCCCGGGTCCGGCCGGCACCCCGGGATCCCGGCCGCTTCCCCTGAGCCGGGCCGTTGCACAGGGGGCCGCCGTCTGGCTGCGGCCCCCCGAGCCGGGGTGCAAGGTCGAACAGGTGCTGCCGACACTGTCGGCCGTGGGGGGCGGTGGGGGCGCCCCCGATCTGGTGCGGCTGGTCGACACGATGGCAACGCAGTGCCACCGGGTCCGGCTGCGGCGCGCGTGCGCTCAGCCCATCGCCTTCTCGTAGGCCTCGCGGATGGTCGCCGGAACACGGCCACGGTCGTTGACCTCGTAACCGTTCTCCTTCGCCCAGGCGCGGATCTGCGCGGTGTCCTGGCTGCCGGCGGAAGCGGCACGCGCCTTTCCACGCCCGCCCGAAGCACGGCCTCCGGTACGACGGCCGCCCTTCACATAGGGGTCGAGAAGGCTGCGCAGCTTGTCGGCGTTGGCGGTCGTGAGATCGATCTCGTACGTCTTGCCGTCCAGTGCGAACGTGACGGTCTCGTCCGCCTCGCCACCGTCGAGGTCGTCGACAAGAAGGACCTGAACCTTCTGTGCCACCGGATTTCCTTTCATCGATAACTTCAGGGCCGAGGGTCTGCGGCCGGTGCCGCCCGTTTCGCGTCCCCTGTTATATGCAGTACTGCAGTACGTCGGAAAGCAAACCGCTTTTGCCGGAAAAACACAAACCCCCCGGGAGAGACCGACGGGCGGCCGGGAGACCGGAAACATACGCGTTTCGGACATAGGGAACCCGGGCAAGGTCGTCCGGCTCAAGCGCGGCAGAATAGTCCCCGGTGATCGCCCGGCGATCACAGATGCAGAAGCATCCGGCTGTTGCCCAAGGTGTTCGGTTTCACTCGTTCGAGACCGAGGAACTCCGCCACGCCCTCGTCATAGGAACGCAACAGCTCGGCGTAGACATCCCGGTCCACGGGCGTCTCGCCGATCTCCACGAAGCCGTGCTTCCCGAAGAAGTCGACTTCGAAGGTGAGACAGAAAACGCGGCGAACGCCGAGCCACCGAGCGGTCTGCAGCAACTTCTCCAGCAACTGGTGACCCACGCCCAGGCCCCTGGCCTCGGGCATCACCGCGAGAGTGCGGACTTCCGCCAGGTCCTCCCACATCACGTGCAGCGCACCGCAGCCCACGACCTCGCCGTTGTCGTCGCGTTCCGCGACCCAGAACTCCTGGATGTCCTCGTAAAGCGTGACGGTCGCTTTGTCGAGCAGGATGCCGCGGCGGACGTAGGAGTCGAGGAGGCGGCGCACCGCCGGGACATCGCTCGTCCTGGCCCGTCGGACAGTGATGGCTTTTGCGGTGGCTTCGGGGCTCTTCGCTGGCATGAGCGGACGCTATCGCCCGGTGTCGTCCTCCGCCGCGGCGGGGTTGTTCTCCTCGGGCGTCCCGGCCGGGTTCTCGGGGCCCGTTTCGACACTCGGGGACTCCTGGGCGCTCTCCGGGCCCTGGACGATGCGTACCGCGTCACGGAGTGCCTGTCTCTGTTCCTCGCTCATCATGCCGAAGAAGGCGACGAGCGCGGCGGCCGGGTTGTCGCTCTGGGACCAGGCGTCGTTCATCAGGGCGGCCGCGTAGGCGGCGCGGGTGGAGACCGCCTCATATCGATAGGCCCGGCCTTCCGCTTCCCGGCGCACCCAGCCCTTCTGATGGAGATTGTCCAAAACGGTCATCACCGTGGTGTAGGCGATGGACCGTTCCTGCTGAAGGTCTTCCAGGACTTCTCGAACGGTCACCGGGCGGTTCCACTTCCACACCCGCGTCATGACCGCGTCTTCGAGTTCTCCCAATGGCCGAGGCACGTTCAGCACAATAGTGGGAGAAGTCGCCAATGGCTTGCGGGACGTGCGTTTACGTAGCAAACCACAACAAAAAGGGCGTACGGCTCCTAAAGGCACCGAAGGCGTGAGTCGTACGCCGGGGAGGCACGGAGTGCCGTCCGGCGGGCCTCCGGGGGCGCAGGAGCCGGGTCAGGCGTCGGCGTCCCGGGACTGCTGGAGGGCGCCTTCCGCGTGGGCGAGGGCCGCGTCGACGGCGGCGTCCTCCTTGGCCTTGTTGGCACCGCCCTGGGTCTTCACGATCACCCGGATGAGCCCGATGAAGAACACGGCCATGACGACCGGGGGCACGAGCGCGGAGACGTAGTCCATGCCCCAAGAGTAGCCAGGAGGTGTCCGATGGATCCCGCTCGGGTGGGCCTTACCGGATTGCGCCGGGTCCGGCCGGCCGCGAGCCGCCGTGTCTAGCCCGCCGTGAGTCGCCGTGTCTAGCCCGCCGCGAGCCGCCCGTGGGAGTGGGCCGGAGGGCCCGGCTTCCGCTTCGGCGGGAAGACCTCGCCGGGGGTCGGGATCGGGCGGCGCGCCGGGCGCGGAGCCTGCGGCTCGCGGCCGGGAGCGGGCTTCTCCGGCTTGGGCTCGGGCTTCCGCTCGGGTTTGCGGGCCGGCTCCTCGGGCCGCTCCTCCTCGCTCGCACGGCCGCCGGGAAGCGCCGTCAGATGCGCACGGCAGACGGGGACCGCGGCCCTGCGGGGAGTGAGGTGCGCGCGTACGCCGGGCTCGGCGAGGGCCCGGCAGCGGTCCAGCAGGACGGCGGCCAGGGGGGTGCCGCGCAGGGCCCGCAGTGCGGCGAGGTCGTCCGGGACCGGGCGGTAGCCGGCGCGGAGGGCGTCCTGGAGGAGGGTGAGGTAGCCGCCGGCGGCACCGGGCAGGGCGGCGCGGTAGCGGGCGAGGTCGGCCAGCAGGAAGGCCCTCAGACGGTCCCCCTCGCGCACCGCCGCGTCGACGGACTCGGCGAGGCGGAGGCAGTCCTGGACGTCCTCGGCGGAAGCGGTGCGGGGGTTCAGGGCGAGGGCGAGGGCGCGGCGGAGCACGCGCAGCTCCTCCGCGCCGAAGGCCAGGGCGCCTCGGGATCCGTGTGGCGTGGGCATGCGGGGACGCTACCGCTAATCGGACAAAAGGGGCACGTTAGGGGAGCCGTGTCGCTGTGGGGTTCCCCCAGGTGGGGGCCGCGGTGCGCCTGTTTCGCCTCGGGTGCATTGCCATGACGGCGGGTGCCGCGCGGTCGTGGCTGGTCGCGCCCAGGCGGCGGAGCCGCATACGGCACAGCCCCGCGCCCCTTTCAGGGGTGCCTCAGCCGGCCATACGTGAGACGTTCCGTTCGTAGACCAACCGCAGTCCGATCAGGGTCAGCCATGGTTCGTGCTCGTCGATCACCGCTGACTCGCCGAGGACCATGGGAGCCAGGCCGCCCGTCGCGATGACCGTGACGTCGTCCGGGTCGTCCGCCAGTTCTCTCGCCATGCGGCTGACCACACCGTCCACCTGGCCCGCGAAGCCGTAGACGATGCCCGCCTGCATCGCCTCGACGGTGTTCTTGCCGATCACGCTGCGCGGCCGCGCCACCTCGATCTTGCGCAGCTGCGCGCCCCTGACGCCCAGCGCCTCCACCGAGATCTCGATGCCGGGTGCGATGACACCGCCGACGTACTCCCCTCGTGCGCTGACGGCGTCGAACGTCGTGGCCGTGCCGAAGTCCACGACGATCGCCGGGCCGCCGTAGAGATCGACGGCGGCGACCGCGTTGATGATGCGGTCCGCGCCGACCTCCTTCGGGTTGTCGGTCAGGATCGGCACACCCGTCTTGACGCCGGGCTCGACGAGGACGGCGGGCACGTCTCCGTAGTAGCGACGGGTGACGTCGCGCAGCTCGTGCAGCACGGACGGCACGGTGGCGCAGATGGCGATGCCGTCGATGCCGTCGCCCAGGTCTTCGCCGAGCAGCGGGTGCATGCCCATCAGGCCCTGGAGGAGGACCGCCAGTTCGTCGGCCGTGCGGCGCGCGTCGGTGGAGATGCGCCAGTGTTCGATGATCTCCTCGCCGTCGAACAGGCCGAGGACCGTGTGCGTGTTGCCTACGTCGATGGTCAGCAGCATGGTGGCTCCACCTACTCCGCCGCTCGCAGGTCCAGGCCGATGTCCAGGATCGGGGAGGAGTGCGTGAGCGCCCCGACCGCCAGGAAGTCGACGCCCGTGTCGGCGTACGCCTTGGCGTTCTGAAGGGTCAGGCGGCCCGAGGCCTCCAGCAGGGCGCGGCCGCCGACGATCGCCACCGCCTCCTCGCACTCGCCGGGCGTGAAGTTGTCCAGCAGGATCAGGTCCGCTCCCGCGTCGACGACCTCACGCAGCTGGTGCAGGGTGTCGACCTCGACCTCGATCGGCACGTCCGGGAACATCTCCCGGACCGCCCGGAAGGCCTCGGCCACACCTCCGGCCGCCACGACGTGGTTGTCCTTCACCAGGGCCGCGTCCGACAGGGACATGCGGTGGTTGACGCCGCCGCCGCAGCGGACCGCGAACTTCTCCAGGGAGCGCAGGCCCGGCGTCGTCTTGCGGGTGTCCCGCACGCGCGTCTTGGTGCCCTCCAGGGCGTCCGCCCACGCGCGCGTGGCCGTCGCGATGCCGGACAGGCGGCACAGGATGTTCAGCGCGCTGCGCTCGGCGGTCAGCAGGTCGCGGGTGCGGGTGGTGACGGTCAGCAGCTTCTGGCCGGCCTCCACCCGGTCGCCGTCCTCCACATGGCGCTCGACCTCGAACTCGTCGGTGCAGACGATCGAGATCACGGCTTCCGCGACCCTCAGGCCCGCCACGACGCCCGCCTCACGGGCCGTGAAGTCGCCGGTGGCGACCGCGTCCTCGGGGATGGTCGCGACCGTCGTCACGTCCACGCCGTGGTCCAGGTCCTCCTGGATGGCGACGTTGGCGATGTCCTCGACCTCCACCGGGTCGAGCCCGGCGTCGGCCAGGAGCTGGGCGAGCGCGGGGTCGAGCCCGCACTCCAGGTATTCCTCGTCGCCGTCCGCGCCGCAGGCGCAGCCGTCGCCGCAGCCGCCGGTCGAGGCGAGGGGGAGGTCGGTGTCACTCACTTCGGTCACTGCTCCTGGGGACGCTGAGGCGCGGGGCCTCGGGGCGGGTCGGGGGGAAGTTTGGGGTGTCCGTGGTGCGTACGGACAGCGATCGGTCCGGATTCAGCCGTACGACGACGTGGCGGCGCCAGTTCGCGTCGTCGCGGTCGGCCCGGTCCTCGCGCCAGTGGCAGCCGCGGGTCTCCTCGCGCCGGAGGGCGGCGGCGACCAGGGCCCGGGCGACGCACAGGAGGTTGGTGGTCTCCCAGGTGTCGACGCCGGGCTCGGCGGTCTTGCCGTTCTCCACGAGGGCGTCACGGGCCTCGGTGTGCAGCCGCTGGAGCTGGTCGGCGGCCTTGGCCAGGGATTCGGCGGAGCGCAGGACGCCCGCGCCCTCGGTCATGATCCGCTGGATGGCGAAGCGGGACTCGGGGGCGAGCAGCGGGTGCGCGGGGTTCTCCGCGTACGCAACGGGCTGCGGCACGCGCGCGTGGAGGCTGTTCTCCGACTGGTCCCGCGCGATGTCGGCGGCGATGCGCTCCGCGTAGACCAGGCCCTCCAGGAGGGAGTTGGAGGCGAGCCGGTTGGCGCCGTGGACGCCCGTGCAGGCGACCTCGCCGCACGCGTACAGGCCCGGCACGGTGGTCCGGCCGTGGGAGTCGGTGCGGACGCCGCCGGAGGCGTAGTGCGCGGCCGGGGCCACGGGGATGGGCTCGGTGACCGGGTCGATGCCGTTGGCGCGGCAGGCGGCCAGGATCGTCGGGAAGCGGTGCTCCCACATGTCGGCGCCGAAGTGCCGGGCGTCGAGGAACATGTGCTCGGCGTCCTGCTCCTGCATGCGCCGCGTGATCCCCTTGGCGACGATGTCCCGGGGCGCCAGCTCGGACAGCTCGTGCTGACCGACCATGAAGCGCACCCCGTGCGCGTCCACCAGGTGGGCACCCTCACCGCGCACGGCCTCGGAGACCAGGGGCTGCTGGCCCTCCGCGTCCGCGCCCAGGAACAGCACGGTCGGGTGGAACTGGACGAACTCCAGGTCGCTGACCTCGGCGCCGGCGCGCAGGGCGAGCGCCACGCCGTCACCGGTGGACACCGACGGGTTGGTGGTCGCGGAGAAGACCTGGCCCATGCCGCCGGTGGCGAGGACCACGGCGGGCGCGTGCACGGCGCCCACGCCGTCGTGCCGGCCCTCGCCCATGACGTGCAGGGTGACACCCGCGGTGCGGCCGTCGGCGTCCGTGAGCAGGTCCAGGACCAGCGCGTTCTCGATCGTGCGCAGGCCACGCGCGTGTACCGCCTCGACGAGCGCCCGGGAGACCTCGGCGCCGGTCGCGTCGCCGCCCGCGTGCACGATGCGGCGGCGGTGGTGCCCGCCCTCGCGGGTGAGCTGGATGCCGCCCTCGTCGTCGGTGTCGAAGTGCGCGCCGGTGGAGATCAGCCGGCGTACGGCGTCGGGGCCCTCGGTGACGAGGATGCGGACGGCCTCCTCGTCGCACAGGCCCGCGCCCGCGACCAGGGTGTCGTCCAGGTGCTGCTCCGGGCTGTCGCCCTCGCCGAGGGCCGCCGCGATGCCGCCCTGCGCCCAGCGGGTGGAGCCGTCGTCGAGGCGCGCCTTGGTCACGACGACCGTGTTCAGGCCGGCGTCGTCGCAGCGCAGGGCCGCGGTGAGGCCGGCCACGCCGGAGCCGACGACCACGACGTCGGCGGGGATGGACCAGCCCGGGGCGGGTGCGTGCAGTCGTATGCCTGTGCCGGTCACGAGGCGGCTCCGTGAGGGTCGACGGGTTCGGGGGCTCCGAAGGAGAGCGGGATGTTGTCGATCAGCCGGGTCGTCCCGACCCGGGCGGCGACGGCGAGGATCGCCTCGCCGGTGAAGTCGTCGGGGACCTCGGTGAAGTCCGACGGGTCGACCAGGGCCAGGTAGTCCAGGACCAGCGGCGGGTCCAGCTGGCCGGCCTCGTCCAGGACGAGTTTCGCGGCGGCGCGGACGGCGGCGGGACCGCCGGGCGCGGCCTTGGCGACCGCGTGCGCGTCGGCGGCGGCGCGCGACTCGCCTATCGCGCTCAGGGCCTCGGCACGCGCGCGCGTGGCGGGCACCTCCAGGGCACGCGCGCGCAGCGCCTCCTGGGCGGCGTGCCGGTCGCGGCCCGCGAACAGGGCGCGGGACAGGGCGAGCGCCGTGTGCCGCTCCTGGGGCGAGAGGTAGCGGTTGCGGCTGGAGAGGGCGAGCCCGTCCTCCTCGCGGACGGTGGGCACGCCGACGATCTCCACACCGAAGTTCAGGTCGCGCACCATCCGGCGGATCAGGGCGAGCTGCTGGGCGTCCTTCTGCCCGTACAGGGCCACGTCGGGACGGGTGAGGTGGAGCAGCTTGGCGACGACGGTGAGCATGCCGTCGAAGTGGCCGGGGCGGAACGCGCCCTCCAGGCGCTCGCCCATGGGGCCGGCGGAGATCCGCACCTGGGGCTCGCCGCCCGGGTAGACCTCGTCCACGGACGGGGCGAACACCACGTCGGCGCCGGCCTGCTCGGCGATCTTCAGGTCGGCGTCCAGGGTGCGCGGGTAGCGGTCGAGGTCTTCACCCTTGCCGAACTGCAGCGGGTTGACGAAGACGGTGACGACGACCTCACCGTCGCCCCCGGCGATCCTGCGCGCGGTGCGGATCAGGGTCGCGTGGCCCTCGTGCAGCGCGCCCATGGTCATCACGACGGCGCGGCGGCCGCGCCTCGCGCGCGCCTGCAGTTCCTCGGCGGTGCGCAGCAGGGTGGTGGTCATCGGGCATCCCCTTCGGTGCCGTCGGCGAGGACTCCGAGCAGGTCCTCGGCCAGTTCCGGCTTGAGCAGTCCGTGGGCCAGTGCCCGGTCGGCGGTGGCGCGGGCCATCGCCAGGTAGCCGGCGACGGCCGCCGGGGAGTGTCTGCGCAGCTCGGAGACGTGCGCGGCGACCGTGCCCGCGTCTCCGCGCGCGACGGGGCCGGTCAGCGCCGCGTCGCCGGAGCGCAGCGCGTTGTCCAGGGCGGCGCCGAGCAGCGGGCCGAGCATGCGGTCGGGGGCCTCGACGCCCGCCCGGCGCAGCAGCTCCATGGACTGGGCGACCAGGGTGACCAGGTGGTTGGCGCCGAGGGCGAGGGCCGCGTGGTAGAGCGGGCGCATCTCCTCGGCGATCCACTCCGGCTCGCCACCCATCTCGATCACCAGGGCCTCGGCGGCCAGCCGCAGCTCCTCGGGCGCGGTGACCCCGAAGGAGCACCCGGCCAGGCGCTGGACGTCCACAGGGGTGCCGGTGAAGGTCATCGCCGGGTGCAGGGCGAGCGGCAGCGCCCCGGCGCGCAGGGCGGGGTCGAGCACGCGCGTGCCGTACCGCCCGGAGGTGTGCACGAGCAGCTGGCCCGGGCGTACGGCACCGGTCTCGGCGAGACCCTCCACGAGGCCCGGAAGGGTGTCGTCCGGGACGGTCAGCAGGACCAGCTCGGCGCGCCCCATCACCTCGGAGGGCGGTACCAGCGGCACGTCCGGGAGCATCTGCTCGGCGCGCCGTCTGGAGGCGTCGGAGACCCCGGAGACGGCGACCGGGCGGTGCCCGGCGAGCTGGAGCGACGCGGCGAGCGCGGGCCCGACCCGGCCGGCTCCGACCACGCCCACGGTGAGCCGCGCGGGGCGGTCCCTGGGGTCTGGCTGCTTGGCTGTACTCACTCGACGGTGGCCTTCCCGTTCCAGTCCGCTCTGGGTACCGGACGATTTCTCGTCATGTTAACGCGATTGGGGGGTGGGGCGGTCGGTTGTCCACAGGCTGTGGGTTCCCGCAGGTCGCGGCCGGTAAGGAAACCAGGGTGCCGCGGGGGATGATCCCGGGGTGGGAACGAGGGCGGAGGGGGACATGGCGCGAACGGCGGAAGTGGGTGCCGGAGAGCCGGCTCGGGAGGGCGGGGAAGGCCCGGCGGAGGCAGCCGAGGAGCTGCGGCGCGGGCTGCGGGAGCGCCGGATCGCCGCCCACCGCGGCGCGGAGCGCGTGCTGGCGCGTCCGGGGTTCCTGGGGACGCTCCGGGAGCGGCTGGCGCTGCTGGACGGCGCGGGGGGCCTGTACGACCTGGACGAGTCCGGGGACATGTACGGCACGGGGATCGTCGAGGCGCTGGAGGAGCGGGTCGCCGGGCTGCTGGGCAAGGAGGCCGCCGCCTTCTTCCCGACCGGGACCATGGCCCAGCAGGTGGCGCTGCGCTGCTGGGCGGGCCGCACGGGGAACCCCACGGTGGCCCTGCAGGCGCTGGCCCACCCCGAGGTGCACGAGCGGAAGGCGTTCAGCGAGGTCAGCGGATTGCGCCCGGTGCGCGTGACGAGCGAGCCCCGGCTGCCCACCGCCGAGGAGGTGCGCGACTTCGAGGAGCCCTTCGGGGCGCTGATGCTCGAACTGCCCCTCAGGGACGCCGGTTTCGTCCTGCCCTCCTTCGAGGAGCTCACCGAGGTCGTCGAGGCGGCGCACGAGCGCGACGCGGTGGTGCACTTCGACGGCGCGCGCCTGTGGGAGACCACGGTCCACTTCGGCCGGCCGCTGGAGGACATCGCGGGCCTCGTGGACAGCGTCTACGTGTCGTTCTACAAGTCGCTCGACGGGTACGGCGGCGCGGCGCTCGCGGGCCCCAGGACCCTTGTGGACGAGGCGAAGGCCTGGCGTCACCGCTATGGCGGCACGGTCTTCCAGCAGTTCCCGACGGTGCTCTCGGCCCTGGCCGGGCTGGAGCGGGAGCTTCCCCGGCTACCGGAGTACGTGCGCCACGCGCGCGTGGTGGCCGCCGCGCTGCGCGAGGGTTTCACGGCGGCGGCGGCGGGGCTGCCGTGGGCGCGGGTGCACCCCGACCCGCCGCACACCCACGAGTTCCAGGTCTGGCTGCCGTACGACGCGGACGTCCTCGCTCAGGCCGCCGTCCGGCAGGGCGAGGAGACGGGGACACTCCTGTTCGCCGACGCCTGGGACCGCGGCGGCCCGGGACTGGCCTTCACCGAGGTCAACGTACGCGCCGCCGCCCTGGAGTGGACGGCGGACGACGTGAGGAAGGCGGCGGCGGAGTTCGTGGAGCGGCTGCCCGGGGTCAACGGGACTTAGAGCCCCGAAGACGGAGCCGGGCTCCCATTTTGTTCGGGGCTTTCAGTCAGGCCTTCCGGGACACCGGAGCGTCAAGCCGTCGGGACGCCGGGCCGTGGAACCAGCGGGACAGGGCCGCCCGCAGCCGTCCCCGGGCCGGGCGGCCCGCGAGGACCGCGCGGAACTCCCGGCGGTCGCGCAGCTCGCGCACGACCTGCCAGTCATGGGCGCCGGGCGCGGGCGGGGAGGGTTCACCGAGACGCCGGGCGCGGTAGGCGTCGAGGAGGTACTCCTGAGTGATGCTCATACGGCTCGCCTCTTCGGGACGTGGAGACAGGATTCCGTGGGCTCCGCGGCTGCCCCGGCCGTCCCAGGCTGCGCCGGTACGGCGAGCGGTGTCCTGCCGATTGACGGCTGCCGTCAAACGAGGGCGTCCGTGTCAGTGGCGGGGTGCACCATGAGGCCATGAGCGTGGACATCGACATCAGCGGGCTACGGCCGGAGAGGGTCTCCGTGCTGCCTTCACCGCTGTCGGAACTCGGGATGGCCCTGCATGCGCTGTCCGAGCCGGGCCACCACCCCGGCCTGCAGGGATGGGTGACCACCGTCACCGCCGGTCTCGACTCGCACCTCGCCGACCGGATGTGCGAGGCCGACTTCCTGTGGCGTACCTCGCACTCGGACCTCTTCCATCCGTACGCCGGGATCCCCGGCGGGACGACGCTCCCCGCAGCCACCCTGGCCGAGGAGCTCGACCTGCTGGACAAGCTCACGGATGAACAGTTCGTGGACGCGGCACTGGAGTTCTCCTGCGCGCTGCCCTACGGCATGCCCGGACCCCCTGTGCTCGCCGACCCTGCGCTGCGGCAGCGCGCCCTCGAGCTGGCCGCCGCCCGAGGGCCGCGACAGCTGCTGTTCACCCAGCGGCTGTTCGAGGACCCGCCGAGGGTGCGGGCCTGGCTGCGGCAGTTCCTGGAGGACTGTGACGCGGCCTTCTTCGCCGAGACCTGGTCCCGGCTGCGCCATCAGCTCACGGCGGACGCCCGCCACAAGACCGACCTCCTGCGGCACAAGGGCCTGGCCGAGGCGCTGGCCGCGGTGTCGCCCGCGGTCGTCCTCGACGAGGAGGCCGACCGGATCACCGTGGACAAGCTGGGCCGGGGACGCACCACCACGGCGGGCAGGAGTCTGCTGCTGGTGCCGACCAGTCTCGGCTGGCCCCACCTCATGGTGCTGCACCGGTACGGCTGGCAGCCCCTGCTGCACTACCCCATCGCCTCCCCGGGCCCGGCCTCCCCGCTCTCCGTCGAAGAGCTGTCCCTTCGACTGGCCGCGCTGTCCCACCCGGCGCGGATGCAGATCTGCCGCAGTCTGGCCCGCAGTACGTTCACCACGAGCGAGCTGGCGCAGATCCACGGCATGAGTCCGCCGGAGATATCCCGGCACCTGAGCACCCTGAAGAAGGCCGGTCTGATCACCACCCGCCGCCGCGGCCGGTACGTCCTGCACCAGATGGACGTACCGGCGGTGGCCCGGCTCGGCAGCGACTTCCTGGAGGGCATCCTCAGGTAGGCGCGCATGGGCGCGGGCCGACCGCGCCGAAGGTCAGCCGTGCCCGCCCGCCCGGACGAGCCCCGTCTCGTAGGCGAGGACGACCACCTGCACCCGGTCCCTGAGCCCCAGCTTGGTCAGGATGCGGCCCACATGGGTCTTCACGGTGGCCTCGGACAGCACCAGCCGGGCCGCGATCTCGCCGTTGGACAGACCCTGGGCGACCAGGACCATGACCTCGCGCTCGCGGTCGGTGAGCCGGTCCAGCTCCTTGTGCCGGGGCCCGGTGCTGCCGCCCGGCAGCATCGGTGCGAACCGGTCGAGCAGCCGGCGGGTCGTGGACGGCGCGACCACGGCGTCGCCGCTGTGCACGGCACGGATGGCGGCGAGCAGCTCGCCGGGCGGCACGTCCTTCAGCATGAAGCCGGAGGCGCCCGCCTTCAGCCCGGAGAACGCGTACTCGTCGAGGTCGAAGGTGGTCAGGATCAGCACCTTGGGCGGGTTGGGGTCCGCGCAGATGCGGCGGGTCGCCTCCACGCCGTCCAACTTCGGCATGCGCACGTCCATCAACACCACGTCGACCTCGGTCGACCGCAGCACCTGAAGGGCCTCGACGCCGTCACCCGCCTCGGCGACGACCTCCATGTCCGGCTGGGCGGCCAGCACCATCCGGAACCCGGTGCGCAGCAGCACCTGGTCGTCGACGAGCATCACGCGGATCGGCATGGCGGGGTCCTCCGGTCGGTGGGTGTCGGGCGGGCCCGGGCGGGCGCGTGTCAGTGGGCCGGTTGCAGAGGCGTCTCGGTGGGCCGGTTGCAGGGGCGTCTCGGTGGGCCGGTTTCACGGGCGTGTCAGTGGGCCGGTTTCAGCGGCAGCAGGGCACTGATGCGGAAGCCTCCTCCGGGGCGGGGGCCCGCGTCCAGGGTTCCGCCGACCATGCCGACGCGCTCCCGCATGCCGATCAGGCCGTGGCCCCGGCCGTCGAGGCCGCCCTCCTCGTACAGCTCGTGCGGGGCACCCTTGCCGTCGTCCTCGACGAGCAGTCCGAGGCCGTCGTCGAAGTACACCAGCCGCACGCTGGCGCCCGCGCCCGGCCCCCCGTGCTTGCGGGTGTTGGTGAGCGCCTCCTGCACGATGCGGTACGCGGTCAGCTCCACGCCGCTGGGCAGCGGACGCGGGGTGCCCTCCACCTTGAAGTCGACGGGCAGGCCCGCGCTGCGGCACTGCTCGACCAGCTCGTCGATCTGTTCGACGTCGGGCTGCGGGACGTACTCCCCCTCCTCCTTGTGCTCACCGGTGCGCAGCACACCGAGCAGCCGGCGCATCTCGGCGAGGGCCTGGCGGCCGGTGGTGGAGATCGTCTCCAGGGCCTTCCTCGCCTGGTCGGGGGCGGTGTCGAGGACGTAGGCGGCGCCGTCGGCCTGCACCACCATCACCGAGACGTTGTGCGCCACCACGTCGTGCAGCTCGCGGGCGATACGTGCGCGCTCGGCGGCCACCGCCACCTTGGCCTGCGCCTCGCGCTCCTTCTCCAGCCGGGCCGCGCGCTCCTCCAGCTGGGCGAAGTAGGCGCGCCGGGTGCGCAGGGAGTCGCCGAGGACCCAGGCGAGCGCGAAGGGCACGGTCTGGAAGACGGCTATCGCGATGTTGCCGAGGGCACCGGAGTGGTGGTCCGGCCAGCGGATCGTGGACAGGGTGCCCGCGCTCAGACCGGCGATCAGGCCGATGCGGGAGGCCCAGCGGGCGCCCAGGGCGGCGACCGTGAAGATGATCACCAGCATGGCGAAGTCGGCGATCATCGCCTCTTCGTCCAGGACCAGCTGGGCCAGCCCCATGCCGCCGGCGACGATCAGCATCTTCTCGGGCATGCGGCGGCGCAGCGCGACGACCAGGCAGAGCACGGCGGAGACGGCGAGCCCGACCGGGAGCGATCCGTGGTGGTCCGGCGCCCCGTTGAGGTTCGTCAGACTCACGCAGGAGAGCCCGAACAGGACGACGGCCCAGAAACTGTCGACCCAGGTGGGATGCCTGCGAAGGAAGTCATAGAGGCGCTGCACGTAACCCAGAGTAGGGAAACGCGCAGGGTGCGGGGGTCAACCGGAGGGCCGATCCGTGACGGACACACGTACTCCGCAAGGTGGATGCTCGCCGAGACCCCGGAGGCGGGGATGCGCCTAGCCTGACCCCGTGGACCAGCGGCTGAGCGGTGAGTGGCGGGGATGGCGGGCGGCGGCCCAGGAGGCGCTGTACGGGGCGGACGGGTTCTACCGGCGGCCCGAGGGGCCCGCGGCGCACTTCCGTACGTCCGTGCACGCCTCACCGCTGTTCGCCGTTGCCGTGGCCCGGCTGCTGTGCCTGGTCGACGGGGCGCTGGGGCGGCCGGCCGAGCTGGCGTTCGTGGACATGGCAGCGGGGCGGGGCGAACTGGTGGCCGGGGTCCTGGACGCGCTGCCCGACGACGTCGCCGCCCGCACGCGCGCGTACGCCGTGGAGATCACCGGCCCGCCCCCTGGCCTGGACGGCCGGATCGAGTGGCTGGGCGAGCCCCCGGAGGGAACCACCGGGCTGCTCTTCGCGAACGAGTGGCTGGACAACGTGCCGGTCGAGGTGGCGGAGGCGGACGCCGACGCGGTGCCCCGGCTGGTCCTGGTCGATCGGGACGGGACCGAGCGGCTCGGGGAGCCGGTCACGGGAGCGGAGGCCGCGTGGCTGGAGCGCTGGTGGCCGCTGTCCGCAGACGGGTGCCGGGCCGAGATCGGCCTGCCCCGGGACACCGCGTGGGCCGCCGCCGTCGCCACCGTCGAGCGTGGGCTGGCCGTCGCCGTCGACTACGCGCACCGCGCGGGCGCCCGGCCGCCCTTCGGCACGCTCACCGGGTTCCGCGCGGGCCGGGAGTGCGCTCCCGTGCCGGACGGCTCCTGCGACATCACGGCGCATGTGGCGCTGGACGCGTGCGCCCTGCCGGGGGCACGCCTGCTGACCCAGCGCACCGCGCTGCACGCACTCGGGATCACCGGCGCACGCCCCCCGCTCACGCTCGCCTCCACCGACCCCACCGCATACGTACGCGCCCTCGCGCACGCGGGAGCCGCCGCCGAACTCACCGCTCCCGGCGGACTCGGCGACTTCGGCTGGCTGCTCCAGCCGGTGGGCATCCCCGACGCCGCCCGCGAAGAGCTCTTCGAGGAGCTATTTGTCGATGTCCCCGACCACGAAGAACATTGACCCGAGAATCGCCACCATGTCCGCGACCAGCGTCCCCGGCAGCAGCTCGGTCAGTGCCTGGATGTTGTTGTACGAGGCCGAGCGCAGCTTGAGCCGGTACGGCGTCTTGTCGCCCTTGCTGACCAGGTAGTAGCCGTTGATGCCGAGCGGGTTCTCGGTCCAGGCGTAGGTGTGGCCCTCGGGCGCCTTGAGCACCTTGGGCAGGCGCTGGTTGACCGGCCCGGGCGGCAGCTCCGCCAGCCGGTCCAGGCACGCGTCGGCCAGGTCCAGCGCGTTGTGCGTCTGCTCCAGCAGGCACTCGAAGCGGGCCAGGCAGTCGCCTTCCTGCCGGGTGACGACCCTGAGGGTGTCCTGGAGTTCCCCGTAGGCCAGGTACGGCTCGTCCCGGCGCAGGTCGAAGTCCACGCCGGAGGCGCGCGCGATCGGCCCGCTCACGCCGTACGCGTGCACCGTCTCCGGGGCGAGGACGCCCACACCCCGGGTACGCCCCCGGAAGATCTCGTTGCCGAGCACCAGGTCGTCGAACCGGTCCATACGGGAGCGCACGTCACGGACGGCGGTACGCGCGCGTGCGGTCCACCCGGCCGGCAGGTCCTCCTTGAGCCCGCCGACCCGGTTGAACATGTAGTGCATGCGGCCGCCGGAGATCTCCTCCATGACGTTCTGCAGCTCCTCGCGCTCCTGGAACGCGTAGAACACCGGGGTGATGCCGCCCAGCTCCAGCGGGTAGGAGCCGAGGAACATCAGGTGGTTCAGGACCCGGTTCAGCTCCGCGAGGAGCGTGCGCATCCACACGGCGCGCTCGGGCACCTCCATGCCGAGCATCCGTTCGACGGCGAGGACCACGCCCAGCTCGTTGGAGAAGGCGGAGAGCCAGTCGTGGCGGTTGGCCAGCATGATGATCTGGCGGTAGTCGCGCGCCTCGAACAGCTTCTCCGCGCCCCGGTGCATGTAGCCGATGACCGGCTCCGCGCGCCTGATCCGCTCGCCGTCCAGCACCAGCTTCAGCCGCAGCACACCGTGCGTGGACGGGTGCTGGGGCCCGATGTTGAGCACCATGTCGGTGCTCTCCGCGGCGCCGCCGATCCCGACCATGGTCTCCGTCGTAGGAGTCATGGACCCAGTCTCTCGTACGTACGCTTGCGCCATGGAAACGGGGACGGTGAAGGCGGGCCCGGAGCCCGTCTGGACGGGGCTGCCGCCAGGGCTGCTGAGGATGCGGCGGATGCTGCTGCTGGTGTGGGCCGGGCTGGGGACGCTCTTGGCGGCGCTCCTGCCGGGGCTGCTGGCCGGGCCGGTGTGGGCGCTGTTCGCCCTGCTGCCGCCCGCCGGGCTCGCCTGGGGGTGGGTGCTGCTCGGCCGCAACTGGCGCTCCTGGCGGTACGCCGAGCGCGCCGACGACCTGCTGATCAGCCGGGGCGTGCTGTGGCGGGAGGAGACCGTGGTGCCGTACGGCCGCATGCAGCTCGTGGAGGTGACCTCCGGGCCCGTCGAACGGCACTTCGGGCTGGCGAGCGTCCAGCTGCACACGGCCGCCGCCGCGACCGACGCCCGGATCCCCGGGCTGCATCCGGCCGAGGCGGAGCGGCTGCGGGACCGGCTGACCGAGCTGGGCGAGGCCCGATCGGCGGGGCTGTGAGCGACACCGGAGCACAGCCGGGCATACCTCGGGGGCAGCGGGGTGCCGAGCGGCGGCTGCATCCGCTCACCCCGCTGCGGCGCGCCTGGGCGCCGGTCGCCGTGGTCGTCGGCTGGGCCGTGCACGACCCGAACCAGGCCCAGGAGCAGCTGACGAAGCTGACCACTGCCGCGCTCCTCATCGGCCTGGCGGTCCTGGTGCCGACCGCCGCCCTGTACGGCTTCCTCAGCTGGTGGTTCACGCACTTCTCGGTGACCGACTCCGAACTGCGCATCCGCACGGGCCTGTTGTTCCGCCGTACCGCACACATCCGTCTGGACCGGCTGCAGGCCGTCGACGTCACCCAGCCGCTGCTGGCCCGCCTCGCGGGCGTCGCCAAGCTGAAGCTGGACGTCATCGGCACCGACAAGAAGGACGAACTGGCCTATCTCGGCCAAGCGGAGGCGCGGGCCCTGCGGGCCGAACTCCTCGCCCGCGCGGCCGGTTTCGCCCCCGAGACGGCGCACGAGGTCGGCGAGGCACCGGTACGGCGGCTGCTGCACGTGCCGCCGGGCGACCTGGCCGTCTCGCTCCTCCTCATCGGCGCCACCTGGGGCTCGCTGCTCGGCGCCCTGGTCGTGCCGACGCTGGTGTGGCTCGGCACGCACAGCGTGGGTGCGGTGCTGGCCGCCGGGGTGCCGCTGCTCGGCGGCGCGGCCACCAGGTCGGCGGGGCGTTTCGTGCGCGCGTACGACTGGACGGTGGGCGAGTCGCCGGACGGGCTCCGTATCGACCACGGGCTGCTGGACCGGGCGCACGAGACGGTGCCGCCGGGGCGCGTGCAGAGCGTACGGATCGTGGAGCCGCTGCTGTGGCGGCGGCGAGGGTGGGTGCGGGTGGAACTCGACGTCGCCGGCTCGTCCAACTCGGTGCTGGTACCGGTCGCCCCGCGTGCCGCCGCCGAGTCGGTGATCGCCCGGGTGCTGCCCGAGGTGACCGTGCCGACGTCCCCGTCCCGGCCGCCGCGGCGCGCGGCCCGGTGCCTGCCGGTGTGGTGGCGCGGCCAGGGGCTCGCCGTCACCGAGGCGGTGTTCGCCTCCCGGCACGGCCTGCTGCGCCGCACCCTGTCCCTCGTCCCGCACGCCAAGGTGCAGAGCGCACGGCGGACGCAGGGGCCGTGGCAGCGGCTGTGGGGGGTCGCCGACGTGCATCTGGACACCGGCGCGAACAAGACGGTCACGGCGCGCCTGCGGGACGCCGAGGAGGCGGTGGCGCTGCTGTACGCGCAGGCGGACCGGTCGCGCACGGGGCGCCGGGACGCGCGGCCGGACCGGTGGATGGCCTCGTAGACGACCACGTGACGACGTGAGGGGCGGCGGCACCTGGCGTGCCGCCGCCCCTCATCCACGTCCTGCCCCGTTCAGTAGGCCGCGGTGCGCAGCCCCTGGACGTCGATCCGCTCGGTCTCGTCGTGCGCCGTCAGGTCGATGACCTGGCCGACGGCGCGCTCCTCGGGTCCGGCCGACTTGAAGCCGGACTCGGACTCCGCCTTGTGCACCGCGAGCGCCTCCTGGCCGACGACGTCCGCGAGGTCCTCGTTCTGCACGGACTCCAGGCTCTGCCGCGACTTGGTGCCGAAGAAGTCGAAGCCGCCTTCGACGGCCGGGCGCGGACGCGGGGCCGACGGTACGACGGCCACGGCGGTCGGCACGGTGAAGTGGCCGGTGGTGTGGGGCGGCATCGCGGCGGGAGGCTGGGGCTGCTGTCCCTTCGAGGCGGCCGGGGGCTCCTGCTCGCGGGCCGGCTCGGCCTCCGCCCCGACCTCGGGGGTGGCGGTCTCCAAAGTCTCCAAGGTCTCCGGGCCCTCGGGGGCGTCGGAGGCGTCGGGGTCGGCGGAGGCGCGCTCGCCGCCGCCGTCGTCCGGGCCGCCCCTCGTGGGGGTGTCCTTCTCGCTGGCCGCCCCGGCGTCGGCGGCCGGCTCTCCGGCCGCGCCCAGGTCCTCTCCCCGGGCGAGCCGTGCCAGCGCCTCCTGGGCCGCCGCGAAGAGCGCCGAGCCCTCCGGGGAGAACGCCCGGGGGGCGGACAGCGCCGGCCCGGCGTCCTTCTCCGGCTCGGTGGCAGGGGCCTCCGCGACCGACGCGGACAGCTCCGGGGAAGCGGGCGCGGCCTCGATGGCCAGCAGGCGGCGACCCTCCAGGGCGCTCGCGCGTTCCGTCTCCGCGGTCGCGTACCGCCGCAGCAGGGCGGCGTGTTCGTTGCGCAGATTGGCCAGTTCCGTGCGCTTGGCGCGCAGCCTCTGCTCCAGCTTGGCGCGGAGTTCGCGCGACTCCTCGAGGTCGGTCTCCAGTTCGGCGACCCGCTCCTCGTGGCGCCACTCGTCGCTCGCCCGCGCGCGCGTGAGGTCGGCGACGCGTTTGCCCGCGGCCACGTCCCAGCGGCGCATGACGACCGAGCCGACGATCGTCGTGACCGCGGCACCCGCGGCCAGCCCACGGAGCACCAGCGGCTCCGTGAACAGCCAGGGCCCCACGGCGCAGACGACCGAGACGCCTGCGATCACCGAAGGAGGCAACAGCCTGTGCAAGGGTGGGGAATGACGGTGACGTCCACGTGGCATGGCCAGAAACTTACCGCGCGTAGGCGAATGATGGTGCCCCACCCGGTAAAAACACGGCCACACCGCAACGTTCCCACACCCCCACGGGCACCGGAATGGGGAACAACGCCCTGCCGAATCCGGGAGATTCCCTTCGGACGCGGATCGGACGCGGATCGCCCCCCTCCGCCCGAAGGGCGGATCGGCCGCTCTGCCAGCCCGTTTCGGTACTCCGCCGGACTCTTCCGGAACGGCGGCACCGGCGTTCAAGATCGTTTATCGCGCGGCCGGAAGCTCGATACCGCGGCCCGACTCCCCGTCCCGAAAGGGAACTGGGAGCCGACCGCCTCCGGATTGCGCGAATTCCCGTGGAGTAACCATCCATTCACCCGCTCAGCGGTCGCTGAGCCGCCCGCTCAGCCACTGCAGCGAGCCCGGGATCTCCCGCAGCCACGTGTTGAAGTTGTGGCCGCCGCTGTCGAGGATGAGCGACGAGATCCGGGTCACCTTGTTGGCCCGCACCTGCTGAATGAACTTGAGCGTCGCCTTGTAATGGAACTCGCCGTGCTTGCTGCTCGTGACGAGCAGTGAGGTGTTGGGCGCCGGCATGTGCTTGAGGTACCACATCAGGTCGGCCCGGTTCTGCAGCGTCTTGTCCCCGTGGAAGAGATCGCCCGTGGTCGGGTCGATCGGCGCCTTGAAGTACGGCGACAGACCCACCGCGGCGGCATAGACGTCCGGGTGGTGCATCGCGAACTTCAGCGCGCAGTAGCCGCCCGTGGAGTCGCCGATGACACCCCAGCCGTTGGGCGTCACGCCCACCCTCTTGTAGTGGGCCCGGACCGCTGCGGGAAGGTCCTTGGCGAAGAACGTCTCGACCTGCGGTCCGCCCGGGATGTCCACGCACTCCGTGTCCCGCGGCGGCGCCACGGTCGGCCGCAGCATCACCAGGATCATCGGCTGCATCTTGCCGCTCTTGGCCAGGTCGTGGGCCGTCTGCGGGTACTTCAGCCCCTTGATGAGCGCGGCTGCCGTACCCGGGTAGCCGGTGAGGACGACCCCCACGGGGAACGACCGCGTACGGAACTGCGGCTGGAAGTACTCCGGAGGCAGGTAGACGAAGGCGGGTGTGGCGATATGCGTCTTCGATCCAAATATGTTCACTCTCTGGATCTGGCCGCCGATCTGCGGGTTCGCACCACCCGACACGTTCACCGTCTGGGTGCCGACCACCTGGAGCGGCCCGCTGCTCGATCCGTCGGCACCGTTGTCGACGACCACGCCCTGTCCGGTGTCCTGGCCGAACAGATCGGACCAGCTTGCGTAGAAGCCGAAGGTCTGGTTGGCGAGGAGCCCGAGGGATGCGAAGATCGACAACTGGGTGGCGAACAGCAGACCGACCCGCCCACTGACGGCCCGCCAGTTCCGTCGCGCCAGTCGTGGCCAATACCACACCGTGCCGACGAACAGCAGCACGGCGAACACGATCGCCAGCGCCAGCACCTTGTTGCTCGTGAGACCCATGGGCTCTTTCCTGCCTGCGCTTTCCGTACGACTGCGGGGCCCGCCCCCGCGGTTTCACCGACCCTTGCCCCGGACTTTCCGTCGGCTTTGAACCGGCTTTGTAATGGGGAGTGAACCTCTCTCCCCGAGACACCGTCCTAGAGGGCGCAATGTTGCCGGATGCCCCGATCGGCACCGGGCTCAAGGTCTCTCGCAGAACTACGGGATGCGATGTCTGTCAGGATAGATGGGGAAAAGTCGGGTGAGGTTCCGGAGCGATCACGTGTGGTGCGTCGCATACTCCGCGGCCCGCGTCCGGAGGCCGTCCCCGCACTGATCGCCAGGGCCTGCACCCTCGTGGGAGTCCTGGACATCGCCGCCGGCGTGTTCCCGCGCTTCCGGCACAGCCGTGTGCACCGCATGGCCGAGGTGCTGCCCGGCTCGTTCGGACCCTTCGCCGCGGCCCTGTCCCTGAGCGCGGGCGTCCTGCTGCTGCTCCTCGCCCACGGGCTGCGCCGACGCAAGCGCCGGGCATGGCGCGCCGCGGTGCTGCTGCTTCCGGCGGGCGCCGTGTCGGAGTACGTCTACCGCCACTCACTCGTCGGCGTGCTCATCGCGGTGGTACTGCTGGTGCCGCTGCTGCGCCACCGAGGCGAGTTCGCGGCCCTGCCCGACCCGCGCAGCCGGTGGCGGGCGCTCGCCAACTTCATCCTCATGGGGGCCGGCTCCGTGTGTCTGGGCCTGGTCATCGTCAGCGTCCACCCGCACCGCATGGTCGGCGACCCGAGCCTGTCCGACCGCCTGGAGCACGTCCTGTACGGGCTCTTCGGCTTCGAGGGCCCGGTCGACTACACCGGCAACACCTCCTGGACGGTGGGCTTCTCGCTCGGCGCGCTCGGTCTGATCACCGCCATCACCACGATCTACCTGGCGTTCCGACCCGAACACCCGGCCGCCCGGCTCACCGAGGAGGACGAGGCACGGCTGCGCGCCCTGCTGGAGAAGCACGGCGGCCGCGACTCCCTCGGCCACTTCGCGCTCCGCCGCGACAAGGCGGTCGTCTTCTCGCCGAGCGGCAAGGCGGCGGTCACGTACCGCGTCGTGTCGGGCGTGATGCTGGCGAGCGGCGACCCGATCGGCGACGTGGAGGCCTGGCCGGGCGCCATCGAGCGGTTCATGGACGAGGCCAAGGCGCACTCCTGGACGCCCGCGGTCGTGGGCTGCTCGGAGACGGGCGGCGAGGTGTGGACCCGCGAGACCGGCCTGGACGCCCTCGAGCTGGGTGACGAGGCGGTGGTGGACGTCAAGGATTTCTCCCTCTCCGGGCGCGCGATGCGCAACGTGCGCCAGATGGTGAAGCGCATCGAGCGGGCCGGTTACGAGACCCGGGTACGGCGCATCCGTGACCTCGGCGACGGCGAGCTGGAGCGCATACGGCGGGCGGCTGCGGACTGGCGTGGTACGGACACCGAGCGCGGCTTCTCCATGGCGCTCGGCCGCGTCGGGGACCCGGCCGACGGTGACTGCCTGATCGCCACGGCTCACAAGGCCGACACGGAGGCGGGACCGTACGGCGACCTGAAGGCGATCCTGCACTTCGTGCCCTGGGGCACGGACGGTGCCTCGCTCGACCTGATGCGCCGCGACCGCTCGGCCGACCCGGGCATGAACGAACTGCTGATCGTGGCCGCGCTGCAGGCCGCCCCGAAGTTCGGCATCGAGCGGGTGTCGCTCAACTTCGCGATGTTCCGCTCGGCGCTGGCCCGCGGCGAGAAGATCGGCGCGGGTCCCGTGCTGCGGGCGTGGCGGGGGCTGCTGGTCTTCCTCTCCCGGTGGTTCCAGATCGAGTCCCTGTACAAGTTCAACGCCAAGTTCCAGCCGCGCTGGGAGCCGCGCTTCATGGTGTACGCCTCCACCCGCGACCTCCCGCGCATCGGCTTCGCGGTCATGCAGGCCGAGGGCTTCGTGAACCTGCCCCTTCCCCGCTTCCTGGCCCGCACGTCGCCGGCCCCGCGCCCGTGCGCGCACAACATGGCGGAGCGCGGGGTACGCGCCGCCTGACCCCCCTGACAGGCCCGGTGGAGGCCCCGAATCCCCCCGCCGGGGGCCTCACCGGGCCATCCCGAACGGCGCGGACGCGCATGCCACGCCCCGCGAGGCCGAGCCGGTCCGAAAGACAGGCCCCAGGGGCCTACGCTGAACGTATGAGCACGAAGAGTGGGCGGGGCCGCGTGGCCGGTCTTCCGGTGTGGAACCGCTGTGCGGTCATGGGGGTCGTCAACGTCACCCCCGACTCCTTCTCCGACGGCGGCCGCTGGTTCGACACCACCGCCGCCGTCAAGCACGGCCTCGACCTGGTCTCCGAGGGCGCCGACCTCGTCGACGTCGGCGGGGAGTCCACCCGTCCCGGTGCCACCCGGGTGGACGAGGCCGAGGAACTCAGGCGTGTCATCCCCGTCGTGCGCGGCCTCGCCTCCGAGGGCGTCACGGTCTCCGTCGACACCATGCGTGCCAGTGTCGCCGAGCAGGCCCTCGCCGCGGGCGCCGCACTTGTCAACGACGTCAGCGGCGGCCTCGCCGACCCCGCGATGATCCCGGTCGTCGCAGCCTCGGGCGCTCCCTTCGTGGTCATGCACTGGCGCGGCTTCCTGCAGGGCGGCAACGTCAGGGGGGTCTACGAGGACGTCGTCACCGAAGTGACGGACGAGCTGCACGCGCGCGTGGAGGCCGTCCTCGAGGGCGGCATCGCCCCGGACCGCATCGTCGTCGACCCCGGTCTGGGCTTCTCCAAGGACGCCGAGCACGACCTGGCCCTGCTCGCCCACCTCGACCGTCTGCTCGGCCTCGGCCACCCCCTGCTGGTGGCCGCCTCCCGCAAACGCTTCCTCGGCCGTGTCCTGGCCGGCCCGGAGGGCGCACCCCCGCCCGCGCGGGAGCGCGACGCCGCCACGGCCGCCGTCTCCGCACTCGCCGCGCAGGCGGGCGCGTGGGCCGTGCGGGTGCACGAGGTGCGCGCGACGGCGGACGCGGTGCGCGTCGCCCGCGCCCTGGAGAACGCGCGTACGACCGGAACCCCCGAAGGAGCCCGGTGAGCACCGCCCACACCGACGTCGAACAGGTCGAACTGGCCAACACGGCCTTCTACGAGGCGATGGAGCGGGGTGACTTCGAGGAGCTGTCCTCGCTCTGGCTCGCCCCATCCGACCTGGGCGTCGACGAGGAGTACCACGACCCGGCCGACACCGGGGTGGTCTCCTGCGTCCACCCCGGCTGGCCGGTGCTGACCGGACGCGGTGAGGTCCTGAGGTCGTACGCGCTGATCATGGCGAACACCGACTACATCCAGTTCTTCCTCACCGACGTCCATGTCTCCGTAACCGGCGACACCGCCCTCGTGACCTGCACGGAGAACATCCTCAGCGGCGGCCCGTCCCCCGACGGCGGTGATGAGCCGGGCCCGCTCGTCGGCCAGCTGGTGGTCGCCACGAACGTGTTCCGTCGCACATCCGACGGCTGGAAACTCTGGTCGCACCACGCCTCGCCGGTGCTGACCGAAACCAGTGACGACGAGGACGACGACTCCGCCTGAGAAGACTCTCTCCGAAACGACTCCCTCTGCGTGAGTCTGTCTGGACGACTCCGTCCGGGACGACAACGTCCGGGACGACAACGTCCGGGACGACTCCGTCCGGGACGGCTCCTACCGAGGGGGTGGACGGCCCGCGCGAGTGGGTAGGCGGCGGAAGTGGTTGGAATCACCTACTCCTGGGTATGGGCGGCTACCAACCCGTGAGTCACCGTGTTCCCCAGGGGAAACGCCCGATGAACCCTCCTGCCCGCGCCTCGGCGCGCGCCGCCGTGGACCGACGATGTCAGTGGCCGCAGGTAGATTCGTTCCGGGCCGGTGTACCGACCGCACCCGGTGAGTACCGGCCGCTACCGACGATTGCAGGAGTGATTCGCGTGGATCGTGTCGCGCTGCGCGGCCTGAAGGCCCGCGGGCACCATGGCGTGTTCCCCAGGGAGCGCGAGGAGGGCCAGACCTTCATCGTCGATCTCGTCCTGGGCGTGGACACCCGGCCGGCCGCGGCCGACGACGACCTGTCGAAGACCGTGCACTACGGCGTCGTGGCCGAGGAGGTCGTCGCCCTGGTCGAGGGGGAGCCCGTGAACCTCATCGAGACGCTCGCGGAGCGCATCGCCCACTCCTGCCTCAAGCACGCCCCGGTCCAGGAGGTCGAGGTCTGCGTCCACAAGCCGGACGCGCCGATCACTGTCCCCTTCGACGACGTGACCGTCACCATCACCCGGAGCCGAGTATGACCGCCTTCTTCGCCGGGGGTCAGAGCGACCCGACCGTCCAGCCGGTGCCCACCTCCGTCGTGGAGCAAGTGGACGCCGCCGACACCACCCTGCAGAACCCGAAACGGGCCGTGATCTCCATCGGCTCCAACCTGGGCAATCGCCTGGAGAACCTCCAGGGCGCGATAGACGCGCTGGAGGACACGCCGGGCGTACGCGTCAAGGCGGTCTCGCCGGTGTACGAGACCGAGCCGTGGGGCGTGGCCCCCGGCAGCCAGCCCACGTACTTCAACGCGGTGGTCGTCGTGAAGACCACCCTGCCGCCGTCCTCCCTGCTGGAGCGGGCGCACGCCGTGGAGGAGGCCTTCCACCGGGTGCGCGACGAGCGCTGGGGGGCGCGCACGCTCGATGTGGATATCGTCGCGTACGCCGAGGTGGTCTCCGACGACCCGGTGCTCACGCTGCCCCACCCGCGCGCTCACGAGCGGGCCTTCGTCCTCGCGCCCTGGCACGACCTCGACCCTGAGGCCCAGCTGCCCGGCCGCGGCCCGGTGGCACACCTGCTCGACACCGTCACCCGCCAGGGGGTCACGCCCCGCGCCGACCTGGAACTCCGGCTGCCCGAGTAGTCGTTAAGGTCTACCGGGCCGGGGCCTGACGGATCACAGCCCCGTGCAACCGACGGCCGGGCCGACGAAGGGACATCGTGAAAGAGCTGCGGATCAGGACGTTGGCGGCGGTGTTCGTGGTGGCCGGAGTGCTGTCCTGGGCGGGCGCCCGTCTGTGGGACGCCGTGGGCACACTGCCGCGGGTCCCGCTGGCCGCGCCCGTCGTCCTCGCCCTGATCGCCGTGGTCCTGCTGGCCACGGCGCTCTCCCTGCGCTCCCGCCTCAAGGCCCAGCGCGAGCGCCGCCAGGACGCGAAGGGTGTCGATCCGCTGATGGCGGCCCGTGCGGTCGTCTTCGGCCAGGCCAGCGCCCTGGTCGCGGCCCTGGTCGCCGGGATGTACGGAGGCACGGGCGTCTTCCTGCTGGGCTCGCTGGACATGCCCTCCCGCCGCGACCAGGCCATCTACGCCGGTTTCTCGGTCGTCGCGGGCATCGCGGTCATAGCGGCCGCCCTGTTCCTGGAGCGGGTCTGCAAGCTCCCGGAGGACGACGACAACCACGACGGCGACGCGGCACCCGTCTCCTGACGGCCGCCGAAGGCGCTGCCTGCGGTCAGCGCGCCAGTATCAGGCTCATCGCCTCGGCGCGCGTCGTGGCGTCCCGCAGCTGGCCGCGTACGGCCGACGTCGTCGTCTTGGCGCCCGGCTTGCGGATGCCGCGCACGGACATGCACATGTGCTCGGCCTCGATGACCACGATGGCGCCACGTGCCTCGAGGATGCGCATGAGCGAGTCGGCGATCTGCGTGGTGAGTCGTTCCTGCACCTGCGGCCGACGTGCGAACACCTCGACGAGACGCGCCAGCTTCGACAGGCCGGTGATCTTTCCGCTCTCGGCCGGGATGTAGCCGACATGGGCCACACCGTGGAACGGCAGCAGGTGGTGCTCGCACAGGCTCACGATCTCGATGTCCTTGACCAGGACCATCTCGTCGTGGCCGAGATCGAACGTCGTCGTCAGCACGTCCTCCGGCCGCTGCGTGAGCCCCGCCAGAAGCTCCCGGTACGCCCGGGCCACCCTGCCCGGGGTCTCGCGCAGCCCCTCTCGGTCCGGGTCCTCCCCGACCGCGATGAGCAGCTCCCTTACGGCGTTCTCCGCACGCTTCTCGTCGAACTCGCCGATCGTGCTCTCGCCGTTCAGCGTCACCGGGTCGGTCATGTGGTGCCTCGTTCCTACGCGTGTGACGCGCACGGGTCGCGCGTCTCATCCATGGCCGCACGAAAACCGGCCGCGCCCCCCAAGGCTAGAACCCTGGGGAGCGCGGCCGAAATTCCGGAGCCTGGGACCCCTTGGTCAGCTGTCGCGACGGTCCTCGGGAGCCTTTTCCGTCTGGACGGACTCCGTGGCGTTCGCGATCGCCGGGGTGGCGCCGTTGGCGCCGTTCGTCAGTGCGAGTTCCTTCGGGGAGAGCACCGGCGGGCGGGTGGACGGCGTGCGGCGCGAGGAACCGGTCCAGGCGGGCCGCGGCGGCCGCTTGACCACGGGGGCGAAGATCTCGGCGATCTCCTCCTTGCCCAGGGTCTCCTTCTCCAGCAGGGCCAGGACGAGGTTGTCGAGGACGTCGCGGTTCTCGACCAGGATCTCCCAGGCCTCGTTGTGCGCCGTCTCGATGAGCTTCTTGACTTCCTCGTCCACCAGAGCGGCGACCTCTTCCGAGTAGTCGCGCTGGTGAGACATCTCACGGCCGAGGAACGGCTCGCTGCCGTCGCTGCCGAACTTGATCGCACCGAGGCGCTCGGTCATGCCGTACTGCGTGACCATCGCGCGGGCCAGGTTGGTGGCCTTCTCGATGTCGTTCGCGGCACCGGTGGTCGGGTCGTGGAAGACGAGCTCCTCGGCCGCACGGCCGCCCAGCATGTAGGCCAGCTGGTCCAGCATCTCGTTGCGGGTCGTGGAGTACTTGTCCTCGTCCGGGAGGACCATCGTGTAGCCGAGGGCGCGACCGCGGGACAGGATCGTGATCTTGTGGACCGGGTCGGAGTTCGGTGAGGCCGCCGCGACCAGGGCGTGGCCGCCCTCGTGGTACGCGGTGATCTTCTTCTCCTTGTCGGACATGATCCGGGTCCGCTTCTGCGGGCCCGCGACCACGCGGTCGATCGCCTCGTCCAGCATCCGGTTGTCGATCAGCTTCTTGTCGCTGCGGGCCGTCAGCAGCGCGGCCTCGTTCAGGACGTTGGCGAGGTCGGCACCGGTCATGCCGGGGGTGCGGCGGGCGACGGCCGACAGGTCGACGTCCGGGGCGACCGGCTTGCCCTTCTGGTGGACCTTGAGGATCTCCAGACGGCCCTGCATGTCCGGGCGGTCGACCGCGATCTGACGGTCGAAGCGGCCGGGACGCAGGAGGGCCGGGTCGAGGATGTCGGGGCGGTTCGTGGCCGCGATGAGGATCACGCCGCCCTTGACGTCGAAGCCGTCCATCTCGACGAGCAGCTGGTTCAGCGTCTGCTCGCGCTCGTCGTGGCCACCGCCGAGGCCGGCGCCGCGGTGGCGGCCGACCGCGTCGATCTCGTCGACGAAGACGATCGCCGGTGCGTTCGCCTTGGCCTGCTCGAACAGGTCCCGGACCCGGGAGGCACCGACACCGACGAACATCTCGACGAAGTCCGAACCCGAGATCGAGTAGAACGGGACCCCCGCCTCACCGGCGACGGCACGCGCGAGCAGCGTCTTACCGGTACCGGGCGGGCCGTAGAGCAGCACACCCTTGGGGATCTTCGCACCGACGGCCTGGAACTTGGCCGGCTCCTGCAGGAACTCCTTGATCTCCTGGAGCTCCTCGACCGCCTCGTCCGCACCCGCGACGTCCGAGAACGTCGTCTTCGGGGTGTCCTTGGTGATGAGCTTCGCCTTCGACTTGCCGAAGTTCATCACCCGGGAGCCGCCGCCCTGCATCTGGTTCATCAGGAACAGGAAGACAACCACGATCAGGACGAAGGGCAGCAGGGAGAGCAGGATGCCGACGAAGGGGTTCTGCTTGGACGGCGAGACCGTGTAGCCCTTCGGGATCTGCTTGTTCTCGTACTTGTTCTGCAGAGTGGTGGCCAGGCTCGTGCCCTGGTCGCCGATGTAGCTCGCCTGGATCTTGTCGCTGCCGTCGACCTTGACGCCGTCCTTGAGCGAGACCTTGATGACCTGCTCGTCGCCGGTGGTCAGCTTGGCGGACTCGACCTGGTTGTTGTCGATCGCCTGGACGACCTTGCCGGTGTCCACCGTTTTGTAGCCGCCCGAGGAGCCGACGACCTGCATCAACACGACCACGGCAAGGACGGCCAGCACGATCCACATGACCGGCCCACGGAAGTATCGCTTCACGTCCATCCATACGGAGCGGTGCCGCCCCGTCCCTCCTGCCATAGTGAGTTTGATAAAAACAGTTCTTCCGACGGTACCCCAGGATCGCCACCCTCAGCCGCAGGGGACTGCCGGCAATACCGCCCTCGCATCTCCAACGGCGTGAAACCCGTTGTGGTTCCCGAACGTCTTACAAAGACCCCGAATCCGGGAACCGGCCGCCGCGCGGGCGGCCGGGAGCGCCGGTTCGCGGGAGGGTTCAGCCGCCGTAGACGTGGGGCGCGAGAGTACCGACGAACGGGAGGTTGCGGTACTTCTCCGCGTAGTCGAGGCCGTAGCCCACGACGAATTCGTTCGGGATGTCGAACCCGACCCACTCCACGTCGATGGCGACCTTGGCGGCGTCCGGCTTGCGCAGCAGCGTGCACACCTTCAGGGAGGCGGGCTCGCGGGAGCCGAGGTTGTTGATCAGCCAGGACAGGGTCAGCCCGGAGTCGATGATGTCCTCGACGATCAGGACGTGCTTGCCCTTGATGTCGGTGTCGAGGTCCTTGAGGATCCGTACGACTCCGGAGGACTGCGTTCCCGCGCCGTAGGAGGACACGGCCATCCAGTCCATGGTGACGGGGGTGGACAGCGCCCGGGCGAGGTCGGCCATGACCATCACCGCGCCCTTGAGAACACCGACGATCAGCAGGTCCTTGCCCGCGTACTCCGCGTCGATCTTCGCGGCCAGCTCGGCCAGCTTCGTGTCGATCTCTTCCTTGGTGATGAGCACCTGCTTGAGGTCGGCACCCATGTCTTTCGCGTCCACCCGCATCACTTTCGGTCGTCCCGCCGCTTCGATTGCTCGCACGCGTCCAGGGCGCCGTGCCGCCGTCGAGGCGAGGCCGACCGCGGCCGGTCACCCGCGCCGCGCAGCCGCATGACGACTACAGCCCTCGCGGCGTGCCCGCACTCTTCCTCGCGACAGCGGCGCGCCCCTTGGCCCGCTCGCGTGGCTGACCGGCCCCCCGAGGGGCGGCCGGGCGCCTCCCGCAGGGGGCGTGTTCTCAGCCTTGCCGAATCACCAGTCTGCCACCCTGCCGCTGGGCGACGACTTTGCCCGGGAGATTGATGGCTCCCTGGCCCCGCCAGCCGGTGATCAGCCGGTCGACCTCCTCGATGTGCCGGGCGAAGAGGGAGCCGGCCGGGGCTCCGGCCTCGATGGCGGCGCGGCGCAGGATGCGGCGGCGGACGGCCGGCGGCAGGGCGTAGAGCTTGGCGCACTCCAGGAGCCCGGAGGCGTCGCGGACGGAGGCCTCCGCCTGGCCGGCCCAGGCGTCGAGGGCGTCGGCGTCGTCGCGGGAGAGCTGCGCCGTACGGGCGAGGGCTTCGACGACGCCTTTGCCGAGCGCCTTCTCCAGGGCGGGCAGACCCTCGTGGCGGAGCCGGGAGCGGGTGTAGGCGGGGTCGGTGTTGTGCGGGTCGTCCCAGACGGGCAGGGACTGGGCCATGCAGGCCTTGCGGGCGGTCTGCCGGTCGATGTGGAGGAAGGGGCGGCGGTAGCGGCCGCCGGTCCCCGAGACCGCGGCCATCCCGGACAGGGAGCGGATGCCGGAGCCGCGGGCGAGGCCCAGCAGGACGGTCTCGGCCTGGTCGTCCCGGGTGTGCCCGAGGAGGATCGCGGTGGCGCCGAGGCGGTCGGCGGCGGCGTCCAGGGCGGCGTAGCGCGCGTCGCGGGCGGCGGCCTCGGGTCCTCCGTCACGGCCGACGGTGACGGCGACGGACTCGACGGGGTCGAGGCCCAGCTCGCGCAGGCGCAGGACGACATCGGCGGCGCGCAGGTCGGAGCCGGGCTGCAGCCCGTGGTCGACGGTGATGCCGCCGGCGGCGATGCCCAGCTTGGGGGCTTCGAAGGCGAGGGCGGAGGCGAGCGCCATGGAGTCGGCGCCGCCCGAGCACGCCACGAGCACGAGCGGCGCGGACGGGCGCTCGTGGGGCGGGCGGCCGGTGGCCGTGTGCTCTCTCGGCCGCTCGGCGGTCTGCTCGGTGAGGATGTCGTGGAGGACGCGGCGGACCGCCAGGCGTATCGCCGCGACCGCGGGATGGGGACCCATGTCCGGTTCCCTTCATGAAGTTGTGTCGGGGGGTGAGCCCGAAGCCGGTCACTCAGAGTATGTAGATGGTGACAGAAACGGGCGGTTCCCCGAGCATTGCACGCCTGTCCCAGCCTCACGGTCCCTCGGACGGGTGATTGGCGGAGCGTTCACCTGCCTACGGCCGGATTACTTCACTCCGGATACCTGACTCCGCACTCCGGGTTCACGATTCCGCCCTCCGGTGCACCCGTGCGACCCAGTCCGCCGGTTTGGCGATCTCCGCCTTCGTCGGGAGCGTGTTCGGGGAGGTCCACACACGGTTGAAGCCGTCCATGCCGACCTGCTCGACGACCGCGCGCACGAACCGCTCGCCGTCACGGTACTGCCTGAGCTTGGCGTCCAGACCCAGCAGCTTGCGCAGGGCGAGGTCCAGGCGGGAGGCGCCCCTCGCGCGGCGCTGCTGGAACTTCTCGCGGATCTCGGCGACGCTCGGGACGACCTCCGGCCCGACGCCGTCCATCACGAAGTCGGCATGACCCTCCAGGAGCGACATCACCGCGGTGAGCCGGCCGAGGATCTCCCGCTGGGCGGGCGTCTGCACGAGCTCCACGAGGGAGCGCCCCTCGTCACCCTCCTCGCCCTCCGGTCGGCCCCCGGCGAGCGACTGGACGGCCTCCCTGATGCGCTCCAGGACGGTCATGGGATCGATGTCGGTCTCCCCCAGGAACGACTGGATCTCGCCCTCCAGGTGGTCGCGCAGCCAGGGCACCGCGGTGAACTGCGTGCGGTGCGTCTCCTCGTGCAGACAGACCCAGAGGCGGAAGTCGTGCGGCTCCACGTCCAGCTCGCGCTCGACGTGCACGATGTTCGGCGCGACCAGCAGCAGGCGGCCACCGCCGTTCTCGCCCGCGGGCAGCTCGCGGGTGGGCGGGGCGAACGTCTCGTACTGGCCGAGCACCCGGCTGGACAGGAACGACAGCAGCATGCCCACTTCCACGCCGGTGACCTTGCCGCCGACGGCGCCGAGGACGGCCCCGCCGGGCGTGTTGCCACGGCGCTGCGACAACTTGTCGAGGAGGGGCTTGAGGAGCTCCCGGAACCCGGCGACGTTCGCCCGGACCCAGCCGGGGCGGTCGACGACGAGGACGGGGGTGTCGTGCACGCCCTCTTCGCCCATACGAGTAAAGCCCCGGACATGTTCCTCCGAGGCCTTCGCGTGGCGGCGCAGCTCGGCGACGACGGCCCGGGCCTCGTCGCGGCTCACTTCGGGGCCCGGCCGCACGAGCCGGGTCGCGGTCGCCACCGCGAGATTCCAGTCGACCATCCCAGGAGATCCGGCACCACCGATGCTCGTCATGTGTCAACGGTACGTGAGCGCCGCCGCTGGGGGCAGGGTCGACCGAGGTTGGCCTGGGCCGAGCCGTGGTCGGGCAGTGCCCGGTGGGGTGGGCGCAGCGGTCAGCTGCAGCCGCAGGACGCCAGGGCCGCCGCCGTGTGGTCCAGGGCCGTTCTCGCCGTCGTCTGGTCCATCGAGCCTTCCGTGAGGAACGCGAACGCCAAAAGGTGACCGTCCGCGTCCACCACCGTTCCGGCGAGGGTGTTGACGCCGGTCAGGGAGCCCGTCTTGGCGCGCACGAGGCCGACTCCCGAGCGCTCGGCGGCGTCCGCGTAGCGGTCGCTGAGGGTGCCCGTGAAGCCCGCCACCGGCAGGCCCGTCAGGACGGCGCGCAGCTCGGGGTGCGACGGGGCGGCGGCGGTCGCCAGCAGGGCCGTCAGCAGGTCAGCGGTCAGCTTGTCGTCGCGGTCGAGGCCACTGCCGTCGTGGAACTGCGCGCCGTCGACCGGGAGGCCCAGCTTCTTCAACCGGCCGGTGATCGCGGCCGCGCCCCCGTCGAAACTCGGCGCACCACCGGTGGCGAGGGCGGTCTGGCGGGCGAGGGCCTCGGCGATGTCGTTGTCGCTGTTGGTGAGCATCCGCTCGACGACCGCGGACAGGGGCGGCGACTGCACGGAGGCCAGCGCCTCGGCGCGGGCCGTGGCCTTCGCCGGGCCGGGCTGTGAGGTCTTGATGCCGTGGCCCTGGAGCAGCCGGGCGAACGTGCGGGCCGCGTCGGCCGCCGGGTCCGTACCGCGCGGGGCCGGCCCGCTGGAGGTGTCGTCCGTGCGGCCCTCGTCGACCATCAGGGCGGTGACCGGAGCGAGGTTGTCGTTGACGCCGATGGAGTGCAGGTCCGGGCCAGTGAACAGGGAGGTGTCGTACGAGAGGGTCACCGAGGTCAGGTGGCGCCTCTTGAGGGCGGCGGCGGTGCCGTCGGCCAGGGTGCGCAGGCTCGCCCAGCCCCCGGCCTCCTTCCGGGCGGTCAGCGTCGGGTCGCCGCCGCCGACCAGCACCAGGTGGTCGCCGCCGGGCTCCAGCGCCGCGCGCGTGGTGAAGCGGTGGTCGGCGCCCGCCGCGGAGAGTGCGGCGACGGCGGTGGCGATCTTCGTGGTGGAGGCGGGGGTCAGCGCGTCGTCCGGGCCCTTGGCGTACAGGCGCTTGCCGCCGGTCACGTCGACGACGGCGGCGCTGCGCCGGGTGCCGAGGGAGGGATCGCGCAGGAGCGGGTCGAGTACCGCGGCGAGGGGCTTGTCGCCGGGGGCGGATTTGGTGGTGGCGCCGCCGAGGGCGATGAGCACGGCGGCTGCGCTCGGGGCGGGAGCGGGTGCGTCCGCCGTCGTACCGGCCCCGTGATCTGTGCCACCCTCACGGTCCCACGCTGCGGCGAGGTCGCGCTCGGCCGTACGCTGGCCGGAGGAGTCCCAGGGACCGGCGGCGGTCACGGCCCCGGCCGCGAGCGCGAGACCCACGGTGGCGGCGACGGCCGCCAGCTGTGGGGTGGTCAGCCTCCCGGAGGGCGGGCGTACGGCGCGCGCGATCCGTGCGACGTGCGGTTTCACCACCCCCGTGATTCGTGTCACACCGGGTCGGGTGGCTTCGGTGATGCTCCGAGCGCGGGGTTCCATGGTCCGGGCCAGGCGCCTGAGGTGCGGTTTCACGGCCTGCGCGACCCGTACGAGACGTGGTCCCGCGGCCCGCCAAGGCCCCAGCTCCGGCACGACCACCAGCCCCTTTCGCGATCACACTCCTGCGTGAGGGACACTTAACCACCAGAACTATGTGTTGATCATGGAGGAGCCACCGGTGGAGTTCGACGTCACGATCGAGATCCCGAAGGGTTCGCGGAACAAGTACGAGGTGGACCACGAGACCGGTCGTATCCGCCTCGACCGTCGACTCTTCACCTCGACCAGCTACCCGGCCGACTACGGCTTCGTGGAGAACACCCTGGGTGAGGACGGCGACCCGCTGGACGCACTGGTCATCCTGGAGGAGCCGACCTTCCCCGGCTGCCTCATCAAGTGCCGCGCCATCGGCATGTTCCGGATGACCGACGAGGCGGGCGGTGACGACAAGGTGCTGTGCGTGCCGGCGTCCGACCCGCGCGTGGAGCACCTGCGGGACATCCACCACGTCTCGGAGTTCGACCGCCTGGAGATCCAGCACTTCTTCGAGGTCTACAAGGACCTGGAGCCCGGCAAGTCCGTCGAGGGCGCCGACTGGGTGGGCCGCGCGGACGCCGAGGCCGAGATCGAGCGTTCGCTCAAGCGCTTCAAGGACCACGGCGGTCACTGACAGCTCCCGACCTCCAGCGGGCCGCGTGACCCTTCCGGGTGACGCGGCCCGCTCGCGTACGTGCGCATACTGAGGCGCACAGGAGGTACCTACGGGACACGCGCGCAGGAAAGGGCAGGCAGAAGCAGGTGGCGGAGCCGGACGCGGAGGACCGCAAGCCGCGGTCGGACGAGGCGAGGGGCGTGTTCGCGCCCGACGGGCGAGGCGGCAGCGGGTCCGCCACGGCCCGGGACTTCGCCGTCCCCGCGAGCGTGCCCGCGGGCGTGGGCGCGCCGGCGGCGGTCGGCGGGGAGTCGTCCACGACGTCCGAGTTCGCCGTGCCCGAGGGCCTGGAGGTGCCGGCGGCCGGTGCCGACTCCGAGACGACGTCGGAATTCGCCCTGCCGCAGGGCCTCCAGGTCCCGCAGCCGCCCGTCGCCGAACCGGAGGGGTCGGCGTTCAGCCCGCCGAGCACGTACAGCGCCCGCAGCGCCCCGCCCGCCTTCACACCGCCCTCCGGGATACCCGCGGTGCGGCTCACCAAGGAGGCGCCCTGGCAGGACCGGATGCGCGCGATGCTGCGCATGCCGGTGACCGAGCGGCCGGCGCCGGAGCCCGTGCAGAAGGTCGGCGAGTCGGGCCCCGCCGTGCCGCGCGTGCTCGACCTGACCCTGCGCATCGGCGAACTGCTGCTGGCGGGCGGCGAGGGCGCCGAGGACGTGGAGGCGGCGATGTTCGCGGTCTGCCGGTCCTACGGCCTCGACCGCTGCGAGCCGAACGTCACCTTCACGCTGCTGTCGATCTCCTACCAGCCGTCCCTGGTGGACGACCCCGTGTCGGCCTCGCGGACGGTACGCCGCCGCGGCACCGACTACACCCGCCTGCAGGCCGTGTTCCGGCTCGTGGACGACCTGACCGACCCGGAGACGTCGATCTCCCTGGAGGACGCCTACCGGCGGCTCGCCGAGATCCGCCGCAACCGGCATCCCTACCCCGGCTGGGCGCTGACCGGGGCGAGCGGGCTGCTCGCCGGTGCGGCGTCCGTGCTGGTCGGCGGTGATCTGATCGTGTTCGTCGCGGCCGCGCTGGGCGCGATGCTCGGCGACCGGCTGGCGTGGCTGTGCGCGGGGCGCGGGCTGCCGGAGTTCTACCAGTTCACGGTGGCGGCGATGCCGCCGGCCGCGATCGGGGTCGCGCTCACGCTGGCGCATGTCCCCGTGGCCGCCTCCGCGGTGATCACCGGTGGGCTGTTCGCGCTGCTGCCCGGACGGGCCCTGGTGGCGGGCGTGCAGGACGGGCTGACCGGCTTCTACATCACCGCCGCGGCGCGCCTGCTCGAGGTCATGTACTTCTTCGTCGGGATCGTCGCCGGGGTCCTGGTGGTCCTCTACTTCGGAGTGAAGCTGGGCGCCGAACTCGACCCGAACGCGGCTCTGCACCTGGCCGAGCGGCCGGTCGTGCAGATCATGGCGTCGATGCTGCTGTCGCTGACCTTCGCGGTACTGCTCCAGCAGGAACGGTCCACCGTGCTGTGGGTGACCCTCAACGGCGGCGTCGCATGGAGCGTGTACGGCGCGCTGCACTACCCGGGCGGGCTGTCGCCGGTCGCCTCCACGGCCGTCGCGGCCGGGCTGGTGGGCCTGTTCGGGCAGCTGCTGTCGCGCTACCGGTTCGCGTCCGCGCTGCCGTACACGACCGCGGCGATCGGGCCGCTGCTGCCGGGCTCCGCCACCTACTTCGGGCTGTTGTCGATCGCCCAGAACAACGTCGACAAGGGCCTCGTGTCGCTGGCCAACGCGGTGTCCCTGGCGATGGCCATCGCGATCGGGGTGAACCTGGGTTCGGAGATCTCCCGGCTGTTCCTGCGGTTCGGGTCCGCCGGGGGGCGCAGGGCGGCGAAGCGGACTCGAGGGTTCTGAGGAGCACCGCCGGGTGGTGAGCGTCGGAGACCGCGAGCGGCCCTAGTAGCCCTGGTTGTACGGGTACTGCTGCTGGGGCTGCTGGTACTCCTGCGGGGCCTGCTGTCCGTACTGCTGGGGGTACTGGTCCTGGGGGTACTGGCCCTGGGTGTACTGCTGCTGCGGGTACTGGTCCTGGGCGTACTGCTGCTGCGGGTACTGCTGGTAGTCGTAGCCCTGGTTCTGGTTGCCGTACTGCTGCGGGTACTGGTGGTCCGCGGGGATGCGGCGCAGCTGGGTCGTCGCGTCGTCCATGACCGGGGGCTGGGGCTGGTTCCGGTCCTGGGGCTGGGGCTCGGGCTGGGGCTCCGGCGGGTTCCTCTTCGACTGGGAACGCGCCCGCAGGAACTCGATGACGATCGGGATCACCGAGACGAGGACGATCAGGATCAGGATCAGCTCGATGTTCTTGTGGACGAACTCCACGTTGCCCAGCCAGGAGCCCAGCAGCGTGACGCCCGCGCCCCACAGGACGCCGCCGATGACGTTGAACACCAGGAACGAGCGGTACTTCATGCCGCTGACGCCGGCGATGATCGGCGTGAACGTGCGCACGATGGGCACGAAGCGGGCCAGCACCAGGGACTTCGGGCCGTGCTTCTCGAAGAACTCGTGCGCCTTGGTGACGTTCTCCTGCTTGAAGAGGCGGGAGTCCGGGCGCCTGAAGAGCGAGGGGCCGACCTTCCTGCCGAACATGTAGCCCGCCTGGTCGCCCAGGATCGCGGCGAGGCAGATCAGGGCGATCGCCCCCCACAGCGGGAACTTCATCGTGCCCGCGGTGATCAGCAGACCGCAGGTGAACAGCAGCGAGTCACCCGGCAGGAAGAAGCCGATGAGCAGGCCGGACTCGGCGAAGACCACCAGGAGCAGACCCCAGATCCCGAACGAGTTGAGCAGGTTGTTCGGATCCAGCCAGCTCGGTCCGAGGGCAAGCGTCGTCACGGTTCCGGGCTCCTGAGGGGTGAGGGGACGTACGGCGTCCTGGGGCGGCCGACACGCAGGCACTGGCCGGACAAAGTTATCAACGCACAGTGTCCCCGGCAGGTTCCCCCGGTGTCCCCGCGGTGCACTGTGCGGGAACTCGGTCACGGCTGTGCGTCCCCTCCCCCTTGGCCGCCTACCCCTCGTGGCGGGCCGCGTTCGCCACGATCGCGTCCCTGAGGTGTTCCGCGAGGCCTGGGCGCATGGCGTCGTAGTAGGCCTTGAAGCGCTCGTCGGAGATGTACATCTCCGCGAGACACCGGTGCATCTCGTACGGGACCTCGAAGAACCACCTGCTCATGTGCTGCCGGTGCTCCTCGGCCAGGTCCATGGCCGCCTCGCCGGACGCCGGCACACCGGCGGCCACCAGGGAGGTGTACCGCTCCTGCCAGTCATCGACCTCGGCCTTGATGCGCTTCCAGTCCTCCTTGGTGTAGCGGACGGCGCGGCGCTGGGACTCGGCCCACGCCTCCGTGGTGCCCCAGCGCTGGTGCACCTCCTCGGCGTATCTTTCGTCGAAGGGGTCCTTGTCCCCGAAGACCTCGAACCTCTCCTCGGGCGTGAGATTGATGCCCATCTTGCGTGCCTCCATGGCGTGTTCCACGGCCGCCGCCATCTTCTGCAGCTTCTCGATCCGGGCGGTCAGCAGTTCGTGCTGGCGCCGCAGGTGGTCCCGCGGGTCCGCGTCCGGGTCGTCGAGCAGAGCGGCGACCTCGTCGAGCGGGAAGCCGAGCTCTCGGTAGAACAGGATCTGTTGCAGCCGGTCGAGGTCGGCGTCGCTGTAGCGCCGATGACCGGCGTAGGTGCGCTCACCGGGGGTGAGCAGGCCGATCTCGTCGTAGTGGTGCAGCGTGCGCACGGTGACGCCGGCGAAACCGGCCACCTGGCCCACCGAGTAGCTCACTTCCGCTCCCTTCTGGGTACGCGCCCCAGCCTCGGCCCTCACGTCGCGTGAGGTGCAAGCGAATGCGCCTCAGCGCGGACGGAACCATGATTCGTTGAACCAGCGAGACCGGGGACAGGGAAACCGACGCGTCACCGGCTCCGTCTACGCGATGGGAGACGCAACGCCATGCCGCTCCACAAAGGTCCGGGAAGGCCCGACGAGCGCCCGAGGTCGATGAACCCCTTCTACGGGGAGGCCAATCCGGTCGTCGAGATGACCGAGGCGCCGCCCAGGCACCGGCTGCCCGAGGGGCCGATGCTGCCCACGACCGCCTACCAGCTGGTCCACGACGAGCTGATGCTGGACGGCAACTCCCGGCTGAACCTGGCCACCTTCGTCACCACCTGGATGGAGCCCCAGGCCGGCGTGCTGATGAACGAGTGCCGCGACAAGAACATGATCGACAAGGACGAGTACCCGCGCACCGCCGAGTTGGAACGCCGCTGCGTGGCGATGCTCGCCCATCTGTGGAACGCACCGGACCCGGAGGCGGCCGTGGGCTGTTCGACGACCGGGTCGAGTGAGGCCTGCATGCTCGCCGGGATGGCGCTGAAGCGGCGCTGGGCGCAGCGCAACGCGGACCGCTACCCGTCCAGGGACGCCCGTCCGAACCTGGTGATGGGCGTGAACGTGCAGGTCTGCTGGGAGAAGTTCTGCAACTTCTGGGAGGTCGAGGCGCGCCAGGTACCCATGGAGGGCGACCGGTTCCACATCGATCCGCAGGCCGCGGCGGACCTGTGCGACGAGAACACGATCGGGGTCGTCGGCATCCTCGGCTCCACCTTCGACGGGTCCTACGAGCCGATCGCGGAGCTGTGCGCGGCGCTGGACGCCCTCCAGGAGCGCACCGGTCTGGACATCCCCGTGCACGTGGACGGCGCCTCCGGGGCCATGGTCGCGCCGTTCCTCGACGAGGACCTGGTATGGGACTTCCGGCTGCCGAGGGTCGCGTCGATCAACACCTCCGGGCACAAGTACGGGCTGGTCTACCCGGGCGTGGGCTGGGCGCTGTGGCGGGACGAGGAGGCCCTGCCCGAGGAACTCGTCTTCCGCGTCAACTACCTGGGCGGCGACATGCCGACCTTCGCGCTCAACTTCTCCCGGCCCGGGGCACAGGTGGCCGCGCAGTACTACACGTTCCTGCGGCTGGGCCGGGAGGGATACCGGGCGGTGCAGCAGACAACGCGGGACGTTGCCAGAGGGCTGGCCGAGCGGGTGGCGTCGCTCGGCGACTTCCGGCTGCTCACCCGCGGCGACGAGCTGCCGGTGTTCGCCTTCACGACGGCGCCGGACGTGGCGGCGTACGACGTCTTCGACGTCTCGCGGCGGCTGCGCGAGTACGGCTGGCTGGTGCCCGCGTACACCTTCCCCGCCAACCGGCAGGACCTGTCCGTGCTGCGCGTCGTGTGCCGCAACGGCTTCTCGACGGACCTGGCCGACCTGTTCCTCGAGGACCTGACCCGCCTGCTGCCCGAACTCAGGCGCCAGCCCCACCCGCTGACCCGCGACAAGGAGGCGGCCACGAGCTTCCACCACTGAGCCCGTCGCTCGCCGTGGTGCCCCGCCGGATCCCGGCCGGGGCACCCACGAGCACTGCCGGGCCGGGCTCACCCCGCCTGTGCCATGGCCACCAGTTCGAACGCCGTCTTCCCGTCGAGGGACTCCCGGATGATGTCGGCGTGCCCCGCGTGCCGGGCCGTCTCGCGGATCAGGTGGAGCATCAGCCAGCGCATCGAGACCCGCTCGTCCGGCGGGAACCAGGGGTCGTTCGGCAGCGGGAAGGTGTCGTCTAGGCTCGGCACCGCGCGGACGAACGCCTCCGTCTCGGCCGCGACCTTCTCCCAGTACGCGAGCTGCGAGGCGACACTCTCGCCGTCGAGGAGCTGGAAGCACTCGTGCCAGTTCGACTGGTCCCGCTTGACCGCGGGCGGCTCTCCCTTGGCCCGGGCGACCCAGGTCTGTTCGGTCTCGGCGACGTGCTTCAGCAGGCCGCCCAGGGACAGCTCACTGGCGCTGGGGCGGGTCCTGGCCTGCTCCTCCGTCAGCCCCAGCACCGCCCGGCGGATCCCACCGCGCTGCTCTTCCAGGAAGGACAGCAGCGCCCCTCGCTCGTCCCCCTGCGCCTCGGCTCGTACGTGCGTGACCATGGCCGCCGCCTCTCGTCGGTCCGGTTCTCCCTGACACCGAAGACGCTACGAGCCCTTGCGGTCAGGTTCTGTCCGCAAGGGCCCGGCGGGTTCGGCCAGGATTCAGAAGGGGAACGCGCTGCGCCCGTGCTGGATGGAGATCCACTTCAGCGTGGTGAAGGCGTCCAGGGTCGTCTCACCGTTCAGTCGGCCGATGCCCGAGTTCTTCTCGCCGCCGAACGGGACCAGCGGCTCGTCGTGGACCGTGCCGTCGTTCACGTGGAACATGCCCGTGTCGATCTGCTGGGCGAAGGCCACACCGCGCTCGACGTCGGCGGTGTGGACGGCGCCGCTGAGGCCGTACGGGGTGTCGTTGACGAGGCGGACGGCCTCCTCCTCGCCGTCGAAGGGGATGAGGAGCGCGACCGGGCCGAAGATCTCCTGTCGCAGGATGGGCGAGCCGGCGGGGAGGTCCGTGAGGACGGTCGGCTCGACCAGGTTGTCGGTGGTCGCGCCGTGCACCAGCGCCGTGGCGCCCTCGGTGATCGCCTGCCGCACCACGCCCGTGATCGCCTCCGCCTGCGAGGAGTTGATGACCGGGCCGATGACGGTCTCCGCGTCGCGCGGGTCGCCCGCCTTCAGGGACTTCACCTTGGCGACGAACTTCTCGGTGAACTCCGTCAGCAGCGAGCGGTCCACCAGGACGCGGTTGGCGGCCATGCAGACCTGGCCCTGGTGCACGTACCGGCTGAAGACGGCCGCGTCCACCGCGTAGTCGACGTCCGCGTCGTCCAGGACCACCAGCGCGCTGTTGCCGCCGAGTTCCAGGACCGAGCGCTTGAAGTGGGCGGCGCAGACGGTGGCGACATGGCGGCCGACCTTGTCGGAGCCGGTGAAGGAGATGACCTTCGGGATCGGGTGCTCGAGGAACGCGTCGCCTATCTCCGCTATGTCGGTGATCACCACGTTGAGCAGTCCGCCCGGGAGCCCCGCGTCCTCGAAGATCCTGGCGACCAGGGAGCCGCCGACGACCGGCGTGTCCTGGTGCGGCTTGAGGACGACGCCGTTGCCGAGCGCGAGCGCCGGGGCGACGGACTTGATCGCCAGCAGGAACGGGAAGTTGAAGGGACTGATCACGCCGACGACGCCGACGGGCACGCGGTAGAGGCGGTTCTCCTTGGTGTCGGCGGGCGAGGGAAGGATCTTGCCCTCGGGGCGCAGCGCCAGCTGCATCGACTCCCGCAGGAACTCCTTGGCGAGGTGCAGCTCGAAAGCGGCCTTCAGCCGTGTCCCGCCCAGCTCGGCGATGATCGCCTCGGTGATCTCCGCCTCGCGTTCCCCCAGCAGCCCGAGCGCCTTCTCGAACACCGCGCGGCGCGCGTAGGGGCTGGTGGCGGCCCACTCCTTCTGCGCGGCCGCGGCGGCCCGGTAGGCCTCGTCGACCTCCTCGACCGTGGCTATCGTGATCGACGCCAGCTTCTCGCCGTCGTACGGGTTGAAGTCGATGATGTCCCAGGAGCCGGTGCCCGGGCGCCACTCACCGCCGATGTACTGCCGAGCCAGATCGGTGAAGTAGGACGACGACATGTGATCCCTCAATCCCTTTGCAGCCGAAGCAGACACCCGTTTCCGCACCCGCGCTCACGTCACGGCTGAATGCGCGTCATCGTACTTGCGACAGCTGGGAGTTGGAGGGCTCCTGGGGATACTCCCGGTGAGACTCTCAGGAAAGCTGGAGCAGCCCCCGCAGCAGATCACGGCTCTCGTCCGGGCCGGGGCTGTCCTGCTGCAGCTCCTTCATCGCAGCCTCGTACTGGGCGACGTCCTCGCGTTTGTCCAGGTAGAGCGCGCTGGTGAGCTGCTCCAGGTACACCACGTCGGACAGGTCGGACTCGGAGAAACTGAGGATCGTGAAGGAGCCGCTCTCGCCGGAGTGACCGCCGAAGCTGAACGGCATGACCTGCAGCCGTACGTTGGGGCGCTCGGAGATGTCGATCAGATGCTGCAACTGGCCGCGCATGACCTGCCGGTCGCCGTAGGGGCGGCGCAGGGCGGCCTCGTCGAGGACGACGTGGAACTGCGGGGCGTTCTCGGACACGAGGTACTTCTGCCGCTCCAGACGCAGCGCCACCCGGCGGTCGATGTCCTCGGCGCTCGCGCCTTTCATGCCCCGGGAGACCACCGCGTGCGCGTACGCCTCGGTCTGCAGCAGGCCGTGCACGAACTGGACCTCGTAGGAGCGGATCAGATGGGCCGCGCCCTCCAGACCGACGTAGGTCGGGAACCAGTTCGGCAGCACGTCCGAGTAACTGTGCCACCAGCCCGCGACGTTGGCCTCCTTCGCCAGGGAGAGCAGGGACGTGCGCTCGGCCTCGTCGGTGATCCCGTACAACGTCAACAGGTCCTCGACATCCCGCGTCTTGAAGCTCACCCGTCCCAACTCCATGCGGCTGATCTTCGACTCGGAGGCGCGGATCGAGTAGCCGGCCTGCTCCCTGGTGATGCCGCGCGCCTCCCGCAGGCGCCGGAGGTGGGATCCCAGCAGAATGCGCCGCACCACCGAACCGCTCGAGTCCCCAGCGCTCACTTCGTCAGCCTCCCCAACGTCCTTCAGATCGCGCAGTCTGCCACTAAAACACTCCGAGCTGTACTCGTGCGGTTACAGAAATGGAAAGGAGTCAAAGATGAGGCGCAGGGAGAGATGAGGGAGGGCAAGCAAGAGGGAAGAAAGTGGCTGAAGAAATAAGGGGAAAGGGTACGGGAGCGTCCAATTCCGGCGCGTGCACGTGCATCTGCCCTTGCATCTGCTTGGCTCATCCGAAACCATGGTTCCGCGCCACCGCTGCATCGCCACGACCGCGAACACCCGGGAGTGCCTCGCATGGGGACGAATGGATCGACCATGCTCGAGCCCTTACGGCAGGGACTTCCGCCGCTCGATCCCGCGGCCGTGTCCAGCGCCGCCTCCTGTGCCCTGCCCGCCCGCCTCGAAGCGGTGCGCGAGGCACGGCGGTTCGCCCGGAGCACGCTCGGGCAGTGGGATGTGGGCGAGCGCTTCGACGACATCTGCCTCGTGGTCTCCGAACTCGTGACCAACGCACTGCGCCACGGCCTGCCCGTCGCCCACCAGCGCCCTTGTGAGCAGGACCCGCCGGTGCGGCTGCACCTGATGCGCTGGACCACGCGTCTGGTGTGCGCCGTGCGCGACCCCAGTCACGACAGTCCGGTCGCCGGCGACTCCGAGGACTTCTCGGCCGAGTCGGGCCGCGGGCTGTTCCTCGTCGAGTCGTTCGCCGACAGCTGGGGCTGGCACCCGCTGGCGGGCACGCTGAGCGGCAAGGTGGTCTGGGCGCTGTTCCGGCTGCCACCGGCACAGGCGTGTCCTGAGTGATGTCCCGCGGCACTTTCGGGTGCCCGAGTTCTACGCGTGTTACAGCCTGTGGCGCCCCAGCGCGCCGCAGGCCTGCGCTCGTTGCGTGCGCGCTCGTTGCGTGCGCGCGGGTTTCAACGCGCCACTGATCCAGCGCGTTTCAACGCGCCACCGATCCGGCCCTGTTTCAGCGCGCCACCGATCGAGCCCCGTCGCGCCGGAAGACGTCCATCACTCCCGTGATCCACCGGTGGCGCACGCCGGTGCGGCGCGTCACGCGATCAGATGGTCGAACTCGCCGTCCTTGATGCCGAGCAGCATCGCCTCGATCTCCGCGCGGGTGTAGACCAGCGCGGGCCCGTCGGGGAAGCGCGAGTTGCGCACCGCCACCTCTCCCCCGGGCAGCCGGGCGAACTCCACGCACGACCCCTGGGAGTTGCTGTGCCGGCTCTTCTGCCAGGCCACTCCCTGCAGTTCCGTCGCAGCCATGCCGTTGTACACGTCGTCCACGTCGCACACGTCGTGGTCCACAGGTCGCTCCCCGGGTGGTGCAGTGGCTGGTATGGCCATTGATGCAGTGGTCAACTGCCCCGGATCATAGCCCCGTTCACGTGCAGATGCAGGAGCAGATGCACGTGCACGCGGGGTGGTCCTGCGGTTACAGCTTTTACAGTTCCTTGACTACGCCGCGACTGCGGTGTGGTTACAGTCGGTCAAGCGTCTGCCCCAGAGCCCGCATCACATGCGAACTCCAGCCCCCGTGCATGATCTTCCGCGCCATCATCTGTGCCGGGTCGTCCGGGTCGAACCCTTCGTGCACTAGGAAGAGACGCGTTCCGCGGCCTTCCTGTTCCAGTGTCCAGGTGATGGTCCAGTCCGAGGGATTGGCCGGGTCGGCGTCGGCCCAGCGGACGCGCAGCATCCGTTCGGGTTCGTAGGCGAGAACCCGCACCTCAACGGTGCCGGAGAAGCGCGCGTTGGGCCGCGGCACCGAGGTCATCGTGTAGCGGTGGCCGACTTCCAGGCGGAAGTTCTCACTGCCGGGCATCTGCCACTGGGCGAGCAGGGCGGGCTCGGTGAGCGCCCGCCAGACCTTTGCGGGCGGGTGCGGCAGGAACTGCTCGACACGGACGGTGGTGAGATCGTCGTCTGCGGTGCTCATGGCCGATCATCGTCGGGCATCCGGTCGAGGAGTTCGCCGAGGTCCTTCAGCGCCTCGCGCCAGAACCGCTCGTACGGATGGAGCCAGTCCTGCACCTCGGCGAGCGGAGCGGCCCGCAGGCGGTAGATGCGCTGCCGGCCGGAGCGCTGCTCGGCGACGAGACCCGCCTCGCGCAGCACCTTCAGATGCTCCGAAAGACTCGGGCGGCGCATGGCGAAGTGCTCGGCCAGGGCCTGGACGGGCTGCGGCCCCTTCTCCCGCAGCAGGCGCAGCACCTCGCGGCGCGTGGCGTTCGCGAGCGCGGCGAAGACGCGGTCCGCGGCGGCGGTGTCCGTCCCGACCCCGGTCGTGGTCATACCGGTCTTCCTATCCGTGAGCCTCCGTCAGCAGCATCAGACCGTTGCCGTCGGGGTCCCGGAAGGACGCCATCCGGCCCCAGGGGAGGTCGTCCGGGCCCTGCACGGAGACCCCCGCCTCGGCCAGGCGTGCGCAGTCGGCGTCGACATCGGTCGTGACCAACATGATCCCCCGGGCGGTGCCGGGCTCGAAACCACCCATTCCCGGCCCGGAGAGCGTGAAGACGGTCTGGGCGCCCCCGGGAGCGACCTGGAGCCAGCGCCCCTGCGGCAGGTCCAGGTCCGCGGTGACCTCGAAGCCGAGGACGTCGGTGTAGAAGCGCAGGGCGCGGTCCTGGTCGGCGACGGGGAGGGTGACGAAGGAAGCGTGCGTGATGGTCATGGACGAACAATAGGTAGGAGATCTCCTACTAGTCAAACGTAGGAGATCCCCTACCTGTCGGGCCGCGTGAGCAAGCGCACGCCGGACATCCGCCGGGAGGGCGCAGGGCGTCCTGGTAGCTTGCCTGCGGCCGTCCCCATGACGTCATCGGCCCCTGGGAGGCTTCAGTGACCACGGCGACCCATGTCACCCGCCGGCAGGCCCGCATCGCACTCGCGGCCGCGGGCTGTGCGGCCGCGCTCGTGCTGACCGGCTGCAGCAGCGACTCCGGCGGCTCGGGCGGCGGCGCGTCCGCCGCGCCCGGCCCGTCCTCGTCGGCGGCTTCGGCGGACAACGGCGGCAGCTCCGCCTCCCCGGGCGGGAAGGCCGGGAAGCTGGAGGGGAGCTGGCTGGCCACGACCGGCGGGAAGGCCGTGGCCCTGGTGATCAACGGCAGGCAGGCCGGGCTCTTCGCGACGGGCGGGACCGTGTGCAGCGGGACGGCCGGCGAGGAGGCGGGCATGCAGATGATCCACCTCAAGTGCACCGGCGGCAGCAAGGACCGCGGCACCGGCATGGTCGACTCGGTCAACTCCAGGACCATGAAGGTGACGTGGCAGGGCGGCGTCGGCACGGAGACCTACACCAAGGCGGAAGGCGGCAAGCTGCCGACCGGGTTCCCGACGGCGAGCCTGGGGTCCTGACGACCCGCCGTCCACTGCCTCACCGACCGGGCCGACGAGCATGAGCCCTCGCGCCGGAGGCGCGGGGGCATACCGGGTGAATCGCGACAACCGTGGCCAACCGCGCCCGCGGTAAGCGGAGGGCGCGCAACGGGTGACCGCACGCCTGCGTGATGATCCATGAGCACCATCACGAACCAGAGGAGCCCGATGCGCGCCCTTCCCGTCCGTCTCGCCGTCACCGCTCTCGTGGCGGCCCTGGCACTGACCGCCTGTGACAGCAACAGCAAGAGCGGCAGCGCCGGCAGCAGCGGCGACAACGGCAAGAGCAAGAACACCGCCGAGTGCACCCTCGGCATCAAGGTCGGCCCCGCCAACGCCGCCACCACCGCCGGCGACACCGGCAACGTCCCCGTCACCCTCACCAACGACGGCAGCCGTCCCTGCGCCTTCGACGGCTTCCCGGGCATCGAGCTGGCCGACGGCGACACCGGCTGGAAGGTGCCCGACCAGGAGGGCGCGAACCCGGAGAAGGTGACGCTGCAGAAGGGCGACACGGCGACCTTCACGATCACGTACGTACGCGGGAAGGCCGGCGGCACGGACAGCGCCGCGGCGAAGAACGTCAAGATCACCGTCCCCGGCGCCGGTGCCGCACGCAGCTACCCGTGGTCGTACGGGGAGGTCGCGCTGAAGGGCGGCAAGACCCCGGACGCCACGGTGAGTCCGATCCAGGTCGCGGGCGACTGACGCGACCGTTCAGGGGAGCCGGGGCCGCCCCGTGACCTGGGCACGGTCGGCGGCCGCGGCCCCCTGCTCCCATCCGGCCGCGTCGCTGACGCCGCGCAGCCGGGTGGTGACCGTGTCGGGGAACATCTGCTCCACGCGGTCCGCGACGGCGACGTCCCGGGCGGCGAGGACCGGCAGCAACCCGCCCTCGCCGCCGGTCACCTCTCCCTCGGCTCCCTCGGCGGCGGCGCGGAGGCGGTCGCCGATGCGGTGCGCGTACGCGGCCAGGAACGACTGCCGGAACGTCTTCGTGCGCTTCCGGCCGCCCTTGCGCTGCGCCGCCTCCGCCTTCGTCATCGCGGTGCCGGCCTGCACCAGCAGCGAGGTGTAGAGGAGTTCGACGGCTTCGAGGTCGGCTTCGAATCCGATGACCGTGGAGAAGCCGAGGGCGTCGTGCCACACGGCCCGGCAGCGGTTCGCGGCGGCCACGGCGTCCAGGAGCACCGCCTTGGCCGTCTCGTACGGCGGATCGACGCCTATGCGGCAGGCGCCCGGCGCGTCGCCGGTGTGCGTACGGGCCGCGAGCAGCGCCTCGTCGATGCTGTGCCGCGCCATCAGCTCCTGCGCCTTGGCGCTGAGCGCCTCGGCCTCCTCCGGGTAACCGGTCGCCTCCGCCTTGGCGAGCAGCGCGCGGATACGGGTGAGCATGCGGGACTCCGGCTGCCGCGGGGCGGCGGAGGGCCGGGGCTCGTCGAGGGGTTCGAGGGCGGGCAGGCGGAGCAGCAGGCGGTACAGCTCCAGGGCGGCGGTGGCGTGGGAGAAACGGTCGGGGGTGCGCGGGGGTGCGCCGTCGAGTGCCTCCAGTTCCTTCAACTGCACGGCCCAGCGCGGCGAGGGGGCGGGCCGCTCCCCCGCCTCGGCGAGGATCAGCTGCGACACGAGCCGTACGTGCGCCTCGCCCAGCTCCCGGCGCACGAAGCGGACGACATCGGCGGGCTGCCAGCCGCGCCGCCAGGCCGCCGCGACGAACTCCCGCCCGCGCCGCGCGAGTTCCCCGTCGGCGGCGGGGTCGGCGGCGAGCAGCGAGGCACCGGTGTCGAGGGCGGCGTCGGTGTCGTCGTACAGGGCTGCCCGCAGGGCGCGGTCCACGGTGGTCGTCGTACTCACACGGTCGATCGTGACACGGGCTGCGGCGGGGCCGGTGGGCGTCTCAGCCGCCGAAACTCGGTCGACGCCGCTGGGGGCGGCGCCGAGCATGGCCGCCATGGTCGACACATCGCTCTACGCGGCGTTCCTCGTCGCCGCCTTCGTGCTCTGCGTCACTCCTGGTCCGGACATGATGTTCATCGTGGCGATGGGAGGGAGGGGAGGGTCGGCGGCCGGGGTGCGGGCGGCGTGCGGGGTGGCCTGCGCCATGCTCGTGCACACGGTCGCGGCGGCGCTGGGACTGTCCGCGCTGTTCGCCACCCTGCCGCTGCTCTACCACCTGCTGCGCTGGGCCGGCGCCGGGTATCTGCTGTACCTCGCGGTCAAGGCGTTCCGGGACCGCTCGCCGCTCGCGGTGGACGGCCGTCCGGCGGGGCCCGGACTGCGACGGGCCTTCTGGCAGGGCGCGGTCACCAATCTGCTCAACCCCAAGGTGATCCTCTTCGACATCGCCTTCCTCCCGCAGTTCGTGAACCCCCACCTGGGGCACGTGGCCGGACAGTTCCTGGTGCTGGGCGTCACCCTCACGGTCATGGGCCTCACCGTCGACGGCACGGTCGGGCTGCTCTCCGGTCGGCTCTCCGCGCTGCTGCGGCGCAGCGAACGCGTCGGGCGGGCGCTGAACGTCTTCAGCGGGACCGTGTTCGCGGGGCTCGCGGTGCGCCTGGCGGCGACGCCGAAGTAGGAGCGCGGGCGGAAACCTCGTCGATCAGGAGCGCGGGCGGGAACCTCGTCAATCGTCAACCGATGGTTGACACCCCGCATTTGTCAACTTACGGTTGACACATGACGGTGAATCCCTACATCTCAGCGAACCTGCGTCTCGACGACCTCATCGACGCCATCAAGAAGGTCCACAGCGACGCCCTGGAGCAGCTCCAGGACGCCGTGATCGCCGGGGAGCACCTCGGAGACGTGGCCGACCATCTGATCGGCCACTTCGTGGACCAGGCCCGGCGCTCGGGCGCCTCCTGGAGCGAGATCGGCAAGAGCATGGGCGTCACCCGGCAGGCAGCCCAGAAACGCTTCGTGCCCAAGGAGTCCGCGGACCTCGACCCCAGCCAGGGCTTCAGCCGCTACACCCCGCGCGCGCGGAACGTGGTCGTGGCCGCGCACAACGCGGCGAAGGACGCCGGCAACTCCGAGACCATCCCGGAGCACCTCGTCCTGGGGCTGCTCGCCGAGCCGGAGGGGCTCGCGGCCAAGGCGATCGTCGCGCAGGGCATCTCCCTGGACGCGGTGCGCGAGGCGGCCACCACGGCCCTTCCGCCCCGCGCCGAGGAAGTCCCGGACCTCATCCCGTACGCCCCCAGCGCGAAGAAGGCCCTCGAACTCACCTTCCGGGAGGCACTTCGCCTGGGCCACAACTACATCGGGACCGAGCACATCCTGCTCGCGCTCCTCGAACTGGAGAACGGCGAGGGCGTGCTCAGCGGTCTCGGCATCGCCAAGACGACGACCGAGGAGCAGCTCGCGGAGATGCTCGACAAGGTCCGCGTGACCTTCGACCAGAACGACTGAGCGGACGTTCCGGCAGGTCAGCGCCGATTGTCAGACCCCCCTGCCACACTCGCAGCATGACCGGACGCTGGGCTCTCGCTCCGGCCGGGGACGGTGGCTTCGAGGTCGCCGCCCTCGGTCCGGACGGGCTGCTCGCCGGGCCGGTGGTCAGGGAGGAGGACCTCGCTCAGGCCGTACGGAAGCGGCCCGAGGTCACCCGGTGGGTGTGGCGGTCCACCGCCGACGTCCAGCCGCGTCTGCTCGCCACGGGGGTGCGAACCGACCGGTGCTACGACGTCGAGGCCGCCGAGGCCCTCCTCCTCGGCCACGAGGGACGCCTCGGCGAGCCCCGGTCGGCCGCCGCCGCGCTGGCCCGGCTGCGCGGCGGCCCCGTACCGCCCGATCCGCCGCCGCGCTCCGCGGAGCCCGGCGCTCAGTCCTCCCTGTTCGAGCCGAGTCCCGTCCACGTCCCCCTGAAGGACCTCGTCGAGGTCTACGCGGACCAGCAGCGGCGACACGGGGCCACCACGCATCCGGACCGCATGCGGCTGCTCACCGCCGCCGAGTCGGCCGGCATGCTGGTGGCCGCCGAGATGCACCACGCCGGCCTGCCGTGGCGCGCGGACGTCCACCGCCGGCTGCTGCACGACCTGCTCGGCGAGCGGTACGCGGGCGGGGGCGAGCCCCGGCGCCTGGCCGAGCTGGCCGACGAGGTGTCGGCCGCCTTCGGCCGCCGTGTCCGCCCCGACCTGCCCGCGGACGTCGTCAAGGCGTTCGCCCAGGCCGGGATCAAGGTGGGCTCCACCCGCCGCTGGGAGATCGAGTCCGTCGACCACCCCGCGGTGAAGCCGCTCCTGGAATACAAGAAGCTGTACCGCATCTGGGTCGCCCACGGCTGGTCCTGGCTCCAGGACTGGGTCCGCGACGGCCGGTTCCGCCCCGAGTACCTGCCGGGCGGCACGGTCACCGGACGCTGGGTCACGAACGGCGGCGGTGCCCTGCAGATCCCCAAGGTCATCCGGCGCGCGGTGGTCGCCGACCCCGGCCGGCGGCTGGTCGTCGCAGACGCCGCCCAGATGGAGCCGCGCGTCCTGGCCGCGATCTCCCGCGACCCGGCGTTCATGGAGGTCGCCGGCCGCGACACCGACCTCTACCAGTCCGTGTCGGACCGGGCGTTCTCCGGCGACCGCGCCCAGGCCAAGCTCGCCGTGCTCGGCGCGATCTACGGCCAGACGTCCGGCGACGGCCTGAAGAACCTCGCCGCGCTGCGCCGCCGCTTCCCGAAGGCCGTCGCCTACGTCGACGACGCGGCCCGCGCCGGTGAGGAGGGCCGGCTGGTGCGCACCTGGCTCGGGCGTACGTCGCCGCCGGCGGCCGTGGCGTCCGACGACGCGGCGGAGGAGGCGGGCATTCCGCAGGAGGACACGGCCTCTGCCCCGGCCGGGCCACCCCACCCGTGGATGCCGGGGTACGCCTCCACGGACGCCCGCGCCCGGGGCCGCTTCGCACGCAACTTCGTGGTGCAGGGCAGCGCCGCCGACTGGGCGCTGCTGATGCTCGCCGCGCTCCGCCGCGCCTGCGCCGACCTCGCCGCCGAGCTGGTCTTCTTCCAGCACGACGAGGTGATCGTGCACTGCCCGGCCGAGGAGGCGGAGACGGTCGCCGCGGCCATCCAGGAGGCGTCGGACCTGGCGATGCGGCTGACGTTCGGCGAGACACCGGTACGGATCCCGTTCACGACGGCCGTGGTGGAGTGCTACGCGGACGCCAAGTGAGACACCCCTGGTGACCGCGCCGCCCGTCCGGCTCACCCCTCCGCCAGCAGCTCCCCCAGCCTCTCCGCCACCGGACTGTCCGTCCCGTCCAGGGCCGAAAGAGCCGCCTCCCACTGCCGGCGGGCCTCCTCGGCGTCGCCCTCGGCGCGGTGCAGCAGGCTCCGCTGGTGGCGGGCGAGCCCTTCGGTGTAGCGGTCGCCGCGCCGGGCGGCCAGGCCCAGCAGCACGTCGCACTCCTGCGCGGCCCGCTCGGCGTCCCCCCGTTCCCGCAGCGCCCGCACCAGTCCGAGCCGGGTCTGGGACTCACCCTGCCAGTGGCCGTGCCCACCGAGGATGCGCAGGCTCTCCTCGAAGTGCGGTAACGCGGCGTCCGGTTCGCCGAGCGTGAGATGGGCGAAGCCGATGTTGCAGTGCGCGGAGTGACGGACGATCACATGGCCGAGCCGCTCGCCGATCTCCAGGCTGCGGCGGTGGTGGCCGATGGCGGCCCGCGGGTCCGTGTGCTCGTAGAGGTTGCCGAGGTTGCTGTAGGTGATGGCCTCCTGCATCGGGTCGTCGAGCACGCGTGTGTACTCGAGGCACTGCCTGAGCGCCGCACCGGACTCCTCGTACCGCCCGAGGAGCCCCAGCAGCAACCCCCGGTTGTTCAGGCCACGGCAGAGACAGGAAAGATCGCCGAGCCGCCGCCAGATCTCCAGCGCGCCGTCCAACAGCGCGAGCGCGTCGTTGCCCCGGCCCTTGAGGAACTGCACCCCGGCCAGGTCCAGCAGCGCATAGGCCTCCGCCGGTGCGTCCGCGAGCCTCCGCGCACCGCGCAGGGCGGCACGGACGAGCACCTCTGTCTCGGCGACGCGACCACGGCGCTGCAGTGGGGAGGCGATCAACCGGACGAGCAACGGCACATGGGCGGAGGTCTCCGCGTGCCGCTCCACGAGCGCGACGATGTTCTCCAGTTCGAGGACGACCCAGTCGGCGGCGTCCCCGGCGGAGCAGAAGGCGGGCACGGACGCCACGTCCGCGGTGTGCGTCCGGGGCTGTGAGGGCGTCGCCCGCAGCCGGCCCGTGCGCTCGGCGCCCGGCTCGACCAGCGCCTCCAGGGCGCGCGCGGCCATCGCGGCGTACCAGCGCAGGGCGATCTCGGCGCCGGAGTGCTCCTGCTCCGCGGTCTGTTCACCGGCCGCGGTCTCGTGGGCGAAGTCCCGGACGAGGTCGTGCGGAGCGTACCGGCCGTAGGCGGTCTCCTCCAGCAGGGCGACGTCGACCAGGCGGTCGAGGGCGGCCTCGGCGCGGCGCTCGTCGGTGCCCAGGAGGCGGGCGAGGAGGGGCGCGCCGTAGCCGGGCAGGTCGAGCGCGCCGATCCGGGCGAGGGCGCGTGCCGCATCCCGGTCCGCCTCGCGGTCGGAGGCACGCAGCGCGTCGTGCGCGACGGCGAGCGACCGGCGGACGCTCAGGTCGTCGTACTCCAGATGGTGCAGCCGGCCCTCGGTCGCGGCGAGTTGCCGGGCCAGGACGTCCGGGGTGAGCGCACGCCGGGCGGCGAGGCGCGCCGCGACGATGCGCAGGGCGAGCGGGAGCCGGCCGGCGAGTTCGACGAGCGGGTGCCCGGCGTGCAGCCCGTCCCGGCCGGAGACCGCGCGCAGCAGGGCCGCACTGTCCTCGTCGGTGAGCGGCGCGAGCGCGACCCGGTGCGCGCCGTCGAGCGCGGTGAGCGGGGAGCGGCTGGTCACGATCACCGCGCAGCCCGGGCCGCCGGGCAGCAGCGGACGCACCTGGGCGGCGTGCGCGGCGTCGTCCAGCACCATCAGGGTGCGGGTGGGGGCGAGCAGCGAGCGGAGCAACGAGGCCGCGGCGTCGGGGTGCTCGGGGAGACGAGGAGACTCGGCGCCGAGGTCGCGAAGCAGTGCGGCGAGTGCCTGTTCGGGGGTGAGCGGGGTCATGCCGGGGGTGGCGCCGTGCAGATTGATGTAGAGCTGACCGTCGGGGAAACGTTCCCGCAGTCCATGTGCCACGTGCAGCGCGAGCGCGCTCTTGCCGACCCCGGCCATACCGGTGACCACGGCGACGCCGGGCGCCTCGCGTTCGGCGGCCAGGAACCGCAGCAGATCCTCACGGACGGCTTCGCGGCCGGTGAAGTGCGCCGGAGCGGGCGGGAGCTGGGCGGGCCTGGGCGTGTTCGCCCGGCCCGGATCCGGGTGGCCGGAGTGCTGGTCGTCGGCCCGCGTACCGTCCGCTGCCGTCCCCTCGCCGCTTTCGGACCGCCCCTCCCGGAGGATCTCCAGATGCGCCTCGCGCACCGCCGCGCCGGGCTCGACGCCGAGTTCCTCGATGAGACGGACCCTCAGGTCGCGGTGGACGGCCAGCGCTTCCGCCGGGCGGCCGGTGCGGTGCAGGGCCAGCATCAGCAGCCGGTGGAACCCCTCCCGCAGCGGATGCTCGGCGACCAGCGCCGCCAGCTCGGGCACGAGGCCCCCGAGCCGCGCCCCGCCGAGCTGCAGTTCCGCGTCGTACCGCCACTCCAGGACGAGCAGCCGCGCCTCCTGAAGTCGCTGCACCAGCGCGTGCGCTCCGGTCTCGGGAGGCAGCCCGCCCAGCGGGGTGCCGCGCCACAGCGCGAGCGCGGCGGAGGCCTCGCGCCGGGCGCGCTCCCAGTCCCGGGCGGCGTGCGCGGCGCGGGCCGCGATCAGGTGCTCCTCGAAGACGCGGACGTCCAGCTCGCCCTCGTCGACGCGCAGCAGATACCCGGGCGGCACGGCGCGCAGCCGCTCGGGGCCGTCGTCGCCGAGCAGGCGGCGCAGCCGGGTGACGTGGTTCTGCAGCGACGCCTGCGCGGAGGCCGGCGGCGCGCCGGCCCACAGCGCGTCCTTGAGGGCCTCGACCGAGACGACCCGGCCGGGCTCCAGCAGCAGCGCGACCAACAGGGCGCGCACCTTGCCGCTGCCGATCGTGCGCACCTCGCCGTCGGCGCCGTAGACGACGAGCGGCCCCAGCAGTCCGAACCGCAGCCCGTCCGGCATCGCCGCCCCGTTGCCCTTTCTCCCCCGAGCTCTCGGCTTCGCCGGAGCAGGGACTCACACGGCACGTTCGCCGCGCCTCGCCTTATCGTGCGGCACGACCGCCGCATAACGCCTGATCACGCTGTCCTGCCGCCGCGCCACGCCGTCGGATCGCGTCGACGGACGGCCCGTTTCCGTCGGCCCGGCCCACGACTCCTCGTGAAACGGGCCTGATCACGGCCTCCTCGCCGACCGTTGGCCCCATGTTAGCGATCTGTTGGCGTGGCCTGATGTGATCCCTTCATCGGATCTGGCCCGACGGCGCGCGCGTTCACGCGTAGCTCGGGGGAGTGTCGCCGCCGTGGCCGGATCCGGGATAGCACGAGGACCCGGTCGGTGGAGGTGAACGACCGGGTCCCTCGTCGTCTCCGCCGACGTGAGGGCCGCCTTCATGGAGTGCGCCTGCCCGACACCACGGCCGGCTACTCCCCTGACGTTCCGTCACTCCAGGGCTCAATGGGGCTCCTGGGGCTGGCTGGGGCGGCTGACTGGGGCGGCTGACTGGGGCTCCTGGGCTCATGGGGCACCTGGGGCGTACCTGGGCTCCTGGGGCATGGGGCTTATCTGAGCTCGTGGGGCACCTGGGGCATACCTGGACTCCTGGGGCATGGGGCTTATCTGAGCTCGTGGGGCTCCTGGGCGTATCTGGGCTCGTGGGGCAGGGGGCTTATCTGAGCTCGTGGGGCTCCTGGGGCATACCTGGGCTCCTGGGGCATGGGGCTTATCTGAGCTCGTGGGGCTCCTGGGGCATACCTGGACTCCTGGGGCATGGGTCTTGGGGCTCCTGGGGCACCTGGCCTCGTGGGGCTCCTGGGGCGTACCTGGGCTCGTGCGGCTCATCTTGGGGCTCTTGGGGCACCTGGGGCGTACCTGGGCTCGCGGGGCTCCTGGGGCACCTAACCTCGTGGGGCTCCTGGGGCACATGACCTCAGATGACCGGCGGCCTACCGAGCTTCGTGAGCCGCCACACCGTGCGCCAGCGCATGGGACGCCGTGCGCCACCGGAGGTCCGCAGCCCCTCGACGAAACCGCCGAACCAGGCCTTCAGCCCGCCGACCGAGCGGGTGCGCAGAAGGGTGACGGCGATCCACACCCCGAGGTGGACCGGGATGAGGGGAAGCGGCAGCCGCCGCCGTACGAGCCAGACGCGGTTGCGGGCCGTGACGCGGTGGTAGATGGCGTGCCGGGCGGGCGACGTCCGGGGGTGCTGGAGCAGCAGCTCCGGCACGTACAGGATGGTCCACCCGGCATCGGCGGCCCGCCAGGCCAGATCGGTCTCCTCGTGCGCGAAGAAGAACTCCGCGGGCCAGTCGCCGGTCTCGGCGAGCATGGCCATGGACAGCGCGTGCCCGCCGCCGAGGAAGCCGGTCACCTCCCCTCCGCGCATCGGGTCGGCGGCCCCGACCCGCGGCACGTGCCGTCGCTGGGTCTCGCCATGCTCGTCGGCGATCCGGAACCCGACGATGCCGAGCCGGGGATCCGCGGCGTACAAGTCCCGTACGCGGCGCAGCACATCGGGGTCCACGAGCAGCCCGTCGTCGTCGAGGTCCACCACGACGTCGACGTCCCCGAACTCCCGCAGCCGGGCGAGGGCCACGTTGCGGCCGCCGGGGCAGCCGAGGTTCTCGTCGGTCTCGACGCAGGTGACCTCGCCGGGAAGGTCCAGGCGCTCGGCGAACTCGGGCAGGGGGCAGCCGTTGCCGACGATCACGATGCGGGACGGGGCGAGGTCCTGCTTGGCGACGGACCTGAGGAGGGCGTCGACCTCGGCGGGCCGGTTGCCCATGGTCACGACCGCGACGGCGATCCGGGGCCCCGGCTCCCGCTGCTGCGGCTGCGCCTGCGACACGACACCCACCCCATCCCGGCCGACGACTGACCACGCGATGCTAGCCGTTCACCAAGATGACGGCCCCTGTCCGCTGGTTCTGCCCCGTGCCGATGATTTTCTCGGCGTAGGGGGAGGGACAGGCGAGCGGGCACTCGGCGCCGGGGCGCACGCGATGGCCCGCGCGGCGGGGCGGGCGGCGGGGCCGGCGGGCACTCGGCGCCGGGGCGCACGCGACGGGGCGGGCGGCGGGGCGGGCGGAACGAGCGGGCACGCCACGCCGGGGCGCACGCGGCGGGGCGGCCGTGGGGGCGGGACGGGACGGAACGAGCAGGCACGCCACGCCGGGGCGCGCGCGGCGCGGCGGGCGGGACCGGCGGGACGAGCAGGCACGCCACGCCGGGGGCGCACGCGGCGGGGCGGCCCTGGGGGCGGGACGGGACGGGACGAGCAGGCACGCCACGCCGGGGCGGACCGGCAACTCGGCGGCCAGAGCGGTGGCCGGGGCGGGCGGGCACGCGGCGCCCCTCCCCGGGCCCGCATGTACGCTGGCCGGGACCGCGCGCAGCGCGCCCAGCAGTACGAGCGAGACCACGAGAAAGGGGACGGAGGATCGGAGCCCGCCGCGGACCGTGACTCCCACCGCCCATGCCGTCCAACCCCCGGGCCGGGTCGCCCAAGGAGATCTCCAGCCCGAGCAACCCCCACGTCAAGGAACTCGCCGCCCTCCGCCGCCGGCGCAGCAGGCAGGCCGCCGGAGTGACCCTCGTGGAGGGGTACGAGGAACTGGACCTCGCGCTGCGGGCCGGCGTACGCCCCCGTGAGCTGTGCTTCTGCCCCGCGCTCACCGGCGGCTCGGACCCGCGCGACGTGGTGGCCCGTGCGGCCGAGCGCGGTGCCGCCCTGTTCAGCCTCAGCCGACAGGCGTTCGACAAGGCCGCGTACCGCGAGGGCCCGGACGGCTGGCTCGCCGTCGTCCCGGACATCGAGACCGATCTCTCCCGCATCGAGGTCGACGACCACGCCCTCTTCCTGGTCTGCGAGAGCGTCGAGAAGCCCGGCAACCTGGGCTCCATGCTCCGCACGGCCGACGCGGCCGGGGTGACCGCGGTCATCTCCGCGAACCCGGTGACCGACTGGGGCAACCCGAACGTGATCCGGGCCAGCAAGGGCACGGTGTTCGCCGTCCCGATCGCCTCCGCCGACTCCGAACAGGTCATGCGCTGGTTGGCCGACCACGAGGTGAACGTCGTCGCCACCACCCCCGACACCGATGTCCTGATGGCGGACGTCGACATGACGGGACCCACGGCGATCCTCGTCGGCAGCGAGAAGTACGGCCTCTCGGACCGGTGGCTGAAGGGCAGCCACACCAAGGCCAAGATCCCGATGTTCGGCCAGGTGGACTCGCTCAACGTCGGTGTGTCGGCGGCGCTGTTCACGTATGAGGCGGTACGCCAGCGAATGGCGTCGGGGCGGCGCTGATCACGAAGGGGTCCCGGGCCTTCATGCCCGCCCGGAACCCGCAGCTGAGACCAGAGCTGGGACCACAGCTGGGACCGCGGACAGCCGCGCGGCACGCGCCCGCCGCCGTCGCCGCATCCGCTCAACGCAAAAACCCCAGCTCAGACACTGTCTGGGCTGGGGTTCGGATGGAGCCGCTTTCGGGATTCGAACCCGAGACCTACGCATTACGAGTGCGTTGCTCTGGCCATCTGAGCTAAAGCGGCCTGCTGTCCGCACTATGGTGCGATCAGCAACGACGGTAAGTCTACACAGTTTCCCGGGGTGCTTTGACCACGCCCTGGTGGCGGCGTCTTTACAGGGCTCCACCCGACTCCACGGGGCGCCCCCACGCCTACCGGCAGCGCTTCCCCTTCGCCGGCGGAGTGCCGCGCAGCAGGTAGGCGTCGATCGTCGAGTCCACGCACCTGCTGCCGCGGCCGTATGCCGTGTGGCCGTCGCCGTCGTAGGTCAGGAGCCGGGCGGAGGAGAGCTGGGAGGCGAGGGAGCGCGCCCAGCCGTAGGGGGTCGCCGGGTCGCGGATCGTGCCGACCACCACGATCGGCGCCGCCCCCTTCGCCTGGATCCGGTGCGGTCGTCCGGTCGCGCGCACCGGCCAGTACGCGCAGCTCAGCGAGGTCCAGGCCAGGCCCCGCCCGAACACCGGGGACGCCTTCTCGAACGCCGGGAGCGCCTTCTCCACGTCCTCCGGGCCCGAGAACGCGGGCGGCAGGTCCAGGCAGTTCACGGCCGCGTTCGCGAACATCAGGTTCGAGTACCGGCCGTCCGCGTCCCGCTCGTAGTAGCTGTCCGACAGCATGAGCAGCCCGGCGCCGTCACGGCGTCTCATCGCCGAGGTCAGCGCCTGGCGCAGCCGCGGCCAGGCCGCCTCGTCGTACATCGCCGCGATCACCCCGGTCGTGGCCAGCGCCTCGCCGAGCCTGCGGCCGTCCGCGTCGCCCGTCGGGATGGGCGACGTGTCGAGCTTCTTGAAGAACGCCTTCAGCTTGTCGCCGACCTTCGCCGGAGGCGTGCCCGGGCCGCCCAGCGGGCAGTCCGGCCGCCGGACGCAGTCCTTGGCGAAGGACCGGAACGCCGTCTCGAACCCCGCCGTCTGCTCCTCGTTCAGCCGGCGCGCGGACAGGGACGGGTCCATGGCGCCGTCCAGCACCATCCGGCCCACCCGCTCGGGGAACAGTCCCGCGTACGTCGCCCCGAGGAACGTCCCGTACGACGCCCCCACGTAGGCCAGCCTCCGGTCGCCCAGCGCTCCGCGCAGGATGTCCATGTCACGGGCGGCCTCGACCGTCGAGACATGGCGCAGCAGGGCCGCCGAGCGCCGCCCGCAGCCCTCCGCGAAACGCTTGTACGCGTCGACCAGGCGGCGCGTCTCCTTCTGGTCGTCGGGAGTGATGTCGGTCTGCGTGAACGCGTCCATCTGGGGGCCGTCGAGGCATTCCACCGGTTCGCTGTGGGCCACGCCGCGCGGGTCGACGGCCACCAGGTCGTAGCGGGCGCGGATCTCCGCCGGGTAGCCGACGCCCGCGTACTGTTCCAGATAGCCGATCGCCGAGCCGCCCGGCCCGCCCGGGTTGACGAGCAGCGAGCCGAGGGGCTTGCCCTGGCCGGTGGCCCTCTTACGGGCCACGGCGAGCCGTACGTCGCCCGCGCCCGGGTCGGCGTAGTCGCGCGGCGCCTTCATGGTGGCGCACTGGAAGCCGGCGACGCCGCAGCCGTGCCAGCTCAGCCGCTGGGTGTAGTACGGGGCCAGCGCCGACGGGGTCGACCCGGGCAGCGCGGCCAGGGCCGCCTGCGCGGTCGCCGTCGTCGAGCCGCCGGTGGAGCAGGCCGAGACGAGCAGCGCGGCGGCGGCGAGCAGTGTGCCGCCCGTCCGTGTCATGCGGGTCATGCGAGTCGTGGGGAGAGAACGACGGGAGGCTCGGGGACGGCGGAGGGGGTGCAGAAGGCGGGACGGTCCGGGAATGCGCCTGGTGTGCATTTCGTGAGCGTAACCGTGCGCAACGAATTGATGCCTGTCAGCGACTCGGGCGCCTCTTACGAGTGACATCGTCAATCGACCGTCGAGCCCAGCCACCGAAGGGGGAAAGGGCGCGCCCCAGGTGTGCGCCGCTTCGCTCCTCACCTTGCTTAGTTACTCATCCCGCTTCGTTGCTCATCCCGCTTCGCTCCTCACCCCGCTTCGCTCCTCACCCCGCTTCGTTGCTCATCCCGCTCTGAGCGCCATCGTCATCGCCTCCACCGCCAGCAGCGGGGCCACATTGCGGTCCAGGGCGTCCCGGCACGCGGCGATCGCCTCGATGCGGCGGAGGGTGGCCTCGGGCGTGCTGCCGCGGGCCAGCCGCTCCAGGGCGTCCTCCGCGTCCGTGTTGGCGAGGGCGACGCGGGAGCCGAGCTGGAGGGCGAGGACGTCACGGTAGAAGCCCGTGAGGTCGGTGAGGGCCTGGTCCAGGCTGTCCCGCTGGGTGCGCGTTCTACGGCGCTTCTGCTTGTCCTCCAGCTCCTTGATGACGCCCGCGGTGCCGCGCGGCATCCGGCCGCCCTGCGCCGCGCCGAGCGCGGCCTTCAGCTCCTCGGTCTCCTTGGCGTCGATCTCCTCGGCGAGCTGCTTGGAGTCCTCCGTGGCCGCGTCGACCAGCTCCTGGGCGGCTCGGAGGCAGCCGCCGATGTCGTCGAGCCGCAGCGGGAGCTTCAGGACGGCGGCGCGGCGGGCGCGGGCCTGCTCGTCCGTGGCCAGCCTGCGGGCACGGTCGACGTGGCCCTGGGTGGCGCGGGCGGCGGCGGCGGCGATCTCCGGCTCGATGCCGTCGCGCCGCATGAGCATGTCCGCGACCGCCTCCACGGAGGGTGTGCGCAGGTTCAGGTGACGGCAGCGGGAGCGGATCGTCGGCAGGACGTCCTCCAGGGACGGCGCGCACAGCAGCCACACCGTGCGGGGGGCGGGCTCCTCCACCGCCTTCAGTACCGCGTTGGCCGACTTCTCGTTCAGCCGCTCGGCGTCCTCGACGAGGATCACCTGCCAGCGGCCGTTCGCCGGCGAGGTGAACGACTTGCGGACGGTGTCGCGCATGTCGTCGGCGAGGATCTGCGTGCCCACGGCGGCGACCGTGGTGACGTCCGCATGGGTGCCGATCAGGGCGGTGTGGCAGCCGTCGCAGAAGCCGCAACCGGGGGCTCCGCCGAGTGCGCGGTCGGGGCTCACGCACTGCAGGGCCGCGGCGAAGGCCCGCGCCGCCTGCGTACGTCCGGCCCCCGGCGGCCCCGTGAACAGCCAGGCGTGCGTCATCTTGGACGCCTCGGGCGGCGGGGTGTCCGCGGCGGCCGCGGTGACCAGGGCGTCGGCGTCCCGGGCAGCCGCAGCGAGCTGCTCGCACACCTTCTCCTGGCCCACCAGGTCGTCCCACACGCTCACGGGGACACCGCCCTTCCGTCGTACCGCGCCCTACCGCGCTCCATTGTGCGGGTCACCACTGACAACGGCGGCGGGCCGGACAGCCGGCGCAGGTCCGCTCAGCGGCGCCTGCCGCGTCCCCGCCCGCCCCGTCCGTCCCGGTCGTCGTCCCAGTCCTCGTCCTCCCGGGGGCCGAGCAGTTCGTCCGCCAGGGTCGGGAGGTCGTCCAGCGGCGTCTCCTCCGCCCAGTCCGGGCGCGGGCGGCGGGGGCGGCCGTCGGCGTCCAGCTGCGGCAGCTCGCGCGTACGCTCCTCGGCGCCGTCCGGTCGCGGTGCCGGGCGCTCGTCCCGGAAGAAGCCGGGCGGCACCCTGTCCACCGGATCACCGGCACCCTCGTCCCGTACGGGCGGCAGGACGGCCGTCTCGTCGGCCGCTCCCGGCACCACCGGGGGCAGCACCGCCGTCTCGTCGGCCGCTCCCTGCGGCTCGTGCGGCGCCGGCAGCTCCGCCGTGGTCTCGGCGTCCGCGTCGCGCGACCGCACCGGCGGCAGGACGGCGGTCTCGTCCACCGGCCCGCCCGACGCGTTCGTCGGCGTCACCAGCGGTGTGGGGACCGTCGTCTCGTTGTCCGGCGACGTACCCCGCGCGGGCGCACCGGATCCGGCGACCTCCGTGGCCGGCGGGGACGATGCGGCCGAGGCGGCCGATGCCGCCGCCGCTGCGGAGGCCGCCGCCTCCGCAGCGGCCCTGCGCGCCTCCTCGGCCCGCAGCAGCGCCTCCTCGGCCTTCCGCTGCTTCTCCAGTCGGCGCTCCTCGGCCTCCGCCCGCAGCCGGGCCTCCTCCTCGGCCTGCCGGCGCCGCCGTTCCTCCTCGGCCCTGCGCCGCGCCTCCTCCTCGGCCCGGGCCTTCTCCTCGGCCAGCAGCCGTGCCTTCTCCTCCTCGGCGCGCCGACGGGCTTCCTCGGCCCGCCGCCGGGCCTCCTCCGCCTGCCGCTCGGCCTCGCGGCGCTGCGCCTCCTCCAACTCGCGCCGCTTGCGCTCCTCCTCCTCGGCGCGCAGCTTGGCCAGCTGCTCCTGGCGCTCCCGCTCGAGCCGCTCCTCCTCGGCCTTGCGTGCCGCCTCTTCCTCGGCCTTGCGCCGGGCCTCCTCCTCGGCCTTGCGGCGCGCCTCCTCCTGCGCCTTCAGCTCGGCCTCGGACAGCGGCAGCATCTGGTCGAGCCGGGCCCGGATCACGGTCGTGACCGCCTCGGACTCCTGTCCGGCGTCGACGACCAGATACCGCGCGGGGTCGGCGGCGGCCAGGGTGAGGAAACCGGACCGCACGCGGGCGTGGAACTCGGCCGGCTCCGACTCCAGCCGGTCCGGTGCCTCGGTGAACCGCTCCCGCGCGGTCTCCGGAGCGACGTCCAGCAGGACCGTGAGGTGCGGTACGAGGCCGTCGGTCGCCCAGCGGTTGATACGGGCGATCTCGGTCGGGGACAGGTCACGGCCCGCGCCCTGGTAGGCCACGGACGAGTCGATGTACCGGTCCGAGATCACGACGGCGCCCCGCTCCAGGGCCGGACGCACGACCGTGTCCACGTGTTCCGCGCGGTCCGCCGCGTACAGCAGCGCCTCCGCGCGGTGCGACAGACCGGCGCTGGAGACGTCCAGCAGGATCGACCGCAACCGCTTGCCGACCGGGGTGGCGCCCGGCTCACGGGTCAGCACCACCTCGTGGCCCTTGGCGCGGATCCACTCGGCGAGCGCCTCGGCCTGGGTGGACTTCCCGGCGCCGTCGCCGCCCTCCAGGGCGATGAAGAACCCGTTCGCCGCGGGGACGTGCTCCGGATCGTCGCCGCCGCGCAGCGCATCGAGCAGGTCCTGCCGCAGCGGTACTCCGGAGCGGTCGTCGACCTTGGCGAGCACCAGCGCCGCCACGGGCAGCAACAGCGCGCCGACCAGCATCAGCGTGAAGGCGGCGCCGCCGTGCGCGAACACGAACCTGCCGTTCTCCATCCGGTGCGGCCCGATGGCCCCCGCCACCAGCGGCGCCACGAGCGCGCACAGCGCGACGCACACCCGGACGACCGCGTGCAGATGCTCGGTCGTCCGCGCCCGGCGGTACTCCTCGACCTCCTGGTCGAGCAGCGCGTGCCCGGTGTTCGCGGCCACACCCGCGCCGATACCCGCGAGCAGCGCGATCAGCAGCACGCTGGTCACGTCCGGGTCGAGACCGGCGGCGAGCAGCGCCACCCCGGTGAAGGCGATCGCCAGCGCGAACAGCCGGCGCCGCGACAGCGACGGCAGCACATGGGGCGCCGTGCGGATGCCGACGACCGTGCCGCCGGTCAGCGCCAGGACCAGCAGGCCGTACAGCACCGGGCCGCCGCCCAGGTCCTTGGCCTGCAGCACGGCGACGGCGACGGCGGCCGCGACCGTCCCGGCGACGGCGGCGCAGGCCGGCACCAGGAGCGGGAGCGCGCCTGTGCGGCCCTTCTCGACGCCCGCGTCCGTCCGGGGGCGGCGCAGGCCCTCCAGCGGGGACCGCGCGCGGGGGGTGCGGGTGTCGGGCAGCTCGAGCGAGGTGGCCACCGACAGGGAGGCGGCGAACAGCCCGGCCGCCACGTACGACGCGAGGGCCGCCTGGTGCTGGGCGAACCAGGCGATGCCCGCGCCCAGCAGGTTGTTCACCAGCGCCACCACGACGAGCCCGGCGGCGGCCAGCGGCACCGCCACGAATCCCGTCCGCAGCGACAGACGGCGCAGGGCGTCCATGTGGTCGGGCAGCGGACGCACCGTCGCGCCCTCCAGGGGCGGCGCGGGCAGCAGGGCGGGTGCCGCGCTCTGCCGGCACACCGTCCAGAAGCGCTCGGCGACGCCGGTGACGAAGGCGGTGACGAGCAGGAGCGCGAGCGCGCTGCCCGGGGTCCAGTCGATCCAGAGGGGGGCGACGATCAGCAGCGCGGCCCTCAGCCCGTCCGCGCCGACCATGGTCCAGCGGCGGTCGAGCGGGCCCTCCTTGGACGTCAGCGCGCTGAGCGGGCCGAGGAGGACGGCCCCGAAGAGCACGGTGGAGAGAACCCGCGCGCCGAAGACGGTCGCGATCGCGAACGCCACACCCCGGTAGCCGGGGCCGAACGAGCCCTGGGCGATGGCTGCCTGGAGGACGAGCAGGACCAGGACGAGCACGGCGAGGGAGTCCCCGATGCCGCCCACGAGCTGGGCACTCCACAGCCGCTTGAGCTGCGGCTCGCGCAGCAGGGCGCGGACGGCGCGCTCGCGGGAATCTGCGACCAGGGCGTCGTCTGGGGCTGCTTGGGGGGCCGTTGGCTGCTCGGCTCGCGTCATGCATTCAGACTATCGGCAGCCACCGACAGCCCGGCGCGGCCACTGATGACGTACGCACGGCCCGACACCGAACTGATGCCGGACCGTGCGTTTCGCGAAGGCGGTGTGAGGAACCGGTGCCCCTTCGGGCCCGGTCCTTGGCCGCGTCAGTCCTCCGCGGTGCTCCTCGACGCCGCCGTCTTGGCGGCAGCGGTCTTCTTGGCCGCCGTCTTCTTCGCCGCCGTCTTCTTCGCCGTCGTCTTCTTCGCCGTCGTCTTCGCAGCGGTCTTGGCCGCCGTCTTCTTCGCCGCGGTCGACGTCGCCTTCTTGGCCGGTGCCTTCTTGGCGGCGGCCTTCTTCGCCGTCTTCTTCGCGGGCGCCTTGGCACGCTTCTCCGCGAGCAGCTCGAAGCCGCGCTCCGGGGTGATCGTCTCCACGCTGTCGCCGGAGCGCAGGGTCGCGTTGGTCTCGCCGTCGGTGACGTACGGGCCGAAGCGGCCGTCCTTGACGACGACCGGCTTCCCGCTGACCGGGTCCTCGCCCAGCTCCTTCAGCGGCGGCTTGGCGGCCGCCCGGCCACGCTGCTTGGGCTGGGCGTAGATCGCCTGGGCCTCCTCCAGCGTGATCGTGAAGATCTGGTCCTCGGACTGCAGCGAGCGCGAGTCCGTGCCCTTCTTCAGGTACGGGCCGTAGCGGCCGTTCTGCGCGGTGATCTCCTGCCCGTCGGCGTCGGTGCCCACCACACGCGGCAGGGACATCAGCCTCAGCGCGTCGTCGAGGGTCACTGTGTCCAGGGACATCGACTTGAACAGCGAGGCGGTGCGCGGCTTGATCGCGTTCTTGCCGGTCTTCGGGGTGCCCTCGGGGAGGATCTCCGTGACGTACGGGCCGTAGCGGCCGTCCTTGGCGACGATCGGGCGGCCCGTCTCCGGGTCCGTGCCCAGCGGGCGCTCGCCGCTCGGCTTGGCCAGCAGTTCCTCCGCCAGCTCGGCGGTCAGCTCGTCGGGGGCGAGATCGGCCGGGATGTCGGCGCGCTGGTGCTGCTCGGTGTCCTTCTCGCCGCGCTCGATGTACGGGCCGTAGCGGCCGACCCGCAGCACGATGTCGTTGCCGACGGGGAACGACGACACCTCGCGCGCGTCGATCGCGCCCAGGTCGGTCACCAGCTCCTTGAGGCCGCCGAGGTGGTCCCCGTCGCCGTTGCCCGCGTCGGCCGCGGTGCCGTTGGCGCCCGCGGCGAAGCCGCCGTCGGCTGCCGTCTCGCCGAAGTAGAACCGCTTCAACCACGGCACGGCCTGCGCCTCACCGCGCGCGATGCGGTCGAGGTCGTCCTCCATCTTGGCGGTGAAGTCGTAGTCGACGAGCCGACCGAAGTGCTTCTCCAGGAGGTTTACCACGGCGAAGGACAGGAAGGACGGCACGAGGGCCGTGCCCTTCTTGAACACGTAGCCGCGGTCCAGGATCGTGCCGATGATCGACGCGTACGTCGACGGGCGGCCGATCTCGCGCTCTTCGAGCTCCTTGACCAGCGACGCCTCGGTGTAGCGGGCCGGGGCCTTGGTCGCGTGGCCGTCGGCGGTGATCTCCTCGGCGCTCAGCGCGTCGCCCTCGGCGACCTGCGGCAGCCGGCGCTCGCGGTCGTCGAGCTCGGCGTTCGGGTCGTCGGCGCCCTCCACGTAGGCCTTGAGGAAGCCGTGGAAGGTGATCGTCTTGCCGGAGGCGGTGAACTCGGCGTCCCGGCCGTCGGCGGCGGTGCCACCGATCCGGACCGTGACCGAGTTGCCGGTCGCGTCCTTCATCTGGGAGGCGACGGTCCGCTTCCAGATCAGTTCGTAGAGCTTGAACTGGTCGCCGGTCAGTCCGGTCTCCGCCGGGGTGCGGAAACGATCACCCGAGGGCCGGATCGCCTCGTGCGCCTCCTGCGCGTTCTTGACCTTGGCGGCGTAGGTACGCGGCGCGTCGGGCAGGTACTCGGCGCCGTACAGATGCGTGACCTGGGCACGAGCGGCGGCGATCGCCGTGTCGCTCAGCGTCGTGGAGTCCGTACGCATGTACGTGATGTAGCCGTTCTCGTACAGCTTCTGCGCGATCTGCATGGTGGCCTTCGCGCCGAAGCCGAGCTTGCGGCTCGCCTCCTGCTGCAGCGTCGTCGTACGGAACGGAGCGTACGGCGAGCGGCGGTACGGCTTGGACTCGACGGACCTGACCGAGAAGCGGGTGTTCTCCAGGGCGGCGGCGAGGGCGCGGGCGTTCGCCTCGTCGAGGTGCAGGACCTGGTCGCTCTTGAGTTGTCCCAGGGAGTCGAAGTCGCGCCCCTGTGCGACCCTCCTGCCGTCGACGCTCTGCAGGCGGGCGACCAGCGACGAGGGGTCCGAGAGGTCTCCCGCGCGGCCGGTCGCGAAGGTGCCCGTCAGGTCCCAGTACTCGGCGGAACGGAACGCGATGCGCTCGCGCTCCCGCTCGACCACGAGCCGGGTGGCGACGGACTGGACACGGCCGGCCGACAGGCGCGGCATGACCTTCTTCCACAGCACCGGCGAGACCTCGTAGCCGTAGAGGCGGTCGAGGATGCGGCGCGTCTCCTGGGCGTCGACGAGCTTCTGGTTCAGCTCGCGAGGATTGCGCACGGCCTGCTGGATGGCGTCCTTGGTGATCTCGTGGAACACCATCCGCTTGACCGGAACCTTGGGCTTCAGCACCTCCTGGAGGTGCCACGCGATGGCCTCGCCCTCACGGTCCTCATCGGTGGCGAGGAAGAGTTCGTCGGATTCACGCAGCAGGTCCTTGAGCTTTTTGACCTGCGCCTTCTTGTCGGCGTTGACGACGTAGATCGGCTGGAAGTCGTGTTCGACGTCGACGCCGAGGCGGCGCACCTCGCCGGTGTACTTCTCGGGCACCTCCGCGGCGCCGTTCGGAAGGTCGCGGATGTGCCCGACGCTCGCCTCGACGGTGTAGCCCGGGCCGAGATAGCCCTTGATCGTCTTCGCCTTGGCAGGCGACTCGACGATGACGAGTCGGCGGCCGCCCTGTGCGGTCTCGCTGGTCGGGGACAACTTCGCTCTTCTCTCCGGTCGACGCTGGGGCCTCCCCAGGCCTTGATCCCGGGGTGAGGTCGCTTTCTGACTCTCTGGTGACGCTGCGGAGTGTGACGGTACATCCCGCCCCCGTGTCAAACGGGAAAAGCCCACAACGGCCACTCGAACGGTAACCCGACTACCGGCATTCCTGCCGCCCGGAGTACTCAGCGGCCTTTTCGGGCCTGTCCGGAGGGTGATCTCCCAGTTACTTCGGCTCAGGTCGCCCGGTGACCGGGAACAGTGATGTCAGAGGCGGAAGAAGCACCATGTGCCGGCCGTGAGCGCGGCCACTGCGGCGAGGCCGGCGAGCGCGGCGGATGCGATACGGCTCACACCGTCCGTTACCGGCTCACCACGGTACAACCGAGTCGCGGTCCAGGTCAGCAGACCGCCGCCGAACAGGACGAACACCGCCCCCGTGATGATCGCCGGTGCGCTCTCCATGTCGTTTCCCTCCCGCACGGCGGGACCGGCATCCTGCCGCCGCCCCGCCCAGGCGACGGGAGGCTGACACGCCGGGGAAGCCGACACGCGAACCTGAGGTGAACGTGCGGCGGACGATCCGCCCCCGCACGCCGTGTGCGCCCCCGGCTCGACAGCGTGCGGGCGGGGGCCGGTGGCCGGAACGAACTCGACGCGAACTTGATGGTGCGGTCTCGGCGCCGCCCTCGCCGCCCTGCCGCCCCTACGCCCCCGTCAGCCATCAGCCGTGAGCCGTCAGCGCGCGGGCTCCAGGAACCCCTGTTCGACCAGCAGCCGGATCTGCGCGGGCGTGCGGTCGCGCAGCAGCACGGGGTCCTCGCCGACCAGCTGCGCGATGGCGTCCAGGATCCGCCCCGCGCTCAGCGTGCCGTCGCAGACGCCCGCGAAGCCCGCGCCGACCGTGTCCACCTTGGTGGCGCGGCGCATCCCTCGGTTCTGGCGCAGCACCACGTGCTCCGGGTCCTCGGCGCCGGGCAGCCCGACCTGCTCCTGGACCACCTCGGCGGCGAGCCTGAAGTGCCCGGCGAGCAGGGCCGCGTCGTCGTGCGCCCGCAGGTAGTCGACGCGGTCGAAGTGCGCGCGCACCGTGTCTCCGAGCGGCTGTTCGACCGGATGCGGCCACTCCTCGACCGTGATCGAGGGCTCGGCCGCGTCGCTCCTGCGCAGCGCGATCCAGCCGAATCCGACCGCCTGCACCTTGCGCGCCTCGAACTCGTCCAGCCACGCGTCGTACCGCGCCTGGTACTCGGCCGTATCGCCGCGGTGGTCCCCGGCGTCCCTGAGCCACAGCTCGGCGTACTGCGTGACGTCCTGCACCTCACGCTGCACGATCCACGCGTCGCAGCCGCGCGGCACCCACGACCTGAGCCTGTCCTGCCAGTCCTCCCCCTCCACGTGCTGCCAGTTGGCGAGGAACTGCGCGAACCCGCCCGCGTTCAGCCGCTCCCCCGAGCGCTGAACCAGCGTGCGGCACAGATCGTCCCCGCCCATTCCGCCGTCGCGGTAGGTGAGCCGGGCGCCGGGGGAGATCACGAAGGGCGGGTTCGAGACGATCAGGTCGAACGTCTCGTCGTCCCGGACCGGCTCGAAGAGCGATCCCCGACGCAGGTCGGCGGCCGGGGCGCCGGACAGCGCGAGGGTGAGCGCGGCGATGTGCAGGGCGCGCGGATTGACGTCGGTCGCGGTCACGCGCGTGGCGTGCCGGGCCGCGTGCAGCGCCTGGATCCCGGAGCCGGTGCCGAGGTCGAGGGCGGAGCCGACGGGGGTCCGTACGGTGATGCCGGCGAGGGTGGTGGAGGCGCCGCCGACCCCGAGGACGACGCTCTCGTCCCGGCTGCCGATGCCTCCCGCCCCGCCGACGGCGCACCCGAGGTCGGAGACGATGAACCAGTCCTCGCCGTCCGGTCCGCCGTACGGCCGCACGTCCACGGTCGCGGCGACCTCGTCCCCGCCGGTGCGCACCAGCCAGCCGGCCTCCAGGCACGCCTCCAGGGGCAGGACGCCGGCCACGCGCGCGTGCGGCACGGGCTGTTGCAGCAGGAACAGCCGTACGAGCGTCTCCAGCGGCGTGTCCCCGCGCGTCGCCCGGAGTGCGGGCACGGTCTCGCTCCGCGCGAGCGCCGCGTACGCGGGCGCTCCGAGCAGGTCGAGCAGCCCATCGGCGGTGAAGGAGGCGCCGAGCAGGGCGTCCCGCAACCGTGCGGTGACATCGGTGCGGTCCAGGGAGGGCAGGGTGCGACTGCGGGTACTCACGCCCCCATTGTGACGTGCCGGCGGACTCAGCCCGCGGTCGCCGAGGCCGTGGCCGCCGCCTTCTTGCAGCTCGCCTGGTCGGCGATCGCCTTCTTCACGTCACCCTGCTCAAGGTTCTTCAGCGCCGCGGTCCCGCTCTGGTTCTGCTTCTCCAGCTCCGTCATCTGGGCCGCGATGTCGTGCAGCCCGGACGCGAACTTGCCCTGGTCCTTGGTGTTGAGCGCGTCCACCTTCTTCTTCAGGTCGGCGTAGGACGCGGAGAGGCTGTTGAGGGTCTTGACGGCGTCCTGCTGCCGCTGTGCACCGCCGTCGACGCCAGGGGGCGCTCCGGCGTTGTTCAGGGCGGTCGCAAGCGCCTTGTAGCCGTCGGACATGTCCTGGAAGGCCTGGGAGTCGGTCTTCTGGATGGTCTGCGGCGGGTTCGTGGTGTCCGAGGCCGCCTTTGTGATCGCGTCGTTGGCGGCCTTGATCTTCGCGTTCTGGGCCGGCACGGCGTCGCAGACCTGCTTGGCCCAGGAGGCCAGCTTGTCGTCGGTCTGGCTCTTGCCTGCGCTGGTGCAGGCCGACAGCGCCAGTACCAGTACCGCACCGCCGGACACTGTGGCCGCGAGCTTCTTGTTCACCGGATTGGTCCCTTCCATGGCTCTCTCGGCCCGGAACATACACGCCGACCGGGCGACGCCCGCGGGCTGAATATCCCCTCCAGGCGCTTTTGCAGCCTTTTGCACCACGCGAGAGAAGGCTCACGGGAGGGCCCCAGACACGGACAAGGGCGGGCGTACGGCCTCTCGATGAGCGCCGTACGCCCGCCCATGTGCCCGTATGTGACCAGGCGTAAGAGCGGGTGCCGTGGAGCCGGGCTACGACACCACCGCCGGATCGGCGGGCTTGGACACCTTCTCCGCGTTGTCTTCGTCACCCACGGCGATCCCGCGCCGCTTGGACACGTACACCGCGAGCACGATCACGACGAGCGAGAGCACCGCGATGGCGATCCGCACGCCGATGTTCTTGTCGCTGCCATAGGAGAACTTGATGACCGCGGGCGCGATCAGCAGCGACACCAGGTTCATGACCTTGAGCAGCGGGTTGATCGCCGGGCCCGCGGTGTCCTTGAACGGGTCGCCGACCGTGTCGCCGATCACCGTCGCGGCGTGCGCCTCGCTTCCCTTGCCGCCGTGGTGGCCGTCCTCGACGAGCTTCTTGGCGTTGTCCCAGGCTCCGCCGGAGTTGGCCAGGAAGACCGCCATCAGCGTGCCGGTGCCGATCGCGCCGGCGAGGTACGCGCCGAGCGCTCCGACGCCGAACGTGAACCCGAGAGCGATGGGCGCCATGACGGCGAGCAGGCCGGGCGTGGCCAGCTCCCGGAGGGCGTCCTTGGTGCAGATGTCGACGACCTTGCCGTACTCGGGTTTCTCCGTGTAGTTCATGATCCCGGGCCGTTCGCGGAACTGCCGCCGCACCTCGAAGACCACCGCACCGGCCGCCCGCGACACCGCGTTGATCGCCAGCCCCGAGAAGAGGAAGACGACTGCCGCGCCGGCGATGAGGCCGACCAGGTTGTTGGGCTGGGAGATGTCCATCACCAGGCTCATCGGCCCGCCGTCGCCGACCTTCTCACCCACGTCCTGCGCGGCCGTGGTGATCGCGTCGCGGTACGAGCCGAACAGCGCCGAGGCCGCCAGGACCGCGGTGGCGATGGCGATGCCCTTGGTGATCGCCTTGGTGGTGTTGCCGACGGCGTCCAGGTCGGTGAGCACCTGCGCGCCCGAGCCCTGGACGTCGCCGGACATCTCGGCGATGCCCTGTGCGTTGTCGGAGACCGGGCCGAAGGTGTCCATGGCGACGATCACGCCGACCGTGGTGAGCAGGCCCGTGCCGGCCAGCGCCACCGCGAACAGCGCGAGCATGATCGACGTACCGCCGAGCAGGAACGCCCCGTAGACACCGAGGCCGATCAGCAGCGCCGTGTACACGGCCGATTCCAGACCGACGGAGATACCGGCGAGGACGACGGTGGCCGGGCCGGTCAGCGAGGTCTTGCCGATGTCCCGCACGGGACGGCGGCTGGTCTCGGTGAAGTAGCCGGTCAGCTGCTGGATCAGGGCGGCGAGCAGGATGCCGATGGCGACCGCGACGAGCGCGAGGATCCGCGGATCGCCGCTCTTGGCGCGGATCGCCGCGTCGGTGACGCCCTTGAGGCCGGCGTACGACGACGGCAGATAGGCGAAGACGGCCGCCGTGACCAGCGCCAGGGAGATCACCGCGGAGATGAAGAATCCCCGGTTGATCGCGGACATGCCGCTGCGGTCGGCCCGGCGCGGCGCCACCGCGAAGATGCCGATCATCGCGGTCACGACCCCGATCGCGGGCACGATCAGCGGGAACGCCAGCCCCGAGTCGCCGAACGCGGCCTTGCCCAGGATCAGCGCGGCGACGAGCGTGACGGCGTACGACTCGAAGAGGTCGGCAGCCATCCCCGCGCAGTCGCCGACGTTGTCGCCCACGTTGTCGGCGATGGTCGCGGCATTGCGCGGATCGTCCTCCGGAATGCCCTGCTCGACCTTGCCGACCAGGTCGGCGCCGACGTCGGCGGCCTTGGTGAAGATGCCGCCGCCGACACGCATGAACATGGCGATCAGCGCCGCGCCCAGACCGAAGCCCTCGAGGACCTTCGGCGCGTTCGCCGCGTAGACCAGCACCACACAGGAGGCGCCCAGCAGACCGAGCCCCACCGTGAACATGCCGACGACACCGCCGGTGCGGAAAGCGATCTTCATCGCCCGGTGCGAGACGGCGGTGAGATCCTTTTGTGGTTCACCCTCCGCCGGGGTCGCCTCGCGCGCCGCAGCGGCGACGCGGACATTGCTGCGCACGGCGAGCCACATACCGATATAGCCGGTGGCCGCCGAGAACGCCGCACCGATCAGGAAGAACACCGACCGTCCGGCGCGCTGATTCCAGTCGTCCGCGGGCAGCAGCATGAGCAGGAAGAAGACGACGACGGCGAATACGCCGAGCGTGCGCAACTGCCGGGCCAGATAGGCGTTCGCGCCTTCCTGGACCGCGGCTGCGATCTTCTTCATGCTGTCGGTGCCCTCGCCGGCCGCGAGGACCTCGCGCACCAGAATCCCGGCCACCACGAGGGCCGCGAGCGCGACGGCCGCGATGACCACCACGATCATGCGGTTGTCATGGGTCAGGACCGCGGCCGCGAGGGCTGTGGGGTGGTCAAACTGTTGAGGGGTAGAAAGCCCCGCCATTCGTCCTCCTTGACGCTTGGGCTGAGCTCAAGATGTGGACGGATTGTAGGTACCGGAACCTGATCAAAACAGTGCGCGGTAAACCGAATGAGACGTCACTTGCTCTTCAGCAAAAGATCGCACATCAGCCACAGAACCCGAAAGTGGTAACGCTTCAAAACCATTGACGCAGAAGACTCTTGATCAAATTCTCTTGATCGAATTATCGCCTGATTGATCGTGAAGATATTCACGTGAAGGCGTTCACGAATTACCATACGACTTTACAAAGAGAAGGGCCCTGCACAGGCAGGACCCTTCTTACGAAAACCGTTGGGGCTTGAGGGAGAGATGTGTCGTCAGGCCGGGAACTGAGCGGCGCCGGGCGGGCTGGTGGGAGCGGCGCCGGGCGGTGTGGTCGGCCAGCTCATCCTGATCAGTCCGCCGTTCTCCCCGGTGGTGACCTCCACGTCGTCGACGAGGCCGCTGATCACCGCGAGGCCCATCTCGTCCTCCTCGGCCTCCGCCTCCGTCTCGACGACACCGACGCCCGCCGGCTCGTCACCGGGCACGATGTGCGGTGCCTCGTCGCCGACCTCGATGGAGAACTGTTTCTCCTCCTCGGTCAGCACCACCCGCACCGGCGCCGAGATCCCGTTGCTCTGGTGCAGTCCGACGGCGCGGGTGCAGGCCTCCCCGACGGCGAGCCTGACCTCGTCGAGTGCGGCCTCCTCCACTCCGGCCCGACGCGCCACCGCCGCCGCCACGAGCCGGGCGGTCCTGACGTGTTCGGGCAGCGCGCTGAAGCGGAGTTCAACGGTGGCCATGCATCCCCCTCAGAAACTTCGGGCGTGCGGTCGGGGGGCCGGGCCGTACTGGCCCGAACCCCCCGCTCTTGCTTCTTCCGTCCGGGCCCCACGGCCCGGAAGCGGGGTCAGTCGGTGGCCGCCACCGCTTCCTCGACCGAGGTGTGAATCGGGAACACCTTGGTGAGGCCGGTGATGCGGAAGATCTTGAGAATGCGCTCCTGGTTGCACACCAGGCGCAGGGAGCCCTCATGGGCCCGAACGCGCTTCAAGCCGCCCACCAGCACGCCGAGCCCGGTGGAGTCGAGGAAGTCCACGCCCTCCATGTCGACGACGAGGTGGAAATTCCCGTCGTTCACCAGCTCGACCAGCTGCTCGCGCAGCTTGGGCGCGGTATATACGTCGATTTCGCCACCGACCTCGACGACCGTACGATCGCCGACGGTACGGGTCGACAGGGACAGGTCCACGGATCCTCCAGCACCTTGCTATCGAGCGGTCGCCCCTCGGGCACCTCGGCTTCAGCCCCCGGGACGGTTCGCCAGCCGCGATGGCATTCAATCACTTACCGGCAGGCGTGCACGACGCCTTGGACCCATTGTCCGTCACGCCAGTGACACACTCGGTGCCGATGGCCAAGAATCACCGATCCGATCGACCCACGACGGGCCCCGTGTCCCGCCTTGCGCCTGGCACGGTCCTGGACCGGCTCGCCTCGGGCCCGAGCCGGGCTGCGCGCATCACTCATACGGAGCACTTGCCCCCGCGAGAGGGCCGCCATGCCGTCTGGCCGGACCGGATCCGTGCCGAGGTCGTCGCCGCCGTGCGCCGCGCGGGCATCGAGCACCCCTGGGCCCACCAGGCGCTCGCCGCCGAGCACGCCCTGGACGGCGACTCGGTGGTCGTCGCCACGGGCACGGCCTCGGGCAAGTCGCTCGCCTATCTGGTGCCGGTGCTGTCCCGGCTGCTGGACGGCGCCGAGGCCCCGAACGGCCGGGGCGCCACCGCCCTCTACCTGGCCCCCACCAAGGCCCTCGCGGCGGATCAGTGCCGATCGGTGAAGGAACTTTCACAGCCTCTCGGCACGGCGATCCGGGCCGCCGTCTACGACGGCGACACACCGCCCGAGGAACGTGAATGGGTACGCCAGTACGCCAACTACGTCCTCACCAACCCGGACATGCTGCATCGCGGCATATTGCCCTCCCATCCGCGCTGGTCCTCCTTCCTGCGCGCCCTGAAGTACGTCGTCATCGACGAGTGCCACACTTACCGAGGTGTCTTCGGCTCCCACGTCGCCCAGGTCCTGCGCCGGCTGCGCCGCCTGTGCGCCCGCTACGGCTCCGCCCCCGTCTTCCTGCTGGCCTCCGCGACCGCCGCCGAGCCCTCGGTGGCCGCCCGCCGCCTCACCGGCCTGCCGGTCGTCGAGGTCGCGGACGACGCCTCCCCGCGCGGCGAGCTGGTCTTCGCCCTGTGGGAGCCGCCGCTCACCGAGCTGCACGGCGAGCGGGGCGCGCCCGTCCGCCGCACGGCCACCGCCGAGACCGCCGACCTGCTGACCGATCTGACCGTGCAGGGCGTGCGCTCGGTCGCCTTCATCCGCTCCCGCCGCGGCGCCGAGCTGATCTCGGTGATCGCCCAGGAACGTCTGGCCGAGGTCGACCGCTCCCTGGCCCGCCGCGTGGCCGCCTACCGCGGCGGCTACCTTCCCGAGGAGCGCCGCGCCCTGGAGCGGGCCCTGCACTCCGGCGAACTCATCGGCCTCGCCGCGACGACGGCCCTGGAGCTCGGCGTGGACGTGTCCGGGCTCGACGCCGTGCTGATCGCCGGGTACCCGGGGACCCGTGCCTCGCTGTGGCAGCAGGCGGGCCGCGCGGGCCGCGCCGGGCAGGGCGCCCTCGCAGTGCTGGTCGCCCGTGACGACCCGCTGGACACGTTCCTCGTCCACCACCCCGAGGCCCTGTTCGACCAGCCGGTCGAGTCCACGGTCCTCGACCCGGACAACCCCTACGTCCTCGCCCCGCACCTGTGCGCGGCGGCGGCCGAACTGCCGCTGACGGAGGAGGACCTGGAGCTGTTCGGTCCCGCGTGCGACGACGTGCTGCCGCAGCTGGAGGCCGCGAAGCTGCTGCGCCGCCGCACGAAGGCGTGGCACTGGACGCGCCGGGAGCGGGCCGCCGACCTCACGGACATCCGCGGGGCGGGCGGGCGCCCGGTCCAGGTCGTCGAGGCCGGCACCGGGCGACTGCTCGGCACGGTCGACGCGGGCGCCGCCCACACGACGGTCCACGAGGGCGCGGTCCACCTGCACCAGGGCCGTACGTACCTGGTGCGCTCCCTCGACCTGGAGGACTCCGTCGCCCTGGTCGAGGAGGCCAACCCGCCGTACACGACGGTCGCCCGCGACACCACCTCCATCTCCGTCCTGGAGACGGACGTCGAAATCCCCTGGGGTGAGGGCCGGTTGTGCTACGGCTCCGTCGAGGTCACCAACCAGGTCGTCTCCTTTCTGCGTCGGCGTCTGATCACCGGTGAGGTGCTGGGCGAGACGAAACTCGACCTCCCTCCTCGGACGTTGCGCACCCGCGCCGTGTGGTGGACCGTCACCGAGGACCAGCTGGACGAGGCCCGCATCGGCCCGGAGATCCTCGGTGGCGCGCTGCACGCGGCCGAACACGCCTCGATCGGCATGCTTCCGCTCTTCGCCACCTGCGACCGCTGGGACATCGGAGGCGTCTCCGTGCCACTGCACCCGGACACGCTCCTGCCCACGGTCTTCGTGTACGACGGCCACCCGGGCGGCGCGGGCTTCGCCGAGCGCGCCTTCCACACGGCCCGCGCCTGGCTCTCCGCCACCCACCAGGCCATCGCGTCCTGCGAGTGCGAGGCGGGCTGTCCGTCCTGCATCCAGTCCCCCAAGTGCGGCAACGGCAACGACCCGCTGCACAAGAGGGGAGCCGTACGCCTCCTCACGGTGCTGCTGCGCGGGGCGCCCGAGGAGGCGGCGAGCGGTCCGGCGGCTCCGGCGCCCTCGGCTCCGGCGGCCCCGCCCTCGCCCTGACCTCGGTGGTGAACGGCCCCGCGGCCGACGCCGCCGTGACGTCGGAGACCGCCCCCACGAGGGCGCACCGCACGAGCCTGCTTCCCTGGGCCCGGGCGACCCGCCCCGCCGTGGCGCACGCCTTGCCGCCTCCGTCCGTCCAGTGATCCGCGGCCGCCAGTGCGGCGAGGTCGGCCGCACCGGCCGCACGGTGCCGGGCCAGCACGACCTCGCCCTGGGCCAGCAGGACGCCGAACACGGCACACATCGCACCGAGCAGGCACACGACCCAGACGGTGGCGGAGCCGCGATCCGAACGCGCCACCATCACACGGGCCTTGAGGGCGTCCAAGCGCCTTCGGAATGCGCCGCGTTCACATCCCCTCACTGCTTCACCCCCACCGTCTCCTCCGCCAACGCCACCGCCTCGTGTCGCAGTTCGAGAGGGAACACATCCGGGCCGGGGGGATGGGCCACGACCAGCACGCGTACCAGATCGCCCTGTCGGCTCACCGTGATCCTCGCGCCGTCCGGAGCCGCCTGCCGGGCCATGTCCCGCACCACACCCGGCGGCTCCTGCCGGGCCGCCGCCCGGGCCCCCGCGCGGGCCGCGTCCACGCACCGGATCTGCGCGGACGCGGCCAACAGGGCCCACACGAGGGCCATCGCGAAGAGCACCAGGGCGGGCAGCACGACCGCGGTCTCCGCCGTCACGAAGCCATGGTCCCGGGCACGGCCCGGTCCCCGGTGCGCTCGCACGCCGTCACATCCGGACACTGAGCGCCCGTTTCACGATCGCCTGCAGTTCCGCACTGACCTGTCCGCTCGTCAGCACCTTGTAGAGGAGCGCCGCGAAGGCCACCGCGGCGATGATCCCCACCGCGTACTCGGAGGTGACCATCCCCGCGTCCCCGCGCCCCGCCGCCCTCAGCCGGCGCACCAGCGCACGCACCCGGGCTCGTACTCGTACCACCTTGCTCATATCAACCCCCGTGAGGTTCTCGTTGTGCTTTGTTATTTGAACAGCTGTTTGTCCGGTTGTTTGCTGTCCGGCCGTGGCCGTCTTCCGGACCCTCTGTCCGGTTCGTCACCCGTCACCACATGCCGTGCCCCGTCATCTCCCACCCCCTCCCAGCAGCCCTCCCGCCAGCCCGATCACGACGGGCAGCACCCCGACCGCGATGAACGCGGGCAGGAAGCACAGCCCCACCGGGGCGGTGACCAGGACGCCCGCGCGGCGCGCCCGTGCCGTCGCTCCTCGGGCCCACTCGGCCCGCGCCTGAGCCGCGAGGCGCCCGACCGGTGCGGCCGCCGGGGCCCCGGAATCGCCCGCCCGTTCAAGGAGCCGCACCAGAGCTGCGGCGCCCGGGAGCGCGGCGAGCCGTCGCCACGCATCGGCCGGTTCGCCCCCGAGCCGCACCTCGGCCGCGCCCCGCGCCAGCCGCTCACCGACCGGTCCCGCCAAGGCCTCGCCCACCGCCTGAGCGGCCGACACCGGGCTCGCGCCCGCCGCGATGCACGCCGCGAGCAGGTCGGCGGCCAGCGGCAGCTGACGGGCGGCCACGGCCGGGTCGTACTCCTCCGTGCGACGGTCACGCTGCTGCCGCGCCCGCCACCGCGCCACGCCGATCCCGGTGACCAGTCCGACCCCCAGCCCGGCGAACCCTCCGATCACGACCCAGCCGGCACACAGCGCCCCGGTGACCGGCAGCCAGCGCCGCACGGCGTCCCGCACCTCGGTCCGTCGCACCCCACCGGGCACACGTTCGCGTGACCGCTGTCTTGCCGCACCCGCCCCCGCCAGAACGGCGGCCACCCGCCGCCGCACCCTCCGCGTCCGCCGCGCGACGATGAGCGTGCGCGTCGGCCACCACAGCGCCAGCACCGCGCACAGCATCCCCAGCCTGTGGACAACGCTCGCACTCACGCCGCCTCCGCCCCTCGCACGATCCGCAGCGCCCACCACAGCCCGGCCCCCTCCAGCACGCCACCGACCACCAGACACGCCAGCCCCGCCCCGGTGTGCAGCAGCACGTGCAGCGGGTGGGCGCCGAGCGCGGTGCCCAGCAGCAGTCCGAGGACCGGCAGCCCGGCGAGCAGGACCGCCGTCGATCGAGCGCCCGCCAACTGCGCCCGCAGATCGGCGCGTTGGTCGCGCTCGGCGCGCAGCGCCGCTTCCAGCCGGTCCAGCCCGGCCGCCAGTCCCGCACCCCGGTCCACGGCCACCCGCCAGCACGCGGCCAGCCCGGACAACCCGTCGGCCCCCGGCTGCCGTGCCGCGTCCGCGAGCGAACCCGGGACGTCCCCGCCGAACCGCGCAGCCGCCAGCACCGCCGCCTGGGCCTCGCCGAGCCCGCCGGAGTCACGAGCCGCCCGCAGCAGGGCCTCGCCCGGCTGGCGCCCGGCCCGCACCTCCCCGGCGAGCGCCCCGCACAGCGCGATCACCGCCTCGCCACGCGCTTCCCGTGCCCGCGCCGCCTCGCGCGCCCGACGCACCCGCCGAACCACCGGTACACCGACGGCTCCGGCCGCCAGGGGCAGGAGAGACGTCCCGAGCAGCGCGATCACCGCGCCCACGGCCACCGACCACCACTCCACCGGCAACCGCCGCACCCGCAGCACGAACCGCTCCCAGGGCGGCGGCCCGCCCCGCGCCGCGGCGCCACCGCCCGCGAACAGCAACCGGGCACGGCGGGCCGCCGTGTTCGAGCCGCTCACCATCCAGGCCGCCGTCCCGGCACACACCAGGGCCACGCCGACCGCCAGATGACCGGACCCCGGCACACCCCCAGCCGTCATCTGCCCGAGCCCCGTCCCATCGACCGCCACCCGACCGACTGCGCTCACAGCACCTCCACCTCACTCCCCTCGCTTCCGCCGCGGAGCAGCTCCCGCAGCCGCTCCCACCCCCGCTCGCGCACGAAGGCCTCCGGTCCCCACCGCAGGGCGGGCACCGTCACCACGAGCCCCGACGCGGCCCGCTCCAGCACATGCACCTCCGCGATCCGGCGCCGCCCGGTCCGGTCGCGCACGAGGTGCAGGACCACCGACAGCGCGGCCGCCAGCTGGCTGTGCAGCGCGGCCCGGTCCAGACCCGCAGCCGTACCGAGCGCTTCCAGCCGGGCGGGCACCTGGGCCGCCGCGTTCGCGTGGAGCGTGCCGCAGCCGCCCTCATGGCCCGTGTTCAGCGCGGCCAGCAGGGACACCACCTCGGGGCCGCGCACCTCGCCGACGACGAGCCGGTCGGGTCTCATCCGCAGTGCCTGCCGCACCAGGTCCTGGAGCTCGACGAGCCCCACCCCCTCCTGGTTCGCTGGCCGGCCCTCCAGGCGCACCACATGCGGGTGGTCCGGGCGCAGCTCGGCCGAGTCCTCGGCGAGCACGATCCGCTCGGTCGGCCCCACCACGCCCAGGAGCGCGCTCAGCAGCGTGGTCTTGCCCGAACCGGTTCCGCCGCTGATCACGTAGGAGAGCCGGGAGGCGATCAGCGCCCGCAGCAGCCGGTCCCCGTCCGGCGGCACCGTGCCCGCCGCCACGAGTTCGTCCAGGGTGAAGGCCCGGGGCCGCACGACCCGCAGGGACAGGCATGTCGAGCCGACCGCGACCGGCGGCAGCACCGCGTGCAGACGGGTGCCGTCCGGCATGCGGGCGTCCACCCACGGTCGGGCGTCGTCAAGCCGCCGCCCGGCCACGGCCGCCAGCCTCTGCGCGAGACGGCGTACGGCCGCCGCGTCCGGGAAGGACACCTGCGTCAACTCCAGTCCGGTCCCCCGGTCCACCCACACCCGGTCCGGCGCGGACACCAGGACGTCAGTCACGGACGGGTCCGCGAGCAACGGTTCCAGAGGGCCGCTGCCGACCAGTTCGGACCGCAGCTGCCGGGCAGCGCCGAGCACTTCCGCATCCCCGAGCACCCGCCCCTGCTCCCGCAGCGCCTGCGCCACGCGCGCGGGGGTTGGCTCGGCCCCGCTCTCGGCCAGCCACTGCCGCACTCCGTCCAGCAGCCGCGACCGCTCGCCGGGCCCCTCCGCGCCGCCGGAACCCGCGTCCGCCCGGGCACCGGGCCCCGCCGTACCTGCCGTCGCGCCCCAGCCCGTGCTCATACGGGGTCACCCGCCTCGGCCAGCGCCCGCTCCCAGAAGACCGAGCAGAACCGGGCGAGCGGCCCCCGCGCCGCTCCCCCGGGCGGTACCGAACCGTCTTCCGGTGGTGTCTCGTACGGCACCTCGCCGACCAGCGGCAGCTCCAGCAGGCGCGCCACCTCGCGGTCGTCCATGCCGGGCGGGTACGGCCCCCGCACCACGATCCGCAGGTCACCGAGGACCATGCCGACCGCGGACGCCACCCGCCGCGCGGCCGCGACCCCCCGCAGTTCTCCGGGGACCACCAGGATGCCGAGGTCCAGCTGCGCGAGGACCTCGGCGACCCCCTCGTCGACACGGCGCGGGAGATCGACGACGACCGCGCCGCCGCGCCGCCGTGCCGCGGCGAGGACCGCGCGGACCGCCTGGGGCGGGACGGCGACGGTGTCGCCACGGTCCCAGCTCAGCACCCGCAGCGCGTGCACCTGGGGCAGGGACTCCTCCAGGGCGCCGCTTCCCACCCGTCCCCGGGAGGCGGCGAACGCCGGCCAGCGCAGTCCTTCCGTGGTCTCTCCGCCGAGGAGTACGTCGAGTCCGCCGCCCAGCGAAGCGCGCGGGTTCGCAGATTCCTGGATGCGGACGAGTGCGGAACCTGCGCGGGGTTGCCGATTTTTAGGGGTTCGAGAGGTGAGTTGGAGGCG
>NZ_JBIATP010000022.1:5488-122254 GCF_042891915.1 Streptomyces sp. NPDC001848 | reverse complement strand
TGGTACTGCAGGGGGGACCCTGTGGGAGAGTAGGACACCGCCGAACAATTCTTGAGGAAACCCCCGTGCTTTTCGGCACGGGGGTTTTCTGCGTTAGACGCCCAAAGGGCAAAAAGACCAAAGGGCAAGGGCAAGGGCGAGGCTTCGTGTGGCGGCGGACCTCACGCTCCCTGGATTCAGAGCCGCCCCGCCGCCTTCAACGCCAAATACGCGTCCGCCAACGCCGGCGCCAGATCCTCCGGCGTCGCGTCCACAATCGTCACCCCGTGACGCCGCAGCCGCTCGGCCATGCGTGTCCGTTCCGAATGTGCCTGGGCCGCCGCTGCGGCCTCGTACACCGCGTCCGTGCTGCCCCGCGCCGTCGCCATGCGGGCGATGCGCGGATCGGCCACAGACGCCAGCAACACGGTATGGCGCGGAGTGAGCTGGGGCAGCACCGGCAGGAGCCCCTCCTCGATGGGAGCCGTGTCCAGCGTGGTCAACAGGACGATCAACGAGCGCCGGGGCGCTGTACGCAGTGCCATGGCCGTAAGACCGCGTGCGTCCGTCTCCACCAGTTCCGGCTCCAACGTCGACATCGCGTTGACCAGCGATGGCAGGACATCGCCGGCGGCGCGTCCCTGGACCAGGGCGCGTACCCGGCGGTCGTAGGCGAGCAGGCCCACGCGGTCTCCCGCGCGGGTCGCCAGCGCGCCCAGCAGCAGCGCGGCGTCCATGGAGGCGTCCAGGCGCGGTGCGTCGCCGACGCGGCCGGCGGAGGTACGGCCGGTGTCCAGGACCAGGAGGATGTGACGGTCGCGTTCGGGTCGCCAGGTGCGTACCGCGACCGAGGTCTGCCGTGCCGTGGCTCGCCAGTCGATGGAACGGGTGTCGTCCCCGGGGACGTACTCGCGCAGGCTGTCGAACTCCGTGCCCTCGCCGCGCGTCAGCACGCTGGTGCGGCCGTCGAGTTCGCGCAGCCGGGCCAGTTTGGCGGGAAGGTGCTTGCGGCTGGTGAACGGAGGCAGAACCCGAACCGTCCAGGGGACTTTGTGAGTGCCTTGGCGGGAGAAGAGACCGAGCGGTCCGTAGGAACGGATCGTGACGCGGTCGGCTTGGCGGTCGCCTCGGCGCGTCGGGGTCAGACGGGTCGTCACACGTCGGCGTTCGCCTGGAGGGACCGTCAGACGGTGGCGTGACGCGGCCACTTCGGTTCCGGGCCGCCAACTGCTGGGCGGCCAGGCGTCGCGTACGCGGGCGCGCAGCGGTCGGCCCGATGGGTTGGTGACCGTGAGGGTCACGTCGGCCGTTTCGCCCAGGCGTACGGATGTGTCGCCGGAACGGGTCAGGCCAAGTCGGCGTACGGGTGCGGCCAGTGCGAAGTCGCATGCGCACGCCAGCGCGAGGGAGCCGTTGACGGCGAGGATGCCGGTCCAGCTGGGGTCCCAGATGCCGACCGGGAGGGTGCCGAGTGCCGCGAGGAGCGCGGCGCGTCCGGTGAATGCCATCAGCGGGGGACGGGGACGTGGGCGAGGATCGCGTTGATGACCGAGTCGGCGGTCACTCCCTCCATCTCCGCCTCAGGGCGGAGCTGGACCCGGTGACGGAGTGTCGGGAGGGCGAGTGCCTTCACATCGTCGGGGATGACGTAGTCACGGCCCGTCAGCCAGGCCCAGGCTCGGGAGGTGGCGAGCAGGGCCGTGGCACCGCGTGGTGACACGCCGAGCGCGAGGGACGGAGATTCGCGGGTGGCCCGGCAGACGTCCACGACGTAGGCGGTGATTTCGGGGGACACGGTCGTCTTGGCGACGGCGGCGCGTGCGGCCTCGAGGTCCGCGGCGCTCGCGACGGGGCGTACGCCGGCGGTGTGCAGGTCACGCGGGTCGAAGCCCGCGGCGTGGCGGGTGAGGACGTCGATCTCGTCCTGGCGGGACGGCAGAGGGATCGTCAGTTTGAGCAGGAACCGGTCCAGTTGGGCTTCGGGGAGGGGGTACGTCCCCTCGTACTCGACCGGGTTCTGCGTCGCGGCGACCAGGAACGGCTCGGGGAGCGGGCGCGGACTGCCGTCGACCGTGACCTGGCGCTCCTCCATGGCTTCGAGGAGGGACGACTGGGTCTTGGGCGGGGTGCGGTTGATCTCGTCCGCGAGGAGGAGGTTGGTGAAGACCGGGCCGGGCTGGAAGGAGAACTCCGCTGTGCGGGCGTCGTAGACGAGAGAGCCCGTGACGTCGCTGGGCATCAGGTCCGGCGTGAACTGGACGCGCTTGGTGTCGAGTTCGAGGGCCGCTGCGAGCGCGCGGACCAGCAGTGTCTTGGCGACGCCGGGGACCCCTTCCAGCAGGACGTGTCCACGGCACAGGAGGGCGACGACGAGGCCGGTGACGGCGGGGTCCTGGCCGACCACGGCCTTGGCGATCTCAGCGCGCAGGGACTCCAGGGAGGCGCGGGCTGCGCCCGGATCCCCGGCGATCCCGGCGTTGTCAGTGGTCGGGTCCATCATGGACGGCGTACCTCTCTTTCGAGGGCGTCGAGTTGGTCGGCGAGGGCGATCAGGGCCGCGTCGTCGCCGGGCGGCGGGCCGAAGAGGAGCGGGTGCAGGGACTGTCCGTCGCCGTGCAGGTGGGCGGACAGCGCGGGGAGCAGGGCCTCGGGCGTGTGTGCCTGGGCGAGGGGGATGCCTACGAGGGGGGCGAGACGGGTGCGGGTGGTGAAGCGCAGAGCGGCGGCCGCACGGTCGCGGGCGTCGGCTTTGCGGTAGAGGCGGGCGCGGCCTTCGACGGTTTCGGAGGCGCGGATCGCGACGGGGAGTTTTTCGGGGACGAGCGGGCCGAATCGCCGTGCTCGCCACAGGGCGGCCAGCGCTGCGGCGATGAAGAGCTGGAGCGTGCCCCACAGCCAGCCCGAGGGAAGCAGGTCGAGGAAACTCCGGCCGCCCGAGTCGGTGGCCGAGGTGTCGGAGAGCGAGGGGAGGTACCAGACCAAATGGGTGCGGGAACCGAGCAGTTGCAGGGCGAGCGAGGCGTTGCCCCGCTCGTCGAGACGGTTGTTGTAGAGGATGTCGGGCGCGCCGAGGACGACGGTGTCGCCGGCCCCGGATGCGGCCGGGACACGGACGACGGTGGGCAGGCCGTCGCTGGGGTAGCAGCGGTCGGCGCGGGCGTCGCTCGTACGGTAGCGGACCCCTCCCGTGTCGGCGGTGCCCGCTCGCCGGGCCTCGGACAGCTCGCAGACGGGCGCCAGTGTCGACTCGAAGCTGATGGCGGGGTCGGCCGAGACGCCGGGAGCGAGCGTGTCGGTGGACGTCTCAGGAGCGACGAGGATCGTCCGGCCGCCGGATTTCTGCGTCGCCTGGTGCAGCAGGCGCTGTTGATGGTGCGTCAACTGCTCGGGCGCGGCGACCAGAAGCGTGGTGTCTGTGCCGACAGCGGTCCGCGCCTGCTCAAGGGTGGTGACCACGCGCGTGGACACGCCCCGGTCGGCGAGGAGCCGGGCGACGGCGTGGCTGCCGGAGGGGTCGGCGGAGCGGGGGTCGAGGCGGCCGTGCCGGTCGCCGGATCGGATCAAGGCGATCACGACGGCACCGATCAGCAGCAGTACGACGGCGAGCAGGACACCGCGTGCCCGGGTCCACATCTGCCGGGCGGTGGGCGAGGCCGACGTGGACGCGACCGTGGCGTCGGCGGTCATCCGGTGGCTCCCTGGCGGGTGTCGTGGGCCGCGCCGGGTGCCTTGCCGGCGAGCTGGGGCTTGGCGCGCTGCAGGTCGTCGTCGAGGGCGGCGAGCCGGCGGTACATGGCTTCGCCGGCGGCCCGGCCGCCGTATGTCACGTCGTCGAAGTCCCGGGCGGCGGCCCGCAACCGGTCCGCGTGGTCGGGGAGGGTGCGGCCGGCCTCGGAGGCCGCCTCGTCGGCGGTGCGGCCGGGCCGGGTGTCGAGGAGGGCGCGTTCCTCCAGGGAGCGGACGACGGCGCGCATGCGTTCCTGGACGGCCTGGTTCCAGTGCCCCTGGGCGGCGTGCGCCTCGGCGGCCGCGCGGTGTTCGGCGGCGGTGCGGGGGCGGTCGTCGAAGAGAGTCGCGGACGAGGTGGGCGGGCGGCGGGGCGTGCCCAGGCGCCACCACAGGGCCGCGACGAGCGCCAGGACCGCCACCACGATGACGAGGAGGCCGACCGAGCCGCCGGGCGTAGCGGTGGCGGCCTCGCCGAAGAGCCGGTCGAGCCAGTCCCAGAAGGCGTTCAGGGCGCGCTGCAGCAGGCCCGGGTCGTTCTCGTGGTACATCCGTTTGGACAGCTCACGCCGGGCCGCCTCCCGCGCGGGGTCGCGCGGGATCGTCACCGGTGGCCCGTCGCCCGAGCGCAACAGCACCGTTGCGGCTCTCAGCGCTCCCCCCGTCAGTCTCACCCCGTCAGCCCCCCGCGGTGGTGCCGGGGACGTCGGAGCCGTAGCCCTGCAGGCCGGCGGCGCGAGCCAGTTCGAGGTCGAGGGCCTCTCGGCGGATGCGCTGATCGATGTAGAGCAGCACGATGACGCCCGCCGTGATCGGGAACGTGATCATGCGTCCGATCACCGAGCCGATCCCGCTGACGATGAGGAACGTCCAACCGGGGCTGCCGGTGGAGCCGCCGAAGAGGCTGCCGAGACCGTCGCCGCTGAACACCCCGGCGAGGAACGTGAAGGGGAGCACGACGATCGACGCCATGATGCTCGCGATGATCTGCGCGAGCAACTGGATGCCGAACACCCGCCACCACGAGCCGCGCACCAGCTTCGCGGAGCGGCTCATCGCCTTGCCGATCCCCTGCTTCTCCAGCATCAGCGCGGGCGAGGCGAGGGAGAAACGGATCATGATCCACAGAGCGACCACGCCGGCGCCGAGGCCGCCGAGGACGGCGAGCGACACGCCCGCCGCGGTGGACCCGGACCAGGCGATGAGGATGCCGGGCAGCGTGCCCGCGGCGACGATCGCCATGGCCATGAGCGGAAGCAGGATCGTGAGCCCGCCGAGCCGCGCGAGTTGCGGGCGGGCGTCACGCCAGGCCTCGCCGGCGGTGACCGGCCTGCCGAGCACCGCCCTGCTGGTGACGGCCGTGAGCAGGGCCGTGGCGACGATGGTGCCGAGCAGCACGAACACCAGGACCGCCGCGGAGCCCAGCAGCGTGTCGCCCAGGGCGCGGCTCACCTCGCTCAGGGAGGCGCTGGGGTTCTTGAGGGTGTCCGCGTCGGTGGTGTCGTTCAGGACCAGGCCCTGCAGCAGGATGACGACGGTCTCCGTGACGACCGCGACGGTCAGCGAGATGCCGAGGACCGTGCGCCAGTAGGTGCGCATGGTGGAGACCGCGCCGTCGAGGATCTCGCCGACGCCGAGCGGGCGCAGCGGGATGACACCGGGCTTGGCCGCGGGCGGCGGACCCCAGGCACCGCCCCAGCTTCCGTGGCCGCCGAAGCCCGGCTGGGGAGCGCCCCAGCCGCCAGCCCCTCCGTGGCCGCCGGGAGCGGCGGGAGGACGGGCACCCCAGCCCGGGCCGGGCGGAGGCGGTGGCGGGGCCTGGCCGGGGCCCTGAGGAGGCTGAGGAGCGGTCCACTGCCCGGGTGGCGGCTGCTCCTGGGACCACTTGCCCGACGGCTGCGGCTGATCGGTACCGCTCCGGTCCGAGGGTTGCTCCGGGGTCTGCGCGCCGGAGGCGCCCGGCTGCTGCCCGTCGGAGGGGGCAGATCCGGGCGAGGCCCAGCCCGGAGTGTCGTTCATCGTCGCTCCTTCACGGTGCCCGTCCGCGGTCGCGGCGGCAGGTTGGCAGCCATCGTGCCACGCTGCGCCCACCAAGGAACCAGCGGTGGTGCGCGCACGCCTTCAATAGTCGGCGCGGTACGGGGCAGACTGACCGCATGGCTGATCAGTACGCGCGATCCGGCGAGGAAGACGAGGCGGCTGCGATACCGGCGATCCGCTGGGACGAGCCGCCCGAAGGCCCCGTACTGGCCCTTCTCGACCAGAGAAGGCTGCCGGCCGAGGAGGTCGAGCTCGTGTGCACGGACGCGCCCGCGCTCGTGGACGCGATCCGTACGCTCGCCGTGCGCGGGGCACCGCTGCTCGGGATCGCCGGGGCGTACGGGGTCGCGCTCGCCGCCGCGCGCGGTTTCGACGTGGACGACGCCGCCGCCGCGCTCGCGGGCGCCCGGCCCACCGCGGTGAACCTCGCCGTCGGCGTGCGCAGGGCCCGGGCCGCGTACCGGGCAGCGCTCGCCGACGGCGGTGACCTGCGGCAGGCCGCCGAGGCGGCGCTCGCCGCGGCGCGGGCACTGCACCGTGAGGACGCCGAGGCCAGCGCGCGGATGGCGCGGCACGGTCTGGCGCTGCTGGACGAGCTGCTCCCGGCCGGCGGGCACCGGCTCCTCACGCACTGCAACACGGGCGCGCTGGTGTCCGGCGGGGAGGGCACGGCATTCGCGGTGGCGCTGGCGGCACACCGGGCGGGGCGGCTGCGCAAACTGTGGGTGGACGAGACGCGTCCGTTGCTGCAGGGTGCTCGACTGACGGCGTACGAGGCGGCCCGCACCGGGATGGCGTACACCTTGCTCACGGACAACGCGGCGGGCTCGCTGTTCGCCGCGGGCGAGGTGGACGCGGTACTCATCGGGGCGGACCGGATCGCGGCCGACGGCTCGGTCGCGAACAAGGTGGGGAGCTACCCGCTCGCTGTGCTGGCCCGGTACCACCACGTGCCGTTCATCGTGGTGGCGCCGGTGACGACGGTGGATCCGGAGACACCGGACGGGGCGTCCATCGAGGTGGAGCAGCGGCCCGGGCACGAGGTCACGGAGTTCACCGCACCTCAGGTGCCGGTGGCGGGAGCGGAAGCGGGAGGCGGGATACCTGTGGCACCCCTCGGGACCCAGGCGTACAACCCGGCGTTCGACGTGACGCCTCCGGATCTGGTGACGGCGATCGTCACCGAGGAGGGCGTCGCGTCCCCTGTGACGGCCGATTCACTCGCTGCGCTGTGTGACAGGTCACGCCAGGTAACGATTTAGTTAATGGGATGATGTGGTCCATGAAGGGACGAGTCCTTGTCGTCGACGACGACACCGCACTGGCCGAGATGCTCGGCATCGTGCTGCGTGGTGAAGGTTTTGAGCCGTCTTTCGTAGCCGACGGTGACAAGGCGCTGGCCGCCTTCCGTGAGACCAAGCCCGACCTGGTGCTGCTCGACCTGATGCTGCCGGGCCGGGACGGCATCGAGGTCTGCCGTCTGATCAGGGCGGAGTCCGGTGTGCCGATTGTGATGCTCACCGCCAAGAGCGACACCGTGGACGTGGTGGTGGGCCTCGAGTCCGGCGCGGACGACTACATCGTCAAGCCGTTCAAGCCGAAGGAGCTGGTGGCGCGCATCCGGGCGCGGCTGCGCAGGTCGGAGGAGCCGGCGCCGGAGCAGCTCGCCATCGGTGACCTCGTCATCGACGTGGCCGGTCACTCGGTGAAGCGTGACGGGCAGTCGATCGCGCTCACCCCGTTGGAGTTCGACCTGCTGGTGGCGCTCGCGCGCAAGCCGTGGCAGGTGTTCACCCGCGAGGTCCTGCTGGAGCAGGTGTGGGGCTACCGTCACGCGGCGGACACCCGCCTGGTGAACGTGCACGTCCAGCGGCTGCGCTCGAAGGTCGAGAAGGACCCGGAGAAGCCGGAGATCGTGGTGACCGTCCGTGGCGTCGGCTACAAGGCCGGGCCGAGCTGAGCATGACCCAGGACAGTGCCGCTCCGGCGCCCGGCCGGCCCGGCGCCCACGCGGGGCGGCCTGTCGGTCGGCGGACGACGGGGTGGGAGCGGTTCTTCGAGGGCGGGCTGCTGCAGGGCGGAGTCCACGGCAGCCCGGTCCTCCGGCTCGTCATGCGCTGGGTGCGCCGCCCGCTGCTGCCGATGATGCGGCTGTGGCGGCGCAACATCCAGTTGCGGATCGTCGTCACGACCCTGCTGATGTCGCTGGGCGTGGTGCTGCTGCTGGGTTTCGTCGTCATCGGACAGGTCCGCAACGGCCTGTTGGACGCCAAGGTGAAGGCGTCGCAGAGCCAGGCCGTCGGTGGGTTCACCGTCGCCGGGCAGCGGGCCGACAACGCGGCCAGTGCCAGTGACGGCAACGACAACTCCGGCACGGGCAACAACCCGGTGCAGAACGTCAGCGGGTGGATGAGCGACCTCGTCGAGTCCCTGTCCAGCGGTGGCCAGGGCGCCTTCGACGTGGTCACGCTCAGCACCACCGCAGCGGACAACGACAACCGCGGCCTCGGGCCGCGCGCGTCGGGCGGGGTGGACCCGAGCCAGAGCGTGCCGGAGGACCTGCGCAAGCGCGTCGACGCCGGCATGGGGGTGGCCCAGAGCTACACCCGCATCGTCTACACCGACAGCAGCCGGGCGCCGCAGCCCGCGCTGATCATCGGCAAGCAGATCAACGACCCGAACGGCGACCCGTACCAGCTGTACTACCTCTTCCCGCTCACCCAGGAGGAGAAGTCCCTCAGCCTGGTCAAGGGGACACTCGCCACCGCGGGGCTCTTCGTCGTCGTACTTCTCGGCGCCATCGCCTGGCTCGTGGTGCGCCAGGTCGTCACGCCCGTACGGATGGCCGCCGGCATCGCGGAACGGCTGTCCGCCGGCCGTCTGCAGGAGCGGATGAAGGTCACGGGCGAGGACGACATCGCGCGTCTCGGCGAGGCCTTCAACAAGATGGCGCAGAACCTGCAGCTGAAGATCCAGCAGTTGGAGGACCTGTCGCGGATGCAGCGGCGGTTCGTGTCGGACGTGTCGCACGAGCTGAGGACTCCGCTGACGACCGTGCGGATGGCGGCCGACGTCATCCATGAGGCGCGCGTCGACTTCGACCCGGTGACCGCGCGGTCGGCGGAGCTGCTCGCCGACCAGCTGGACCGGTTCGAGTCGCTCCTCGCGGACCTGCTGGAGATCAGCCGGTTCGACGCGGGTGCGGCGGCGCTGGAGGCCGAGCCGATCGATCTGCGGGACGTGGTGCGCCGGGTGGTGAGCGGGGCCGAGCCGCTCGCCGAGCGCAAGGGCACGCAGATCCGCGTCGTCGGCGACCAGCAGCCGGTCGTGGCCGAGGCGGACGCCCGGCGCGTCGAGCGGGTGCTGCGCAACCTGGTCGTCAACGCGGTCGAGCACGGCGAGGGCAAGGACGTCGTCGTCAAGCTGGCCGCGGCGGGCGGCGCGGTCGCGATCGCGGTGCGCGACTACGGTGTGGGGCTCAAGCCCGGAGAGGCGACCCGGGTGTTCAGCCGTTTCTGGCGGGCGGACCCGGCACGCGCGCGTACCACCGGCGGTACGGGCCTGGGGCTGTCCATCGCCCTGGAGGACGCGCGGCTGCACGGCGGCTGGCTGCAGGCGTGGGGTGAGCCGGGCGGCGGTTCGCAGTTCCGGCTGACGTTGCCGCGGACGGCGGACGAGCCGCTGCGGGGCTCTCCGATCCCCTTGGAGCCGCTGGACTCACGGCGCAATCGCGGGATCGGCGACGCCGGACTGCCGCAGCAAGGCTCCGGAAAGCGCGCCACGGTCCCGGCGCAGTCGACGGGTGAGAAGGCGGCGGCACGTGACCCGATCGCGGCGCGGCCGGCCGTGACGCCGACCGCGGACCCGACCGCGATGCCCGGCAACGGGGCGCGCGTGGTGCCCCGGCCCGCCGGGGGAGCGCGACTGTCGGACGACAGAACACAGGAGCCGCTGCGGGATGGCGGCGGCTCCGACGAGCGTGAGCAAGGGGAGGCGTTTCGTGGGCGCTGAGGGGGGCGGCCGGCGGCGTGCGCTGCTCAGGGGGGTGTACGCCGGCTGTGGTGCCGTACTGCTGGCCGGGTGCGCCTCGATGCCGGACAGCGGGGATCTGCGGGGGGTCGAGTCGACGCCCCGGCAGGACACCCAGGTCCGCGTCTTCGCGATGCCGCCGCGGGAGAACGCCGGGCCCACGGAGATCGTGCAGGGCTTCCTGGAGGCGCTGACCAGCGACGACCCGCAATACGAGACGGCACGCAAGTACCTGACGGCCGCCGCGTCACGCGGGTGGGAACCCGACGCGTCCACCACGGTGCTCTCCGACGGGCCGAACACGGTGCCCGATCGCACCAGGAGCCGGGAGGCGGGCGAGGACTACGCGTACACGCTGACCGGCACCAAGCTCGCGACGGTGGACGAGCAGCACGCGTACACGCCCGACTCGGGGACGTACAGCGCGACGGTGCACCTGACGCTGGTGAAGAAGACCGGTCAGTGGCGCATCGACGCGTTGCCGCAGGGCGTGGTGATGGGCAAGTCCGACTTCCAGCGCAACTACGTGTCGGTCAACAAGTACTACTACGCCGTGAACGTGCCGGCGGGGCAGGGCGGACAGCTGAGCACCGTCGCCGACCCGGTGTACGTGCGCAGCAAGGTGGATCCGGTGACGTCGACGGTCCGCGCGCTGCTGAAGGGCCCCACACGCTGGCTTGACCCCGTGGCGACCTCGAGCTTCCCCTCGGGTACGGCACTGCGGAAGGACGTCACCTCCCTGTCGCCCGACGACCAGAACAAGCTGACGGTGCCGCTCAACGACAAGGCCGACCGGGTCGGGGCGACGCAGTGCGACAGGATGGCGGCGCAGCTGCTGTTCACCCTGCAGGACCTGACGCCCACGGGCGTGAGCCAGGTGGAGCTGCGGGGGTCGAACGGCACGAAGCTGTGTTCGTTGAACGGGGACCGGGCCGAGGCCATCGCCTCGCACGGCACGGGCCGGCGACCCGAGTACGAGTACTTCATCGACGGCAGGCAGCGGCTGGTCCGCCTGCCCAGCGGCAGCGGCTCAAAGCTGCCGGAACCGGTGCCGGGCGCGTTGGGCGAGGGCGCGAGGCCGCTGCGCGCGGCCGCCGTCTCGCGGGACGAGGAAACCGCGGCCGGTGTCTCGGCGGACGGCCAGTCCCTGTATGTGGGCTCGCTGGCGTCGGGCGCCCCGTTGGGGAACGCGGTCCTGACCAGCGGCGGCGCGTCGAGGAACGACCGGCTGACGACTCCCAGCTGGGACGGCGGCGGCGACCTGTGGGTGGCCGACCGTGACCCCAGGCACCCGCGGCTGGTGATGCTGCAGCAGGGCGCGGGCGCGCCGGTGGAAGTGCGCACACCGGGGCTCGACGGGCGGGTCGACGCGGTGCGGGTGGCGGCCGACGGTGTGCGGATCGCGCTGATCGTGGAGAAGGACGGCAAGACGTCCCTGCAGATCGGGCGCATCGAGCGCGACAGCGGGAGGGGCGGACAGCCTGCCGTGTCGATCCTGGAACTGCACTCGGTGACCCCGCAGCTGGAGGAGGTCACCGCCATGTCGTGGGCCGGTGACAGCCGGCTCGTGGTGGTCGGCAGCGAGGCCGGAGGGGTGCAGCAGATCCGGTACGTGCAGGTCGACGGCTCGACGCCGGCGGGCAACCCGCCTGCCTCCCTCACGGGCGTGAAGCAGATAGCGGCGTCCGAGGACGAGCGGCTGCCGCTGGTGGCGTACTCGGAGGACGGCATCGTGCGCCTGTCGGCCGGAGCCCAGTGGCAGAAGGTGGTCAAGGAGGGGACGGCGCCGGTCTACCCCGGGTGACGCCGCCCGCCCCGCGCAGGACCGTCCGCCGGCGTTCGACGAGCGTGGCCCGGTTGTCCACAGGGGAGTTTTCCACAGGGGTGGCAGGCCGTTGCGGACGTTGGCACAGTGGTCGCCATGCGGGGGTGGTGGCAGGACCTCACCGACCTGGTGCTGCCGGCCGAGTGCGGAGGCTGTGGCAGGCCGCGCACGGTGCTCTGCCCGGAGTGCCGTGCGGCCCTCCACGGCACCGTGCCGCGCCGGGTGCGGCCGGTGCCGGAGCCGGCGGGCCTGCCCCCGGTGCACGCCGCGGCGCCCTACGAGGGCTCGGTCCGTGCCACGCTCCTGTCCCACAAGGAACGGGGCGCGCTCACCCTCGCGGGACCGCTGGGGACGGCTCTGGCGGGGGCGGTGCTGGCCGGCTGCGGCTCGGTGGCCTCCCGCGTCGGTGGCGGTTCGGTGCCCGTGCTGCTCGTGCCCGTCCCCTCCGCGCGGCGGGCCGTGCGGGCGCGAGGGCATGATCCGACGCGGCGGATCGCGCTCGCGGCGGCTGGACAGCTGCGCCGGGTCGGGACGCCGGCCAGGGTGGTGTCCGTGCTGCGGCAGCGGCGGGCCGTCGCGGACCAGGCGGGGCTCGGTTCTCGTCAGCGGCTGAGCAATCTCGCGGGCGCCCTGGAGGTGGCCGCCGGCAGCGCCCGGCTGCTGGTCGGCGGGCGGATCGTCCTGGTCGACGACCTGATGACGACGGGCGCTTCGTTGGCGGAGGCGGCCCGCGCGCTACGGGTGGCAGTCGCGGACGCCGGCGGTGGGGAGACGGAGGTGTATGCGCGCGTGGCAGGGGAAGCAAGGGGGGAACGAAGAGCCATGGAGACTACGGCCCCGGTGCACCGGCCCCGGAGGCCGTGCGTGACGGCCGCTGGGAACGGCCTCCGAGACGGGCTCGGCGCGGCTGTGGTCGCCGCTTCGCCGGAGTCTTTCGACATGAACCGGAACTGACCGAGAACTTTCCTCGTTGCAGGTAATGAGCAGGTCAATTCACCTGAACGGAGGTACGCCGCAGTAGAGGGTGACGACATCCGTCCGGGCGAGATATGTTCGGTTGAGAGGGAAAGGCGCAGGTCGTCCCTCCCTTGTCCGAATGCCGTGCTGCGGGTTCTCTGAATCACCCGTAGCGGTGGGGTGGAGAGCTCGCCCCCGGGGGAGGAGGAGGTGGACGTCACCGAGTCCGAGGTTCCGGTACTCGCCGGAGCCTGGTGCACAAGGGAGATGCTCCGCCAGGAATGCGGAGCGATCCGGGAACGGAGTTCTGCGTGGACATCGTCGTCAAGGGCCGCAAGACCGAGGTGCCCGAGCGGTTCCGGAAGCACGTGGCCGAGAAGCTGAAGCTGGACAAGATCCAGAAGCTGGATGCCAAGGTGATCAGCCTCGATGTCGAGGTGTCCAAGGAGCCCAACCCCCGACAGGCCGACCGCTGTGACCGAGTGGAGATCACCCTCCGCTCCCGAGGGCCGGTGATCCGGGCGGAGGCAGCGGCAAGCGATCCGTACGCGGCACTCGACCTGGCGGCGGAGAAACTCGAGGCCCGGCTGCGCAAGCAGCACGACAAGCGCCACACCCGCCGCGGGGTCCGCAGGCTCACGGCAGCCGAGGTGCCCGACCACGTCCCGGGTGCCGCGACGCTCAACGGCAATGGCGGCCTCGTACCGGAAGAAGAATCGGACGGCGTGCCGACCAAGAAGATCGGATCGCTCGAGGTGAAGGGCGAAGGCCCCCTCGTCGTCCGCGAGAAGACCCACGTCGCGTCTCCGATGTCGCTCGACCAGGCGCTCTACGAAATGGAGTTGGTCGGGCACGACTTCTATCTGTTCGTCGACTCCGAGACCAAGCAACCCAGCGTCGTCTACCGGCGGCACGCCTACGACTACGGCGTCATCCACCTCAGCACCGACCAGATGGTGGCCGAGGCACAGTCGGCGGACGCGGGCGGAACGCTCGGCGGCTGAGCCCGCCGGGTGATGGCTGAACCCGGTGCCCCTGGTGAGCCGATGCGCCCCCAGGGGCACCGGTGTGCCGCCACTTCGCGCCGCGCTCTGTCACCTGACTGTCGCCCGGGCATGGAATCATGGCCGCAACGGCTCAACCGGTGGGCCGTTGCCTTGGGTTGGCGATGGCACAGCACCACAGGCCACAGCCTTCAGGGGGAGGAACATGGCGGACAGCTTCGGACCGACGCAGGACGAGGATGCCGACGACGGCGTAGCCGGCACGGTCCCGGAGGCGGGCTCTGCACACAACGAGCCGATCCGCGTTCTCGTCGTGGACGACCACGCCCTCTTCCGCCGCGGCCTGGAGATCGTGCTGGCGGCCGAGGAGGACATCCAGGTCGTCGGTGAGGCCGGGGACGGCGCGGAGGCGGTCGACAAGGCGGCCGACCTGCTGCCCGACATCGTGCTGATGGACGTGCGGATGCCCAAGCGGGGCGGCATCGAGGCATGCACCTCCATCAAGGAGGTGGCGCCCAGCGCCAAGATCATCATGCTGACGATCAGCGACGAAGAGGCCGATCTCTACGAAGCGATCAAGGCGGGCGCCACGGGTTACCTCCTCAAGGAGATCTCCACCGACGAGGTGGCCACCGCCATTCGCGCGGTCGCCGACGGGCAGTCGCAGATCAGCCCCTCCATGGCATCCAAGCTCCTCACCGAGTTCAAGTCGATGATCCAGAAGACCGACGAGCGCCGCCTGGTCCCCGCGCCGCGACTCACCGACCGGGAGCTGGAGGTCCTCAAGCTCGTCGCCACCGGAATGAACAACCGGGACATCGCCAAGGAGCTGTTCATCTCCGAGAACACCGTGAAGAACCATGTGCGCAACATCCTGGAGAAACTGCAGCTGCACTCCAGGATGGAGGCCGTGGTCTACGCGATGCGGGAGAAGATCCTCGAGATCCGCTAGCGGGACGGGCCCGCGGCGGGACGGGCAAGCCAGGTCTCAGCCCAGGGCACGGGCCAGCTCCCGGACGAGCGGCTCACGCAGTTCCGGGGCGTCCACCCGCTCCACGCGGACGTTGGTGCAGTCCACCCAGCTCGCCGCCTCCAGCAGCGCCAGCGCCACCGACGGGACCGCCTTCGCGCCGTCCAGCGTGACCTGCCGGGCGACCAGCGTGCGGCCCTCGCGGGCGGGGTCCACCCGGCCGACCAGCCGACCACCGGACAGAACCGGCATCGCGAAGTAGCCGTACACCCGCTTCTGCTTGGGGACGTACGCCTCCAGGCGGTGGGTGAAGCCGAAGATCCGCTCCGTGCGCGCCCGCTCCCAGATCAGCGAGTCGAACGGCGACAACAGCGTCGTCCGGTGGCGGCCGCGCGGCGGGGTCCGCAGTGCCTCCGGGTCCGCCCAGGCGGGCTTGCCCCAGCCCTCGACCGTCACCGGGACCAGGCCCGAGTCCGCGATCACGGAATCGACCTGTTCACCCTTGAGACGGTGGTAGTCCGCGATGTCCGCGCGCGTGCCGACGCCCAGGGAGCGGCCGGCCAGGGAGACGAGGCGGCGCAGGCACTCGGTGTCGTCCAGCTCGTCGTGCAGCAGCGCCTCGGGGACGGCGCGCTCGGCCAGGTCGTACACCCGCTTCCAGCCGCGGCGCTCGACGCACACCACCTCTCCGTACATCAGCGCGCGCTCCACGGCGACCTTCGTGCCCGACCAGTCCCACCACTCGCTGGTCTTCTTCGCGCCACCCAGATCCGTGGCCGTCAGCGGGCCCTCGGCGCGCAGTTGCTTGATGACCTGGTCGTAGGCACCGTCCGGCAGGGTGTGGCTCCAGTGCGGGCGGGAGCGGTAGGTGCGGCGGCGGAAGGCGAAGTGGGGCCACTCCTCGATGGGCAGGACACAGGCGGCGTGCGACCAGTACTCGAACGCGTGCGGCCCGGCCGAGGACCGGCCGTCGGACGAACGCGTCCAGTACGCCGAGTCGACCGCCTTGCGGCCTATGGCTCCGAGGCGGGCGTACGGAATGAGTTCGTGCGAGCGGGCCAGGACCGAGATGGTGTCGAGCTGGACGGCGCCGAGCCGGCGCAGCAGGCCACGCACGCCGGCCCTGCGGTCGGGAGCACCGAGGAAGCCCTGTGCCCGCAGGGCGATACGGCGGGCTTCGTCGGCGGTCAGTTCGATGGTGGGGCGGGGGAGACTCGGCATGGTCACACCGTAGGGGGCGGCACTGACAACACGGGATGAGCTGTGAGGGTCCGCGCCTACGAGGCCGGCACCGGCGCCGGCAGATACGTCGCCGTCGACGGCAGGCCCACGTCCGAGGGCAGCAGCGAGCCGACCCAGCAGTCCCGGCGCACCCCCTTGTTGTCGATCGCGGACCGCAGCACACCCTCGATGGTGAAGCCCGCGCGCTCCGCGACCGCCCGCGAGCCCGCATTGCCGACCTCGGCGCGCCACTCCACCCGGTCGACCGACAGGCGGGTGAACGCCCAGTGCGCCGCGCGGAGCGTGGCCTCCGTGATGTAGCCGTTGCCCCGGTGCTCCTTCGCCGTCCAGAAACCGACCTCGGCGACGCCCGGCGAGCGCATCGTCAAGCCGAGCATGCCCACCAGTCCTCCGGAGGGAAGGAAGACGCCGAGCGTGAACATGGAGGCGGCCGCCCACCCGTCCGGCGCGATCCGCCCGACGAACAGCTCCGCGTGTTCGCGCAGATACGGCGACGGGATGGTGGTCCAGCGCTGGATGTCGGGGTCCTGGGCGGCCGCGTACACCGCGTCGGTGTCCTGCGGTCCCACGGTGCGCAGCAGAAGGCGTTCGGTGGTCAGCGTGACGGGGTCCATCGCTTGATTCTGCTCGGGCCCACGCCCGGTCGCCATGACTTTCCCGTGTCACGGGGGCCGCGGCCGCCCGCGTCCGCAACCGCCACGCCGTCGTCCGCTCCTGCCTCGCCACCCGTGACCACCCGGTTACTTTTCGTGGCACGGGCGCGGCACCTTCCGCCACGCCCGTCCGTTGTCCTAGTGGCTGTCGGTGGCAGACCTCCCGGCGCGGCGGGGTCCTCGCTTACGATGGCCGTTGCTCAAGATGTCATTTAACCGACCGTCCCAGGCCCGACCGGCAAGGAGACAAACCCCCGTGTCCGTCCTCTCGAAGATCATGCGTGCAGGCGAAGGCAAGATCCTGCGCAAGCTGCACCGCATCGCGGACCAGGTCAACTCCATCGAAGAGGACTTCGTCGACCTCTCCGACGCCGAGCTGCGGGCCCTCACCGATGAGTACAAGCAGCGGTACGCCGATGGTGAGAGCCTCGACGACCTGCTCCCCGAGGCCTTCGCCACCGTCCGCGAGGCCGCCAAGCGCGTCCTCGGCCAGCGGCACTACGACGTGCAGATGATGGGCGGCGCCGCCCTGCACATGGGCTATGTGGCGGAGATGAAGACCGGTGAGGGCAAGACCCTGGTCGGCACGCTCCCCGCGTATCTGAACGCCATCTCCGGAGACGGCGTCCACATCGTCACGGTCAACGACTACCTGGCAGAGCGTGACTCCGAGATGATGGGTCGCGTCCACCGGTTCCTGGGCCTGTCCGTCGGCTGCATCCTCGCCAACATGACCCCGGCCCAGCGTCGCGAGCAGTACGCGTGCGACATCACGTACGGCACGAACAACGAGTTCGGCTTCGACTACCTGCGCGACAACATGGCATGGTCGAAGGACGAACTGGTCCAGCGCGGCCACAACTTCGCCATCGTCGACGAGGTCGACTCCATCCTCATCGACGAGGCCCGTACGCCGCTGATCATCTCCGGCCCCGCCGACCAGGCCACCAAGTGGTACGGCGACTTCGCCAAGCTGGTGACGCGCCTCAAGCGCGGCGAGGCGGGCAACCCGCTCAAGGGCATCGAGGAGACCGGCGACTACGACGTCGACGAGAAGAAGCGCACGGTCGCCATCCACGAGTCCGGCGTCGCCAAGGTCGAGGACTGGCTGGGCATCGACAACCTCTACGAGTCGGTGAACACCCCGCTGGTGGGCTACCTGAACAACGCGATCAAGGCCAAGGAGCTCTTCAAGCGCGACAAGGACTACGTCGTCATCGACGGCGAGGTCATGATCGTCGACGAGCACACCGGCCGTATCCTCGCCGGCCGCCGCTACAACGAGGGCATGCACCAGGCGATCGAGGCGAAGGAAGGGGTGGACATCAAGGACGAGAACCAGACGCTCGCCACGATCACCCTGCAGAACTTCTTCCGCCTCTACAAGAAGCTCTCCGGCATGACCGGTACGGCGATGACCGAGGCCGCCGAGTTCCACCAGATCTACAAGCTCGGCGTGGTCCCGATCCCGACCAACAAGCCGATGATCCGCAAGGACCAGTCGGACCTGATCTACCGCACCGAGGTCGCCAAGTTCGAGGCGGTCGTCGACGACATCGCCGAGAAGCACGAGAAGGGCCAGCCGATCCTGGTCGGCACCACCTCGGTCGAGAAGTCCGAGTACCTCTCGCAGCAGCTCAGCAAGCGCGGCATCCAGCACGAGGTGCTGAACGCCAAGCACCACGAGCGTGAGGCCCAGATCGTCGCCCAGGCGGGCCGCAAGGGCGCCGTGACCGTGGCCACGAACATGGCCGGTCGTGGTACGGACATCAAGCTCGGCGGCAACCCCGAGGACCTCGCGGAGGCCGAGCTGCGCCAGCGCGGGCTCGACCCCGAGGAGCACATCGAGGAGTGGGCGGCGGCGCTGCCGGCCGCCCTGGAGAAGGCCGAGCAGGCGGTCAAGGCCGAGAAGGAGGAGGTCGAGGCCCTCGGCGGCCTCTACGTCCTCGGCACCGAGCGCCACGAGTCCCGCCGGATCGACAATCAGCTGCGCGGTCGTTCCGGCCGTCAGGGTGACCCGGGCGAGTCCCGGTTCTACCTCTCCCTGGGCGACGACCTGATGCGCCTGTTCAAGGCCCAGATGGTCGAGCGCGTGATGTCGATGGCCAACGTCCCGGACGACGTGCCGATCGAGAACAAGATGGTCACGCGCGCGATCGCGTCCGCCCAGTCGCAGGTCGAGACGCAGAACTTCGAGACCCGGAAGAACGTCCTCAAATACGACGAGGTGCTCAACCGGCAGCGTGAGGTCATCTACGGCGAGCGGCGCCGCGTCCTGGAGGGCGAGGATCTGCACGAGCAGATCAAGCACTTCATGGACGACACGATCGACGCGTACGTCGCCGCCGAGACCGAGGAGGGCTTCCCGGAGGACTGGGACCTGGACCGGCTGTGGGGCGCCTTCAAGCAGCTCTACCCGGTGAAGGTCACCATCGAGGAACTGGAGGAGGCGGCCGGCGACCGGGCCGGTCTGACCGCCGAGTTCATCGCCGAGTCCATCAAGGACGACATCCACGAGCAGTACGCGCAGCGTGAGGCGCAGCTCGGCTCCGAGATCATGCGTGAGCTGGAGCGCCGGGTCGTGCTGTCGGTCCTTGACCGCAAGTGGCGCGAGCACCTCTACGAGATGGACTACCTCCAGGAGGGCATCGGCCTGCGCGCAATGGCGCAGAAGGACCCGCTGGTCGAGTACCAGCGCGAGGGCTTCGACATGTTCCAGGCCATGATGGAGGGCATCAAGGAGGAGTCCGTCGGCTACCTGTTCAACCTGGAGGTCCAGGTCGAGCAGCAGGTCGAGGAGGTCCCCGTCGAGGACGCCCAGCCCGCCCTGGAGAAGGAGGAGGCCGTGGCGGCCCAGGCGGCCCGCCCGGAGATCCGCGCCAAGGGCCTGGAGGCCCCGCAGCGCCGCGAGCGGCTGCACTTCTCCGCGCCGACCGTGGACGGGGAGGGTGGCATCGTCGAGGGCGACTTCTCCAGCGACGGCGAGCCGGTCCGCTCGGAGGCGGACGGCCTGACCCGTGCCGAGCGCCGCAAGCAGGCGAAGGGCGGGCGGCGCCGCAAGAAGTAGCAGCGTCCCATGGTGAGGGGCCGGGCACCCGAGGGTGCCCGGCCCCTCCCTGTTCGTGCGGTCACGCGTCGTCCCCGCGCGGCATGCGCGGCCCGCCCAGTTCCACCGCCGTGCAGCGCCAGCGGTGGTCCCGGCCGCATTCCAGGCGGAACGCCATCGCGCGGAGCTGGTCACCCGCGCCGATCCGGGCGAAGGCCTCGATGGCGCCCGGGCGCGGGACGTAGTAGCCGATGTCGCGTACGACCGGACGGGTGCCGCGGGTGCGCAGCGGGCCCCGTTCGGCGAGCCGGGCCAGGTCGTCGTAGGCCCGGCCGACGGTGTGCCGGAGCATGCTGTGCACCGGGCGCTGACCGCTCAGCACGGACAGGAGGCGGTCGGCGAACACATCGGTGGGCCGCACCTGTGGCACGGGCCTGAGCGGCCCGTGGGCGGCCTGCTCGGCCGACGAGAGGGCGCCCGCCGGTGTGGCGCCCGCCGCCGCGGCCTCCGCCGGCGCGGCCTCCGCCGCCGTCCCGTACGGCCGCTGGAGGGTCCTCGTCCGCGACGGGCCCTGGCCCGGTGCCGTGCGGCGTGGCGTGGTGCCCGGGCGGCGTGTGTCGTGGCGGACCGGCGGGCGGGCGCCCGGGGCGGGCGTCGTCCTGGTCATCGCCTGGTTCCTGCTGATCGCCTGGTTCCTGGTCATCACCTTGTGCATGGCGGATCCCCGTTTCGCGAGGCCGGTGAGTACCGGTCGGTAACTTCTTGGGGATCTTGTACGGGGCGTGGGACCCGCTCGCAACGAAGTCGGAAGCCTGGCGGGCGGACCGGAGAGTTCACCTATCAGGGTGAGGGGCTGGTCGAAGCCCCGGTGACGGCCCGGGCGCGCAGGGTGAGCCGTGCCGACCCCGGTTGACGCCGCCGAGGGCTGCGGACGGGGCCCGAAGGGGGACGCCCGCACGTATCCTGAGGTGACCCTGACCGACCCCCGACCGACCCCCTGACCGACCCCTGACCGACTACGAAAGCGGCTCGCCATGCGCGTCTACGTCCCCCTGACCCTCTCCGGTCTCGCCGAGGCGTACAAGACGGGTGAGCTGGGCGCCGCAGAGTTCGTCGCGTACGCCGTCACGCCCGCACTGCGCGAGTGGTACCTCTCCGACGACATCGAGGAACTGGAGTACGCGGCGCTGGGCCGGGCCGCGCTCGCCTCCCTCCGCCTGCTGGCGGCCGACCCGGGGGCGCCGCGGCGGCGGGTCGTGGTCGCGGTCGACGTCCCCGACGGCGCGGCGACCACCGATCCGGACCGCGGACTCGACCCGGCGGCGCTCGGCGAGGTGCGCGTCGCCGGACGCGTGCCGCTGGCCGAGGCGGCCGCCGTGCACGTCGACCTGTCCGACGCGGAGGCGGACGTGGCCGCGGCGGCGGAGGCGCTCGAGGCGGCCGACCGGGGGGACGACGACGCGCAGTTCGTCGTGGACGGCGCCGAGGACCACGAACTGCTCTGGTACGCCACACAGGAGATCCCGAACCTGCTGGGCTCCGTCGACTGACCTGCCGTTTTCCGGTGCCGCCGGTTCGCGTCCCGGGTGATTGTCAGTGCCGCCGGGTACGTTTCATGGCATGGGGACGTACGGAAGCGCGCACATTGTGTGGGACTGGAACGGGACACTGTTCCACGACAATGACGCGATCATCGGGGCGACGAACGCGGCGTTCGCCGAGCTGGGTCTGCAACCGATCACGCTGGAGCAGTACCGGGCGCTGTACTGCGTGCCGGTCCCGAGGTTCTACGAGCGGCTGATGGGGCGGCTGCCCACGGACGCCGAGTGGCAGCTCATGGACGTCGTCTTCCACCGGTACTACGCGGAGCACCGCGTCCGCTGCGGGCTCACCGAGGGTGCGGTGGAGCTGCTCGCGGGATGGCGGTCGGCGGGCCGCAGCCAGTCGCTGTTGAGCATGTACGGGCACGAGGAACTGGTCCCGATGGTCCGGTCGCTCGGGATCGAGGCGCACTTCGTACGGGTGCAGGGGCGTACCGGGCCGTCCGGCGGCAGCAAGGCGGAGCACATGGTCCGCCACATACGGGCCCTCGACGGCGTGGATCCGGCGCGCACGGTGGTGATCGGTGACGCCGCCGACGACGCGGTCGCCGCCCACCACGTCGGGGCGCGGGCCGTGCTGTACACCGGCGGCTCCCACAGCCGCGCCAGCCTCGAAGAGGTCGGCGTGCCGGTGGTGGACACGCTGCAGGAGGCGGTCGCGGAGGCGGAGCGGCTGGCGGCCTGAACGCCGGAGGGGGTGCGGTGCCCCCGGCGGGCGCCGCACCCGGAGCGGGCTCAGGTCACCGGCGCCTTGGCGCGCAGGACGGTCAGGAACTCCCGCATCCAGCCGGGGTGGTCGGGCCAGGCCCGGGACGAGACGAGCGTGCCGTCGACGACCGCCTCGGTGTCCTGGAAGTCGGCCCCCGCCGCCTGCATGTCCAGCTCCAGGGCCGGATAGGCGGTGACGCGCCGTCCGCGCAGGGCGTCCACCGCCGCGGTGAGCAGGGGACCGTGGCAGATCTGGGCGACCGGCTTGTCCGTGTCGAAGAACGACTTGAGGATCTTGCGCAGTTCGGGATCGTTGCGGAGGTACTCCGGGGCACGCCCGCCCGGGATGACAATGGCGACGTAGTCCCCGGGGTCGACCTCGGAGAAGGCGAGATCGGCGGGCCAGCTGTAGCCGGGTTTCTCGGTGTAGGTGTCGAAGCCGGGTTCGAAGTCATGGACGACGAAACGGAGCTGCTTGCGGGTCGGGGCCGCGATGTGGACCTCGTACCCCTCTTCTCGCAGGCGCTGGTACGGGTACAGGACCTCCAGTGATTCCGCCGCGTCGCCGGTGACGATCAGGATCTTCTGCGTCATGGTGGCCGCGCTCCCCTCGGTGGTGCGGACGGCTGCGTCGGGTTGCTCCTGGCAACGTGCCTCAGCCGGGGGCGCTTGCCAAGGGGCCGCGCACGGCCCGGCACCGCCCCGTGACAGCTCACACAGCCGGTACAGCCATGCTCGCACCGCACGCCCTGCACGGCATCGCTCCTGATGCCCCTGTGCAGAACGTCAAAGTTCGACCCCCTGTTTTGTACACATACGGCTCATGACGTGGCCCCCACGGGGAGCGATAGCCTTGTGGCGTGATCAGCGCGATAGCTCGCGGGGACGTCGTCGTCCCTGCCCCGCGCCCGGTGAGCACGGACCACCTCCGTGACCGGGCGGCGGTCGCTGGTCTTCGCAGGCGGAGCCGGTCGGACAGGGCGCCGCAGGCGCCCGCCGGGGCAACCGGGGCGCCGGGGACGCGGAAGGCGCCGAGCGCGCCGAGAGCAGCGTCACAGTCGCCGCGGGCGCCGGGAATGGCCGATAACCACCCGCACATCTCTCCGTGCGGCATAGCGTCGAAGCAGACCGGACACCCCGCGTCGCGGCGCTACGTCGGAGAAGAGACCGTACTTCCTTCTACGTCACGCAACGGCGCGCGACAGGAGCCAGAGGACAATGCAGACCAAGCTGGACGAAGCCAAGGCCGAGCTGCTCGAGAGGGCCGCCCGGGTAGCTGAGAACAGTCCGGTCGGGGGGCACCTACCGACCGGGACGACGGACGAGGGCACCCCGGACCGGGAGACCGTGCTCGCGTTCCTCCAGCGCTACTACCTGCACACCGCCCCCGAAGACCTGACCGACCGCGACCCGGTGGACGTCTTCGGCGCCGCCTTCTCGCACTACCGGCTGGCCGAGACCCGTCCGCAGGGCACGGCGAACGTGCGCGTGCACACCCCGACCGTGGAGGAGAACGGCTGGACGTGCAGCCACTCCGTCGTCGAGGTCGTCACCGACGACATGCCCTTCCTCGTCGACTCCGTGACGAACGAGCTGTCGCGCCAGGGCCGCGGCATCCACGTCGTGATCCACCCGCAGTTCGTCGTCCGCCGCGACCTGACCGGCAGGCTCCTGGAGGTGCTGCCCGACGCGCCCGGCGGCGAGCTGCCGCACGACGCGCACGTCGAGTCCTGGATCCACGTCGAGATCGACCGTGAGACCGACCGCTCGGACCTCAAGCAGATCACCTCCGACCTGCTGCGCGTCCTGTCCGACGTCCGTGAGGCCGTCGAGGACTGGGAGAAGATGCGCGACTGCGCGCTGCGCATCGCCGAGGGCCTGCAGAAGGAGCCCGTCCCCGACGACTTGCCGCAGGCGCAGATCGAGGAGGCCGGCGAGCTGCTGCGCTGGCTGGCCGCCGACCACTTCACCTTCCTCGGCTACCGCGAGTACCAGCTGCGCGAGGACGACACGCTGGCCGCCGTCCCCGGCACCGGGCTCGGCATACTGCGAGCGGACCCCCACCACGCGGGCAAGGACCAGCACCCGGTCAGCCCGTCCTTCGAGCGCCTGCCCGCCGACGCCCGCGCCAAGGCGCGCGAGCACAAGCTGCTGGTCCTCACCAAGGCCAACAGCCGCGCCACCGTGCACCGGCCGTCGTACCTCGACTACGTCGGCGTGAAGAAGTTCGACGAGAACGGCAACGTGGTCGGCGAGCGCCGCTTCCTCGGCCTGTTCTCGTCCGCCGCCTACACCGAGTCCGTGCTGCGCGTGCCGGTCGTCCGGCGCAAGGTCGACGAGGTCCTCAAGGGCGCCGGGTTCTCGCCCAACAGCCACGACGGCCGGGACCTGCTCCAGATCATGGAGACCTATCCTCGCGACGAGCTGTTCCAGACCCCGGCCGACGAGCTGCGCTCCATCGTCACCTCCGTCCTGTACCTCCAGGAGCGCCGCCGGCTGAGGCTCTACCTGCGCCAGGACGAGTACGGGCGTTACTACTCGGCCCTCGTCTACCTGCCGCGCGACCGCTACACCACCGGCGTCCGGCTGCGCATCATCGACATCCTGAAGGAGGAGCTCGGCGGGACCAGCGTCGACTTCACCGCCTGGAACACCGAGTCGATCCTTTCCCGGCTGCACTTCGTGGTCCGCGTCCCGCAGGGCACCGAGCTGCCCCAGCTGTCCGACGCCGACAAGGAGCGCATCGAGGCCCGCCTGGTGGAGGCCGCCCGCTCCTGGACCGACGCCTTCAACGAGGCGCTGACCGCGGAGCTCGGCGAGGAGCGTGCCGCCGAGCTCCAGCGCCGCTACAGCAACGCCTTCCCCGAGGGCTACAAGGCCGACCACACGCCGCGCGCCGCGGTCGCCGACCTGGTCCACCTCGAACAGCTCACCGACGAGGAGGGCGGCAAGGACTTCGCGCTCAGCCTGTACGAGCCGGTCGGCGTCGGCCCCGGCGAGCGCCGCTTCAAGATCTACCGCCGGGGCGGGTCGGTCTCCCTGTCCGCCGTGCTCCCGGTGCTCCAGCGGATCGGCGTCGAGGTCATCGACGAGCGGCCGTACGAGCTGCGCTGCCAGGACCGTACGACCGCGTGGATCTACGACTTCGGTCTCCGGCTCCCCAAGGAGGTGGCCGGCAACGGCGACTACCTCGGCGACGACGGCCGCGAGCGGTTCCAGGACGCGTTCGCCGCGGTGTGGACCGGGCAGGCCGAGAACGACGGGTTCAACGCGCTGGTGCTGAGCGCCGGACTGACCTGGCGGCAGGCGATGGTGCTGCGCGCCTACGCCAAGTACCTGCGCCAGGCCGGTTCGACCTTCAGCCAGGACTACATGGAGGACACCCTCCGCAACAACGTCCACACCACCCGGCTGCTGGTCTCCCTGTTCGAGGCGCGGATGTCGCCGGAGCGGCAGCGGGCCGGCCTGGAGCTGACGGATGCCCTGCTGGAGGAGCTGGACGCGGCCCTCGACCAGGTCGCCTCGCTCGACGAGGACCGCATCCTGCGTTCCTTCCTCACCGTCATCAAGGCGACGCTGCGCACCAACTTCTTCCAGGAGGCGCCCGGCGGCAAGCCGCACGACTACGTCTCCATGAAGTTCGACCCGCAGGCCATCCCGGACCTGCCGGCGCCGCGCCCGGCCTACGAGATCTGGGTGTACTCGCCGCGCGTCGAGGGCGTGCACCTGCGCTTCGGCAAGGTCGCCCGTGGTGGTCTGCGCTGGTCCGACCGGCGTGAGGACTTCCGCACCGAGATCCTCGGCCTGGTCAAGGCGCAGATGGTGAAGAACACCGTCATCGTGCCGGTGGGCGCCAAGGGCGGGTTCGTCGCCAAGCAGCTGCCGGACCCCGCCAAGGACCGCGACGCCTGGCTCGCGGAGGGCATCCGCAGCTACCGGACGTTCATCTCGGCGCTGCTCGACATCACCGACAACATGGTGGCCGGGGAGGTCGTGCCGCCGGTGGACGTGGTGCGGCACGACGGCGACGACACCTACCTGGTGGTCGCGGCCGACAAGGGCACCGCGACGTTCTCCGACATCGCCAACGAGGTCGCCCAGAAGTACAACTTCTGGCTCGGTGACGCCTTCGCCTCCGGCGGCTCGGCGGGCTACGACCACAAGAAGATGGGCATCACCGCCCGCGGCGCCTGGGAGTCCGTCAAGCGGCACTTCCGGGAGCTGGACCTGGACACCCAGTCCGAGGACTTCACGGTCGTCGGCATCGGTGACATGTCCGGTGACGTGTTCGGCAACGGCATGCTGCTGAGCGAGCACATCCGCCTGGTCGCGGCCTTCGACCACCGGCACATCTTCATCGACCCGAACCCGGACGCGGCGACCTCCTACGCCGAGCGCCGCCGCCTGTTCGAGCTGCCGCGCTCCTCCTGGGCCGACTACGACACCGAGCTGCTGTCGCCGGGCGGCGGCGTGTTCCCGCGCACGGCCAAGGCGATCCAGATCAACGCGCACATCCGCGAGGCGCTCGGCATCGAGGGCAAGGTCACCAAGATGACCCCGGCCGACCTGATGCGGGCGATCCTCAAGGCCCCGGTCGACCTGCTGTGGAACGGCGGCATCGGCACCTACGTCAAGGCTTCCACGGAGTCGAACGCGGACGTCGGCGACAAGGCCAACGACGCGATCCGCGTGGACGGCAAGGACCTGCGGGTCAAGGTCGTCGGCGAGGGCGGCAACCTGGGCCTGACCCAGCTCGGCCGGATCGAGTTCGCCCAGCACGGCGGCAAGATCAACACCGACGCGATCGACAACAGCGCGGGCGTGGACACCTCCGACCACGAGGTGAACATCAAGATCCTGCTCAACTCGGTCGTCGTGAACGGCGACCTGACGGTCAAGCAGCGCAACCAGCTGCTCGCCGAGATGACCGACGAGGTCGGCGCCCTGGTGCTGCGCAACAACTACGCGCAGAACGTGGCGATCGCCAACGCCCTGTTCCAGTCCAAGGACATGCTGCACGCGCAGCAGCGCTTCATCCGCTACCTGGTGCGCGAGGGCCACCTCGACCGGGCGCTGGAGTTCCTGCCCACCGACCGGCAGATCCGCGAGCGCCTCGCCGCCGGACAGGGCCTGACCGGCCCGGAGACGGCCGTCCTGCTGGCGTACACGAAGATCACGGTCGCTCGGGAGCTGCTGGACACGCCGCTGCCCGACGACCCGTACCTGCGCGGCCTGCTGCACGCCTACTTCCCGACCGCGCTGCGCGAGAAGTTCGCCGAGCAGATCGACAACCACGCACTGCGCCGCGAGATCGTGACGACCGTCCTGGTCAACGACACGGTCAACACGGGCGGTACGACGTACCTGCACCGTATGCGCGAGGAGACCGGCGCCTCGCTGGAGGAGATCGTCCGGGCGCAGACCGCGGCCCGCGCGATCTTCCGCTCCGCGCCGGTGTGGGACGCGGTCGAGGCGCTGGACACCCAGGTCGACGCCGCCGTGCAGACCCGTATCCGGCTGCACTCCCGCCGGCTGGTCGAGCGCGGCACGCGCTGGCTGCTCAACAACCGGCCGCAGCCGCTGCAGCTCACCGAGACCGTCGCGTTCTTCGCCGAGCGCGTCGAGCAGGTCTGGAGCGAACTGCCGAAGCTGCTGCGCGGCGCGGACCTGGAGTGGTGGCAGAAGATCTACGACGAACTGACCGGCGCCGGCGTCCCGGACGAGCTCGCCACGCGTGTGGCCGGCTTCTCCTCCGCCTTCCCGGCGCTCGACATCGTCTCGGTGGCCGACCGCATGGGCAAGGACCCCATGGACGTCGCCGAGGTCTACTACGACCTCGCCGACCGACTCAGGATCACCCAGCTCATGGACCGCATCATCGAACTGCCGCGCGCCGACCGGTGGCAGTCCATGGCCCGCGCCGCGATCCGCGAGGACCTGTACGCGGCCCACGCGGCGCTGACGGCCGAGGTCCTGGCGGCGGGCAACGGCACCTCGACCCCCGAGCAGCGCTTCAAGGCCTGGCAGGAGAAGAACGCGCCGATCCTCGCCCGGGCGCGTACGACGCTGGACGAGATCTCCAACTCGGACTCGTTCGACCTCGCGAACCTGTCGGTGGCGATGCGCACGATGCGGACCCTGCTGAGGACGCACAGCTAGGACCGGTACGACGATGGGGGCGCCCTTCGCTGAGGGGCGCCCCCATTTGGGTATCCCGGAATCCTGCCCACACTCGCTCGTCCGCTAACGTAGTCTGACGCTTTCTTGCCAAGACCTAGGGGAATCCACCCCTTCGTTTTACTCGCCCCTGTTAGACGGGACGTTCGGAATAGGTTTGGCGTGATCGTCGGACGAGTGGAGGACCCGTACCCGTGTCTGTGAACCTCACCGAGCAGCGGCCCCAGGTCGCTCGCCCGGTTGCCGAGACCGTCTCTGCCGCCCCCGTCCCGGCGCTTTCCCGGGTCCGGCGGCTGGCGGCCGAGGTGATCAAGTTCGGGGTCGTCGGCGGCAGCGGTGTCGCGGTCAACATCCTCGTCTTCAACGCCCTCCTGCACGGCCTGGCGTGGTGGCCGACGCCGGCGACGGTGCTCGCCAGCGTCATCGCCATGGGCACCAACTACGTCGGCTTCCGCTTCTTCGCCTACCGCGACCGGGCTTCGCGCACCCGGCAGCAGATCGTGCTGTTCTTCGTCTTCAGCGGGGTCGGCGTGGCGATGGAGACCATCCTGTTCTACGCCGGCTTCCACGGCCTCGGCATGAACGGGCCGATCGGCTCCAACGTGGCGAAGGCGCTGTCGATCGTGCTGGCGTCGGCGTTCCGCTTCCTGGTGTACCGGACCTGGGTGTTCCAGCACGGTGCTGCGAAGCGGGGCACCGGAGCGCGATGAGCGTCGCAGCGCAGGGGACCGGAGGGACCGACGAGGCCCGAGACCGGGCCGACGGCAAGCGGCTCGGGCGGCCCTGGGGCCCGCTCGCGGCCGTGAGGACGCCGAACGGCACGGTCGGCGTGGCGCTGTGGGCGGTGGTGGCACTGCTCGTGGTGCTGATGCTGCTCGTCATCGTGCGGCTGCCGTGGGTCGGTGACCTCGGCATGCACGCGGCGACCGTGGAACGGCTGCGGCACCGGCTGCTGGATCCCGGCAATCCACTGGTCGACGAGAAGACGCCGAGCCCGTACTACTCGCCGTGGATGCTCTTCCTCGGCGTCGTGGCCCGGGTGACCGGGCTGTCCGTCTGGGTGGTCCTGCGCATCGGTGCGCTGATCAGCCTGACGCTGCTGGTGACGGGCGTGTGGCGGTACGTCCGCACGCTGAGCCGGCACCGTCTCGCCCCGCCGCTCGCGCTGCTGTGCCTGGTGCTGCTGTGGGGCACGCAGGTCTTCAACTGGAGCGGTTTCATCGGGCTGAACTCGCTGGCGCTGACGGTGGCGTACCCGAGCGTGTTCGCACTGGGGCTGACCTTCCACTTCTGGGCGCTGCTGACGCGGATGCCGAAGAGCGAGGGCGGCCGGGGCGGTTGGGTGGCGTTCCTCGGTCTTGGCGCGCTGTGGGCGGTGATCCTGCTCAGCCACCAGTTCACCGGCGTGGTCGCGACACTGGGCGCGCTGGCGACGGTGATCGGGGCGCGGGCCGGACTCAGGACGTGGCTGCGTCTTGGCGCCGGGCTGGTCCTGGGCGCCGTGATCCTCGCGCTGTGGCCGTACTACGACTTCTTCGCCCTGTTCGGGGTGGGCGGCCTCGAGGAGATCCACCGTCCGCTCTACGAGCACCTGTTCCCGCGGTTCTGCCTGGTGCTGCTCGGGGTGGTGGCGCTCGGGGTACGGGCGCGGCGGGACCGTCTGGACCCCCTGGTGCTGTTCTTCGCCCTGGGCGTCCTGGTGTTCGGCCTGGGCGGCCTGACCGGTCACTACTCCTGGGGGCGGGCGCTGCCGGCGGTGCTCATCCCGGCGCAGCTGGCGGCGGCCGTGGAGGTCGCCGGGGCGGCGCGGGGCGCACTGCGGAACGTGGCGGCCGGGGTGCTGGCCGTGGCGCTGGCCGTGGGGGCGTGGACGCAGATCCAGACGGTCGGGTACGTGACGGGGCGGAGCGCGCTGCCCGGGGCCGTCGCGGAGAGGTACCGGGACCCCTGGGTGGGATACCACTGGATCACGCCGTGGGTGAGATACGGGGACGTGGTGATGGCCAAGACGAACCCCGCACGGCAGATCCCGGCGTACGGGGCCTACACGGTGGCGCCGGGCTACCCGGACTTCTTCCTGCCGGACGAGGCGCGGCGGGACGCGGCGGTACGGACGTACTTCGCGGCCGGGTCCTCGCGCGCCGAGCGGCTGGGGGTGCTGCGGAAGTACGGGGTGCGGTGGGTGGTCCAGCGGCGGTCGGACGGGGGTCTGCCGGCGGGGGACGGGGCGCTGCGAAAGGTGGCCTCGGGGCCTGGGGGACAGGTCCTGTACGAGGTGGCGGCCCGCTAGGGGGGTTCTCGCCCCCGCCGCCCTTACCCTTCCCCTCCCTGGGGGCTGCGCCCCCAGACCCCCCTTCGGCCTGAACGGCCTCGTCCTCAATCGCCGGACGGGCTGGTTGTGGCCGACCGGCGTTGAAAAGGCCCCTCCAGGGCCTAGCTCTGGAGGGGCCCAGCCCCTGGAGGACGCGACGGGCAGGGGCGGGGGGGGCGAGCAATCCCCGCTCGCCCCCGCCGCCCCGCACCCTTACCGCAATGCGCTCCGTACCAGCCGCGCAGCGCGCCGCACGCGCGGCCCCGCGACCCGTCGGACCACCGGACCGACCTTCGCCGTGACTCCCACCGGCCGCCAGCGCAGCTGCAGGCGTCCCGCCCCGCGGCCCTCCGGCTCCACGGTCACCTCGTGCGGCAGCGTGCCGACCTGCGTGGCCGTCAGTGCCGGGAACGTCAGCGGCGCCAGCAGTACGCCCGTGTTGAACAGGCCCTGCTGTTCCAGGCGCAGCATGGGATGGCGGATGCCCTGGAACCCCTGTACCGGCAGCTGCGCCGCCGCCAGGTCCACCCGCACCCGGCCCTCGAAGACACCGGGACGCACGGGGTCCAGGCGGAACGCCGTCACCAGGCGGCGCCGCCCCGGCGCGACCACGATGCTCGCCCGCTGCGGGCCCACGGGAAGTCGCAGGCCCGGGTCGTACGTCCGGATCGACAGGTTCACCGACGCACCCGGGCCCGGTTCGATCGACGTGATCTCATGCCGGAACAGCGCGCTCGGGAACGGCCGGTACTCCAACTCCAGGTCCGAGACGTCCAGTTCCCGCCGCGCCCACGAGGACGCCGGCAGCTGCGAGCCCCAGTACACCCCCGAGTCGTCCGTGGACGTCGCCCGGGGAGCCACCCCGTGGCCCAGCCCACGCGCCGCCTCCTGCGCCTCGGCCAGCCGCCGGTCGCGGATCAGCTGGATCACCACGCGTTCCACCCGCGGCAGCCGGGCGTAGGCGCTGGGAGCGAGCCCCTCCAGATACGGGGTCACGATCTCCGCGAAACCGGCCAGCCACTCCTCGTCGCGGTAGGGCAGGTCACCGGCGTACATCCGGAAGTCGTGCTTGAGGAACTTGTAGTCCTTGTGCTCGCGCAGCCCCTCGTGCCCGCTCTCCGTCAGGAACTCGTCGATCAGCTTCTGCACGTGGATGCGGTCGCTGACGTTCGACAGCTTGTGCCGCTGGTTGGAGATCGAGGCCGCCTCGGCCGCCACGTACGGCGCTATGTACCAGCGGTACACGTGCTCCGGGATGACCGTGAAGGACCGGGCCAGGCAGTACGCCTGCGCCGAGAAGAGCTGGTCCTCGTAGTGGATCCCCTCGGGGAAGCGCAGCTGGTGCCGGTCCAGGAACTCCCGCCGGTACATCTTGCTCGTCGACAGGTGCTCGAAGAGCAGTTCCGGCTCGGAGTCGATGCCTTCCACGGTGCGCCGCTCGGCGACGAGGTGCGCCATCCAGGTCGTGCGCCGTCCGGTGTCGACACGGACGCGCTGCACCGCGCCCATCGCGAAGTCCACTTCGCGTTCGCGGTGCGCCGCCAGCAGCAACTCGACCGCGTTCTCGGGCAGTTCGTCGTCGCTGTCGAGGAACATCAGATACGGGCCCCGGGCGATCTCCAGTGCCCGGTTGCGCGGTGCGCTGCACCCGCCGCTGTTCTCCGGCAGGCGCAGATAACGCACCCGCTCGTCCTGGGCGGCCAGCCGCCGCGCCACCGACGGCGTGTCGTCCGTCGAGTGGTCGTCGCTGATGATCACCTCGATGTTGGTGTGCGTCTGCCGCAGCAGCGACTCCACCGCGCGCGGAAGGCGTTCCGCGTCGTTGTAGACGATGACCGTGATCGTCACATCGGGGGTTCGGGACTCGGCGGTCACGGCCGTCGTCACGCGTTCGCCTCCTTGGGGGTCGGGGCCGGGGTGCGTTCGTCCACGGGGATCACCGGCGGCAGCGACTCCTCGCTCTGGCCCAGGAACACCCGGCGCACCACCCGTTCCGCGGCCCGCCCGTCGTCGAACTCGCAGAACCGGCGCCGGAAGGCGGCCAGCGACTTCAGCGCGGCCTCGTCCCGCCAGGCGTCCGTCTCGAACGCGGCCGCCAGTTCCTCCTGGCTGCGCGCCACCTGGCCCGGCGCCTCCGCCATCAGGTCGAAGTAGACGCCGCGCGTCTTCGCGTACGTCTCCCAGTCGTCGGCGTATATCACGATCGGGCGGTTCAGGTTGGCGTAGTCGAACATGATGGACGAGTAGTCCGTGACCAGCGCGTCCGCCGCCAGGCACAGGTCCTCGACGGGGTCGTACGACGACACGTCGATCACCCGTCCCGAGCGGCGCAGACCGGTCAGCGGGGAGGCCGCGCCGCCGTAGAAGTAGTGGCCGCGGACCAGCAGGACCGTGTCCTCGCCGAGCCGGTCGGCGAGGGAGGCGAGGTCGAGACGCGGGGTCCAGCCGGCCTCGTAGTCGCGGTGGGTGGGTGCGTACAGGATGGCCCGGCGGCCCGGGGCGATGCCCAGGCGCTGACGGATCCGGCGGATGTCCTCGGCCGTCGCCGAGTAGAAGACGTCGTTGCGCGGGTAGCCGTAGTCCAGCTTCGTGTACCGCGACGGGTACGCCCGCTCCCACATCCGGGTGGAGTGGCTGTTGGACGACAGGCTGTAGTCCCACTTGTCGATCCGGGCCAGCAGCGCGTCGAAGTCCAGGCCCTTGGAGGCGGCCGGGAAGTCCAGCTGGTCCAGGCCCATGCGCTTGAGCGGGGTGCCGTGGTGGGTCTGCAGGTGGATCGCGTCCGGGCGCTTGACCACCGAGTTGGGGAAGTTGACGTTGTTGACGAGGTACTTGGCCCGCGCCATCACGTCCCAGTAGCGGCGGGTGCCCGCGATGATGTGGTCGGTGCCCGGCGGCAGGAGCGCCGCCTTGGCGCGGGCGACCACCCACACCTGGTGGATGTGCGGGGCGAGCTCGGAGAGCTTCGCGGCGATCGCGGCCGGGTTGCAGGCCACGCCCCGGTCCCAGTACGCCGAGAAGACGGCCAGGTTCGGGTCGACGGGTTCGCTCAGCGCGCGCCGGTAGCGGTGGTCGCGCAGTTTCGCACCCACCTCGCGCTTGCCGGTGGCGACCACCGACTTCACCTCGCGCCGCTTCTGGTTGGCGGCCTGGAAGGCGCGGTAACGGGTGTAGGCGTTCTCCTCCAGGAGCTGGTGGCGGATGCCCTCGAAACCACCCGGGCGCTGGTGGTGCTCCGGCCGCCAGCGCACGGCGGCCCGGGACGCGCGGGCGAAGAACTCCCGCGCCACCTGGTCGGGCATCCTGCTGCGCGCGAACGTGCGCAGCAGGTCGCGGACCATGACGTCGTAGAGGACGGCGCGCGGCCCCTCGGGCGCACCCTGTTCGGCCAGGATCTGGTGCAGGCGCTCGTACCGCTCTATCACGGTGTACCGCTGGGTGGCGGTCACCGGCGGCAGGCTCTCCTCGCGCAGTTCCCTTATCTCGTACGCGGCGTGGTCGAGGGCGGCGATCCGGTCGGCCTGCAGGAGCACGGCGAGGGCGGTGTACGCCTCGTCATCACGGAAGTCATCGCCCGCGATGTCTGCAATGCCCTGGTTTCGCCAGAACTCGGCGCGTATGGCGCGGTTGCCCAGTACGGGGGTCAGCCGCAGCAGTTGCGGGAAGTCGGCGAGCGGGACGCCGCGGCGGCTCGCCCGGGCCAGGAACCGGTGGTCCTCGCTGGGCTCCCCCGAGGTCTGCCAGGTCGAGCGGACATGGTCCACGACCAGGACGTCGGCCGAGTCGCCGAGTTCCGCGGTGCGGTCGGCGACCGTGCGCACGGCGCCCACGGGCAGCCCGTCCTTGGCGTGCACGAAGTGCAGCCAGCGGCCGGTGGCCCGCTCGGCGCCCGCGGCCCGGGCCACGGCGTCGCTCGTGCCCTCGGGCAGCGGCAGCACCACCATCCGCGGGTCGTCGGCGGCGCGCCGCTCGGCCTCCTGCCGGGCCCAGTCGCCGACGGCCGCGATCACCACCTCGGCCTCGGCGAAGGGCCGGGTGGTGAGGGCGTCGAGAAGCTCGCCCAGGTGGCCTTGGGTCTCGGGGCCGTGAACGATCACGCTCAGCCCTGGTTGCACGTGGCCTCCCTGCTTTTCAGACGCCCACGGCGGCACTGCTGCTGATGGAACAACATGTATAAGGCGTATACGAGATAGGTAAGAGACACGTACGAGAGGCGAACAACAGCTCTCGTTTCGCGCCCTGGTGAAGGAGAATGCTACTTCGCCCTCGCGGGTTCCTTCTTCTGCGCGCCGGCCTGCCCCGCGGCGCCCGCGCCCTTCACCTTGTCGGCGCCGCCCGTGAACGCCTCGTACGCCTCGAGGACCTCCTCGGTCGGGCCGTCCATGCGCAGCACACCGCGCTCCAGCCACAGCACCCGGTCACAGGTGTCCCGGATGGACTTGTTGTTGTGACTGACCAGGAAGACGGTGCCCGCGTGCTGACGCAGCTCGCGGATGCGTTCCTCCGACCGCTTCTGGAAGGCGCGGTCACCGGTGGCGAGCGCCTCGTCGATCAGCAGCACGTCGTGGTCCTTGGCGGCGGCGATGGAGAAGCGCAGCCGGGCGGCCATGCCGGAGGAGTACGTGCGCATGGGAAGTGTGATGAAGTCGCCCTTCTCGTTGATGCCGGAGAAGTCGACGATGTCCTGGTAGCGCTCCTTGATCTGCTCCCGGGACATGCCCATGGCGAGACCGCCCAGGTAGACGTTGCGCTCGCCGGTCAGGTCGTTCATCAGGGCCGCGTTGACGCCGAGGAGGGACGGCTGGCCATTGGTGTAGATCTTGCCGTTCTCCACCGGGAGCAGCCCGGCGATGGCCTTGAGCAGCGTGGACTTGCCGGAACCGTTGGTCCCGATCAGGCCGATGGCCTCGCCCTTGTACGCGGTGAAGGACACGTTCTTCACCGCGTGGACCCGGCGCACGCCCGCCGCCTTCTCCGCCTGCTTGCGGCGCAGGATGCGGTTGAGCGCGGCGGTCGCGGAGCCACGGCCCGCGCCGGTGCCGTTCACGCGGTAGACGATGTCGACGCCGTCGCAGATGACGGTGGGGACCGGCTCGTCGTTCGGCCCGTCGTTCAGTCCGTCGTTCACGAGATCAGCCACGGCCGTACGTCTCCTCAGCCTTCCAGAAGTAGATGAAGCCGCCGACGCCGGCGAGCAGGGCCCAGCCCGTCGCGTACGCCCACACGTGGGTCGGGAGCTGGTGCGCCTTGAAGCTGTCGATCAGCGCGAAGCGCATGAGGTCGATGTAGACGGCCGCCGGGTTCGACTCCAGCAGCAGCTTCGCCCAGTGCGGCATGCCGCTGTGCTTCAGCGTCTTGTCGATGCTCCACATGACGCCCGAGACGTACATCCAGGTGCGCAGGATGAACGGCATCAGCTGCGCGATGTCCGGCGTCTTGGCGCCCATCCGGGCCACGATCATCGACACGCCGGCGTTGAACATGAACTGCAGGACCAGGACCGGGACCGCGAGGACCCAGGAGGCGGCCACGGGCACCCCGAAGCAGAGCAGGATCACGACCAGGGCGGCCATCGAGAACAGCAGCTGCTGGAGCTGCTGCAGCGCGAAGGAGATCGGCAGCGCCGCCCGCGGGAAGTGCAGGGCGCGCACCAGGCCGAGGTTGCCGGAGATCGCGCGGGTGCCCGCCATGATCGAGCTCTGTGTGAAGGTCCAGATGAACACGCCCGTGACCAGGAACGGGACGTAGTCCGGCACACCGTGCTTGGTGCCGAGCAGCACACCGAAGATGAAGTAGTACACGGCCGCGTTCAGCAGGGGCGTCATCACCTGCCAGACCTGGCCGAGCTTCGCCTCGCTGTACTGGGCGGTGAGCTTGGCGGTGGCGAAGGCCGTGATGAAGTGGCGGCGCGCCCACAGCTGGCGGACGTACTCCGGCAGGGAGGGGCGGGCACCGCTGACCGCGAGGCCGTACCGGGCGGCGAGCTGCGCCGGGGTCTCGGCCGGGTCGGTGGCCGTCGGGGGCGGTGTGTGGAGGACCTGGCTCACATCCGCTGCTTTCGCTCGGGGGGGTCGGGTGCACAACCGGTACCGAGTGTTCCGTCGCGTTACCCCCTCTGGTACCGCCGCCCTGCGTTTCTCACGTTTCTTGCCGGGGTCTTGCTCGGCTCTAGGGCTCTTGTACCGCTCTCGGGGGTCCGGACTGCCGTCCTTTACGTCGGAACGGGACCGTATCGTCGCAACGCGAGGGTAAGCCGATCCGACGTCGGAACGCAACCGTTTCGTCGTCACGCCCTATGCTGGTCCGCATGACGACGAACGCCGACACTGCCCAGGTGAAACGGCGCCGCAGGGCGCCCGCGGGTGCGGCCGTCCTGCGGGAGGACGTGACCGAAGCCATTCGCTCGGCGGTCTTCGAGGAGTTGGCGGCCGTCGGCTACGCCCGGATGTCCATCGAGGGCATCGCGCGCCGGGCCGGTGTCGGCAAGACGGCGGTGTACCGCCGGTGGCGCTCGAAACTGCACCTGGTCCTCGACCTGGTCTCGGCGATCGCGGTCCAGGGCCTGCCGGCCCCCGACACCGGCTCCCTCGAAGGTGACCTCCGTCTCCTCTACGAGGTCACGTCCCGGGCCCTGCGCCATCCGGTGGCGGGCCAGATCATCCCGGACCTCCAGGCGGAGGCGGCCCGCAACCCCGACATCGCCGAGGCCATGCAGAAGGCGCTGCGCGAGGGCCAGGAGAGCGTGGCGAGCGGCATCGTGGCGGCGGCGGTCGCCCGCGGCGAGATCGGCGGAACGATCGACACGGACCTGGCCCTGGACCTCATCTCGGGCCCGCTGTACTGGCGAGCGGTGGTGGTACGGGGCCCGAAGCTGCCGAAGGGGTACCTGGCCGGGTTGGCCCGGGCCACCGCGGGGGCGCTCAGGGCGTTGTGAGACGCGGTGTGCCGGATCGCGGGGCCGGCGTGACGGACCCGCACGGCGATCGGCGTTCGCGGGATCCGCGCCGACTCCGCCCGCGGCCACCGGGTACTTCGCAGGCCGGACGTGGGACGAACCCGCCCCTCACCGTCCGCCCCTCACCGTCCGCCCCTCACCGTCCGCCCCTCACCGTCCGCCTTCGGGTCCCGGGCGTCTCATCCGGTCTTCTCCGGTGCGCAGCCCCGCAGGATGAACGCGACCAGCTCCTCCAGGTCCTGTGCGCGCACCTCCGCCGGCAAGGAGTCGCTCGCCGCGAGTGAGGCGTAGCCGTGCAGGGTGGAGAAGACCCCGGTGCCCACGCTCTCCAGGGGGCCGTCGCGCACCTCTCCGCGGTGCTGTCCCTCGATGATCAGGCTCTCCATCTGCTCGATCCACCGCCGGGACGCGGCGCTCAGCTCCTCGGAGGCTTCGGGGGTGTGCTTGATCGCGTACATGAGGTCCAGCAACTCGGCGTTGGCGGTGGCGAACTCCACGTACGCATGGGCCCCGGCCCTCAGTCGTTCGGCGAACGACTCGCCCGTCTCCTTCAGGGCCGCCGTCATCGTCTGTGCGAGCCGGTGGAAACCGGCCAACGCCAGGGCGTCCAGCAGCGCCTGCTTGTCCTTGAAGTGGCGGCTCGGCGCGGCGTGGCTCACGCCGAGGTCGCGGGCGAGTTCGCGGAGGGACAGCGCGGCGGGCCCCTTCTCGCGGAGGGTCTCCTCGGCCCGGGTGAGCAGCGCGGCGCGGAGGTCTCCGTGGTGGTAGCGGCGGCGAGTGTGCATGCCGGTCAGTGTATCGGCCAAGTGGTTGCCGCCTACATTGTTGACATTGACAGCATTGTTGTCAGCGCCTACTTTGGCCCGCATGCCCACGACGCAGAGCACACAGAGCAGGAAGAAGACCAAGTGGAATGTCGGTGACATGGCCGACCAGACCGGCCGCACCGCCGTCGTCACCGGCGCCAACAGCGGCCTCGGCCTCGCCACCGCCGACGCCCTCGCCCGGGCCGGCGCCCGTGTCGTGCTCGCCGTGCGCGATCCCCGGCGCGGCGAGGCGGCAGCCGCCACCGTGCGCGGTGCGAAGGGACGCCTCGAGGTGCGCCGTCTCGATCTGGCCGACCTCGCGTCCGTACGGGAGTTCGCCGGCGAGTGGCAGGGCGACATCGACGTGCTCGTCAACAACGCCGGTGTCATGAACGTCCCCGAGGGCACCACCAAGGACGGCTTCGAGACCCAGTTCGGCACCAACCACCTGGGCCACTTCGCCCTGACGAACCTGCTGCTGCCGCACGTCAGGGGCCGGGTGGTCACGGTGTCCTCGGGCATGCACCGGTATCCCGGTGCATGCATCCACTTCGAGAACCTGAACCTGACCGGCGCGTACTCCCCGATGGCGGCGTACGCCCAGTCCAAGCTGGCCAACCTGCTGTTCACCCTGGAGCTGCAGCGCCGCCTGACCGAGGCGGGCTCACGGGTACGGGCGCTGGCCGCGCACCCGGGCTGGGCCGCGACCAACCTCCAGGGCCATGACGCGAGCGCTCTGCGCCGGATCGCGATGAAGGTCGGCAACCGGCTGTTCGCCCAGGACGACAAGGCGGGAGCGCTGCCCACCCTGTACGCCGCGACCCAGGACCTGCCCGGCGCGAGCTATGTCGGCCCCGACGGGCTCGGTGAGATGCGCGGCGCCCCGGCCCTGGTCGGCCGCTCCCAGGCGGCCGGCGACCCGGAGACGGCCCGCCGTCTGTGGACCGTCTCCGAGGAGCTGACCGGTGTCGCGTTCCCGGAACTGTCCGCGCTCCCGAGGAACGCGACGGCCTGATCCGAACGAATGACCCTAGCGCCGCGCCGCTTCCGGATGCCTGCGGACCCAGCCCTCCCACGCCGAGGAGATCATGTCCTCCACGTCGCGCTTCGCCGTCCAGCCCAGTTCCCGGCCGATCCGGTCGGCGGAGGCGACGACGCGGGCCGGATCGCCGGGACGGCGCGGAGTGACCGTCGGCGCGATGTCGTAGCCGGTGATCGCGTTGATGCGGTCGATCATCTCGCGTACCGACACGCCTTCCCCGCGGCCGATGTTGAGGGTCAGGTCCGTGCCGGGGGAGGCCTGGAGCGCGCGAGCGGCGGCGACGTGGGCCTCCGCCAGGTCGGCCACATGGATGTAGTCGCGGATGCAGGTGCCGTCGGGCGTCGGGTAGTCGTCGCCGAAGATGCGCGGGGCCGCGTTCTGCGTCAGCTTCTCGAAGACCATCGGGATCAGGTTGAACACGCCCACGTCCGCCAGCTCGGGGCTCGCCGCGCCCGCCACGTTGAAGTAGCGCAGGGACGCCGTGGACAGACCGGTCGCCTTCCCCGTCGCCCGGACCAGCCACTCGCCGGCCAGCTTGGTCTCGCCGTAGGGCGACATCGGGACGCACGGCGTCTCCTCCGTCACCAGGTCCACGTCCGGCATGCCGTACACGGCGGCGGACGAGGAGAACACGAAGGACGGAACCCCGCACTCCGTCACCGCCTCCAGCAGGACGCGCAGCCCTTCCACGTTCTCCCGGTAGTAGTGCAGCGGCAGCTCGACCGACTCGCCCACCTGCTTCTTCGCCGCGAGGTGCACGACCCCTGTGACCGAGTGCGCGGCCAGCGTGCGGCGTAGCAGTGCGCCGTCCAGGGTCGAGCCCTCCACCAGCGGCACCTCGGCGGGCACGCGCTCGGCGATCCCCGTGGACAGGTCGTCGTACACCACGGCGCGCTCGCCCGCCTCGGTCATCGCGCGGACGACGTGCGCCCCGATGTAACCGGCACCGCCGGTGATCAGCCAGGTCATGATGCGGCCGTCTCCTTGCTCGTTGGCCTGTCGTGTTCTTGCTGCCACCCCAGTGAAGCAGGTGGCGCGTCCCTGCCCGTCACCCGTCACCTCAAGTGAAGCAGGCGCCGGAGCCTGCGCCGCACCACCGAGGTCACTCCCCGTGCCCCCGACGCCACCCGGAGCGCCAGGGCCCCCGAGTGCGTCGCGTACGGCTGTACCAGCAGCACACCGTGCCTCGGGCTCGGCACCGCCTGGCGGCGCAGCAGGCCGGCGCCCGTGACGGCGTGCGGCGCGGTCTCACGGCTCGTTCCGTCATCGAAGCGGAGTGTCAGCTTCAGGTCCCAGGTGCCGGCCCCGAGCGCCGCCAGGTCCACGGGTGTCTCGGCGGTCCAGCCGTCGGAGCCCGGCTCCTTCCGGAGCGGGGCCGTGCGGGCCAGCCCCACCCGCTTCTCGTCCTCCCGGAGCACGAACTCCACGTCCACCCGGGCCGGACGGGCGTTCTCCACCCGCCCGTACAGCTCGTGCAGGCGCAGCCGCAGCCGGCCGGCACGCGCGCGTGGGCGCAGTTCCGCGTCGACCGTGACCGGCAGCTCCTGCATGGGGCGGTGCAGCAGGTGCTCGAGCTGGACCTGCGGCAGGTCGTCGGACCAGATGGGCGTTCCGTCCGCCGTCCTCGCGTACGGCGGGGTCAGCCGCGCCGGACGGGCCGCGAGCTCCTTGAGCCGGTGCAGATCGCGCGGCGCTTCGGAGGCGAGCACCACCTGCGCGAGGATCCGCCCCGACACGGACGCCTGCGCGTAGTCGTCCGGGTCGAAATCCTCGAGGTAGGTGCGCGTGAGCCGCCACCACTCCCTGCGGTACCCGTCGTCGCGCAACGGCAGTTCCCGCGCGTACATGCGCAGGCTCCGGTCCAGGAAGGTGGTGCGTGCCGCCCGCGCCAGCTGTTTCTCGCCGGAGCCCAGCAGGATCTCGTACGACTGCCGGTTCGCCTCCATGCGCGCCTTCCAGTTGTCGATGTCGGCGCGGTCGAGGGAGATGGACAGGCGCTGGGCGGAGCGGCGCACGTGCCAGATGTACACGGTGTCCGGGATCACGGCGATGCTCGGGCCGGCGGCCAGGACGCGCGCGCCGAAGACGAAGTCCTCGTACGGGAAGCGGCCGTCGGGGAAGCGGATGCCGTGCTCGCGCAGGAAGTCGGTGCGGTAGAGCTTGTTGACGCACAGCGTGTCGTGGGCCAGGCGGGGGCGCCGGGAGGGGTGGGAGACCACGGCGGCCTGCTCGTACAGCTCGGGCTGCCAGGGGACTTCCCGGCCCGAGGGCAGCTCACGGCGCACACACAGGCCCGCGGCGAGCTGGGTGCCGTGCGCGACGGCCGCCATGAGCAGCGCGTCCACCGCGCCGGGCGGCAGCACGTCGTCGCTGTCCAGGAACATCAGGTACGGGGCGGTCACCGCGTCGATCCCGTCGTTGCGCGGGGTCCCGCAGCCGCCGCTGTTGGCGGTCCGGCTGATCACCCGCACGCGCGGCTCCTCGGCCGCCAGGGCATGCAGCAGCTCGGCGCTGCCGTCGGACGAACAGTCGTCGACCGCGATCACTTCGCGGACGACCCCGCCCTGCGCGAGGGCCGAACGGACCGCGTCTGTCACATGGGCGGCGTCGTCGTATCCGATGACGACGACGCTGACCTGTGCATCATGAGGGTGACCCATCGCATCCACGAGCTGAGAATACGGACACCTGGTAATTATCTGTTAAGAGGCCATCGACCTCCTGCGGGGAAGAGTGACGGGTACCTGCTCCTGGTTCCCCACTGTGGCGTCCGAATTCTCTCGCCGCGGGACCGCGCGTCCGGAACGCCACAGACGGACGAAGGACACGATCGCCGCGGTGGTCAGCAGCCCGTTGCGGGCCAGCATGAGCAGACAGCCCCTCCAGGTGGAGCTGATCACATACCCGTAGAAGGCGGGGTACACCACCGCACTGATCGCGGTCGCCGCGAGGATGAGCCAGGCCACCGGGCGCTGCGTGGTGTGCCGTGTGGTCAGGCAGACGGCGGCCAGCCCGACCAGCCAGATCATGTACTGGGGGCTGATCACCCGGCTCGTCACCGTGAACAGCAGCACGGCCGTCAGCGCCGCGTCGTACGGGGTCGCCGGCGTCCAGCGGCGGGCGCGCAGCCGCCACAGCAGCAGCAGTGCGAAGGCGACCGCGGTCAGCGCGAGCGAGCAGACGGCGACCGCGTGCACATGCGGGCCGACGAACTCCACGGCGCCGTACTGGTAGCGGGTGGTGCCCGACCACCCGGCGTGGCGCGCGAACATCAGTACCGTGCCGCCGAGCGACTCGATCTGCACGCCCCGGCCGCCCTGCTGGCGCAGGAAGTCGAACGGGTTGCGGAACAGGACCGCGACCACGGCGAGCAGCGTCAGCACGGTGACGACCGCCGCCGTCCACGCCTGGCGGGTGCCGCGGCCCCGCGGTGTGCCGAGGAGCGCCAGCGCCGGCCACACCTTCACCAGGGCGCCGAGGGCCGCGAACACTCCGCCCATGCGTGGGGAGCGCGACATCGTGAGCAGCGCGATCACCGCGAACGCGGTGACCTGGACGTCGTACCGGACGAGCGGGATGTGCCACAGCAGCGGCAGACCGGCGATCCACAGCGCCGCGCCGCGCAGGGAGCGGCCCCGGCGGGTGCCGGCGTACGCGAGGACGAGGGTGACCAAGGCGTCCGTGAACAACGTGATGACCACGAACGCCTGAAAGTAGGTCAGTCCCGGCAGGAGCGCGGGTGACAGGAGCACCGCGCCTGCGCCGGGTGGGTACTGCCACAGGTGGTCGCCGGAGGGGAAGGCGCCGTGCCGCAGGACGCCGTACCAGTGGAAGTAGAGTTTCCAGACCTCGCGTGCGACGCCGCCCCGGCCGAGCAGGGCGTACTGGTCGTGGACGAGCAGCCAGAGCATCAGGGCACGGGTGGCGAGCCAGCCGGCGGCGAGCAGAAGCAACCGATGTGTCCGGCGCACCCTCTTCCAGAAGGGCGGCGGGAAAAAGGGTGCCGGTCTGGTCGCCGGGCGTTCCAGGGCAGTCTTCAAGGCACTCATCAAGCCCGGATGGTAGGCCGTCTGTATGGCGTGTGTGGTGGATACGGCGTCAACACAGGGCAAAAGTTATTTAATCGTACGAAACCCGCGCATGTTGAATGCGGGCATGAGCCGGTCACCGTTGAGGCGCAGGGAGCGTATCGCCGTCCTCGTACCCGTGGCGGTCATGTCCACGCTCGGGCTGTGGGGGCTGGACCGCGACGGCATGTGGCGTGACGAGGCGGCCACCTTCCAGGTGGCGCGCCGCTCGCTGCCGCAGATCTGGCATCTGCTGCGGAGCGTGGACGCGGTGCACGGCCTGTACTACCTGCTGATGCACCCGGTCCTGGCGCTCCACCCCGGCGAGGTGCTGCTGCGGCTGCCCTCCGTGTGCGGGGCGGCCGCGGCGGCGGGGTTGGTCGCCGCGCTGGGGGTACGGCTCGGGCGGCCGCGGGTGGGGCTGTGGGCCGGGCTGCTGTACGCGGTCACGCCGATGGTCGGGCACTACGCCCAGGAAGGGCGTTCCTACGCGCTGGTCGCGGCCGGGGTGGCGGGGGCGACGCTGCTGCTCGTGCGGGCCGTGGAGGGCGGGAGGTGGTGGCCGTACGGGTTGGTGGTCGCCGTCACGTGTGTCCTGCACGAGTTCGCGGTGCTGACGCTGCCTGCGCACGCCGGCACGTTGGCGTTGGCGCGGGTGCCGGGGCGCGTGTGGCGGGGGTGGGGGAGTGCGGCCGGGGCCGCTGTGGTGGTGCTGTTGCCTCTGGTGCTGGTGTCCCGGGGCCAGGCCGAGCAGGTGGCGTGGCTGACGGCGCCGGACGGGCGGAGCGTGGAGAGGCTGGTGGGACAGTTCTTCGGCCCGTCGCACCGGGTGCTTCTGCCGTGCCTGGGGCTGGCGGTCTTGGCGGTGGCGGCACCGTTGCCGCGGAGGGTCTCCCTGGTGGGGGTCGCGGGGCCGCTGCTGGTGATTCCGCCCGCGGTACTGATGGGGGTGTCGCAGCTTCGGCCGTTGTACGACGACCGGTATGTGCTGTATTCGCTGGCCGGGGTGCCGTTGCTGGCGGCGGCCGGGGCGGAGCGGATGGCCGGGGTGGTCGGGCGGCTGCGGCCGGGTGGCCGGTGTGTGCCCGGCACCGGTGTCGCCCTGCTCGGGGTCGTCGCCGTCTGCTGTGGGTTCCTCGCACAGCTGCCCCTGCTGCGGGCCGATCGGCGGGCCGCGCACCGGCCCGATGATCTCGGGGCCGTGTCCGCGGCCGTGGCGCGGCGGGTGCGGGCCGGGGATCCCGTGTTGTTCCTGCCCTCGCTGGAGCGGCGGTCGGCGCTCGCCTATCCGGCCGGGTTCCGCGGCGTCCGGGACGTGGCGCTGGCCGTGCCGGCCGCCGAGAGCGGAACGCTCTACGGACGGGAGGTCGGGCCCGAGGAGCTGCGGCGGCGGCTCGAGGGGCTGAGGTACGTCTGGGTGGTCAGCGAGCGCTATGCGCTGGACCCCTCCTGGATTCCCTGGAACGCCACGGAACGCGCCAAACTGGCGGTGGTGAAGCGGGACTTCCTCACCCGTGAGGAGTATGTACGGCCCCACCTCACACTTCGACTCTACGTGCGCCGGCACAAGCCCTAGCCGCAGCCGGGGGTCTCGTCCAGCGCCGCCGCGTCCAGGGCGCGGGTCAGGCGGTCGATGCGGTTCTGCAGTTCGGTGATCTCCGCCAGGTCGAAGCCCGTCGCCGCGGCGATCCGGCGCGGCACCAGCAGCGCGCGTTCCTTCAGTGCCGTGCCCTCGTCCGTCAGGTGGATGTGCACGGACCGCTCGTCCCGCCTGCTGCGCTCCCGCCGCACCAGGCCCGCCGCCTCCAGCCGCTTCAGCAGCGGGGAGAGCGTCCCGGAGTCCAGTCGCAGGTGCTCGCCGAGCTTCTTCACCGGCAGCTCGCCGTACTCCCACAGCACGAGCATCACCAGGTACTGCGGATACGTGAGCCCGAGGTCCTTCAGGACGACGCGGTAGACGCCGTTGAAGGCGCGCGACGCGGCGTGCAGCGAGAAGCAGATCTGGCGGTCGAGGCGCAGGTACTCCTCGGCCGCGGAGGTCGCCTCCGTACGGGGGGTCGGCGTGGTCGTCATGCGGACAGGGTAGCTCCTGTCCGCCATTTAGTTGTGCACAACTGAATTGTGTGCTCTACTTATCCACGTGAAACGGCGCCGGTCAGTCAGGGACCGGCCGCCGTGTGACTTCGAGAGGGATGGTTTTCCATGGACGCGCTCTACACCGCTGTCGCCACCGCCACCCACGGCCGTGACGGGCGCGCCGTCACCTCCGACGGCAAGCTCGACCTCGGGCTGTCCCTGCCGGTGGAGCTGGGCGGCGACGGCAAGGGCACGAACCCCGAGCAACTGTTCGCCGCCGGTTACGCGGCCTGCTTCGGCAGCGCGCTCGGCCTCGTCGGCCGGGCGGCCAAGGTGGACGTCAGCGACGCCGCGGTGACCGCCGAGGTCGGCATCGGCAAGCAGGGCGAGGGCTTCGCGCTCGCGGTGACCCTGCGCGTCGAGCTCCCGGACAGCGTGGACCAGGAGACCGGCCGCAAGCTGGTCGAGCAGGCCCACCAGGTCTGCCCCTACTCCAACGCCACCCGCGGCAACGTCCCGGTCGAGCTCGTCATCGAGTAACGCCCGCCCGGCCCACGGCCTCGTACGCACCCTTCCCGGCGTACGAGGCCGTGCGCGTTCACGGCGACGGCGCGAGCGCCTCGCTGTGGCCCGCCGCCGGTGCCGGCACCGACGTCCGGACGTCCGGCTCGCCCAGCATCAGGGTGCGCACCACACGCTCGGCCGCCCGCCCGTCGTCGAAGGCGCAGAACCGCGCACGGAACCCCGCCCGCAGCCGCGCGGACTCCTCGTCCCGCCAGCACCCGGAGGCGAACAGCCACGCCAGCTCCCGGTACGAGCGCGAGACGTGCCCCGGCGCTTCTTCCGTGATGTCGAAGTAGGCGCCCCGCGCCGCCCGGAACGCGCCCCAGTCGTCGGCGTGCACGACGATCGGCCGGTCCAGGTTGGCGTAGTCGAACATCAGGGCCGAGTAGTCGGTGACCAGGGCGTCCGAGGCGAGTATCACCTCCTCGACGTGCGGCTCGTCGGTGGCGTCGACCAGCACGCCCCGCCGGTGCAGCTCGGCCAGGCCCATCCCGCGCGCCGGACCGTCCGCGAGCGAGGGGTGCAGCCGTACGACGAGGGTGTGGCCCTCGCCCAGGTCCTCCGCGAACCGGGTCAGGTCGAAGCGGTCGATGTGACCGCCGCGCACGTAGTCCCGGAGGGTCGGCGCGTACAGCACCACCGTGTGCTCCTCGGGGATGCCGTGCCGGAACCGGAAGGCGGCCCCGTCGCCGGGCTTGGCGTCCACCAGGACGTCGTTGCGGGGGCTGCCGCTGCGCACCGAGGTGAAGTCGCAGGGGTAGGCACGGTCCCACACCAGCTCGGAGTGGCGGTTGGCGACCAGGCTGTAGTCCCAGCGGTCGGCGCGCCGCAGCATCTGCGGCACGTCGACCCCCAGCCGGGCGCCCGGCTTGTCCCGCAGATCGGCGCCCATGTACTTCAGCGGGGTGCCCCGGTGGGTGTGGATGTGGACGCTCCCGGGGCGCTTGGCCAGGGTGCCGGGCCAGTTCACGTTGTTGACGAAGTAGGTGGCCCGCGCGGTGACCCGCAGATAGCCGAGGGAGCCCGGGAACACGTACTCGATGTCCGGTGGCAGGTGCTCCGCCTGGTCCGGGCGCACCACCCACACACCGCGGATGTGCGGGGCGAGGTCGCGTGCCGCGCGGTGGATCGCGGCCGGGTCGCCGAGGACGCCGCGGTGCCTGAACGCCGAGTAGACCGCCAGGTTCGGATCCAGGGGCCGCCGCTCGTGCGCCCAGGACCAGCCGCGCTTGACCTGCCCGGCCGCCACCGCGCGTGCCTGCCGACGCCGCCGGCCGAGCGCGCCGGCGACGGTGGCGGCCCGCTGCCGGAGGAGGTAGCCGGCGTACCCCCCCTCCAGCACGCGCAGCTCCGCAGGGACCGGTTCCCCCGTGCCGTGGGTGCGGAAGAGATCGGCGGTGCGGCGGAAGAACTCACCCTTGTCGCAGGCGGGCAACCGATCCGGCTTGGCGAGGATGTCCAGACAGTGCTCGCCCATCTTGCGGCGCAGGTACGGCCGCCAGGAGGCCAGCTCCGGATGGGCGTCGAGGTATGCGAAGACCCGCTCGTACTGGTCGTGGACGTCGAAGTGCCTGCGGCTGGTGGTGGAGAGGATGTTGCCCTGGCGGCGCTGCCGGTAGCTGACGCAGATCCGGTCCAGGGTCGCGATCCGCCGGGCGCTGAGCAGGGCGGGGAACGTCCAGGGCGTGTCCTCGTAGTAGCCCGGCGGGAAGGCGAGGCCGTGCCCGGTGACGTAGTCCCGGCGGTACGCCTTGTTCCACACCACCATCAGGAGGTCCAGGATCTCCGGTCGCTCGGCCGCCGTGAAGGTGCCCTCGCCGCTCTCGGCGAGGACCCGGGCCAGCACGTTGCGGCGGATGCCGCCCCACCAGTAGGTGCGGGCGTAGTCGAAGACCAGCACGTCCGGGTCCCCGGTCTCCTCCAGCCGGTCGGCGATCGCGCGCAGCGCCCCCGGGGTGAGCGTGTCGTCGCTGTCGAGGAAGAGCAGGAAGTCCCCACCGGCGTGCGGCAGTCCGGCGTTGCGGGCCCGGCCGAGGCCGACGTTCTCCGGCAGGTGCAGCACCCGCACACGCGGATCGCGGGCGGCGTACTCGTCGAGGATCGCCCCGCAGCCGTCGGGGGAGCGGTCGTCGACGGCGATCATCTCGAAGTCGGTGTACGACTGCGTGAGGACCGAGTCCAGGCACTCGCGCAGGAAGCCCTGCACCTTGAAGACGGGCACGACGATGCTGAAGCGGGGCACGGCGGTCAGCTCCTCACCAGGGCAGGGGCCGGGGCCGGGATGCGCTCGGCGAGCGGGATCACGGCCGGGATCGACGCGGGCGGCTCGCCCAGCAGCACCCGGCGCACGACGCGTTCGGCGGCGCGCCCGTCGTCGAACTGGCAGAAACGCTGCCGGAAGGCGGCGCGCACGGCCCCGGCCTCCGCGTCGGTGAACGAGCCGTCGCGGAAGACGGCCGCGAGCTCCTCCTCCGTGCGCACCACCCGGCCCGGTGGCGCCTGCATCAGGTCGAAGTAGACGCCCCTGATCTCCCGGTAGACGTCCCAGTCCTCGGCGTACACGACGATCGGCCGGTCCAGGTTGGCGTAGTCGAACATGATCGACGAGTAGTCGGTGATCAGTGCGTCGGCGGCCAGGCAGACGTCCTCCGAGGAGCGGTGCCGGGTGACGTCGATGACGCGGCCGGCGGCCCGGGCGGCGCCCCGGTCGTAGAAGTAGTGGGCGCGCAGCAGCACCACGAAGTCGTCGCCGACCGCGTCGCAGAACGCCTCCAGGTCGAGCCCCGCCTCGAAGCCGGTGCTGTGGTCGCGGTGCGTCGGCGCGTAGAGGACGGCCGTCTTCCCCTCCGGGACGCCGAGTTCGCGGCGGATGCGGGCCACGTCGTCGGCGGTCGCCGTGTAATAGACGTCGTTGCGCGGATAGCCGTACTCCAGCGTCTCGTACGAGCCCGGGAACGCGCGCTCCCACATCTCGGTGGAGTGCCGGTTGGAGGAGAGGTTGTAGTCCCAGCGGTCCACACGCGCCAGCAGCCTGGCGAAGCTGCCGGTCGACGCCGCCACCACGGGGTACGGCGACTGGTCGACGCCCATCTTCTTCAGCGGGGTGCCGTGCTGGGTCTGCAGGTGGACGCTGCCGGGGCGCTTGACGACGCCGTCGGCGAAGTTGGCGTTGTTGATCAGGTACTTGGCGCGGGCCAGCACGTCCCAGGAGGCACGGCTGCCGATCACTGCGTACTCGACGTCCTTGGGCACACTGCCCACCGCGTCCGGCTCCACCAGGAACACGGAGCGGAGGTGCGGGGCGAGTTGACGGGCCTTGGCGTGGATGGCGGCCGGGTTGCACGCGTAGCCGCGGCCCCAGTAGGCGCAGTACACGGCGAGGTTCTCGTCGAGCGGGCGGTGCAGCTGGAGCGTGTAGCGGGCGCGGGTGCGCGGCATGTGCGGCAGGGGTGCCTTCCTGGCCGCCTTCGCCGCGCCCTGGTTGGCGGCCCGCAGCGCCCGGAACGCGCCGTAGGCGCCGGAGGCGAGCAGCCGGTGCTGCACACCGAGGCTGCCCGCCGGCGGCCGGAAGCCGGCCGGGCGGTGGCGGCGGTGGAGGCGGCCGGCTCGTCGGAAGAACGCCCGGTGGCGGTGCGCGGGCAGCAGCTCCGGATGCGCGGCCGTCCGCAGCACCGCGGAGAACAGCTGCTCGAACAGCGGTCGCGCCCGGTGGGCCGGCAGGCGGAGTTCGGCGGCCCGTACCAGGACGCGCTCCACCTGGTCGAGGAGATCGAACTGGTGCTCGCCGGGGGTGTGCAGTGGGCTGCCCTGCCGGCTCACCAGATGCCGTACGCACACCGTGCGCAGCACCGCCAGGCGCTCGGCGGTGAGGGTGACCAGGCCACCCCAGCCGACGTCGGCGCAGTGGCCGGTGGGAAAGGCGAGCCGGTGCCCGGTGACGAACGCCCGCCGGTAGGCGGCACTCCACACGGGCACGGCCACCCCCGTCAGCCCAGGCGCCTGCCCGGGAGTGAACGCCCCGTCCGGCGTCGGGCCGAGCGGTGGTGTGGAGGTCTCGGGGTCCCACCAGTGCGCCCGCTCGTGGGCGAAGTAGAGGACGTCCACGTCGCCCGTCGCCCTCAGCCGCGCGTCGATCGCCGCCAGCGCCCCGGGCACCAGGACGTCGTCGCCCTCCAGGAACAGCAGATACGCCCCCGTCGCCGCCCCCATCCCGGCGGTGCGGGCCACGCCGGCGCCGCCGGAGGGCGGCGAGGTGAGCGGGGCCACCCTGCTGTGCCGCTCGGCGTACGCGGCGGCGACCACCCCCGCGGGTGAGTCGGGCGCGTCGCAGACCGGGATCAGCTCGAAGTCGCCGAAGGACTGGGCGAGGACCGAGTCCAGCGCCTGGGACAGACGGCCGGCGACACCGGAGGCGGGGACGATGATGCTGAAGCGGGGCATTCTGCTCTTTCTCTCGGGCCGGATCCTGCCGGGGTGGGCCTGCGCGGCACGCGGGCCTCCGGGGCCGGGCAGGGGATCAGAGGCGTTCTTCGACCGGTACGCCGTGGCTGGGCACCGGGACCGAGGCGAGCGGCGGGGCCGGCAGGCCGGCGACGGCGGACGGGACCGGATGACGGTGCGACAGCGGTACGACCGCCGGCTGCCAGGCGTTCTCCCCGAGCACCACCCGGCGCACGATCCGCTCGGCGGCGCGCCCGTCGTCGTACGGGCAGAACCGCTCGCGGAACGCGGCCCGCCGCTGCTCGGAGCGCGAGCCGCACCAGTGGCCCGTCGCGAAGATGTCGATCAGGTCGTCCTCGTCGCGGGCGACCGGGCCCGGCGGGAAGGCGCGGACGTCGAAGTAGGTGCCGCGGGCCGCCTCGTACGCCTCCCAGTCGTCCGCGTACACGATGATCGGCCGGTCCAGATTGGCGTAGTCGAACATCAACGCGGAGAAGTCGGTGACCAGGGCGTCCGAGGCCAGGCAGACCGACTCCACGCTGGGGTGGCCGGTGACGTCGATGACCCGCCCCTCGACCGTCCGCGCCGGCGGCTCGCCGCAGGCCGGGTGCGCGCGGGTGAGCAGCACGAACCGCGGGCCGAGCCGGCGCAGGACACGCTCCAGGTCCAGGGAGGGCTGGTGGCCGCGGCGGTAGTCGCGGTACGTCGGCGCGTACAGGATCGCCACCGAGCCCTCGGGGATGCCGAACGTCTGCCGCAGCCGGGACACGTCCGCCGAGGTGGCGCGGGCGAAGACGTCGTTGCGGGGCTGCCCGTACTCCAGCGTGGTGAAGCCGGACGGGAAGACGCGCTCCCAGACGAGGGTGGAGTGGCGGTTGCCGGAGACGACGTAGTCCCAGGTGTCGGCGGTGCGGAGCATCCGGGCGAAGTCCGTGTCGCGGGCGGCGGCCGGACGGTCCTGCAGGTCCAGGCCCATGCGCTTGAGCGGGGTGCCCTGCCGGGTCTGGACGAGGACCTGGCCCGGGCGCTTGACCATGCGGGGGTCGAAGTCGGCGTTGTGGACCAGGTACTTGGAGCGGGCCAGCGCCGTCCAGTACGCGGCCGAGCCGGGCCGCAGCCGACGGGTGGCCACCGGGACGGTGTGGTGGTGCTCGGGGCGGGCGATCCAGGCGGTGCGGATCTGCGGGACAAGGTTGCGGAACGCGGACTCCAGGGCGGCCGGGTTGCAGCCGTAGGAACCGCCCGCGTCCCGGGTGAAGACGGCCCGGTCGGCGCGCAGCGGCAGACACAGCTGGACGCGGTAGTGCGCGAGGAGCGCGGCGGCGGCCAGGCGGCGGCTCGACCTGGCGACCGTGCGCCGCACCCCGCGCGCCAGGCGGGAGGCCAGGAACAGCAGGCGGTGGGTGCGGTGGCTGCCCAGGCGGATCAGCAGGTGGCGCAGCCGGAACGGGGCGCCCGGGACGCGGTGGCGGCGGTAGTGGGCGCGGGCCAGGCGCAGGAACTCGGCGCGGCAGGCGCCCGGCAACCGGCCGCGCCGGGCGAGGATCGCGGCCAGCTGGTCGGCCATCCGGTGGAACAGCACCGGCCGCCAGCGGGCCAGCTCCGGGTGCGCGTCCAGGTACGCGAAGACCCGGTCGTACTGGTCGAAGACGTCGAAGTGCCGGCGGCTGCCGGTGCCCGGTGCACCGGCGGGCAACGTGTGCCCGTCATCAAGGCGCACCGGGCGTCGCGACGGGGCGGAGGCCGCCTGGTGGGGCACCGGGACGCCGCCCCGGCGGCGTCGGCGGTAGTGGACGCAGACCCGGTCGAGGGTGGCGATCGTCTCGGCGGTCAGCAGCACCGGGTACGTCCACGGCGTGTCCTGGTGGTGGCCGGGCGGGAAGGTGAAGCCCTCGCGTTCGACGAACTCCCGGCGGTACGCCTTGTTCCACGCCACCGTGGGCATCGACAGCAGGCCCGGGCGGTCGTCCAGGCGGAAGGGGGCCGGGCCCCGCTCGGTGAGAAGACCGGCGAGCTGGTCGCGGACGGTCTTCCCGGTCCAGTAGGTGCGGGCGTGGTCGAAGACCAGGACGTCGGGGTCGGAGGTCTCCTTCAGCCGGTCGGCGATGTCCCTCAGCGCGTGCGGAGTCAGGGTGTCGTCGCCGTCCAGGAAGAGCAGGTAGTCGCCGGTCGCCTGCCTCAGGCCGGCGTTACGGGCGGGCCCCAGACCCGTGTTCCGGGGCAGGTGCAGGGGGCGGACGCGGGCGTCACGGGCGGCGAACTCGTCGATGATGGCCCCGCAGGCGTCGGGCGAGCTGTCGTCGACGGCGATCACCTCGACGTCGGTGAACGACTGCTCCAGCACGGATGTGAGGCATTCCTCCAGGTACGCCTGAACCTTGTACGCGGGGACGATGACACTGAACCTGGGCAAAGAGCATCCATGGTGATCGGCGCGGACAACCTGCCCGAAAACGTCCGATGGAGTGGTTTGGTTACGCGCCGTGCGGCATGTGGGGGACCGACTGGGCAAACCTCCGCTGAACGACGAAGGGTGGACCGCGCTGCCGGTCCACCCCGCGAACCGCCGTACCGATCGGGCTACTTCACCGCACCGGCCATGACACCGGACACGAACTGCCGCTGGAAGGCGAAGAACACGGCCAGCGGGATCACCATCGAGATGAACGCGCCCGGCGCCAGCACGTCGATGTTGTTGCCGAACTGGCGCACCTGGGTCTGCAGCGCGACCGTGATCGGTTGTGTGCCGGACTTGGTGAACACCAGCGCGACCAGCATGTCGTTCCACACCCACAGGAACTGGAAGATGCCGAGGCTCGCGATCGCCGGGCCGCCGAGCGGCATCACGACCCGGGCGAACAGCCGCAGCTCGCCCGCGCCGTCGAGACGGGCCGCCTCCAGCAGCTCGCGAGGGATCTCCGCGAAGAAGTTCCGCAGCAGGAACACCGCGAAGGGCAGGCCGAAGCCCGTGTGGAAGAGGATCACGCCGAACACCGTGCCGAACAGGCCGATCTTCCCGAACAGTTCGGCGATCGGGATCAGCGCCACCTGCACGGGCACGACCAGCAGGCCGACCACACCCAGGAACCACCAGTCGCGACCGGGGAACTCCATCCAGGCGAAGGCATAACCCGCGAGGGAGCCGATGACGACGACGAGGACCGTCGCGGGGACGGTGATCAGGACCGTGTTCAGCAGCGAGTTGGTGATGTCGCCGTTCTCCAGCAGCTTCTGGTAGCTGTCGAAGGTCAGCTGGGAGGGCTTGCTGAAGACGGTCCACCAGCCGGAGGCGTTCATGTCCTCCGGTGCGCGCAGCGAGGCGAGCAGCAGACCGATCGTCGGCACCAGCCAGAACAGCCCCACGACGATGAGGAAGACGCGCAGCAGCCCGCCGCCGACCCCCTCCGCGAGCCGCGCCCCGAGGGACCGCCTGGCCCTGACGACGGTGACCGGGGCCGCCTCGGGCAGACGTCCGACCTGCGTGGTCATCGCCGCACCTCCCGCCTCAGCCGACGGATGTTGAACAGCATCACCGGGATGACGAGCAGCAGCAGGAACACCGCGATCGCGCTCGCGATGCCCGGCTGGTCCTCCGAGAAGCCCTTGCGGTACAGCTCCAGGGCCAGGACGTTCGCGTCGTCCTGCGAGGAGCCCGGCGGAATGATGAAGACCAGGTCGAAGATCTTCAGCACGTTGATCATCAGCGTGACGGTGACCACCGCCAGCACGGGCGCCAGCAGCGGCACGGTCACCCGGCGGAACACCTGCCACTCGTTCGCGCCGTCCACCCGCGCCGCCTCCAGCAGCTCCCGCGGCACGCCCGCGAGCCCCGCCGCGATCAGCACCATCGCGAAACCGGCCCACATCCACACGTACGCGCCGATGACCGCCGGGGTCACGAGCGCCGGGCCGAGCCAGTCGACGCCGTTGTACGGCTCCCTGAAGTTGCTCGCCGGGAGGCGCAGTTGTGCTCCGTCCGCGGCTGCGGGCAGCGCGAACGTGCCGTCGTCGGCCGCCTTGGTGGAGGCGACGACCCTGCCGTTCTTCACCGCCTCGATCCGCATGCCCGCGTAGCCCTGCTCGGAGGGGTCCACCGCGCCCAGCCTCCCCACGCCCTTGCCGCGCGTGAAGTCCTGCCAGGCCGTGCCGGTGACCTTCCCCGGCTCAGGCGCGGCCCGCACCGCCCGCTTCGCGCTCTTCGGCATCTGGTCGGGGGCGACACCGACCAGCGGCAGCGCGACCCACTCGCCCGTGTGCACGGTCGTCCTGGTGAGGAAGCCGCCCCGGTCCGGCTTCAGGGGCGACTCGCGGCCGGGGTGCGCCTTCGGGAACGCCGACGACGGGGCGAAGGTGTCATGGACGCCCACCCACACCGCGTTGGCGACGCCCCGGTCCGGGTCCTGGTCGTACACCAGCCGGAAGATGATCCCGGCCGCGAGCATCGAGATCGCCATCGGCATGAAGACGACCAGCTTGAACGCCGTCCCCCAGCGCACCCGTTCGGTGAGCACCGCGAAGACCAGCCCCAGCGCGGTCGACACCGTCGGCGCGAACACCACCCAGATGATGTTGTTCTTCAGCGCGGTGCGGATACCGTCGTCCGTGAACAGGGCCTTGTAGTTGTCGACTCCCGCGAAGGAGCCGCCGGAGCGGTCGAGGAAGCTGCGGATCACCGAGTACCCGATCGGGTAGACCACGAGCGCGCCGAGCAGCACCAGCGCGGGCAGCAGGAACAGCGCTGCCACGGCCCGGCGGGTGCCGGTCACGCTCTTGCGACTCTTCGGTGCGGCAGGGGCCGGCGGGGCCCCTGCCGCCGTGGCCGACGTCATCGCCGGATCAGCTCCCGCTCCCGTACGCCGCCGCCGCGTCCTTCTCCAGCTTCGCCTGCGTCCCCGCCACGTCCGTCGGGTTCTTCAGGAAGTCCTGGAGGTCCTTCCACTCGCCCTTGCCGGGCGTGCCGCCGAACGCCTGCGGCGCCTGGTCCGACATGTCGAAGCGGAAGCTGTCACCGGCCGCGAGCAGCGCCTTGGCCATCTTCTGCTGCACCGCGTTCGGGTACGCGGCGTCCGCGACGTTCTTGTTCGGCGAGAGGAAGCCGCCGAGCCTCGCCTGGATGGTCGCCGCGTCCGGCGAGGCCAGGAAGGTGACCAGTGCCTGGGCCGCCTTGGAGTCCTTGAGGACGACGGCCGCGTCACCGCCGGTGACGACGGGTGCCTGGGCGCCCACGGCCGGGAACGGGAACACCTTCGCGTCCGTGCCGATCCTCGCCTTGGTCTCACCGATGTTGACCTGCGCGAAGTCGCCCTCGAAGACCATGCCTGCCTTCGGCTGGTCGCCGCCGGTGAAGGTCTGGGTGACCGAGGCCGGGAACTCGGTCTGCAGGGCGCCGTCCGGGCCGCCCGCGATGTAGTCCTTCTTGCCCCAGATCTGGGCGAGCGTGGTCAGGGCCTGCTTGACGGACGGATCCGTCCACTTGATCTTGTGCTGGGCGAGCTGGTCGTACTTCTCGGGGCCCGCCTGCGAGAGATAGACGTTCTCGAACCAGTCGGTGAGGGTCCAGCCGTCGGCGCCGCCGATGGAGAACGGGGTGACACCGGAGTCGTAGATGTTCTGCGCCGCCGTCAGCAGGTCCTGCCAGGTCTTCGGCTCCTTGCCGTTCGCCCCCTCGAAGACCTTCGCGTTGTACCAGATCAGGGACTTGTTGGCGGCCTTGTAGTAGACGCCGTACTGCTTGCCGTCGACCTTGCCGATGTCCTGCCAGCCCTGCGAGTAGTTCTTGGCGAGCTCCGCCTGCGCCTCGGCGCCGAGCGGCTTGGCCCACTTCCTCTCGACCGCCTGCTTGATGGCGCCGGGCTGGGGGAGCAGCGCGACGTCCGGCGGCTGACCGCCGGCGATCTTCGACCCGATGAAGTTGATGATCGGGTCCTGGGCCGGCACGAAGGTGACCTTGGCGCCGGTGCGCTTCTCGAACTCGGCGAGCACCGTCTTGAAGTTCTTCTGCTCGCCGCCGGTCCAGACGGCGGCGACCTCCAGGCTCTGCCCGTCCAGCTTCGGGAGGGTGACGGTCGCGCCACCGGTCTGTGTGCTTCCGCTGCTCTTGTCGCTGCTGCCCTTGTCGTCGTTGCTCCCGCCGCACGCGGTGAGCGTGAGTGCCAGTGCCCCCGCGATGACAGCGGCCGCGGTCCTGGCGGCTGTGAGTGTCCGGATGGTGCTGCTCGTGCTGCGCATCACTGCCCCGTTCTCCGTCCCTCGTCGAACGTTCGAGCTGCTGTCCGTGCGCTCTGGTCTACGCGGGGTGGTTCGGGGCGGCAAGAGCGCCTGCACTGTCAACTGGCCGATTGTGATCGCGTCGTGACGTACGGTCAGCTACCACGTCGATCCGGCCCGGCGGCCGGCGGGTGCGGGTGAGACGGCGTCAAAGAAGCGAAGGCACCTCCACCGCCGACACCGATCGCGCCGCCCGCTCCAGCGCGCTCGCCAGCAACGCCAGGTCCGTCGGCCCGTTGCCCAGTTCCCGCACCGGGCGCCGGGCCGGTGGATCGCCCATGCGGTGCCACTCCAGCGGTACGACCGTCGGCCGCACGGTTGCCGTCCGGGGAATCCGCCCCGTGATCCGGCCGCCCTGGAACGGTGTCGCCCCGCCGTCCGCCCGTGTCAACCGCCCACGCCCCGGGCCCGGTTCGTCCGCGCCCGCGGCCACCTCCTCCAGCCCGATCCGCAGCGAGGCCGCCCGGGCGGGCTCCCACTGAGCCGTCCGCTCACCGGGCTCCGCCGCTGCCACCAGGTGCACACCCAGCCGTTCCCCGTCCCGGGCCACGGCCTCCAGCGCCCGTACGACCGATCCGGCCGCCGGACGGCCCGGCGAGCCGAGCGCGGGGGACAGCAGCGCGTCCAGGTCGTCGACCAGCACCACCAGGCGCGGCAACGGTGGACCGGCCTCCGCCCGCTGCCGTGCCGCCCCCGGCCGCAGCCGCAGCGTGACACTCGGCGGGCTGTCGAGGTCCCCCGACTCCGTGCTCCCCGACCGCTGCGGTCCGATCCGCCTCGACACCTCCTGCCGCATGTGCCACTCGGCGAAACCGAGCCGCCCGAGCAGTTCCGCCCGGCGCTTCAGCTCGGCGCTCAGCGACTGCGCGAACTCCCGCATGCGCACCGGGTCGTTGGCCGCCAGATACGTCGTGACATGCGGCAGATCCGTGCAGACCCGCAGACCGTCACCGCCCGTGCCGCCGTGCGCCGCGCGGTCGCGGCCGTCGACGAGTGCGATGCTCAGCCGGTCCGGGCGCTCCGCCGACGCGAGCGAGGCGGCGACCGCACGCAGCAGTTCCGTACGACCACTGCCGGGCGGCCCTTCCACCAGCAGATGCGGTCCCTCGGCGGCGAGGTCCACGCTCACCGGACTGCGTGGACCGGCGCCGAGCACCGCCCAGGCGCGCCCGCCCGGTGACGCGGTGTCGTCCGCCGCGTCCGCCCAACGCGCCATCAGCGACGCCGGAGTGGCCCGGGCCAGCCCCAACTCGTCCAGCAGCCGGGCCGTCCGGGGCAACGGGGCCGACACGCGCGGGTGCCGCTCACCGCCGCCGTCCGTCCGCACCGGGGCGAGCGCCCGGGCGAACCGCTCCGCCCACGCCGCCGACACCGCGTCCACGGCGGCGACCGTGCCGTGCCCCACGGGTGCGCGCGCGCCGTCCGCGCCCTGCCCCGTCGCCACCCGCAGCAATCGCAGCGCCGTGGCCACATCACCGCTCAGCAGCGCGACGGCCCCGCACTCCCGGAACACCGGCGAGGCGGCGCACGCCGCCTCGTACGTCTCCGCCACCGGCGACGCGGGGGAGGCCGCCGGCGCCTCGGCCAGACAGACCACATGGATCCCGGCCCGCGCCCCCTCCCGGGCCAGCCGGGCCACGGCCGCCCGCACGTCGGCGCCACCGGGGTCACCGTCCACGACCACCACCGAGTACGGCCCCGCGTGGGCGTCGTCCCGCGCCCAGGAGGGGCGGTGGGCGGCCCCCCGTGGCGAGGGGTCCTCCGGTGGGGCGGCCAGCGGGCCGTCCTGGTCCGTCAGCTGGTCCTCCAGGCGGCGCAGCAGCTCCTGAGTGCGGGCCGTCGCCTGTTCGCGGTCATAGGCCAGCAGCAGGCGGCAGTCCTGGCCGTGGGCCGGACGGAGATGGGGGAGCCAGCCGAGCCAGGACCAGTCGGCGGTGCGCTCCGTCAGCGGGCGCGCGCGGTCGGCGCTGATCAGGACCAGCTCCAGGAGGTCGGGGGAGTGCAGCGCGGCGAGCTGCGCCACCACCGCGCGCGTCAGCCCGGCCAGCCGGGCGCGCGGCCCCGCGAGTCCCAGCGCGCCCACCTCGCGCAACCCCGCGGTCACCGGCACCGACGGCAGCAGTCCCGACCCGTCCGGCGCCGCCCGGTCCGCCGTGCCCAGCCGCACGGTGAGCGCCTCCGGGTGCCCCGGGCCGCGCTCCCACAGCCGCGGACCGGGGCCGAGCGCGGTGAGCAGCAGTGCCGCCGGGTCCGGCCACTTCTCGGGCGCCCGCGCCGGGGACGGCGCGGAGGCGTCCCCGCGCTCCTCGTACGCGTCCCGTCCGGTGCCGCCCTGCTCGCCGCGGCCACCGGTCAGCCGGCGTGCCCATGCCGTGAACCCGCCGCGCCTGCGCAGCCCGGGCGGTACGTCCGTCCCGCGCAGCGGGGTGCCCTTGCGTGAGCTCTCGGCCTGTGCCGGAAGGGGCGGCTCCAGCGGCTCCGTGGAATCGTGTTCCTGCGCCCCGGGGATCACTCCGCCGGAGGCGCCCCACCCGGTGACGCCGAAGCCGTGGTGTGTGTCGGCGGCGGGGATGCCGTCGGGGGAGGGGCGCCCGTCCCGGGGAACGGGACCCGAGCCGGGTCCGTCCGGCGCGGTCCCGTCGCCGTGGGCCTCACCGCCGGTGCGGCCGTCCCCGGCCGCGGCGCTCTCGCCGCGCGCGTGCCCCACGGTCGCCGCCCGCGCCGGATCCGTGGGCTCCGCTCCCGCCGCCTCCGCCCCCCGCAGCCGTACGTGCCCCTCCCCGTCCGGCGCCGTCCCCACGGACCGCACCTCCCCGGGCGGGACCAGCCGCAGGGCCGACTCGCCGAGCCGCAGCAGCGCGCCGGGTGTGAGGCGCACCGGGCGGTCGGTCACCCGGTGGCCGTCCAGCACCGTGCCGTTCGTCGAACCCAGGTCGGCGACCGAGACGCGGCCGTCCGCGGCGACCGTGACCGCGCAGTGCAGCCGGGAGACGTCCGGGTCGTCCAGCGGGACGTCGGCGTCGGCGGAGCGGCCGATCCGGATCACCCCGCCGTGCAGCAGATGGACCCCGCCCGCGTCCGGGCCGGCGACCACGTGCAGCTGGGCCGCGCCCTCGTCCGGCTCCGGGCCCGGCTCCGCGGGCCCGCCAAGGGTCAGGACCGCGCCGTCCAGCAGCGGCGGCTCGCCCAGTGTGCAGCGCTGCGGGTCGAGTCGCTCCGTGCCCGCGTACAGCACCACGGTGCCCGTTCCCGGCTCCCGGCCTCGCTCGGGCTGGGAGGCACCCCCCTCACCGCCGACCGCAGAGGCCAGGCCCGACGCCACCGCGGCCAGCGCCGTCCCGGCGGGCGCGGTGACCAGCACGTCACAGCCGGTGGCGCGGGCCCGTGACTCCGCGGGCGGGGCCGGCGGGGCTACGACCGTCAGCCGGATCTGCATCGCCGTCAGCGGTCCCTTCTGTCTGCGTCCGCGGTCGCCCACGAGGCACACGAGCCGGTGTCGGGACCGCGACCGCGCCCGGTCCTGCGGGCCTCCGCGCTCCCCCGCTCTTCGAGCAGGGGACCCTGGCCCCCTCGACACCGACGCACCCCTTGGCTCCCGCGCGTGCGGGCGCCCGAGGACGGCGCGGGAGCCGTGCCACGGTCCCCCACCGCGGACTCCCCCCACCGCACACGAGCACATCGGCCAGTACGGGATGCATCCTCGCACCTGCCACCGACAGCGCGCCCGCCCTCCACCGTCAAATGATCTTGATTGGTCGGCTCTGCCCGTAAAAGTGCCTGACCAGTGCCCGGCCGGTGTCCGCTTGAGATCGGTCACGCCCGGATCGGGCAACCAACTGAACCGAAGAGAGCGTCTTGTCATCGAACAGGTACGGGAGCCGGATACGTACCTCGTCCATGCACGGCACGTGACCCCACAGGCCGTCGACAGCTCGGTGCCAAGTAGGTCGGCACTACAGTGGGCGGGACACCGGTAGCGCGGTGGACGACCGGAGAAGCAAGCAACAGGGAGCGCATGACGTGCGGCCGGTAGGGAGCAAGTACCTCCTTGAGGAGCCGCTGGGACGCGGCGCCACAGGCACCGTCTGGCGAGCCCGCATGGGGGTCCCCCCTGCTCCGGAGCTTGTCGGAGGAGCTTGGGGGAGGGAGACCGCGGGGGCCGAGGCGGCCGTCGCGGGCCGGCCCGGCGAGACCGTGGCGATCAAGGTCCTGAAGGAGGAGCTGGCGAGCGACCCCGATGTCGTGATGCGGTTCCTGCGGGAGCGGTCCGTCCTGCTCCGGCTGACCCACCCGAACATCGTGCGGGTGCGCGACCTGGTGGTCGAGGGCGATCTGCTGGCCCTGGTCATGGACCTTGTCGACGGCCCCGACCTACACCGCTACCTGCGGGAGAACGGCCCCTTCACCCCCGTCGCCGCCGCCCTGCTCACCGCCCAGATCGCCGACGCGCTGGCCGCGAGCCACGCCGACGGCGTGGTCCACCGTGATCTGAAGCCCGCGAACGTCCTGCTCGCGCAGCAGGACGGCCAGATGCACCCGATGCTGACCGACTTCGGCATCGCCCGGCTGGCCGACTCGCCCGGCCTGACGCGCACGAGCGAGTTCGTGGGCACGCCCGCGTACGTCGCCCCCGAGTCCGCCGAGGGCCGCCCGCAGACCTCCGCGGTCGATGTCTACGGCGCCGGGATCCTGCTGTACGAGCTGGTCACCGGGCGTCCCCCGTTCTCCGGGGACTCGGCCCTCGAGGTGCTGCACCAGCACCTGAGCGCCGAGCCACGCCGCCCGTCCACGGTCCCCGAACCGCTGTGGACGGTGATGGAGCGCTGCCTGCGCAAGAATCCGGACGACCGGCCGAGCGCCGAGAACCTCGCGCGGGCCCTCCGGGTGGTCGCCGAGGGCGTCGGCGTGCACGCGAACTCCGCGCAGATCGCCGCCGCCGAGGGCGTGGCCGCGCTGCTCGGCCCCGACCCGTCCCCGGCGAGCGTCCCCGGCTCCGCGGACCCCACGCAGGTGCTGCCGCAGGGCCCGGCGGCCGCCTGCGACCCGAACGCGGCGACCAGCGTTCTGCCGCACACCCCGCCCGGCGCCGCCGACCCCACCGCCGTCCTGCCCACCAACGGGGCCGCCGACCCGACCGCCGTGATGCCGCCCGTACCGCCGCACGAGCTCGGCGGGCAGCCCCGGCAGGAGGAGCCGCACCCCTGGCAGAGCCAGCTGCGCGCGGCCCGCGACCGCAATGAGCAGACCCAGGTCCAGGCGTACCTCGACCCCGGTGAGGACCCGCTGCGCCGCCGCCCGCAGCGGCAGGTGGCGCGCCCCCAGCATCCGCAGCAACGCCCGCCGCAGCGGCAGCAGCCCGCGCCGGGGTACGGCTACCCGCAGGGGCAGCCCCAGCAGTACGCGCCCCAGCGGCAGCAGTACGCGCCCGCCCCGCAGCAGCCGCAGCGCTACGCGCCCGCGCCTCAGGAGCCCCGGCAGCCCGCCCCCCGTCCCGCGCGCGAGCCCCGGCCGCCGCGGCAGCGCAGCGCCAACCCGATGAGGATCCCGGGGCTCGGCTGCCTCAAGGGGTGCCTGTTCACGATCGTCATCCTGTTCGTGGCCGGGTGGCTGGTGTGGGAGTTCAGCCCGCTGCAGGGGTGGATCGGCACCGGGAAGTCGTACTGGCAGCAGCTGAGCGACTGGTTCTCCAGCGCGGCCCACTGGATCGGGCGGCTGAACAAGAAGTAGCGGGCACGGGCCCGTGAGCGGCCCGCGAGCTTGGGGATTTGTCGACATCTGACGGGTGATTTCCGTCTCCGCGGTGAAGGTTGGCCCTTCGGACGCGTAGTTTTGTCGACGCGTCGGCACCACGCGTCCCCAGTAGGAGCAGACTTGGCACGGAAGATCGGCAGCCGGTACACCGCCAACCAGATCCTGGGGCGGGGAAGCGCCGGCACGGTGTGGCTGGGCGAGGGACCGGACGGGCCGGTCGCCATCAAGCTGCTGCGGGAGGACCTCGCGTCCGACCAGGAGCTGGTGGGCCGCTTCGTCCAGGAGCGCACGGCGCTGCTGGGGCTCGACCATCCGCACGTCGTGTCGGTACGGGACCTGGTGGTCGACGGCAACGACCTGGCCCTCGTCATGGACCTGGTCCGGGGCACGGATCTGCGCACCCGCCTGGACCGGGAGCGGCGCCTCGCGCCCGAGGCGGCGGTCGCGATCGTGGCCGACGTGGCGGAGGGGCTGGCGGCGGCGCACGCGGCCGGCATCGTGCACCGGGACGTGAAGCCGGAGAACATCCTGCTCGACATGCAGGGGCCGCTGGGCCCCGGCGGGGCGCACCCTGCGCTGCTGACGGACTTCGGTGTGGCGAAGCTGATCGACTCGCCGCGGCGGAGCAAGGCCACGAAGATCATCGGCACTCCGGACTATCTGGCGCCGGAGATAGTGGAGGGTCTGCCGCCGAGGGCGGCGGTGGACATCTACGCGCTGGCCACGGTGCTGTACGAGCTGCTCGCGGGCTTCACGCCGTTCGGCGGCGGCCACCCGGGCGCGGTCCTGCGGCGCCATGTCACGGAGACGGTCGTCCCGCTGCCCGGCATCCCGGACGAGCTGTGGCAGCTGATGCTGCAGTGCCTGGCGAAGGCGCCGGCGTCACGACTGCGGGCCTCGGAGCTGGCGGCGCGGCTGCGGGAGCAGCTGCCGCTGCTGGCGGGGATGCCGCCGCTGGACGTGGACGAACCGGACGCGGAGCCGGTGGAGGAGCCGTACGAGGCGCCCGGGGAGCCGGTGGTGACCCGGGCGCGGCGAGGAGCGGTGCCCCTGGTGCCCGGGGCGAAACCGGACTCCAACCGGGACACCCACACCTCGATGCGGGTGCCCGGCCCGGACGAACTGGCGGGCGGCGCCCGCGGCACGGCCCGCGCCCCCCGCACCCCGGGCGCCCCCCGCCCGGGCTCGGCCCGCCACCACGCGGCGGCCCGGCGCCGCCGGATCACGCTGGGCGTGGCGGCCGCGGTCCTGGCGGCGGCGATCGGGGTGGGCGCGTGGTGGGTCACCTCGGGGGACGACGCGGGGGCGACGTCACCGCCTCCGGCGCACTCGGCGCCGGCGTCACCCTGAGTCCCTGCGTCTTCCGGCCCTTCCGGGTCCCTGTTCCACGAGGTCGGGGGAGGTCCGAGGACGAGGCCGCAGGCCGGCACGGGGGCCCGGGAGCCCGGGGCGCAGCCCCCGGGGCGGCTCCCCGGCTCCAGATGCCTCTGTAACCGCGCGGACACCCGGCATGGCGCGCTTGGCGGAGCCGTTACGCTGGATGCGTGGCAGTCGTCGATGTATCCGAAGAGCTCAAGTCCCTCTCCTCGACCATGGAGTCGATCGAGGCCGTTCTGGACCTCGACAAGATGAGGGCAGACATCGCCGTGCTCGAGGAGCAGGCGGCCGCGCCGTCCCTCTGGGACAACCCGGACGAGGCGCAGAAGATCACCAGCAGGCTCTCCCACCTCCAGGCCGAGGTGCGGAAGGCGGAGGCCCTGCGCGGCCGGATCGACGACCTCGGTGTGCTCTTCGAGCTCGCCGAGGCCGAGGACGACCCGGACACCCGCGCCGAGGCCGAGGCCGAGCTCGTCTCGGTCAAGAAGGCGCTGGACGAGATGGAGGTGCGGACGCTCCTCAGCGGCGAGTACGACGCCCGCGAGGCGCTGGTCAACATCCGTGCCGAGGCCGGTGGCGTCGACGCCGCCGACTTCGCCGAGAAGCTGCAGCGCATGTACCTGCGCTGGGCCGAGCGGCACGGTTACAAGACCGAGGTCTACGACACCTCGTACGCCGAAGAGGCCGGGATCAAGTCGACGACGTTCGCGGTCCAGGCCCCGTACGCCTACGGCACCCTCTCCGTCGAGCAGGGCACCCACCGGCTCGTCCGCATCTCCCCCTACGACAACCAGGGGCGGCGCCAGACCTCCTTCGCCGGCGTCGAGGTGCTCCCCGTCGTCGAGCAGTCCGACCACGTCGAGATCGACGATTCCGACCTCCGGGTCGACGTCTTCCGTTCCTCCGGCCCCGGCGGCCAGGGCGTCAACACGACCGACTCCGCCGTACGCATCACGCACCTGCCCACCGGCATCGTGGTCACCTGCCAGAACGAGCGGTCCCAGATCCAGAACCGGGCCTCCGCCATGAACGTCCTGCAGGCCAAGCTCCTTGAGCGCCGCCGCCAGGAGGAGCAGGCCAAGATGGACGCCCTCAAGGGCGACGGCGGCAACTCCTGGGGCAACCAGATGCGTTCGTACGTCCTGCACCCGTACCAGATGGTGAAGGACCTGCGCACCGACTACGAAGTCGGTAACCCCGAGGCCGTCTTCAACGGCGAGATCGACGGGTTCATCGAAGCCGGAATTCGCTGGCGCAAGCAGCAGGAGAAGTAAACCGGCCGCGGTCGGCCCGGCACCGCCGAAATCCGGCCGCGCAAAACAGCGTTTTGTCGACAAGGCAACTGCACCTTCTCCAGAGGCAGTTGCCTTGTCTGTCTCCGGATGTCTGGGTTTTACATCACACTCACAGCCCCGCTTCTCCCGTAAAAGACGCGTTATCGGACATCGCGCGCGCAACGGCCTTGACGTTGCTTTGAAAAATCGGAAGGGTAAAGCGCGGCATGCGTATATCTGGGGCGCATGTGAACCGGGGGGCTCGCTCAACAGCACAGTCGTCCCCGAGTGCCGTGGCCCCGGACGCTGCTCCAATGACGATCAGCTACTGGGGGTAGCAGCCTGATGACCAAGAAGACGCGGATCCGGGTGGCGCGGATAGCAGCCGGTGCGGTGATCGCCGCCGGTGCGTCGCTGACCGCCGCGGGTGCCGCCTCGGCGCTCGACATCAAGATCGGCGCGAGCGCCGACCAGAACGGTATCGGTGCCGGCCTGAGTGTCAACGACGACCCGACCGACGGGAGCACCGGTATCCCGACCGCTCCGGTGACCCCGCCCACCGACTCGGGCCAGCCGACCGACCCGGGCCAGCCCACCGACCCCGGTCAGCCCACCGACCCGGGCCAGCCCACCGACCCGGGCCAGCCCACCGACCCGGGCCAGCCCACCGACCCGGGCCAGCCCACCGACCCCGGTCAGCCCACCGACCCGGGCCAGCCCACCGGCAACCCGACCGAGCCGACGGAGGAGCCCCCCTCCACCCCGCCGGCCGGCGGCAACGGCCACGGCGGCGGCAACGGCCACGGCGGCGGCAACAACACCAACCCGGACGGCGGCAACAGCCCCGTCCAGCAGGGCAAGGGCTCCTCGGTCCTGACCGACACGGGCTCGGCCAGCGGTACCACCGACACCTCCGCCCAGGCCAGCGGCAAGCAGCTGGCCGAGACCGGTGCCGGCCAGACCGCGTTCCTGCTGGTGGGCGCCGCCACGATGATCGCCGGCGGTATCGGCTTCCGGGTGCTGCCGCGCATGATCAACGGCCGCGGCGGGGTCGCCGCCTGAGCGAGGGGCGTACAGCCTCACCCGCAGGTGTGAGCCATCCGTGAGACACGTGGGAAGGGCCCGGGGCGGCATCGCCCCGGGCCCTTCCCGTACGTTCCGTCGTCCCCCGCTACGTTCCGTCTTCCCCGCTCCGCTACGCCGTCTGGTGCGCCAGCAGCGCCACCGCCGCGACCAGCACGGCCACCAGGGCGATCAGCGCCGCAGGCGTCAGCCCTGACCACGGGTTCTCCTGCTGAAGGCGCTCCCGGCTGGCGCGGCACACGGGACAGCGGCCCTCGCTCACGGGCGCCGCGCAGTTCGCGCACACCAATCGGTCGTACGTCATGCGCCTCGCCCTCCTCGTGCCGCTTACGGGTACACAACGTTTGCGGGGACCCAACGGTTCCCACTCCACTGTGCCAGGTTCCACGAGCCGCTGCGCGGGCTCGGCCGGACCCGTGGTCGTGGAGGGCGTCACAGCGCGCCTCCGTACCCCGCAGGGCTATGACAAAACGTGCATCTCTCGCACAACCACGACCGGCGACTGCGCTCCTGTACCCGGTTCGCGTATGGTCACGCTCACCTACCCCCGACGGCCCGTGGTGCATCCGTGATCCGATTCGACAACGTCTCCAAGGTCTACCCCAAGCAGACCCGCCCCGCACTCAGGGATGTCTCCCTCGAGGTGGAGAAGGGCGAGTTCGTCTTCCTCGTGGGGTCCTCCGGCTCCGGAAAGTCCACCTTCCTGCGGCTGATCCTCCGCGAGGAGCGGTGCAGCACAGGGCAGGTGCACGTCCTGGGCAAGGACCTCGCCCGCCTCTCCAACTGGAAGGTGCCGCAGATGCGCCGCCAGCTGGGGACGGTCTTCCAGGACTTCCGGCTCCTGCCGAACAAGACGGTCGCCGAGAACGTGGCGTTCGCGCAGGAGGTCATCGGCAAGTCGCGCGGCGAGATCCGCAAGTCCGTGCCCCAGGTGCTCGACCTCGTCGGGCTCGGCGGCAAGGAGGACCGGATGCCCGGCGAGCTCTCCGGCGGTGAGCAGCAGCGCGTGGCCATCGCGCGGGCCTTCGTCAACCGGCCCAAGCTGCTGATCGCCGACGAGCCCACCGGCAACCTCGACCCGCAGACCTCCGTCGGCATCATGAAGCTGCTCGACCGGATCAACCGGACGGGCACGACCGTCGTGATGGCGACCCACGACCAGAACATCGTGGACCAGATGCGCAAGCGCGTCATCGAGCTGGAGAAGGGCCGCCTCGTCCGCGACCAGGCGCGCGGCGTCTACGGCTACCAGCACTGAGTTCCACGGAAAGGCTTGAACAGACGCCATGCGCGCGCAGTTCGTACTGTCGGAGATCGGTGTCGGTCTCCGCCGCAATCTGACGATGACCTTCGCGGTGATCGTCTCGGTGGCCCTCTCGCTGGCCCTGTTCGGCGGGTCGCTCCTGATGAGCGATCAGGTCAACCAGATGAAGGGCTACTGGTACGACAAGGTCAACGTCTCGATCTTCCTGTGCAACAAGAGCGACGCGGAGTCCGACCCGAACTGCTCCAAGGGCGCGGTCACCCAGGAGCAGAAGGACCAGATCCTCACCGACCTGAAGAAGATGTCGGTCGTCGAGAAGGTCACCTACGAGTCCCAGGACGAGGCCTACAAGCACTACAAGGAGCAGTTCGGCGACTCCCCGCTGGCCAGTTCGCTCACCCCGGACCAGATGCAGGAGTCGTACCGCATCAAGCTGAAGAACCCGGAGCAGTACCAGGTCATCGCGTCCGCCTTCAACGGCCGGGACGGCGTGCAGTCGGTGCAGGACCAGAAGGGCATCCTGGACAACCTCTTCGGCCTGCTCAACGGCATGAACTGGGCCGCCCGAGCGGTCATGGCGATGATGCTGGTCGTCGCGTTGATGCTGATCGTCAACACCGTGCGCGTCTCCGCGTTCAGCCGTCGTCGTGAGACCGGCATCATGCGTCTGGTCGGTGCCTCCGGCTTCTACATCCAGGCGCCGTTCATCATGGAGGCCGCGGTCGCCGGGCTCATCGGCGGCACCCTCGCCTGCGGATTCCTGCTGATCGCGCGGTACTTCATCATCGACCACGGCCTCGACCTGTCCCACAAGCTCAACCTGATCAACTTCATCGGCTGGGACGCCGTCCTGACCAAGCTGCCGCTGATACTGGCCACGAGCCTGCTGATGCCGGCGCTGGCCGCGTTCTTCGCGTTGCGCAAGTACCTGAAGGTGTGACGCATGCCAATGGGGGCGTACGGGCAACCGCCCGTACGCCCCCATGCGTTGTCCTAGACTCACCGGCATGTCAGGCCGTGACCTGTTCTGTCAGCCCCGTCGCATCCGCCACGGGGCGGCCCTGACGTTGGTCTTCACGAGTGTCCTCGTCGCCGGCGCCGCGACCGGATCGTTCGACGGAAGCGACGCGAAGAAGCCCTCCACGGAGTCGGTGGCCCCGACCGGGCACGACGACGTCACCGAGGCCGCCGAGCGGGCGATGGCCGACGGCAAGTCCCCGATGGAGGCCGCCGAGCGCGCGGTCAGCCGCAGCGGCGACCGGTGGAGCGCCGTCTACTCCCAGGGGGAGTACGAGGAGTTGGAGGAGTCCCTCGACGGCCAGTACACCGGCGTGGGGCTGTCGGCCCGGCGGGAGAGCGACGGGCGGATCGAGGTCACCCGGGTGCAGCCCGGCGCGCCCGCGGCCCGCGCCGGGATCCGCAGGGGCGACCTGCTGCGCAGCGTCGACGGTGAGGACGTCACCGGCAGGCCCGTCACCGAGGTCGTCTCCCTGCTCCGCGGCGACGCCGACGACGCGGGGGCCGGCTCCCGGGTGCGGCTCGGGCTGCAGCGCGGCACGCACACCTGGAGCGAGGTGCTGCGCCGGGCCCGGCTGTCCACAGACTCGGTGACCGTGCGCCGGCTCGCCCGGGGCATCACCCTGATCAAGGTCACCGCGTTCACCAAGGGCTCCGGCGACCGCGTCCGGGACGCCGTCGACCGGGCGCCCGAGGGTGGCGGGATCGTGCTCGACCTGCGCGGCAACTCCGGCGGATTCGTCGCCGAGGCCGTCACCGCCGCGTCCGCCTTCCTCGACGGCGGGCTGGTGGGGACCTACGACGTCGACGGCGACCAGCGCGTGCTGCGCGCCGATCCGGGCGGCGACACCGCCAGACCCCTGGTCGCGCTCGTCGACGGCGGCACGATGAGCGCGGCCGAGCTGCTCACCGGTGCCCTCCAGGACCGCGGCCGGGCGGTCGTCGTGGGCACCCGCACCTTCGGCAAGGGCTCCATCCAGATGCCGAGCCGCCTGCCCGACGGCTCCGTCGCCGAGCTGACCGTGGGCCACTACCGCACCCCCGCGGGCCGCAGCGTCGACGGCCGTGGCATCACCCCCGACCTGGAGGCCGACGACGGGGCGCTGCAGCGGGCCGAGACGGTGCTCAGCGGCCTGGGCCACGCCTCCTAGCGACGCGCCGCGACGCCACGTAATCGACTTCCCCGCACACCCCCCTGTAGTGCGAAAATGGGCGGCACTATGGCTAAGGAAAAAGGGCGCAAGCTGATCGCGCAGAACAAGAAGGCGCGGCACGACTACCACATCCTCGACACCTACGAGGCCGGTCTCGTCCTCATGGGCACCGAGGTGAAGTCGCTGCGCCAGGGGCGGGCCTCGCTGGTCGACGGCTTCGTGCAGCTGGACGGGCACGAGGCGTGGCTGCACAACGTGCACGTGCCGGAGTACAGCCAGGGCACCTGGACCAACCACAGCGCCCGCCGCAAGCGGAAGCTGCTGCTGCACCGCGACGAGATCGACAAGCTGGAGTCCAAGGCGCAGGAGACGGGTCACACGATCGTGCCCCTGTCCCTGTACTTCAAGGACGGCCGCGCCAAGATCGAGATCGCGCTGGCGAAGGGCAAGAAGGAGTACGACAAGCGGCAGACGCTCCGCGAGAAGCAGGACCGCCGCGAGGCGGAGCGGGCGATGTCGGCGGTGCGCCGCCGACAGCGGGCGTGAGCGGGAACACGGGCGGGTGCCGGGGAGCGCGGGGTGTGACCCGGGAACAATCGGGCACCCGGTGGTGTTGAACCCCTTGAAACGACGGGGTGACCGCCGGGAATACGCTGGCGACGGGATGCGTTGATCCCGTACGATGGCATCCGCACCGCGCAGCCGGTGCGAGTCCCTCCCCGCGAGGGGCGCTGATTGAAAAAACAACATGGGGATGATCGGTTTCGACAGCGGCTGTCGAAGCAGGGGAAGCGTGTCGAGGAAGCGGCCATGATCTCGTAAACCACAGGCCGAAAAAAATAATCGCCAATTCCAAGAGCGATCTCTCCCAGGGCCAGCTGGCCCTCGCTGCCTGATCAGGTAGCGAGCAGCGGCTGCCCTACTTAAAGGGAGTGTCAGCCCGGGGATGTTCCCGACCCGGATCCTGGCATCAGCTAGGGAACTAAACCTTGATCCCGGTCACGGGGTGAAGAGGGAAAACACACAGTGACTGAGCCCGTCGGAGACTTGTCCGCGTGATCTCCGGGGCCGAGAAAAGCACAGCGGACTGCACACGGAGAAGCCCTGATTCTTCACCGTTGGACGCGGGTTCGATTCCCGCCATCTCCACGATCGGGAGGCCACCCGCCTCCTGAACCCCATGTGGGCCAGGCCCCGTCGCTTCCGAGCGGCGGGGCCTTTGCCGTGCGCGGCTGCGGGCGACGTATGCGGCGTCGCCCGAGCGGCTCCGGATACGTCAGGACGCGAGGGCGTCGGCCGCGGTGGGCTCCCAGACGGTGATCGAGGGCGCGTGGACGTAAGCCTGCACGGGGATCCGGATGGTGTCCCCGCCGTCGAGCCGCACGGAGAGCGTGGTGGTGCGGGTTCCGGTGCCGGGGGCGTCCTGCCGGTCCAGGAAGACGCCCTCGTAGTTCGCCTGGCCCGGCTTCAGGATGGTGGGTCCGCCGCCGATGCCGTCCGGGGTGGCGGCCTTGATCCGGCCGTCGAACGTGACGAGCCCGATGATCCCGAGGTCGCAGGGGCTGCCGCTGGTGTTCCTGGCCGTGATCAGCAGGTGGTTCAGGGGGCGGGACACCGGGGCGGCGGTGACGGTGAGCCGGTCGGCCCGGCAGTACGGAGTCCGCCCGCTCCCCGACGCCGGCGCGGAGTGGTGGGCGCCGCCCGTCGTGGCGGTCCTCCCCGTGCCGCCCTTCGCCGTGGTGCCGCCGCCGGCCGAGGCGTCCGCCCGCGGTGTGCCGGTGGCGGGCGACGCGGACGCGGTCGAGGACCCGCCCGGGGACGGGGCGGCGGCGGAGGAGGACGGCGTGGAGCCGGCGGCCGACGTGGTGCCGTTGCAGCCGACAAGGGCGACGGAGCCGAGGGCGAGTGCGGCGGCGGTGGTGAGCATGCGCGTGGCGGACATGGGTTCTCCCGTTGGTGGTTCGCTCGGTGGCCGGACCCGATGGACCGGCCGCTGCACCGAACTGTGGGGTGAGGTTCGTCCCAGTCGCCACGTCCGCCGGGGAATCGGGAACCCTGGAACGCTTTCGCACACTCTCACCAGGGGAAACGGCAAGCCCTGGAACGCCGTTCCGGGATGGGGGAGGGCGGAGATGAGCCGGGAGACGGACGAGTTGGCGGAGCTGCTCCGCGCACTCAAGGAACGGTCCGGGCGCAGTTACGGCGCTCTTGGCAAACGGCTGCACGTCAGCACGTCCACGCTGCACCGTTACTGCAACGGCACGGCGGTGCCGAGCGAGTACGCGCCGCTGGAGCGCTTCGCCCGGGTCTGCGGCGCGCGTGCCGAGGAGCTGGTCGACCTGCACCGCCGCTGGATCCTGGCGGACGCGTCACGCCGCCGGGATCGCTCCGCCGATGGCGGGTCGACTGCTTCCGAGGGGTCCACGACATCTGCCGAGTCCGCCGTCGCGGCTCGGGCGACGGACCAGGAGGCCGGCCCGGTGGGGAGTGCCGAGTCCGAGGAGAGCACCGCCGATGCGACCGGGACCTCGGGAGGTGTCCGGACCGGCGAGGCCCTTGCCCTGGGGCACGAGTCCGCCGTTGGCCAGGAAGCCGCGCCCGGACCGCAGCCCGATCTCCCCCGGGACGCCGCGCCGGGCCGGGAAACCGCCCGCACCTCCCGGTTCCGCCGCCCCCGGTTGCTGATCGCCGCGGTCGCGGTGACCGTCGCCGCCGTCGCCGTGCCGACCGCCGTCATCGCCGCCGGGGATCCCACCTCGCCCTCCCGGCACCCTGCCGCGAACGTGACCGGCGACGGGTCGGACGCCCCAGCCCCCCAGGGCACCGGCACCGCCGCCACCCGCGCCGGTACGGAGGCCCCCACCCGTTCCGCGTCCTCGTCCGCCACCGCGTCCGCCGGCAGGGCCGCCGCGGGATCCCCCAGTCCGTTCCGCTCGGAGACCTCGTCCGCCTCACCCCCCTTTCACGTCAACGTCCTGACCAACAACTGGGACAGCCCCTGTGACCAGTGGTTCCTGCTGAACAGGGCGCCCGGCACGGTCACCCCGCCCCCCGCGAGCCAGGCCACCGACGGCTGGGCCGCCGCACTGGGCGCCGTTCCGGCCGGGCATCTGCGGTTGCAGGTGACGGTGCAGGGCAGCAGCAGCCAACCCGTCGTGCTGCACGCGCTCTACGTCCGCATGGCCGGCACCCGCAAGGCTCCGGCGGGGAACGCGTACACCATGGGATCGGGATGCGGCGGCGACCTCGCCCCGGCGTCCTTCGCCGTCGACCTCGACGCCCAGGCCCCGAGTGCCCGACCGGTGCCGGGGCACGAAGGGAACATCAAGGCACGGGCCACGGACTTCCCCTACAAGGTGTCCGCCGACGACCCCGAAGTGCTGAACATCGACGCGTCCACGGTCGCGCAGGACGTCGACTGGTACCTCGATCTCAGCTGGAGCAGCGGCGACCGCCAGGGCACGGCCCGTATCGACGACCACGGCAGGCCGTTCCGCACCGCGGGCATGCGCGGTGACAAGCAGTACTGGTACGACGCGGGCGGCGCGCACGCCTGGGTTCCGTACGGCTCCTAGCGGCTCCTGGCCGCATCCCGCACACAGGCGGTGCGCTTGTTGTGGTGCCCCATCCCATATCGGCGGGACGCCTCTGTTCCTACGGTCCCGGCATGACGCACACCAGAGCCGCACGTCGCTTCTTCGTCCTGGCGAGTCTCCTGGTCGCCCTCCTCGCCGCCTTCCTCACACCGGGCACCGCCGCGGCGGCCACCCTTGAGGAAGTCACCGGGTTCGGGAGCAACCCCGGTGCCCTGCGCATGTTCCGGTACGTCCCCGGTGGGCTTCCTGCCGGGCGGCCCGTGGTCGTCGCGCTGCACGGGTGCACGCAGGACGCCGCCGGGTACGGCACCGGCAGCGGGTGGATGCAGCTCGCCGACCGGTGGGGGTTCTCCGTGGTCCTGCCGCAGCAGCAGTCCGCCAACAATCCCTCGAACTGCTTCGACTGGTTCCAGAGCGGAGACATCGAGCGCGGCCGGGGAGAGGCCGCGTCGATCGCGCAGATGGTCGACCGGCAGCTCGCCGACGTCTCCGGTGACCCCGGGCGGGTGTACGTCACCGGGCTGTCGGCGGGCGGTGGCATGACCGCCGTGATGATGGCGACGTACCCGGAGAAGTTCGCCGCGGGCGGGATCGTGGCCGGGCTGCCGTACGGGTGCGCGCAGGCCGCGGGGTCGCCGTATGTCTGCATGTACGTCGGCGCGACCCAGACCGCCAGGCAGTGGGGCGACCGGGTGCGGTCCGCGCGCCCGGGGTACGGCGGGCCGTGGCCGACGCTCACGGTCTTCCAGGGGACGGCCGACTACACCGTGAAGCCCGTCAACATGACCGACCTGGTGAAGCAGTGGACCGATGTGCACGGCGCCGACCAGACGGCGGACGCCGAGGACACCGTCGCCGGGTATCCCCACCAGGTCTTCCGGGACCCGTCCGGGAACGCCGTCGTGGAGACGTACAGCATCACCGGCATGGGGCACGGCCAACCCGTCGACCCCGGCAGCGGGAGCGCGCAGTGCGGGGCGGCCGGTTCCTACTTCCTGGACGTCAACCTGTGCGCCGCCTACCGGCTCGGGCGGGCCTGGGGGCTCGGCTGAGCCGGTGCGCGGACGAGGCCCTGCCGGTCCAGCTCGCGGATGATGCGGGTCAGGTCCGCGGGAGCCGCCGCGAGGCGGACCGGCTTGCCCGCGTCGTCGAGTTCGGCGATGTGCCAGCTTCCCGGGACGGTGTCGCCGTCGTCGCCCCGGGCACGCCGTACGTTCCTGAGGGTGAGCCTTTCCACCGGGAGGTCCTTCGCCGCGAACCGGCCCGGGCCGGGGTGGGGAGTCACCGCGGGCCGACCGCCCCCGAGCACGATGTGGGTGCCGAAGCCGTGCGGGTTGTAGTCGGTGTGTTCCAGGAAGCGGGCGGCCAGAAAGACTTCCCCGTCGTCCTCTCCCGGTTCGTCACTTGCCGCTGCTTGGGGCGGACGGATGCGCGTGGCGCGCCAGGCCCAGGTGAACAGGCCCGCTGTCACCAGCGAGCCCGCGACCGCCCAGACGATCGCCACGGGAGAGGTGAACAGGGTCGTCGGGTGCCGGTGGCAGAGCGGCAGCAGCCACAGGGCCGTGCCGACGAGCGCACCGACGAACGGAAGGTCCGACGGCAGGAGCTCGTCGTCGGGCAGTCGGCGTCCGCGCACGCGCAGCAGCAGCCGGGCCCCGGGGAAGCCCGCGGCGAGGGCGAGGACGGCCGCGAGCACGGCCGGCTCACCGGCGGTGGTGATGTGCTCTCGCCACACGTAGTGCTCCCCGGTGACCTCCCTCACCTCGCCGCGCCAGACGGTCAGTTCCACGCTGTCGCCGGCCTGGAACCCTTCGGCGGCCTCGGGCGACACCTCAAGCTGCTTCAGCGGCCGGCTGTCGGCGAAGTACAGCCGGCTGCGCTGCTTGGGCTGCCTGGCCTCGGTCCGCGCGATCACCGCCCGCAGCGTTGTCAGGCAGTTGTCGCGGTCGGCGGCGGGCGTCGCCCCGGTGCACGGGGCGGCCGACCTCCACGCCCGGTCGTACGACGCGACGCCCGGCACCAACCACGCGACGACGCCCGCGCCCGCGAGCAGCAGCGCGCACACGATCAGCGACCCGGCCCAGGGGCGCCCCGCGGTGCGGTACGAGACGACGGTGACGTGGCTCGACTCCGGGCTTCCGTGGCGGCGGTGCAGGGCGCGGAGTGCTCTCAGGGTCGCGTCGAAGTCCGGGTCGCGGGAGGCCATGCTCCTCGGCAGGGGCAACATTCGCCTGTGTCTGTCGCGCAGCAGCAGGCTGACACGACGAGCGTCCTGGAACCGCGAGCTCTTCGAGCGCTTCAGGACCACGCGCAGGTCGGCGATGTCGCTCCACGGCACGCTCCGGCGGCGCAGCAGCGTCCGGGAGTGCACGCCGTACGCGTCGGCGTGCACCTGAGCGGTGACCCAGTGGAGCGCCGCGATGCCCATGAGCGCCGCCAGGAGGCCGATGCCCGCCCAGGCATCGAGCAGCGTGCCCGTGTCGGCCAGGCGTACCGCGACCAGGGCCGCACCGGCCACGCCGAGTCCCACGAAGAACCACAGGGTGCGCTTCCCGCGGGGGCGGCAGGACACTTCCGAGGCATTGGTCATACGCCGCAGCGTGCCGCGGTCCGGGCTGTGCGTGCCTGTGTGCGCCGCGGCAGATTTCCGGCGATCGACACTGCCGACGCATGGCAAGGACGGACACCGGACACCGGAAGCCGTTGCCGAACCGCCTCATATCGCACATGCCTGTCAAGGGTGAACTGACTGGCATATGACGGGTGTTATGGCGATACGATCAGCGGGCGCACTGAACGCGCCCTCCTTCCAAGGACGTTCCGGCCCCACGCCTTCGGGGCCCGGCCCGAGCCTGAAGGCGGCAGTCAACGGGATCTTGGCTGCCTCGTCCGTAAGGAGGGCGCCGATGGGGCGCCACCGGAAGGAAAAACCGAAGACGAAGCCTCTGCGCACACGGATCGCCGCGGTGATCCGGGAGTTCTGAAGGTGGTTCAACGGTCGGTGACCGGGAGCCCTCACCAAAGCTGAGGGCTCCCGGTCGGTAACCGCCTATCGGTGATCGGGGTCCCCGCTTGGCATACCGGTCCGGGCGGGGGCCTCCCCACGATGGAACCACACCGGGTGCCCCAGCGGCACGGCAAGCGGGAGGAACGGTTGAACGCGTCCGCACTGCTCCTCGGGACTCTGGCCTACCTCGCGCTCGGCATGGCCTTCCTCGGCGCGGTCGACTGCATGCCGGGCAACCTCCTCGGAGAGCTCGGCGGGGACGCGGACGACCTCGACTTCAACCGTCACCTCCTGGTCGCCCTGGCGATCCTGTGGGCCGCCCAGCTCGTCCTGTGGCCCCTGGCCGCCGTCGTGCACACGGCCACCTACCTGCACTACTTCGGACACCGGCTCATGTGCCACCCGTTGATGGACTGCACCGACGAAGACGGCTGGTACGGCTCCGACATCTGCGGCCGCCGCCCCCTCGCCTGGGTCGTCCGCCGCTGACCCCGCTCGGTGATATCCCGTTGCCGGCCCAGGAGCCAGGCCATACGGTCAGCGGCATGACCTTACGTCTTCGCATGCGGCAAGCCCTCCCGGAAGCGATGCGTGCCCGCGACAAGGTCGCGGTGAGTGCCCTGCGCGCCACGCTCGCCGCGTTGGACAACGCCGGGGCCGTGCCGGTGGGCGAAGCCGAACTGCGCGGCACAGCCCTCGAGGAGTCGCCGGTCGGTGTCGGTGTCGCGGAGGCACAGCGGCGCGAGCTGAGCGAGCGACACGTGGCGGACATCGTGCGGGCCGAGGTCACCGAGCGGCTGGAGGCCGCGGACCAGTTGACCACTCCCCGGCATGCCGACCGAGCCTCGCAGCTGAGAGCGGAGGCCGCCGTGCTGCTTCATTTCCTCGAGGAGCCGGACGCCACCTGAGACGCGTGCGCCGCATACCGGCTCGGGTGAGCCGGTACGCGGTCAGGAGCGTCAGCGAAGCGTGAACGTCGACAGCCGCAGCCCCTTGCTCAGCACCAGGTACACGTTCGTACGACCCTTCGCTGCCGTCAGCGGAGCCGTCACCGTGTCGTACGTGTACGGCGACGCCGCCCCGTCGAAGCGTGCCGTGCCCACCAGCCTGCCTGTCGGTGAGCCCAGCCGTACCTCCAGCGTTCCGGCCGCGCCCGCCAGGCGCGCCGTCAGCGTCGAAGTCCCCGACCCCAGCCGCGTGTCCGCGAACTTCAGCCACGCCCCGTCCGCGGTGGCCGCCACCGCCGTGCCGCTCGCCTTCGACTCGTCCACCAGGCTGACCGCGTTGTAGTCGTCGAAGTTCTCCGCCCGCGTCACCGCGGAGAGGTCGCGGGGCGGGACCGTCTCGCCCCGTACCTTCAGCGACGTCCGCGCGCGGATGTCCGACGACGACGCACCGACCATCACGTCGTACGTCCCCGTCTCCACCACCCACTTCGAGCGGGTGACGTCCCAGTGTGCGAGGTCGGAGTCCCGCAGCTGCAAACGGACCGTCTTCGTCTCGCCCGGCTTCAACGACACCCGCGCGTACGCCTTCAGCTGCTTCAGCGGCTGCTTGTCACGGGACTCCCGCTGGTGGACGTACAGCTGGACGACCTCGTCACCGGCCCGTCGGCCCGTGTTGGTGACCGGCACCTCGTAACCGTCGGCCGTCCGCCTCGGAGCGCCGTAGCGGAACGTCGTGTACGACAGCCCGTAGCCGAAGGGGTAGAGCGGCTGCCCCTTGTAGTAGAGGTACGTCCGGTTCGACTTGATGATGTCGTAGTCCAGGATCGAGGGGAGGTCGGACTCCGAGCGGTACCAGGTCTGCGTCAGGCGGCCCGCCGGGTTCGCGTCGCCGTACAGCAGGTCGGCCAGCGCGTTGCCCGTCTCCTGGCCCGCGTGCGTCGTCCACAACAGGGCCGGGACCTCCTTCTGCAGAGCGCCCAGCGTGGTGGGGTAGCTGTTCTCGACCACGACCACCGTCTTCGGGTTCGCCCTGCGCACCGCCCTGACCAGCGCCTCCTGCGAGGGTGCCAGGCCCATGTCCGTACGGTCGTGGGCCTCACGCCCGTTGATCGCCGGCATCGAGCCGACGACCACCACGGCCGTGTCCTTGCCCTTCACCGCCGCCACCGCGTCGTCGACCCCGCTGCGCACCACGTCCTTCGCGTAGTGCGCGGCCTTGTCCTTGGCCACCAGGCCGAGCGTGCCGTCGGCGTTCACCGGGCCCAGGTACACCGGGTTCGACCACCAGGACTCGCCGGTCTCGTAGCCCGCGTACCGCAGCAGGTACGTTCCGTCGTCCTGCCGTTCCAGCTTGAACTGCTGTTGCACGTACCAGCCGTTCGGCTGCGTCTGGTCGTTGACGAAGTTCGACCAGTTGTAGCCGACGTACTTCCCGTTCGCGGCCGAGCGGAGGGTGACGACTCCCGAGCCCCAGTCGAACACGTCGAACTGTGCGCCGGCACCGTTCTCCGTCGTCTCCTTCAGCGGCGCTCCCGCGTCCCCGGCCCCGGCGGTCACGTACTTCCCGGTCGCCGTGTCCTTCAGCGCGATCCGGTCCACGCCCTCGCTGCCGGCCACCGAGGTGCCGAGCTTCGCCTCGACGCCGTCCTTCGGCGTCACCGCGTACGGCAGGCTCCCCGAGTACCAGTCCGTGTAGAGGGTGTCGGCGAGCGGGCCGACCACCGCGGCGCTCCCCGACTTCCGCAACGGCAGCGCGCCGTCGTTCTTCAGCAGCACCGCCGCCTCCGTCGCCGCCTTGCGGGCCAGCGCGCGGTGTGCCGGGCTGTCGATGACCGATGCGTCGACGGAGCCGTACTTCCCGCCGCCCGGGTCGAACTCACCCAGCCGGACCCGGATGCTCAGCACATGCCGCGCTGCCGCGTCCACGTCCGACTCCTTCAACAGGCCCGAGGCCAGCGCGGACTTGATCGCCGTCGTTGTCGGCCCGGAGTCCGTGTCGTTGTCCGTGAAGCTGTCGATGCCCGCCTTCAGCGCCGCCGCGTCCGCCTCGGTCCGGGTGCCGTAGTACTTCTGGCTGCCGACCAGGTTGCCGGGCGCGTAGGCGTCCGTGACGTTCAGCAGGTCCTGCGAGGTCCAGGTGCGCACGGTGTCGTTCAAGGCCGGATTCACCGTGTTCGGGCGGCCGTTGACGAGGTTGTACGAGGACATCACACCCGTTGCCGCGTTCGCCTCGATCGCGGGCTTGAACGCCTGCTCGTCGTACTCCTTCAGCACGCGCGGGCGTAGTTCGGAGGACGTGGTGTCGCGGTGCTCCTCGTTGTTGTTCGCGAGGAAGTGCTTGATCGTGGGTGCTGTCTTCAGGTGGTCGGGGTCGCCGCCGGTCAGGCCCGTGCCGTAGGCCGTGGAGATCGAGCCGGTGAGGTACGGGTCCTCGGAGTAGCCCTCCTCGTTGCGGCCCCAGCGCGGGTCCCGCAGCAGGTTGACCACGGGCGCCCACAGGTTGAGGCCCCAGCCGGCCGGCCGTTGCTGCTGGAAGCCGCGCGCCTCGTCGCCGACCGCCGAGCCGACCTGGCGGATCAGCGTCGGGTCCCAGGTGGAGGCGAGGCCGATCGCCTGGGGGAAGACCGTGGCCTTGCCGAGCCAGGCCACGCCGTGCAGGGCCTCGGTGCCGGTGCGGAACGACTGGATGCCGAGGCGGGGGATGGCGGGCTCGTACTGGTGGAGGAGGGAGATCCTCTCGTCCAGGGTCAGACGGGAGAGGAGGTCGTCGACGCGCTTCTCGACGGGAAGGTTCGGGTCGCGGAAGGGGTGGGCGGGGTCGCCCGCATGGGCGGGGACGGTGGCGCCGAGTCCCGCGATCAGCGCGAGTGCCACGGCCAGGGTGGTTCTGCGTCTGCCACGCGTGCCTTTCATGCCACGGCTCCTTCGGTCAGGGCCTTGCAAGGTGACGAATTCGATGAAATTCCAATGAATTGCGGGGGTTCAGGGCGCGGAGCGTGGTGCGGTGCTCGCGCGGTGGGTCAGGTGCGGTGCCAGCAGCGTTGCCTCCGGCACCTGGGCGCGGCTCAGCTTCTTCATCAGCAGATCCACCGCCCGCTCACCCACCTCGGCGGATGGGATGGCGACGGAGGTGACCGGCACCCTGGCCCGTGCGGCCTGCTCGTCCGGGCAGATCGCGGTGACCGACAGGTCGGCCGGGACGCGCAGGCCCAGCGACTCGAAGGCGTCGATCAGCGGCTCCAGGGCGGCCTCGTTGTGCACGACCACGCCCGTCAGCGCGGGCTGCTCGCGCAGCAGCTGCTCGGCGATCACGCGTGCGGCGGCCGGCGTGGCCTCGCACGGGTGGACGGATGAGGCGAGCCGGTGCCGGTCGGCCGCCGCCGTGAACCCGTGTACGACGCGCTGTGCGAACCCGGTCTCCCGCACATACACCTCCGGTGGTGACCCGACCAGCGCCACCACCCGGTGCCCGAGCGCCGCCAGATGCTCGACGCACAGCTCGCCCGCCGCCGTGAAGTCGAGGTCTATACAGGTGAGCCCCCGCGCGGACGCCGGAAATCCGATCAGTACGGACGGCCGGTCCAGGGCCCGCAGCAGCGGCAGCCGCGCATCGTGCAACTGGACGTCCATCACGATCAGCGCGTCCACCAGGGCCGTGTCCGCGACCCGGCGCAGCCCCTCATCGCCCTCCTCCTGGGTGAGCAGCAGCACGTCGTGGTCGTGCCGGCGCGCGGCCGTCACCACCGAGACCGCGAACTGCATCACCACGGGGACGTTGATCCCGGCGCGCAGCGGCGTCACCAGCGCCAGCACGTTGGACCTGCTGCTGGCCAGCGCCCGGGCGCCGGCGTGGGGGCGGTAGCCCAGCTCGCGGATGGACGCCTCGATGCGCCGCCGGGTCTCCTCGGAGATGGGGCGTTTGCCGCTGAGGGCGTACGAGACGGTGCTGGGGGACACGCCCGCGTGCCGGGCCACATCCGTGATCTTGACCATGGTCAGTCCAGTTCCAGGGTGAGGAAGCCGGTGCCCGCCGCCGCGCGGGCGGTGCGTTCCCCGCTGGCCAGGGCCCAGGGCGCCCGAGGATCACTGCAGGAGGCCCGCAGCGTCTTGCCCTCCCGGACGACGGTGAAGGTCACGTCCCCGACCGGCACCGTCACCTGCGCGCCCTGCTCCAGCCCGAACGCGCGCAGGGTGACCCCGTCGGCGTGCGGATAGTCGGGGCGGTCGTCCACCGCGCCGACCGGAATCACCGCGCCCGGCCTGACCAGCAGCGGAACGCTGGAGAACCCGTGCCGCTCGCGCACCCAGCGCGGCCCGGTCACCGTCCGCCCGGTCAGGAAGTGGGTCCACTCGCCCTCGGGCACGTAGTAGGAGACGTCACCCTCGTCGCTGAAGACCGGTGCGACCAGCAGGTCGGGGCCGAGCATGTACTGCCGCTCCAGGTGCGCGCACCCGGGGTCGTCCGGGAACTCCAGCACCATGGCCCGCATCATCGGCACGCCCTCGGCCTGGGCGGAGCGCGCGGCCTCGTACAGGTACGGCATCAGACGGAGCTTCAGCCTGGTGAAGTGCCGCAGCACGTCCACGGACTCCTCGTCGAACAGCCACGGCACCCGGTAGGAGGAGCTGCCGTGCAGCCGGCTGTGCGAGGACAGCAGTCCGAAGGCGAGCCACCGTTTGAACAGGGCCGGGGTCGGGGTGCCCTCGAAGCCACCGATGTCATGGCTCCAGAACCCGAAGCCGGACAGGCCGAGGCTGAGCCCGCCGCGCAGCGACTCGGCCATCGACTCGTAGGTGGCCTCGCAGTCGCCGCCCCAGTGCACGGGGAACTTCTGACTGCCCGCGGTCGCCGAGCGGGCGAAGACCACGGCCTCGCCCTCGCCGCGGTGCTTGCGCAGCACCTCGAAGACGGTCCGGTTGTACAGATACGTGTAGTAGTTGTGCATCCGCTCCGGGTCCGAGCCGTCGGCGTAGGCCACGTCGACCGGGATGCGCTCCCCGAAGTCGGTCTTGAAGCAGTCGACGCCCTGGGCGAGCAGGGCCTCCAGCTTTGATGCGTACCAGTCCCGAGCGGCCGCACTCGTGAAGTCGACCAGCGCCATGCCCGGCTGCCACAGGTCCCACTGCCACACACTGCCGTCCGGCTTCTTCAGCAGATGGCCGAGCGCCTTGCCCTCGGCGAAGAGGGGGGAGCGCTGCGCGATGTACGGGTTGATCCACACGCACACCCGCAGCCCCCGCTCCTTCAGGCGGACCAGCATGCCCTCCGGGTCGGGGAACACCCGCGGGTCCCACTGGAAGTCGCACCAGTTGAACTCGCGCATCCAGAAGCAGTCGAAGTGGAAGACCGAGAGCGGCAGTTCGCGCTGCCTCATGCCGTCGATGAAGGAGGTGACGGTGGCCTCGTCGTAGGAGGTGGTGAAGGACGTCGACAGCCACAGCCCGAACGACCAGGCGGGCGGCAGGGCCGGGCGGCCGGTGAGGGCCGTGTACTTGCGCAGGATGTCCTTGGGGGTGGGGCCGTAGATGACGTAGTACGTCAACTGCTGGCCCTCCACACTGAACTGCACCCGGGACACCGCCTCCGAGCCGACCTCGAAGGACACCTTGCCCGGGTGGTCGACGAAGACGCCGTAGCCCGCGTCCGTCAGATAGAACGGGACGTTCTTGTAGGCCTGTTCGGTGGCCGTGCCGCCGTCGGCGTTCCAGATGTCGACGACCTGGCCGTTCTTCACCAGCGGCCCGAAGCGTTCACCGAGGCCGTAGACCGAGGTGCCGACCCCCAGGTTGAGCTGTTCACGCAGGTAGTGGGCGCCGTCGGCGTCCCGCATGATGCCCATGTTCTTGGGGCCGCTGGTGGTCAGGGTGCGGCCGTGGGCGAGGAAGTCGACGTGCCAGGGCCCGCTGCGGGCGACGCGGACGGACAGGGCGCCCGAGGTGAGGGTGGCGGTCTCCTCGTCGTACTCCGCGTGGGGGGTGAAGTCGTCGTCCGGGTGCAGGTCGAATCGCGGCCCCCGGGGCTGCTCGCCCTGGAAGTGCGTGAAGGTCAGCCCGATGACGTCCGGCATCGGCGCATGGGCGCTCATCGTCACGACCGGTCCCTTCAGCAGGTCGCCGCGGTGGCGGATGGGCTGGGTCGGGGCATGGATCTCCAGCGCCCCCGGGGGCGCGGTCACGTCCAGGACCTGCACCGGGTGGGCCGCGGTGACGCCTTCGCGCAGCAGCCAGTAGCCGTCGGTGAACTTCACGCGCGTACCCCCTACTTGACGGCACCCACGGCGATGCCGCGGGTGAGAGTCCGCTGGAAGACCAGGAAGAAGACGATGGCGGGCAGGACGCCCAGCAGAGCCGCCGCGTTGGTCATCGTGGCGTCCATCAGGCGCTGGCCCTGGAGCACACCGAGTGCCACCGACACCGTCTGGTTGTCGTTGGAGATCAGCATCACCAGGGGCAGCAGGAACTCGTTCCACGTCCAGATGAAGAAGAAGACGAGCAGCACACCGATCGTGGGACGGCTGACCGGGACCACGATCCGCCACAGCACCTGCCACTTGTTCGCCCCGTCGATCCGGGCCGCCTCGATGATCTCGCGCGGGAACTGCCCGAGGACCGAGGAGAGCAGATACGTGCCGAACGCCGCCTGGATCACCGTGAAGACGATGATCACGCTCAACCGGGTGTCGTACAGGCCGGCCTGCTTGCTCAGGTAGTACAGCGGGTAGACCAGCGCCTCCTGCGGCAACACGTTGGCCAGCACGAAGAAGGCCAGCACCCAGGTGCGGCCCTTGATGCGGCCGATGCCGATCGCGTACGCGTTCAGCACGGACAGCACCGCCGCCAGGACGGCCACCGAGCCGCTGATCAGCACGGAGTTGAACAGCTTCCGGCCGTAGTCGACGCGCTGCCAGAAGTCCTTCAGCCCGTCCAGGTACAGGCCCTTCGGCAGGCTCAGCGGCCCGTGCTGGGAGTACTCGGCCGGGGACTTGACCGCGTTGACCACGACGATCAGGAACGGCAGCACCATGAACAGGGCGCCGATGCACAGGGCGATCAGCACCGGGTAGCGACGTAGGGCGGCTGTCATGCGCGGGCCCCTTCCTCGGCGTCCTCGGCGCGGGTCTGGAGCTTCAGGCCCACCATCGCGAGGACGAGGATGATCACGGTGAGGACGGTGGAGATCGCGGCGCCGTACCCGGCCTGCGTCTTCTCGAAGAAGGTGGTGAAGGAGAAGTAGGAGGGGACGTCGGTCGCCCCACCGGGGCCGCCCTTCGTCAGCACGTACACCGCGCCGAACACCTTCAGCGCCGCGACCGTGCACCAGGTCAGCACCACGTAGATCTCCGGCCTGATCTGCGGCAGCGTGATGTGCCAGAAGCGGCGCCACCAGCCGGCGCCGTCCAGTTCGGCCGCCTCGTACAGCTGCGGGTCGACGCGCTGGAGCCCCGCCATGAAGACGACGAGCGGGAAGCCGAGCTGCACCCACACCATCACCCCCATCACGCTGTACAGGGCGATGTCCGGGTCACCGAGCCAGTCCTGTTGCCAGGAGCCGAGGCCGACGGCCTTCAGCAGTGCGTTGAGCGAGCCGTTGTCGGGGGCCAGGATCCAGCTCCAGACGATGCCGGCCACCGCGACCGGCAGCACCTGCGGCAGGTAGAAGCAGGCTCGCAGGACGGCGGCCACCTTGCTGCCGAAGTGCTTGCCGACGTAGTCGAACAGCGCGGCGGCGAGGACGAGTCCGATCATCGTCGGGACGACCGCCATGGCGACGACCATGAACAGGCTGTGCCGGAACGACGCCCAGAACTCGCTGTCGTCGAGGAGCCGGCGGTAGTTGTCGAGGCCGGTCCACTTCGGTGAGCCGATGCCGCTCCACTCGGTGAAGCTGACCCCCGTGTTCATCAGGAACGGGACGATGATCACGGCGAGGAACGCGAGCACGCCGGGGAGCAGGAAGAGCGCGTACGACGTCTGGGGGCGGGGGCGGCGCGGGCCGGTGTGCGGGCGCTCGCCGACGGCCCGCGCGCCCCGTTCGACGGTGACCGTCATTGCTTCGGCGCGCCCTGGTCGTACGCCTTCTGCAGCGCGCTGAGACAGGCGTCCGGCTGCTCACTGCCCGTGATCAGCTTCTGTGTCTCGGAGACGAGGGTGTCGTAGAAGCCGGGGACGGGCCAGTCGGGGTAGAAGGCCAGGCCGTCGCGCTGCGAGAGGGTGTTGAAGTTCGCGATGAGGGTCTTGGCCTGCGGGTCGGTGATGGCGTTCGGGTCGGCCGCGACCGGGACGCCGCCCTTGTTGCCCAGCAGGTTCTGGATCTTCGGCGACATGGTGATGTCGATGAAGTCGTAGGCGAGGTCCTTGTTCTTGGCGCCCTTGGGCACGACCCAGAGGTTGCCGCCGGACCCGAGGGTGAGGTCGGAGCCGGGCCAGAGCATGGTGCCCCAGTCGAACTTGTTCTCCGCCTTGAAGCGCCCGTACCACCAGCTTCCGCTGAACAGGATCGGGTTCTTGCCCTGGATGAAGGCCACACCCGCGTCCTCGGCCTTGGTGCCGCTGGACGTCTTGCTGATGTAGCCCTTCTTCACCCAGTCGGCGAACGTGGTCGCGCCGTACGTCCAGGCCGCGTCGTGGAAGTCGGTCCTGCCCTTGTACAGCTCGTACTTGTCGACCCAGGAGCGGTCGGCCTTCGACAGCGCCAGCTGGTACAGGTACTGCTGGGCCATGTACTCGGCGCCGGCGTTGGCGAGCGGGGTGAGGCCCTTGGCGACGAACTTGTCCATCGCGGCGGTCAGGTCGTCGAACGTCTTCGGCTCGGCGATCCCGTACTTCTTGAACAGGTCCTTGTTGTAGAAGACCATGGTGTACTCGGCGTAATTGGGGACTCCGTACCACTTGCCGGAACCCATGACGCCGTTCGCGTCGTACTGACTGGTGGTCTTCACGCCCGCGCTGAGCTTCTTGTCCCAGCCGCGCCTGGTGACCTCGGGGGTCAGATCGGTGAGAAGTCCCTGCTTGGACAGCAGGCCCGCCGTCGCGTTGCCCTTGTTGTACTCCATGATGTCGGGCGCGTCGGAGGAGTTGAGCACCATGGGCGCGGTCTTCTGGATCTGTTCGAAGCCCTTCTCCTCGAACGTCACCTTCACGCCCGGGTGCTTGGCCTCGAACTCCTTGATGGCCTCGTTCCAGGCGGCGCCCATCGCGCTGTCCGGGCCCTCGTAGTGCCAGAGCCTGAGCGTCTTGCCGTCGGAAGAACCGCTGTCCGAGCCACCGCAGGAGGCCAGGAGCAGGGACCCGGACAGGACCACCGCGGCCGTCGCCACCACACGTCGTCGTGCCGTCAACATCCAGTGCCTCCAGGGGAGTCGGATGGGTATCGGAGGCATCACGCACCGTCCATCGAATCGTTTCGATGCGTGATGTCGAAGCGCTTCGACGGGCGAAGGTATGTGGGGGGCGCGGGCGCGTCAATGGGGGGCGCAGGAATCGGTGCGGAATCCTCGGACCGCCCTGTGGCCCAGAGTGATCGCCAGGGCGAGGCCGGCGGCGGCTGCGGGGAGGGTGAAACCGGCGGTCGGCGACAGGCGCTCCACCGCCCAGCCGCCGGTGGCGGAACCGCAGGCCACGCCGCCGAGGAGAGCCGTCACGGCGAGGGTCATGCCCTCGTTCGCCCGGCCCTCGGGGGTGCGCCGCTGGACCAGCGCCAGCGCCGTGACCATCGTCGGAGCGGTGGCCACGCCCGCGAGCAGCAGGGCGGGCGCGAGGGCGAGGAGGGAGCCGGTGGTGCGCGCGGCGAGCAGCGGCAGGGCCATGAGGGCGGTCATCGCCGTCAGGCACCAGGCATAGCGGCGCTCGGCGGGACCCGCGGGCCGCAGCGTGCCGTAGAGGAGTCCGGCGGCGCACGATCCGGCGGCCTGCAGGGCGAGGACCGGGCCGGCCGCCGCCTTGTGACCCTGTGCGTCCGCGAACGCGACGGTGACCACCTCCATCGCGCCGAAGACCGCTCCGGTGGCCAGGAGGCCGAGCAGGAGCGGGGGCATGCCGGGGGCGCGCAGCGGGGGCCGGGTGCCCGGGCGGCGGCTGGGCGGTGGTTCCGTGGCGCGCTGGGCGGTGAAGATCAGCATGCCGGTGAGCAGGAGGATTCCGCCGACCAGGGTGCCGGCCTCCGGGAACAGCCGGGTGCAGAGGAAGGCGGCGAGCACCGGGCCGAGCAGGTAGCACAGCTCGTCGGCGGCCTGCTCGAAGGAGTTCGCCGTGTGCAGGGCGTCCGGGGCGTCCCGGTACAGGTGGGCCCAGCGGGCGCGGGACAGGCCGCCGATGTTGGGGGTGGTGGCGGTGGCCGCGTAGGCGGCGAACAGGGTCCAGTCCGCGGCGCCGTAGTGCACGCACAGGACCAGCGCGAGGCCGCCGAGCAGCGCGAACAGCGTGGCGGGCAGGGCGATCCGGGCCTGGCCGTGACGGTCGACGAGGCGTGCCACCCAGGGGGCGGTCACGGCCGTGGCCGCGAGACCGGTGGCGGTGACGGCACCGGCGAGGGCGTACGAGCCCCGGGATCCGGCGATCATGATGACCGAGCTGACGCTGAACATGCCCGTGGGGAGCCGGGCGATGAGGTTCCCGATCGTGAAGGCGCGGGTGCCGGGGTGGGTGAACAGCCGGCGGTAGGGGTTGCGCGGGGCGGGTGCCCTGCCGGTGGTGCGCGGGGCGGGTGCCCTGCCGGTGGTGCGCGGGGTGAAGTCGGCGGCGACCAGGGTGTCCTGGGCCACGGTGAGCAGGGGTGGTCTGCGGGAGGAGGGTTGCGGCATGTGAGGAAGCGTCGCCCGGCCCGTGACCTGCGGTCCAACACTTACTCCATGGCGATTGACGCACCTGCGTTGTAAGTTCACCGGATGCCTGCCGTCGACCCCCGCCTGCTCCGCGCCTTCCTGGCCGTCGCGGAGGAGCTCCACTTCACCCGTGCCGCGACCCGCCTCCACGTGGCCCAGCAGGCGTTGAGCCGGGACATCCGCAGGCTGGAGCGGGAGTTGGGCACCGAACTGTTCGTCCGTACGACGCGGCAGGTCACGCTGACCCCCGAGGGCGAGCGCCTGCTGCCGTACGCACGCAAGGTGCTGGACGCGCAGGACGAACTCCTCGCCGCCTTCGGGCAGGCCCGCCCCCTGCTGGTCGACCTGAACTCCCCGGGGCTGGTCACCGGGCGCCGGGTGCTGCTGCGGGCCCGCGAACTCGCCCCGGACCAGGAGCTGATGGCCCGCTACGAGAGCGGTCTCACGCATGCCGCGGCGGAGGTGCTCGCGGGCCGGCTGGACGCGTCGTTCGGCCGGTTCGCGGGCCTGCCCGCGGCGCTGCGGGCCGGGCTCGACCAGCAGCCCGTGCGGTACGAGCCGATGGCGGTCGTCCTGTTCGAGGACCACCCTCTGGCCTCGCTGGAGGCGGTGCCGCTGGCCGCGCTGGCCGGGGAGACGGTGTACGCGGGCGCCGGGAACCCGCGCACGCCGGAGTGGACCGACCTCGCGCACCGCCTGTTCGACGGGCGGGGCATCCGGGTCGCGCCTCCGGTCCCGCTGGCCGTCGGGGACGAGGAGTTCCAGCGGATCATGGCGAGGACGGGCCATCCGATTCTCGCCGTGGTGGACTTCCCCGCGCTGCCCGGGACGGTGCGGCGTCCGCTCGTCGATCCCGTACCGCTCTCGCCGGTCTCGCTGGTGTGGCGGCAAGGGCTGAAGCATCCGGGACTCGATGCGCTTCGACGGGCCTCGGCCGAGGTCGCCGCCGCGGCGGGGTGGCTGCGGCGGCCTGTGGATGGATGGATTCCGGCCATTGACGCCAAGGTCATGGCCGCCTGGGGCTGATGACCCGGGGCACCCGCCCCATCGTCCGCGTGCACGCTCTCGCAGGACCAGGGCCGTCCGGTGAGCGGGGACGCCCGGACGGCCCTGGTCTCTCATGGACGGCTACACCGCCAGCCAGGCCGCCTGGTCCGGTGCCAGCAGGCCGCCCTCGACCGGACCGCTCGCGAGCAGTGCCGAGGTGTGCTCCGGCAGCCGGTACGCCTCGGCCGAGAGGTTGACCACGCACAGGAAGCCGGGGTCGCGGCGGAAGGCGAGGACCGAGGCGGGGGCGTCCAGCCAGGTGAGAGTGCCGTCGCCGAGCGCCGGGTGCTCACGGCGCACGCGCAGGGCGCGTCGGTAGAGTTCCAGCATCGACGCCTCGTCGCCGGTCTGCGCCTCCACGCTGCGCTCACCCCAGTCGGCGGGCTGCGGCAGCCAGGGCGCGGCCGAGGCGCCCTCCGGGCTGAAGCCGAACGGCGCGGTCCGCCCGGACCAGGGGATCGGCACCCGGCAGCCGTCACGGCCGCGCTCGGTGTGCCCGGAGCGCTCCCAGATGGGGTCCTGGAGCACGGACTCGGGCAGGTCCTCGACCTCCGGCAGGCCGAGTTCCTCGCCCTGGTAGATGTAGGCGCCGCCGGGCAGGGCGAGCATCAGCAGGGCGGCCGCCCGGGCGCGACGGGTGCCCAGTTCCAGGTCCAGGGGGCCTTCGGGCTCGTAGCGTTCGTTGGCCAGCCACCGCTTGACGGTCCTGCGGCCGTAGCGGCTGACGTGGCGCATGACGTCGTGGTTGGACAGCACCCAGGTGGCCGGCGCACCCACCGCGCCGAGCATGGCCAGCGAGTCGTCGATGACCGCGCGCAGGTCCTTCGGGTCCCAGCTCGCCATCAGGAAGTCGAAGTTGAACGCGGTGTGCAGGCCCTCGGGGCGGACGTAGGCGGCGAGCCGCTCGGGGGTGTCCGCCCAGGCCTCGGCGACGAAGGACCGGTCGCCGGTGAACTCGTCGGCCACCCTGCGCCAGGCGCGGTAGATCTCGTGGACCTCGTCACGGTCCCAGTGCGGGTGGTCGATGTGCTGCCGGATCCGCTCCTCCCCCTCGTCCCGGCGGGAGAGCGGCCCCAGCAGCGCCGGCTCGTGGCGGGGCGGCAGGTCGGGCAGTTCGGGGTGCTTGATCAGTCCGTGCGCGACGTCGATCCGGAACCCGTCCACGCCCCGGCTGAACCAGAACCGCAGGATGGACTCGAACTCGGCCCGCACCTCGGGGTGTTCCCAGTTGAGGTCGGGCTGCTCGGGGGCGAACAGGTGCAGGTACCACTCCCCGTCGGGCAGCCGGGTCCAGGCCGGGCCGCCGAAGGAGGAGACCCAGTCGTTGGGCGGCTCGGCGCCGTCGGAGCCGCGGCCGGGCCGGAAGACATAGCGCTCCCGCTCGGGGCTGCCCGGTCCGGCGGCCAGTGCGGCCTGGAACCAGGCGTGCTGGTCGGAGGTGTGGTTGGGCACGATGTCGGGGATGACGCGGATGCCGTGCCGGTGCGCCTCCTCGATGAGCTCCTCCGCCTCGGCCAGGGTGCCGAACAGCGGGTCGATCGCCCGGTAGTCGGCCACGTCGTAACCGTGGTCCGCCATCGGCGACTTGTACCACGGGTTGATCCAGACGGCGTCCACGCCAAGCGACTTCAGATACGGCAGACGGGAGCGGATGCCGGCGATGTCACCGACGCCGTCACCGTTCCCGTCGGCGAAACTGCGGATGTAGACCTGGTAGATGACGGCGCTGCGCCACCACGGTGCGGTACCGGACATACGGCTGCGTTGCTCCTTCGGAGGTGAGAAAGCAAGGGGGAAGGCGTGGTTGGGAAGGCGCGGGTGAGGAAGGCGCGGGTGAGCAGGCGTGGTGCCTACTTCGCCGCGCCCGCGGTGAGTCCGGCGACGATGCGGCGCTGGAAGAACAGCACCATGATCACCAGCGGGATGGTGACGACGACGCCCGCCGCCATCTGGCTGCCGAACGGCGTCTGGTACGTCGTGGCACCCGAGAACTTCGAGATCGCGACCGTGGCGGTCTGCATGTTCGGCTTGTTGGTCATCGACAGGGCGATGAGGAACTCGTTCCAGGCGGCGATGAAGGTGATGATCGCGGTGGTGAAGATGCCGGGCGCGGCGAGCGGGATGATGATCCTGCGGAACGCCTGGCCGCGGGTGCAGCCGTCGACCATGGCGGCGTGCTCCAACTCGTCCGGCATCTGACGGAAGAACGTGGTCAGGTTCCACACCGCCAGCGGCAGCGCGAAGGACATGCTCGGCACGATCATGGCCTGGTAGGTGTTGATCCAGCCGATGTCCGTGAACAGCTTCAGCAGCGGGACCACGATCGACACCACCGGGAACATCGAGGTGGCGATGATCAGTGTGAGGACCAGCCGCTTGAACGGGAACTCCAGCCGGGCCATCGCGTACGCGGTGAACGTGGCCAGCAGCAGCGCCAGCGCCGTGGTGATGCCGGCGACGACAAGGCTGTTGAGCAGCGCGCGCGAGAACCCCTGGGAGGGGCCGAACACCGCACGGTAGTTCTCGAACGACAGCGGCGAGGGAAACAGCGAGGTACTGAAGATGTCGTCGTCACGCCGGAGGCTGGAGACCAGCATCCAGTAGAACGGGGCCAGGCAGTACGCGACCACCGCGGCGACACCCACGTAGGGCAGCCGGCGGCGCCAGGTGGCTGTGAGGGTCATGCCGTCACCTCCGCACGGCGCAGCGCCAGGACACCCCGGCGCCCGGTCCGGCGCTCCCGCCTGCTCCTTGGGCCGCCGTCGCCGACGAGGTCGGCGCCCAGCAGCCGGACGAAGGCGAGCGCGATGAGGAAGACATAGAGGAAGAGCAGTACCGCGTAGGCGGAGGCCGGTCCGAAGCGGACGTTGGACGCCTCGTTCTGCGCGAGCATCGACAGGGTCTCCACCGAGCCCTTCTGCGCGCCGACGAGGATGTAGGGCAGGTCGAACATCCGCAGCGCGTCCAGGCACCGGAACAGCACCGCCACCAGCAGCGCGGGCTTCACCAGCGGCAGGGTGATGTGCCAGAACCGGCCCCAGGCCCCGGCCCCGTCGATCCGGGCCGCCTCGTACACCTCCTTCGGGATCACCTGGAGGCCGGCCAGTACCAGCAGCCCGATGAAGGGGGCGGTCTTCCACACGTCGGCGACGATGACCGCGATCTTGGCCGCGAAGCCGTCGGCCGTCCACAGGACCTGGTGTCCGAGGAGGACGTTGGCGATTCCGTCGGCGTTGAAGATCCACCGCCACAGCAGGCCGGAGATGGCCGTGGGGATCGCCCAGGGCACGAGGATGCTCGCCCGCACCACGGCCCGGCCGCGGAACGCCTTGTGCATGATCAGCGCCATGGCGACGCCGATCACCGTCTCCAGCGCCACCGTGACCACGGTGAAGAGCGTGGTGTTCCAGAAGGCGTTCCAGAACCGGTCCCCGGCCTGGGTGAAGATGTCGCCGTAGTTCTTCAGACCCACGAACGGCTCGGTGTTGCTGATGAAGCCGGTGCTGGGGTCCAGTCCCTTCGGTCCGTACAGCGACTCGTCGAGCGCCATGAGCGTCGGATAGAGCACGACGATCGTCAGCACCAGGAGCGTGGGGGAGACCAGCAGCGCCGCCAACCGGCCGGTGCCCGTGCTCGCACGTGCCCGTGTGCGCCCGCGGCTGCGCAGCGCGGAGGCCCGCCCGGGGCGGTGGAGCGCCCCGGGCTCCCGCGCGGCGGCGCCGGACGGGATCTCGGTGTCGGCCATGATCCGGTTCCTCACTGTGCCGTCAGCTTCTGCAGGGCCGCCTGCAGGTCCTTCAGGGCCTGCGCGCTGCTCTTGCTGCCGGACAGGGCGGCGTAGGCCTCCTTCTCGATCGCCGACGTCACGTCCCCGTACTGCACGACCCGCGGGCGCGGCACCGCGTGCAGGATGGACTGCTTGAGGACGGGCAGGTACGGATACTGCTTGTCCAGCGACGCGTCGTCGTAGAGGTTCGCGTACGGCGGGGCGAGGGAGGCGGCCTTGAGGAAGTAGCTCGCGCTCTCCTCACTGCTGTAGAACTTCATGAAGTCCAGGGCCGTCGCCTTGTTCTTGGCGAAGGACGACAGGGCCAGGTTGTGACCGCCCAGGCTGGAGGAGCCGGGCCCGTTCAGACCGGGCAGCGGCGCCACCGCGAACTTCCCCGCGATCGGGCTCTTCCCGGCCAGCGCGTACACGTACGGCCAGTTGCGCAGGAAGACCAGCTTGCCGGACTGGAAGGCCTGCCGGCCGTCCTCCTCCTGGTAGGTGATGGCCTCCTTGGGGATCGTCCCGTCCTTGACGGAGTCGACCAGGAAGTCCAGGCCCTTCTTCGCCTGCGGGGTGTCGACGTCCGGCTTGCCGTTCGCGTCGGTGACGACGCCGCCCGCCGAGTTCACGGCCTCGGAGAAGTTCACCGTCAGGCCCTCGTACTTCTGGAACTGCCCGGCGTAGCAGGACATGTCCTTGGCCTCGGGGAGCTTCTTCACCTTGGCGCAGTCGGCCGTCATCTCGGACCAGGTGGCCGGAGGGCCGGTGATGCCGGCCTTCTTCAGCAGGTCGGTGCGGTAGTACAGCATGCCGCCGTCCGAGCTGCCCGGGACCGCGTACAGACCGCCGCGGTACTTCGCGGTCTCCACCACCGGCTTCAGCATCTTCTGCAACGGGAACTGGCCCTCGGGCAGGCGGTCGATCCACTGGTGGGCGGCGAACTCCGACGTCCACACGACGTCGAGCGAGAGCACCGTGTAGGCGTCGGACTTCGTCTCCGCGTTCTGGATCATCTGCTGCCGCTGCGAGTCCGCGTCCGTCGGCAGCTGGATGAAGGTGACCTTCTCCTTCGGGTGCAGCTTGTTCCAGCGGTCGATGATCGTCTGAGTGGTGCCGGTGGCGTCCTTGCCGGCCACGTACGTGATGGGGCCACGGCCCTTGAACGACATGCTCTGGGAGTCCTGCTGGGAGCTCCCGCCGCTGCCGCCGGACGAGCCGCAGGCGGTGAGGAGCAGCCCGGCGGCGACGAGCGTCGCCGAACACTGAAGGGCTCTGGTGGTCCTGGTCATCACTGTCTCTCTCCTGGTCGTGCGGAACCGAAGGCGCGGCTGACAGTGCTGTCACGGGGTGGAGTTCCATCGAACGCGCAGGTCGCAGCCCTCGATGCCGACTGCGTGGCAGCTCCTTGCGCGGTGTCGTGACAACGCTTGCACGCTAGGAGCGACCCCAGGTGAAGTCAATCCATAAGTCATCGATATTTCGAATGGCTTTAGGTGAGTATTGCAGTAACTTACGGTCCAAAACGGGCAAATCTCCCTCCCGGGAGGTTTATGGCAGCGCTTTCACGAGCCACTTCTCGATGCCCGTTTCTGTGCTAACTTCCGCTCATGTCACCAGCTCAGCGGCACTCCACGATGGCCGACGTGGCCGAACGGGCGGGGGTCTCCCTGTCGACCGTCTCCCGCACCCTGCGCGGCATGACGTCCGTGTCACCGGAGGTCCGCGCCCGGGTCGAACAGGCCGCACGCGAGCTGAACTTCGCGGTCTCTCGGCAGGCCGCCAGCCTGGTCACGGGCAGGACCGGAGTCGTGGCGGTCCTCGTGCCCACGCTCAACTCGTGGTTCATGGGTTCGGCCCTGTCCACCCTCGGCCCGCTGCTGCGTGCCTCCGGAATGGAGCTGATGGTCTATGTGATCCCGGACCTGGCCGAGCGCACGTCGTTCTTCGAGCGTCTCCCGGCCCGGCGGAACGCCGACGCGCTGCTGGTGTTCGCCTTCGACCTCACCGATGAGGAGATGGCGCGACTGGACAACCTGGGGATGCCGGTCATCTACGTCAGCCAGCACGTCGAGGGCCGCCCGAGCGTGTACGTCGACGACGTGGCCGGAGCCCGCAAGGCCACGCGCCACCTGCTCAACCTCGGACACCGCCGGATCGCCTTCGCGCAGACCGCGACCGTCAGCGGCTTCAGCTTCAGCTCGCGCGAACGGCTGGTCGGCTACCGGCAGGCGCTCTGCGAGGCCGGCCTACCCGTGGACGACGAGCTGGTGGTCGCCCTGTCGGTGCACGACAAGCGCGGGATCGTGGCGGGGGTCGGGCATCTGCTGAGCCTGCGGGAGCCGCCCACCGCGGTCTTCGTCGAGCAGGACGAGCTTGCCTCGGCCGTCGTCTCCACCTTGCGCAGGGCGCGGATCGACGTGCCCGAGCGGATGTCCGTCATCGGCTTCGACGACCACCAGGTGGCCGAGTGGATGGACCTGTCCACGGTGGCCCAGTCACCGTCGGACATGGGCCGGGTGGCCGGGCAACTGGCCCTGGAGCTCATCGGCGACTCCCAGGCGGACCGCGCGCGCCACATAGTCCTGCCCACACAGCTCATCCCCCGGGCCACCACCGCCCCACCGGTGCCGCGGGGCGAGCAGGAGGACTCCGTCTGATCGCCCCGCAGCTCCGGAACCCGTTCCGGGGCCGGCGCGGCACCATGACTTCCGCGGCACCATGACTTCCGCGGCGCGGCGACGGGGCCTACGCCCGCGCCAGCGCCGCCCGCCTGCGGTGGCGGGCCACCCGTTCCCGGTTGCCGCACACCTCGCTGGAACACCAGCGGCGGCGTCGGCCGCGGGACGTGTCCAGGTAGACGATCGGGCAGTTGTCCCCCTCGCACCGGCGCAGGCTCGCCCTGGCCTTCGGATCGGTCAGGAGCTCGATCGTCTCGCGGGCCACCGCCGCCAGCAGGTCCTCGCACACGGGCAGCGTGCGTAGGCGTCGTACCAGCGCGCCGTCCTCAGCACGGACCGCGCACGGCGCGGGCGGTGCGCCCCGAGCCGCCGCGTTCACCCGGACCAGCGCCCCGTCCGCCGGACGCCCGTCCAGCTCGCCGTGCACCAACTGGCCGATGTGCTCGCGCAGTTCGTGAAACGCCCGTAGCCAGTCCGCGTCCACCCCGGTCAACGGGGTACCCATCGGCACCAGGCCGGCCCCGGCGATCCACGCGCGCAACCGGTCCACCGAGTCGAGCCGTTCCTCGGGATGCGTCGTCGTCAGCAGGTCCAGACAGATCCGCCCGGAGTCGAACCGCAACACGTAGGAGGCCGTGGCCGTGCCGGATGCCATGTGCCTGTCACCGCCTCGGAGTCGCCGCGGTCGCCCCCTCTACAGTGCCCGCCCGCACATGCCCCCGGGAAGTCCCCGTACGTCACCGCCTCCGAGGCGAGCGCGAGGACCGCACGGCCCCACCACCCGGGCGGCTCACAGGTCCGCGTACTTGGAGTCCGCCGCCGGGTCGAGCGCGAGCCGGTACCCGCGCTTGACCACCGTCTGGATCAGCTTGGGCGCCCCGAGGGCCGTCCGCAGTCGGGCCATCGCCGTCTCCACGGCGTGCTCGTCGCGCCCGGCGCCCGGGAGCGCGCGCAGCAGGTCGGAGCGGGGGACCACCCAGCCCGGCCGCCGGGACAGGGCGCGTAGCAGGGACATCCCCGCGGGCGGCACGGGCCGCAGGGCGCCGTCCACCATCACCGCGTGCCCGCGGATCTCCACCCGGTGGCCGGCGATGGGCAGGGTGCGGGCCCGGGCGGGCAGCTCCTGGCACAGCAACTGGACCAGCGGGCCGAGCCGGAAGCGCTCGGGCTGGACCGTGTCGATGCCGCGGGCCTGCAGCGGCAGCGCGGTGACGGGGCCGACACAGGCGGGCAGCACGTCGTGGTTCAAGGCGGCCAGCAGCTCCGGCAACAGCCCGCGCTCCTCGGCCCGGGAGAGCAGGGACGCGGCGGCGGGCGCGCTGGTGAAGGTGAGCGCGTCCAGGCCCCGGGTCACGGTCGCGTCCAGGAGCCGGTCCATGGGCCCGATGTCCTCCGGCGGCATCCACCGGTACACCGGCACCCCCACCACCTCGGCTCCCCCCTCCCGCAGCGCCTCCACGAAGCCGGGCAGCGGCTCGCCGTGCAGCTGGACGGCGATACGGAGGCCGTCGACGCCTTCCTCGAGCAGCCGGTCGAGCACCTCGGCCATGGACTCGGAGCTGGGCGACCACTCCTCGGTCAGCCCGGCCGCCCGTATCGCGCCCTTGACCTTCGGGCCGCGCGCGAGCAGCCGCACCCCGCGCAGCCGGGCGAGCAGGTCCTCGCCGAGCCCCCAGCCGTCGGCGGCCTCGATCCAGCCGCGGAAGCCGATCGCGGTGGTGGCGACCGCGATGTCCGGCGCCTGGTCGATCAACTCCTTGGTGGCGGCGAGGAGTTCACCGTCGTCGGCGAGCGGCACGATGCGCAGGGCCGGCGCATGCAGCACGCACGCGCCGCGCCGCTGGAGCAGGGCCCCCAGCTCGTCGGCCCGCCGCGCGGCCGTCACGCCCACGGTGAACCCCGCGAGGGGGCCGTGTTCTGGTCGCTGCTGGTTGTCTTGCATGGCTCTCGTCCCGCACTCGAGTCGGCATCCCGGTCCCCACCCGCTCGTGAACACCGGTCGTACGCGTCGTACCTACATGCCGATCGAGCCTGTCAACGGCTCGTGACAGGCTCGGTTCGGCTGCATGTCGCCGGTGTTACGTCACACTGCGGAGCGGCTGGTGCCGCGTCACACTTCCGCGTAGCTGAGCTGCTGCTTCGCCTCGGACCCGGAAGCCTTGGCCTGTGCTTGCGCGGCCGGGCGGCGAAGGTATACGGCCCAGGTGACCGCGAAGGCCACGGCGTAGAAGGCGAGGAAGGCGACGAAGGCGCCGGTGCCGGAGTGGTAGGAGAGGAAGGATTGCCGGAAGGCGAGGTTGATGCCGACGCCGCCGAGCGCGCCGACCGCCCCGATGAGGCCCATGGAGGCCCCGGACAGCCGCCGGCCGTAAGCGGCGGCCTCCTCCCCCTGGAGCCCCTTTGCGACGGCCTTCGCCTGGAAGATGCCCGGGATCATCTTGTACGTCGACCCGTTGCCGAGCCCGCTGAGCACGAACAGCACCACGAACGCGGTGGTGAACAGCGGCAGCGACTTCTGCATGCTCGCGAAGACCAGGACGGCGGTGGCCGCGCCCATGACGACGAAGTTCCACAGCGTGATCTTCGAGCCGCCGTAGCGGTCGGCCAGCCAGCCGCCCACCGGCCGGATCAGCGAGCCGAGCAGCGGGCCGATGAAGGTGACGTACGCCGCCTGCAGCGGGGTGCGCCCGAACTGGTTCTGCAGCACCTGCCCGAAGGCGAAGCTGTAGCCGATGAACGAGCCGAAGGTGCCGATGTAGAGGAGGGACATGATCCAGGTGTGGGCGTCCTTCGCGGCGTCCCTGGCGGCGCCGGTGTCGTTCTTCACGGAGGCGAGGTTGTCCATGAAGAGGGCGGCGAGCACGGCGGCGACGACGATCAGCGGGATGTAGATCCCGAGCAGCACACGCGGCCCGCCGCTCGCGCCGATGATGGCGAGCGCGACCAGCTGGATGACGGGCACGCCGATGTTGCCGCCACCGGCGTTCAGTCCCAGGGCCCACCCCTTCTTCCGCAGCGGGAAGAAGGCGTTGATGTTGGTCATCGAGGAGGCGAAGTTGCCGCCGCCGACGCCGGCGAGCAGGCCGACGACCAGGAAGGTGGAGAACGAGGTGCCCGGGTGCATCACGACGAAGGCGGCGATCGTCGGGATGAGCAGCAGGCCGGCGGAGATGATCGTCCAGTTGCGCCCGCCGAACACGGCGACCGCGAAGGTGTAGGGCACGCGGACCACGGCGCCGACGAGCGTGACCATGGACGTGAGCATGAACTTGTCGGCGGGGGTCAGCCCGTACTTCGGGCCCATGAAGAGCACGAGGACCGACCACAGGGTCCAGACCGAGAACCCGATGTGCTCGGAGAAGACGGAGAACCAGAGGTTGCGCCGGGCGATCTTCTCCCCGGTCTCGTTCCAGAACGTCTCGTCCTCGGGGTCCCACTGCTGGATCCAGCGGCCTCCCCTGCCGGCGGCGGGGGCTGTGCTCGGGGCTGTCATGACGCCTCCACGGTTGTGCGGTGCCCAGGTGTCGTGCGGGGTGATGAGTCCCGAAGGTAGAAAGGGCGCGTTTCCGCGCTGTGGCACCGAGTGACCGGAAGGGAACGTTGCTCTCACGGGGCGGGGAGGGGCGCGGTGAGGCGGCGAGCGGGCGTGGCCGGACCCGTCCGCCGCGGAACGCCCCGAAAAAGTCCTGAAAGCCCTGGAACTGAAAGGCGGGCACGGAAAGGCTCTGGAACGGAAAGGCGAGCCATGGAAAAGGACGCCATCCGCATGGCTCACCAGAAAAAGGCGACTTGCCTAAAAGTGGCTGAAACCGGGCAGTGTGCACCCGACTCTCGACAATTTCTCCACCTGGGTCCAGCCAAATTTTCACACGGCGATCTTGGCGGCTCCGGGAGTGAAGCGCCCACCGGTGTGACCTGGGTCTCTCCGGTGCGGCGACCGTATGTCCCCTTGGGGGAGAAATGGGTGCCCAGGAACAAGGGCTTCCACACCTTCTCCAAGAATTTTCTGCTGTCGCTTTGAACACAGCGGCCCTCTCGCGCGTACCCGGATGTGAGCGACCGACTGGGGGAACCCCCGGACACCGGAGGTAGGCGTGCGCAAGGATTCCGCCGTGGCTGATGAACGAAAGCGGCCCAGGGCCCGACATCGCATGACCTCGTCCTCGGCGTCCTCGCCCGAGCCGGACGAGGAGCTGATGCGTGCCCTGTATCGAGAACATGCGGGACCCCTGCTCGCCTATGTGCTGCGCCTGGTCGCGGGCGACCGGCAGCGCGCCGAGGACGTCGTGCAGGAAACGCTCATCCGTGCCTGGAAGAACGCCGGCCAGCTCAACCGAGCGACCGGTTCGGTACGCCCCTGGCTGGTGACGGTCGCCCGGCGCATCGTCATCGACGGCCACCGCAGCCGGCAGGCCCGGCCGCAGGAGGTCGACCCGTCGCCGCTGGAGGTCATCCCCGCGGAGGACGAGATCGACAAGGCGTTGTGGCTGATGACACTGTCGGACGCGCTGGAAGACCTGACCCCCGCCCACAGGGAGGTCCTGGTCGAAACGTACTTCAAAGGGCGTACGGTCAATGAGGCGGCCGAAACGCTCGGCATCCCCAGCGGAACGGTGCGCTCCAGGGTGTTCTACGCCCTGCGGTCGATGAAGCTGGCACTGGAGGAGCGGGGGGTGACGGCATGAGCAACCTGTACGGGGGATTCGGCACTGGTGGCCCCGGGGCCGTGAGAGGCGGTCCCCAGGGGCAGGGCGACATCCACGAGACCGTCGGCGCCTACGCCCTCGGCATCCTGGACGACGCGGAGGCGACCGCCTTCGAGGCGCACCTCGCCACCTGCGACTGGTGTGCCCAGCAGCTCGACGACCTGGCCGGCATGGAACCGATGCTGGCCGCGCTCGCCGACATGCCGGGCAGCCAGGGCAGCCCCGCCATCGGCGAATCCCTGTCCGCGAAACCCAGCCCACGGCTCGTCGAGCGGCTGGTCGACGAGGTCTCCGAGCGGCGCGCCCAGAAGCGGCGGCGCAGCTTCTACCTCGTCGCGGCCGCCGCCGCGCTGATCATCGGCGGCCCGCTCGCCGTGATGGCGGTGAACGGCGGCGACAGCGGCAACACGGGCACGGTGACCGCGGCCTCTCCCGCCAAGGCCGCGTTCCAGACCATGACCGACAAGGTCTCGGCGACCGACCCGGCCACCGGCGTCAGCGCCACCGTCGCGATGGCGGGCAAGGACTGGGGCACCAGCGGGGTCATGGAGCTGAAGGGCGTCAAGGGTCCGCTCAAGTGCTCCCTGATCGCCGTCGGCAAGAACGGCGAGCGCGAGACGCTCTCCACCTGGACCGTCCCGGAAGAGGGCTACGGCATCCCCACCGCCAAGACGGAGGAGGCGAAGAACCCGCTCTACGTCAGCGGCGCCGCCGCCTTCACCCCGAACCAGATCGACCACTTCGAGGTCATGACGCTCGACGGGAAGAAGCTCGTGGAGGTGAAGGCGTAGGCGTCCCCCCATCCGCCTGAGCGCTTCCCCGCGGCGTACGTCCGAGTACCTGAGGCCCGCGCCGCGGCTGACGTGTGCCGGTCCGGGCAGGCCGTAGCCTCCCCGGGCCCCCTTCGCGTACGGTGGACGGCTGCTCAGCACGTCAGAAGGGGGCCCGGTGGCCGCTCAGGTTCAACAGGAAACCGCGTTCGGCCCGGTCGGCAAGTCCGCGCACGACTCGCTCCGTGACCGGGAGATCAGCGTCGAACAGGAACACCTGGACCGGGTGTACCGGCGCCTCGAGGAAAAGATCCACGAGGCGGAGTTCCTGATGAACGACGCCGCCCAGCGCGGCCAGGTCGGCACGCCCGGCGCGCTCGCCGAGCGGGACGCCCAGGTGTTCCGGGCCGGTGTCCACCTCAACCGGCTCAACAACGAGTTCGAGGACTTCCTCTTCGGCCGGATCGACCTGCTGCTCGGCAAGGACGGCAAGAAGGGACCCGACGGCGCGTACACGGCGGTCGAGCCCGCCGAGGGCGCGGTGCGCCCCGACAACACCGCCGACATCGCCGAGACCCTGCACATCGGCCGCATCGGCGTCCTCGACCAGGACTACGCTCCGCTGGTCATCGACTGGCGGGCACCCGCCGCCGCCCCCTTCTACCGCTCCACCCCGGTCGACCCCGGTCGGGTCGTGCGCCGCCGGGTCATCCGCTCCAAGGGCCGCAGGGTGCTCGGCGTCGAGGACGACCTGATGCGCCCCGAGCTGACGGCCTTCCTCGACGGCCAGGAACTGCCCGTCATCGGCGACGGCGCCCTGATGGCCGCGCTCGGCCAGGCCCGCACCCACACCATGCGGGACATCGTGGCCTCCATCCAGGCGGAGCAGGACCTTGTCATCCGCGCCCCCGCCGCCTCCGTGACCTACGTCGAGGGCGGCCCCGGCACCGGCAAGACCGCCGTCGCCCTGCACCGGGCCGCCTACCTCCTCTACCAGGACCGGCGCCGCTACGCGGGCGGCATCCTGATCGTCTCGCCCACCCCGCTGCTGGTCGCGTACACCGAGGGCGTGCTGCCGTCGCTGGGGGAGGAGGGCCAGGTCGCCATCCGCGCCATCGGCTCGCTCGTCGAGGGTGCCGAGGCCACCCTGTACGACTCCCCGTCCGTGGCCCGTGCCAAGGGCTCCTCCCGCATGCTCAAGGTGCTGCGGAAGGCCGCCCGCGGAGCCCTGGAGCACGGCGACGCACCGGACCGGCTGCGGGTCGTCGCCTTCGGCCGCCGCCTGGAGCTGGAGGCCGAGGAGCTGGAACGGATCCGGCGCACCGCCCTCACCGGAACGGCTCCGGTCAACCTGCTGCGCCCGCGCGCCCGCAGGCTGCTCCTGGACGCCCTGTGGGCGCAGTCCGGCGCGGCGAACCGGCACGCCGACCCCGAGCTGGCCGCCGAGCTGCGGTCCTCCTTCGACGAGGACATCACCTCCGAGGACTCCTTCATCGCGTTCCTGGACGCCTGGTGGCCCGAGCTGACCCCCCGCTCCGTCCTCACCGCGATGGCCGACGAGAAGCGGCTGGGCCGCTGGGCGCGGCGCGTCCTCACCCCCGGCGAGGTGCGCAGGGTCGCGCGCTCGCTGAAGCGGGACGGGTACTCCGTGCACGACATCGCCCTGCTCGACGAGCTCCAGGCCATCGTCGGCCTGCCGGCCCGCCCGAGGAAGCGGCGCGAGCTGGACCCGCTGGACCAGCTGACCGGGCTCGAGGAGCTGATGCCCGTACGCGAGGAGTCGCAGCGTGAGCGCGCCGAGCGGCTGGCGCAGGAGCGCACCGAGTACGCGCACGTGATCGTCGACGAGGCGCAGGACCTCACGCCGATGCAGTGGCGGATGGTCGGGCGGCGCGGCCGGCACGCGACCTGGACCGTGGTCGGCGACCCGGCCCAGTCGTCCTGGTCCGACCCGGACGAGGCGGCCGAGGCCCGCGACGAGGCCCTGGGAACCCGTCCGCGCCGCCGCTTCACGCTCACGGTCAACTACCGCAACCCGGCCGAGATCGCCGAACTCGCCGCCAAGGTGCTGGCGCTCGCCATGCCGGGCTCCACCGCCCCCACGGCCGTGCGCTCCACCGGTGTCGAGCCCGGTTTCGCGGTCATACGGGACTCGATGGCGCGGACCGTCCGCGAGGAGGCCGCCCGGCTGCTCGACCTGGTCGACGGCACGGTCGGCGTCGTCGTCGCCATGAACCGGCGCGAGGAGGCGGCCCGCTGGCTGGACGGGCTCGGCGACCGGGTGGTGGCCCTCGGCAGCCTGGAGGCCAAGGGCCTGGAGTACGACGCGACGGTCGTCGTCTCGCCCGCGGAGATCGCCGACGAGAGCCCCGCGGGGCTGCGCGTGCTGTACGTGGCGCTCACCCGGGCGACGCAGCAGCTGACGGTGGTCTCCGGAGAGCGGGACGAGCCGGACGCGGCCGGGGTGCCGGACCTGCTGCGGGACTGAGGAACGGCCGACCGACGGACCTGTACGGAAGACGAACTCTCGCTCCGGGAATGGCCTTACGGGATCCGTTTGTTAGCCTGGGTGTGGCACCGGCCCGATCCAAGCCCCCGGGCCCAACCTTAGTCGCTCAGAGCGACCACTTGCCGCGAGGCGAGCATGGCGGGTCGGTGTCACCGACGTGCGGAGAGGTCCGCGTCCCCTGGGGCGCGGACCTCTCTCGTCGTGGGACGCCCTCTGTCACCGTCCGCCCCGGTCCCTTGTCTCTCGTACGGCGGAAGGTGTTTTCCGAATGTAGCCCGAGCCGACGAACAAAACGTTCGCAATCCGGGGCGGCTACCACGTACTCCCCGGTAGGTGCGACGATCGGACGGCATATCCGAGACACAACCGCGGACACATCCGCGACACGGTGAAAGCAGAGGAAGTCGGCCATGGCAACGGCGCCCAGCGTCTCCTACTCGATGACGGTCCGGTTGGAGGTGCCCGCGAGCGGAACCGCCGTCTCGCAGCTCACCACCGCCGTGGAGTCCTCCGGAGGCTCGGTGACCGGCCTCGACGTCACCGCGTCCGGCCACGAGAAGCTCCGTATCGACGTCACCATCGCCGCCACCTCCACGGCGCACGCGCAGGAGATCGTCGAGAAGCTGCGCGGCATCGAGGGCGTCACGCTGGGCAAGGTCTCGGACCGTACGTTCCTCATGCACCTCGGCGGCAAGATCGAGATGGCGTCGAAGCACCCCATCCGCAACCGTGACGACCTGTCCATGGTCTACACGCCCGGCGTGGCCCGCGTCTGCATGGCGATCGCCGAGAACCCCGAGGACGCCCGCCGCCTCACCATCAAGCGCAACTCCGTTGCGGTCGTGACGGACGGCTCCGCCGTGCTCGGCCTCGGCAACATCGGTCCGAAGGCCGCACTGCCCGTCATGGAGGGCAAGGCGGCCCTCTTCAAGCGGTTCGCCGGCATCGACGCCTGGCCGATCTGCCTCGACACCCAGGACACCGACGCGATCGTGGAGATCGTGAAGGCGATCGCCCCCGGGTTCGCCGGCATCAACCTCGAGGACATCTCCGCGCCCCGCTGCTTCGAGATCGAGGCGCGGCTGCGCGAGGCCCTCGACATCCCCGTCTTCCACGACGACCAGCACGGCACGGCGATCGTCGTCCTCGCCGCCCTCACCAACGCACTGCGCGTGGTGGGCAAGGAGATCGAGAACGTCCGCGTCGTGATGTCGGGCGCCGGCGCCGCCGGTACCGCGATCCTCAAGCTGCTGCTCGCTGCGGGCGTGAAGAACGCGGTGGTGGCCGACATCCACGGTGTCGTGCACGCCGGCCGTGAGGACCTGGTCGACGCCGCGCCGGACTCGGCGCTGCGCTGGATCGCCGACAACACCAACCAGGAGGGCCTGACCGGCACGCTGAAGGAAGCGGTGCGCGGCGCCGACGTCTTCATCGGCGTCTCGGCGCCGAACGTGCTCGACGGCGACGACGTGGCGGCCATGGCGGACGGCGCGATCGTGTTCGCGCTCGCGAACCCGGACCCCGAGGTCGACCCGGCAATCGCCCGTCAGACGGCGGCCGTTGTGGCCACCGGGCGCTCCGACTTCCCCAACCAGATCAACAACGTGCTGGTGTTCCCGGGCGTCTTCCGCGGTCTGCTGGACGCGCAGTCCCGCACGGTCAACACGGAGATGATGCTGGCGGCCGCGCAGGCGCTCGCGGACGTGGTGACCGAGGACGAACTGAACCCGAACTACATCGTTCCGAGCGTCTTCAACGACAAGGTCGCGGGCGCGGTCGCGGGAGCGGTGCGGGAGGCCGCGAAGGCGGCGGGCGCGTCGGCGACGGCGGTCGAGTAGGAGCCCGCGGCACGGCTGTGACCATTGCCACGGTGGCCCTTGACCGGCGCGTCGTGGAACCCCCGCTGCCCGGCCGCCCTCTATGGTGGCGGCCGGGCTCGGACCCCTCAGAACCTGCGATCTGTCGCGGAAAGCGAACGGAACGTCACCGTGGCAAGGCGGTGGCGCCCTTCGTGTGACTCCCAAGGGTGTTCTCACGACTCCTACGGGTGCCGGATTGGCTTTCCCGCCGCAGGTGGGGGCAGGATGCGTCTTCGGGCGCGAGGGTCTGACGACGGACCCGGGTCCGGGGACTCTCCGAGGACCCTGGCAGCATCGGCTTCGCCGTGCCCAACATGCGGCTCCGCCGCGTGGCACGCCTCAACGGCAAGAAGAACACGGGAGTAACAACATGAACCGCAGTGAGCTGGTGGCCGCGCTGGCCGACCGCGCCGAGGTGACCCGCAAGGACGCCGACGCCGTGCTGGCCGCGTTCGCCGAGACCGTCGGCGAGGTCGTCGCCAAGGGCGACGAGAAGGTCACCATCCCTGGCTTCCTCACCTTCGAGCGCACCCACCGTGCCGCTCGCACCGCGCGCAACCCGCAGACCGGCGACCCCATCCAGATCCCGGCCGGCTACAGCGTGAAGGTCTCCGCGGGCTCCAAGCTCAAGGAAGCCGCCAAGGGCAAGTGATCTTGCCGTTCGTGCGCCACGGGACGGCGTACGACACCGTGACGCCACGGGACGGCGTAGCAAGGCCGTACCGCCACAGGTCGGCACACCAGGGCCGCGCCCGCCGCACGGCGGCGTGACAAGCGGTACCGCCGCAGAGGGCGGCGCAACCGCCGCAGGACGGCGGCGCGACGAGACGAGGCCCGACAACGCTTCGAGCGACGGCGTACGGGCCCGGTAAGGCCAAAGGGGCGGTCACCCGGTACGGTGACCGCCCCTTCGCTTGCGTGGCACTTCGCGGGGCGCGGGCGCAGTGGGGGAGTTCGATGCCGATGCCGTCAGGCCCACGGGGGTCCAAGGGGGCGAAGCCCCCTGGACGGGACGGGTAGGGGCGGCGGGGGTGAAAACCTGCTGCCCCCGGACGCCGGCCGCTCGTGCGGTGCCCCGGGGCGGTGGCCGCTAGCCGAGCGCCTTCCCCGGCAGCTCGACCTTCGCGCCCAGCTCCACCAGCTTCTCCATGAAGTTCTCGTAGCCGCGGTTGATCAGGTCGATGCCGTGGACCCGGGACGTGCCCTCGGCCGCCAGGGCCGCGATCAGGTAGGAGAAGCCACCGCGGAGATCGGGGATGACCAGGTCCGAGCCCTGCAGCTTCGTCGGGCCCGAAACCACCGCGGAGTGCAGGAAGTTGCGCTGGCCGAAGCGGCAGTCGGAGCCGCCGAGGCACTCGCGGTAGAGCTGGATGTGCGCGCCCATCTGGTTCAGCGCGGAGGTGAAGCCGAGGCGGGACTCGTACACCGTCTCGTGGATGATCGACAGGCCCGTCGCCTGGGTCAGGGCCACGACCAGCGGCTGCTGCCAGTCCGTCTGGAAGCCGGGGTGCACGTCCGTCTCCAGCGCGATGGACTTCAGCTGCCCGCCCGGGTGCCAGAACCGGATGCCCTCGTCGTCGATCTCGAACGCGCCGCCCACCTTGCGGTAGGTGTTCAGGAACGTCATCATCGACCGCTGCTGCGCGCCACGGACGTAGATGTTGCCGTTGGTCGCCAGCGCCGCCGACGCCCAGGACGCCGCCTCCAGCCGGTCCGGGAGGGCGCGGTGGGTGTACCCGCCGAGCTTCTCCACACCGGTGATGCGGATCGTGCGGTCGGTGTCCATCGCGATGATCGCGCCCATTTTCTGCAGCACGCAGATCAGGTCCTCGATCTCCGGCTCCACGGCCGCGTTGGACAGCTCGGTGACGCCCTCGGCGAGCACCGCCGTCAGCAGCACCTGCTCCGTCGCGCCGACCGACGGGTACGGCAGCCGGATCTTCGTGCCGCGCAGCCCCTTGGGCGCCTCCAGGTACTGGCCGTCCGCGCGCTTCTCGATGACCGCGCCGAACTGCCGCAGCACGTCGAAGTGGAAGTCGATCGGCCGGCCGCCGATGTCGCAGCCGCCGAGACCCGGGATGAACGCGTGGCCCAGGCGGTGCAGCAGCGGGCCGCAGAACAGGATCGGGATGCGCGACGAGCCCGCGTGGGCATCGATGTCAGCGACGTTCGCGCTCTCGACGTGCGTCGGGTCGAGCACCAGCTCACCCGGCTCCTCGCCCGGACGCACCGTCACACCGTGCAGCTGCAGCAGCCCCCGCACGACGCGTACGTCGCGGATGTCGGGCACGTTGCGCAGTCTGCTCGGGGCACTGCCCAGAAGGGCGGCGACCATGGCCTTCGGTACGAGGTTCTTCGCACCGCGGACACGGATCTCGCCCTCGAGCGGGGTGCCGCCGTGGACAAGGAGGACATCGTCGTTGACGGTCATGAATCTCGCGTTCCGTGGAGTGGGGCAGGGGCCGAAGACGTAAGCGTAATGGCCGCCTACCCCCGTTCAGTAAGCCCAAGTGGCCCCAAGGAAGGTCATAGCTTTGCCACAACACGAACCGTGCGGAGGCGGACGCGAGCGGTTACCGGGACGCCCGTGCGCCCGCAACGCACCCATGAGCCCTGAGCTGCATTCACCCACGTACCCCCGTTGCCTCCCCATCCCGAGGCAAGATGCGGGATCATGTCTGGCATGACCGAGGTGTCCTCGCTCACAGGGCGGCTGCTCGTGGCCACCCCCGCCCTGGCGGACCCGAATTTCGACCGCGCTGTGGTGCTGCTCCTCGACCACGACGAGGAGGGCTCGCTCGGCGTGGTCCTCAACCGCCCCACGCCCGTTGACGTGGGGGACATCCTGGAGGGCTGGGCGGACCTCGCGGGCGAGCCCGGTGTCGTCTTCCAGGGCGGACCCGTGTCGCTGGACTCGGCGCTCGGGGTCGCGGTGATCCCCGGCGGCGCCTCCCCGGAGCACGCCCCGCTCGGCTGGCGGCGGGTGCACGGCGCGATCGGCCTGGTCGACCTGGAGGCCCCTCCCGAGCTGCTCGCCAAGGCGCTCGGCTCGCTGCGCATCTTCGCCGGATACGCCGGCTGGGGGCCGGGCCAGCTGGAGGACGAACTGGTGGACGGGGCGTGGTACGTCGTCGAGTCCGAACCCGGCGACGTGTCGTCCCCCGCCCCGGAGAAACTCTGGCGTGACGTGCTGCGACGCCAGCGCAGCGAGCTGGCGATGGTGGCGACGTACCCGGACGACCCTACGCTCAACTGATACGCGCGGGCTTCAGTACGCTTGGCCCTATGAGCACTCTTGAGCCCGAGCGCGGTACCGGTACGGGGACCCTCGTAGAGCCGACGCCGCAGGTGTCGCACGGTGACGGCGACCACGAGCGCTTCGCCCACTACGTCCAGAAGGACAAGATCATGGCGAGCGCCCTGGACGGCACGCCCGTCGTGGCGTTGTGCGGCAAGGTGTGGGTCCCGGGACGCGACCCGAAGAAGTACCCCGTCTGCCCGATGTGCAAGGAGATCTACGACTCCATGGGCAGCGGCGGCGAAGGCAAGGGCGGCGACAAGTAGCCGACCGCTCGGCTGCCTGACGACTGCTGGGCTCCCGGGACGTGCTTTTGACACGTTCCGGGAGCTTTTGTGCCTTTCGCCGGATATGTCGGTCCGCCTCGGTCCGCCTCGGTGTCGAGATTGCCGCCTGCGGACCGGGCCGAGCGGTGAAGACTGGCGCCATGCCTGAGTTTCCGTACTCCCTCCGCCCGGGGCTCGACGTGCACCTGGTCCCCGCTCCCGTCCGGATGTCCCCCTCGATCGGCGGCGTGGGTCACGTCATCGACGAGGAGACCGGGATCGAGGCGGCGGGCCCCGGCGCCGAGCGTGTCGCGCGCCGGCTGCGGGCGACCGTGGGCGCCGCGACCGGGCTGCCGCTGCCGCCGCACAGCGGCAACCGGAACCGCATCCTGCTGCGCGTGGTCCCCGGGCTCGAGGAGGAACTCGGCAGCCCTGAGGCTTACCGCTTGACCGTCGACGGTCACGTCGTCGCCGTCGACGGGGCGAGCGGGGCCGGACTGTTCCGGGGCGCCGAGACCTTCCGCCAGCTGCTCGGGCCGGAGGCCTTCCGTCGTGCCCCGGTGACCGGGAAGCGGGAGTGGAAGGTGCCCGCGGTGACGATCCACGACGCACCCCGCTTCGGCTGGCGCGGCCTCCTGCTCGACGTGGCCCGGCACTTCATGCCCAAGGACGGCGTCCTGCGCTACCTGGACCTGATGGCCGCGCACAAGCTCAACGTCCTCCATCTGCACCTCACCGACGACCAGGGGTGGCGGCTGGAGATCAGGCGCCACCCGAGGCTCACCGAGGTCGGGTCCTGGCGGGCGCGCACCAGATTCGGCCACCGGGCCTCGCCGCTGTGGGAGGAGAAGCCGCACGGCGGTTTCTACACCCAGGACGACATCCGCGAGATCGTCGCGTACGCGGCCGAGCGGCACATCACCGTCGTCCCCGAGATCGACATCCCCGGGCACAGCCAGGCGGCCATCGCCGCGTATCCGGAACTCGGCAACTGCGACGTCATCGACACGACCTCCCTGACGGTCTGGGACGACTGGGGCATCAACCCCAACGTACTCGCCCCCACCGACACCACCCTGCGGTTCTACGAGGAGGTGTTCGAGGAGGTCCTGGAACTCTTCCCGTCACCCTTCGTCCACATCGGCGGTGACGAGTGCCCCAAGGGCCAGTGGCGGCGCTCCCCGGCCGCGCAGGCGCGCCTCAAGGAGCTGGGGCTCGCGGACGAGGACGAGCTCCAGGCGTGGTTCATCCGGCACTTCGACACCTGGCTCACCGCACGCGGCCGCCGGCTCGTCGGCTGGGACGAGATCCTGGAGGGCGGCCTCGCGGACGGGGCCACGGTCTCCTCCTGGCGCGGGTACGCGGGTGGGATCACGGCGGCGAAAAGCGGCCACGACGTCGTCATGTGCCCCGAGCAGCAGGTGTACCTGGACCACCGTCAGGACGGCGGTGCCGACGAGCCGGTGCCCATCGGGTACGTGCGCACCCTGGAGGACGTCTACCGCTTCGAGCCCGTTCCGCCGCAGTTGACGCAGGAGGAGGCGCGGCACGTGCTCGGCACCCAGGCCAACGTCTGGACCGAGGTGACGGAGGATCAGGGACGCGTCGACTACCAGGCGTTTCCCCGGCTCGCGGCGTTCGCCGAGGTCGCCTGGAGTGCCCTTCCCGCCCCGGCCGAGCGGGACTTCGCGGACTTCGAGCGGCGCATGGCCGTCCACTACCGTCGACTGGACGCGCTCGGGGTCGCCTACCGGCCGCCCGCGGGCCCGCTGCCGTGGCAGCGGCGACCCGGGGTGCTCGGACGCCCGATCGAGGGTGCGCCCCCGAACGTGTGAGGTGCCGGGCGGAGGGCAGGCGAGGCGCCGGGTCGGCTGGAAACGTACCCCCGCATGGGAAAAGCAGTGCAAGGGACGTCGAAGAGCCGCAATGCGCCCTCATCGGGGATGCCATGGCAAAACGGTCCATCTCCCTGGCCAGCGGGGCGAATGCCTCCTAGCGGACCCCCGCGTCGGAGGCCGTGAAAGATGTGCCAGAGTTGCCACGTCCGCCCTGTGAGCACGTACCGTACGGCCACACAGGTGGGACCAGGTGGGGCAGCGGGAAGGGGCAGCCGGTTTGACCACGCACGCACCGCAGGCGGCGCAGGCCGTGACGCTGCCCGCCTCACTGGACGAGGCCGTGGCGGCCCTCGCCGCCCATCCGGCCGCCGTTCCCGTGGCGGGCGGCACCGACCTCATGGCCGCGGTGAACTCCGGGCAGCTGAGGCCCGCCGCACTGGTCGGCCTCGGCCGGATCAGCGAGATCCGCGGCTGGCAGTACCAGGACGGCCACGCGCTGCTCGGCGCCGGCCTCACCCACGCGCGCATGGGACGCCCGGACTTCGCGGCGCTCATCCCCGCCCTCGCGGCGGCGGCGCGCGCGGCCGGCCCGCCGCACATCCGCAACGCGGGCACCCTGGGCGGCAACATCGCCTCGGCCGCGCCCACCGGGGACGCGCTTCCGGTGCTCGCCGCCCTGGAGGCCACGCTGATCATCGCCGGCCCGGGCGGGGCACGCCGGGAGATCCCGGTCTCGCACCTGCTGGCCGGCGTGGAGATGCTGCGCGCCGGTGAACTCATCGGCTACGTGCGCGTGCCGCTGCTGCACGCCCCCCAGGTCTTCCTGAAGGCGACCGGCCGCACCGGACCCGGGCGGGCGCTGGCGTCGGTGGCGGTGGTCCTCGACCCGGCCCGGCGCGGGGTGCGCTGCGCCGTCGGGGCCATAGCGCCGATGCCGCTGCGTCCGCTGGAGGCCGAGCAGTGGGTCGCGCAGCTCATCGACTGGGACAACAACCGCGCCATCGTCCCGGAGGCCATGAACGCCTTCGGGGAGTACGTTTCCGCGGCCTGCATCCCCGACCCGGCCCCCGCGGCGGACGGCACCGTGCAGCAGCTTCCGCCCGCCGTACTGCACCTGCGGCGCACCGTCGCCGCGCTGGCCCGACGAGCACTGGGGAGGGCACTGTCGTGACGGACGACCAGCACCCGGAGGGCGCCCACCAGCAGGGCGCGGGCGGCTCCTGGGAGCGGCTGCCGCAAGGGGACTACGACGACGGCGCCACCGCCTTCGTCCAGCTCCCGGAGGGTGGGATCGACGCCCTCCTCGCCTCCCACAGCCCGCTGGCCGCGCCGGGCCACGGCTATGTGCCGCCGACGTTCACCCCGCAGGAGGGCACGGGCGCCGAGGAGCACGGCGGGAACTGGGGCGCGCCCGCGGAGGGCGCCCACTGGCCGGCCGCCCCGCAGGAAGGAACCGGGGACCGGTTCTCGTACAACCCCGGCACGACCGGGCAGTGGAGCTTCGAGGAGGCCCAGGCCGCGCGGGAGCCCGCACCCGGGCACGACGTCACCGGGCAGTGGTCGATCCCGGTCGCGGGCGGTGATCTCCCGGACGAGTCGGGCGAGTTCAGCACGTCGTCGCTCGTCGAGCGGTGGGGCGGTACCCCGCCCGCGACCCTGCCGGGCGGCGCGCCCGCGCCCTGGGCGACGGAGGAGACCGGACAGCCGTGGCCGGGCCAGGAGCAGGAGAGCGCCGCACGGACGCCCGAGGAGGCCCCTGGGGAGCCGTCCGACGGGTCGTACGAGGAGGCGAGGGCCGACGGGGCCCCTCAGGCGCCCGAGACCGCCCCTGAGCCGTCTCACGCCTCGCAAGCCTCCGAGGCATCCGACCCCTCCGAGGGATCCGACGCCTCCCGGGCGTCCCAGGCCGACGAGGCACCGGCTCCCGAAGCGGCGCGGGACCCCGAGCCCGACCCGGCCTCCGAGCCCGCCGGTGCCCAGGACCCGCCCGCGGAGCAGGCCCCCGAGCCCGCGCCCCCGCACGACGAGCACCCCCTGGCCTCCTACGTCCTGCGGGTCAACGGCGCCGACCGGCCCGTCACCGAGGCGTGGGTCGGCGAGTCGCTGCTGTACGTGCTGCGCGAGCGGCTCGGCCTCGCCGGTGCCAAGGACGGCTGCTCGCAGGGCGAGTGCGGCGCCTGCAACGTGCAGGTCGACGGACGGCTCGTCGCCTCCTGCCTGGTGCCCGCGGTCACCGCGGCGGGCAGCGAGGTCCGTACGGTCGAGGGTCTCGCCGCCGACGGGCAGCCCTCCGACGTGCAGCGGGCCCTCGCCCGGTGCGGCGCCGTGCAGTGCGGTTTCTGCGTGCCCGGCATGGCGATGACCGTGCACGACCTGCTGGAGGGCAATCCGGCGCCGACCGAACTCGAGACCCGCCAGGCGCTGTGCGGCAACCTGTGCCGCTGCTCCGGCTACCGGGGCGTCCTGCAGGCCGTCCAGGAGGTCGTCGCCGAGCGGGAGGCGCACCGCGCCGAGGGCGAGTCGGCAGCGGACGGCGGCGAACCGCGCATCCCGCACCAGGCGGGCCCCGGGGAGGGCGGCGTCCACCTCGACGCGTTCGGCAACGTGACCCCGAACGACCATCCGTACGGCCAGGACGGAGGCCAGACGTGAGCAACGAAGCCGCCACCGCGACCACCGCGGCGGCCGCACCCGCCCCCGAGCCGCTGCCGCACGGCATCGGAGCCTCCCTGCCGTCCGCCGACGCCCGCGCCAAGACCGAGGGCACCTTCCCGTACGCGGCCGACCTGTGGGCCGAGGGCCTGCTGTGGGCCGCGGTGCTGCGCTCCCCGCACCCGCATGCGCGCATTCTGTCCATCGACACCCGGCACGCGCGCGAGATGCCCGGCGTGCGGGCCGTCCTCACCCATGAGGACGTGCCCGCGGGCCCGCTGCACGGACGCGGCACCGCCGACCGCCCCGTCTTCGCCTCCGACGTCGTACGCCACCACGGGGAGCCCATCGCGGCCGTCGCCGCCGACCACCCCGACACCGCCCGCATGGCCGCCGCCGCGGTCATCGTCGAGTACGAGGTGCTGGAGCCGGTCACCGACCCCGAGCAGGCGTTCGAGGCCGAGCCGCTGCATCCCGACGGCAATCTGATCCGCCACATCCCGCTGCGCCACGGCGACCCGGACGCGGTCGGCGAGGTGGTCGTCGAGGGCCTGTACCGCATCGGCCGCCAGGACCCCGCCCCGATCGGCGCGGAGGCCGGGCTTGCCGTGCCCCGGCCCGACGGCGGGGTCGAGCTGTACGTCGCCTCCACCGACCCGCACACCGACCGGGACCGGGCCGCCGCGGTCTACGGCCTGGAACCGGAGCGGGTGAAGGTCGTGGTCACCGGTGTGCCCGGCGCCACCGCGGACCGCGAGGACCAGGGCTTCCAACTGCCGCTGGGACTCCTCGCCCTGAGGACCGGCTGCCCGGTGAAGCTGACCGCGACCCGCGAGGAGTCCTTCCTCGGCCACGTCCACCGCCACCCCACGCTGCTGCGCTACCGCCACCACGCGGACGCCGAGGGCAGGCTGGTGAAGGTCGAGGCGCAGATCCTGCTGGACGCCGGCGCGTACGCGGACACCTCCTCCGACGCGCTGGCCGCCGCGGTGTCCTTCGCCTGCGGCCCGTACGTCGTCCCGAACGCCTTCATCGAGGGCTGGGTCGTCCGCACCAACAACCCGCCCTCGGGCCATGTGCGCGGCGAGGGCGCGATGCAGGTGTGCGCCGCGTACGAGGCGCAGATGGACAAGCTCGCGAAGAAGCTGGGCCTCGACCCGGCGGAGCTGCGGATGCGCAACGTCATGGCGACGGGCGACGTCCTGCCGACCGGCCAGACGGTGACGTGTCCGGCGCCGGTGGCCGAACTGCTGGAGGCCGTACGGGACTTCCCGCTGCCACCGCTGCCCAAGGACACCCCCGAGGAGGAGTGGCTGCTGCCGGGCGGCCCCGAGGGTGCCGGCGAACCGGGTGCGGTCCGGCGGGGGGTGGGCTACGGCCTCGGCATGGTCCACATGCTCGGCGCGGAGGGCGCGGACGAGGTCTCCACGGCGACCGTGAAGGTCAAGGACGGCGTGGCCACGGTGCTGTGCGCGGCCGTGGAAACGGGCCAGGGTTTCGCGACCCTCGCCCGGCAGATCGTCCAGGAGACCCTCGGCATCGACGAGGTGCACGTCGCCCCGGTCGACACCGACCAGCCGCCGGCGGGCGCGGGCTGCCGGGGCCGCCACACCTGGGTGTCCGGCGGCGCGGTGGAACGAGCCGCGAAAATGGTCCGCACCCAGCTCCTCCAGCCCCTGGCGCACAAGTTCGGCATGTCCACCGAGCTGCTCCAGATCACGGACGGCAAGATCACGTCGTACGACGGAGTCCTGTCCACGACCGTGACCGAGGCGATGGACGGCAAGGAACTGTGGGCCACCGCCCAGTGCCGCCCGCACCCGACCGAACCGCTGAACGAGACGGGCCAGGGCGACGCCTTCGTGGGGCTCGCCTTCTGCGCGATCCGCGCGGTGGTGGACGTGGACATCGAGATCGGCTCGGTACGGGTCGTGGAGCTGGCCGTGGCCCAGGACGTGGGCCGCGTACTGAACCCGGCGCAACTGGCGGCCCGGGTCGAGGCCGGAGTCACCCAGGGCGTGGGCATCGCGCTCACGGAGAACCTGCGCACCGCCCGCGGTGTGGTCCGCCACCCCGACCTGACGGGCTACTCCCTGCCGACGGCCCTGGACGTCCCCGACATCAAGATCGTCAAACTGGTCGAGGAACGGGACGTGGTCGCCCCCTTCGGCGCGAAGGCGGTCAGCGCGGTGCCGGTGGTCACGTCCCCGGCGGCGATTGCGTCGGCGGTCCGCGCGGCGACGGGCCGCCCGGTCAACCGCCTGCCGATCCGCCCGCAGGCGGCGGTGGTCACGACGCAGTGAGGGGCGCCCGTGCTGCGTGGTGTGGTCCTCGTCACGCGCGCGACCGGAAGGGCGGCGTGCTCCTGCGGCGTTGTCAGTGGTGCCGCATAAGGTTCTTGGCGTTGGGGGAGAGCCACTCGGCGGGACGATGTGTCCTGCCCTGCGGATGCTCTGGCCGGGGACGAGGCACGCGGGGGAACAATGGGCAGGACCGACACCGGTGGTGTGATCACGTTTGACGAGGCGGACCTCGATCTCTGCACGACGCACGGGCAGCCCCGGCGTCCGCTGACGGGCACCGAACCGACCTCCGACACAGCCGTGTTGTGGCTGCGCGTCCTCGGCGGGCGGCCGGCGCTGCGACGGGTGGCCGAGCTGGTCGACGAGGCCGAGAGGCTCGCCGAGGCGCTGCGCGACCAGCTGGTCATCGGAGCGCTGCGCACCGTGGACCGCGACCTGCAGTCGCTCCTGGACGGCGCGACGACGTACGCCTTCCCGCGCACCCGCTGCCTGATGGACCCGCCGCCGCTGGCACCGTCCTTGGAGCAGGTACTGCGGTTCGCGGCGACGACACACGAACTGACCGACGACCTTGCGCCGGCCTGGCGGATGGCCGCACTGATCCGGCCGCTGACCCGGACCGCCCGCCCCGGAACGGGCCTCGCCCTGGACCTGCCGCCCCGGCTCCTGGACGAGGAGTTCGGCACCGCCGCGGTCGTCCGCTTCGAGGACGTCGACTTCCCCGCCACCCTCACCCACGAGCCGACCCGCCGCTTCCTGCGCGAGGTGGGCCTGCCGGAGAACGGCCACTGGTACGAACTGGACACGGACGTACCGCTGCCGACGCTGACGGAGTACTACGCGCACGAGGAGGACTTCCCGGAGGACGACCTCCCGGAGGGTGCGGCCCGCCTGATACGCCTCGGCCACCTGCCGGACGACACGAGCCTGCTCCTGGACGGCGCCGACGGGGCACTCCTGTGCTGGAGCGCCCAGGACCCGACCTTGCGCCCGCTGAACGCGGACATCTCCACCCTGGCCTTCACGGTGTGGCTGGCCCACCGGGAGAGGCGGAAAAGGCGCTCGGCCGACCACCTGCCGGCGGTCGGGCGTGACGCCGGTGGAGAGGCCGTGGCGGGAATCGAGCCCGCGTGACTCCCCGCGGGCGGAGCCCGCTGATGGATGCTGCGCAGGCGAGTCCTTGGGTCACGTGCGCGTTTGGCCGACCACCTGCCGGCGGTCGGGCGTGACGCCGGTGGAGAGGCCGTGGCGGGAATCGAGCCCGCGTGACTCCCCGCGGGCGGAGCCCGCTGATGG
>NZ_JBIATP010000022.1:0-5392 GCF_042891915.1 Streptomyces sp. NPDC001848 | reverse complement strand
ATGGATGCTGCGCAGGCGAGTCCTTGGGTCACGTGCGCGTTTGGCCGACCACCTGTCGGCGGTCGGGCGTGACGCCGGTGGAGAGGCCGTGGCGGGAATCGAACCCGCGTAACCCGCTTTGCAGGCGAGTCCCTGAACCACTCGGGCACACGGCCGGGATCAGGTGCGCCACCGTTCGTCCGTGCCGACCTGATGCACTGACGGTAGGAGCCGACGGATCACCGGCTCAAGAGCATCGGCGTCCCTGCAACGGGACTGCCATACGCCGTTCACGAAACACGGCTCGGGCCTACGACCAAGGTCCCAGCCGGTCCCCGGCTCCTGACAGGAGCCAATCCCGGCCGAGCCCCTTACGCTGATCTGCATGACCGCCCTGGACCCCCGCGACACCGACGTCGCCGCCGCCCCACCGACCCCCTCCGACGCCACCGGCGGTGTGCTGAGCCGGCCCTACCGGGCCCTCAGCATCGGGATCGTCTCCGTCGTGCTGCTCATCGCCTTCGAGGCCACGGCCGTCGGTACGGCGATGCCGGTCGCGGCGCGGGATCTGGGCGGGCTGTCCCTGTACGCCTTCGCGTTCTCGGGGTACTTCACGACCAGCCTGTTCGGCATGGTGCTCGCGGGGCAGTGGTCCGACCGCAGCGGCCCCCTGTTCTCGCTGAGCTGCGGCATCGCCGCCTTCGCGGCCGGGCTGCTGGTGTCCGGGACGGCGACCGCGATGTGGGTGTTCATCCTGGGCCGGGCCGTGCAGGGGCTCGGCGGCGGACTGGTCATCGTCGCGCTGTACGTCCTCGTCGGCCGGGCCTACCCGGAGCGGCTGCGCCCGGCGATCATGGCGGCGTTCGCGGCGAGCTGGGTGGTCCCCTCGGTGGTCGGCCCGCTGGCGTCGGGCGCGGTGACCGAACAGCTCGGCTGGCGCTGGGTGTTCATCGGCATCCCCGTACTCGTGGTGTTCCCGCTGGCGCTCGCGCTCCCGCAGATACGGCGGCGGGCGGGCGGCCCCGCCACGGAGGCCGCCGCCCCTTTCGACGCCCGCCGGATCCGCCTGGCCTTCGGTATCTCCCTGGGCGCCGGACTCCTCCAGTACGCCGCCCAGGACCTGAGCTGGGTCTCCCTCGTCCCCGGTGTCGCGGGCGCCGCCCTGCTCGTCCCGGCGGTGCTCGGGTTGCTGCCCCCCGGTACCTGCCGGGCGGCGCGCGGACTGCCGTCCGTGGTGCTGCTGCGCGGTGTCTCGGCGGGCGCCTTCATCTCCGCGGAGAGTTTCATCCCGCTCATGCTCGTCACCGAGCGCGGGCTGTCGCCGACACTGGCCGGGTTCTCCCTGGCGCCGGCCGGCGCGACCTGGGCGCTGGGCTCGTACATCCAGTCCAGGCCGCGCCTGGAGCCGTACCGGGAGCGGCTGATGACGCTCGGCATGCTCGTCGTCGCGGCCGCCATCGCCACCGCGCCCAGCGTGCTGATCCACGCCGTGCCCCCGTGGATCGTCGCCGTCGCCTGGGGTTTCGGCTGCTTCGGCATGGGCCTGGTCATCTCCTCGACCAGCGTCCTGCTGCTGAAGCTGTCCGCGCCCGAGGAGGCGGGCGCCAACTCGGCCGCCCTGCAGATCTCCGACGGCCTGTCCAACGTCCTGCTCCTGTCCGCGGGCGGCGCCGCGTTCGCCGCGCTCGGTGGCGGAACCGTCGCCGGTACGGCCACCGAGGCGACCGCGGACGGCTCCCATCCGGCCGCGTTCGCCGCGGTGTTCCTGCCGATGGCGGTCGTGGCGCTGGTGGGGGCGTGGGTGACGACCCGGTTGCGGACGGAATCCCGCTGACACCGAGTGGTACCCCGTAGTGCGGGGCGCCCTGGACGTACCGAAGATCGCCGCCCGGTTGCCGTGCTTCGCACGCTGATCGAGGTGTGTGCGGCGCGATGTGAGCTGAATCCCATCCCCGGCCACCCCCGCGCGGTCCGGACATGGACCCGCCCGGGTCGCCGGTAGGGTGGCCCGGTTGTCATACCCAGCCGAGCCGCCCAACCCCTCCACGGAGACCGTGAGTACCACTGCCGCCAGCTCCAGCTCCAGCTCCAGCTCCTCCCACTCCCACCACCTCTCACCCGCCTTCCCCGGCCGCGCCCCCTGGGGCACCGCGAGCAAGCTGCGTGCCTGGCAGCAGGGGGCGATGGAGAAGTACATCCAGGACCAGCCGCGTGACTTCCTCGCCGTCGCCACTCCCGGCGCCGGCAAGACGACGTTCGCGCTGACGCTCGCGTCCTGGTTGCTGCACCACCACGTGGTGCAGCAGGTGACCGTGGTCGCGCCGACCGAGCACCTGAAGAAGCAGTGGGCGGAGGCCGCCGCGCGGATAGGGATCAGGCTCGACCCCGAGTACAGCGCCGGACCCCTCGGCCGGGAGTACCACGGCGTCGCCGTCACCTACGCCGGCGTCGGCGTGCGGCCCATGCTGCACCGCAACCGGGTCGAGCAGCGCAAGACCCTCGTCATCCTGGACGAGATCCACCACGCGGGCGACTCCAAGTCCTGGGGCGAGGCCTGCCTGGAGGCGTTCGAGCCCGCGACGCGACGGCTCGCCCTCACCGGTACACCGTTCCGGTCGGACACGAACCCCATCCCGTTCGTGACGTACGAGGAGGGACCGGACGGGATCCGGCGCTCGGCCGCCGACTACACCTACGGCTACGGTTCCGCGCTCGCCGACGGCGTCGTGCGGCCGGTCATCTTCCTCTCCTACAGCGGCAACATGCGCTGGCGCACCAAGGCGGGCGACGAGATCGCCGCCCGGCTGGGCGAGCCCATGACCAAGGACGCCGTCAGCCAGGCCTGGCGCACCGCGCTGGACCCGCGCGGCGAGTGGATGCCGAGCGTGCTGCGCGCCGCCGACCAGCGGCTGACCGAGGTCCGCAAGTCCATCCCGGACGCCGGCGCCCTCGTCATCGCCTCCGACCAGGACTCGGCCCGCGCCTACGCCAAGCTGCTCCGCGACATCACCGGGCACAAGGCGACCCTCGTGCTGTCGGACGACGCGGGCGCCTCCGACCGGATCGACGAGTTCAGCAGCAACGACGACCGGTGGATGGTCGCGGTGCGGATGGTGTCCGAGGGCGTCGACGTGCCCCGGCTCGCGGTCGGGGTGTACGCCACCACGATCTCGACACCTCTGTTCTTCGCGCAGGCCGTCGGCCGTTTCGTACGGTCCCGGCGGCGCGGCGAGACCGCGTCCGTGTTCCTGCCGACCGTGCCCGACCTGCTCTCCTTCGCGAACGAGATGGAGCGGGAGAGGGACCACGTCCTCGACAAGCCGAAGAAGACCGGCGAGGAGGACCCGTACGCCGAGTCCGAGAAGGAGATGGAGGAGGCCAACCGGGAGAAGGACGAGGACACCGGCGAGCAGGACATGCTGCCGTTCGAGGCGCTGGAGTCCGACGCCGTCTTCGACCGGGTCATGTACAACGGCGCCGAGTTCGGCATGCAGGCCCACCCGGGCAGCGAGGAGGAGCAGGACTACCTCGGCATCCCGGGGCTTCTCGAGCCGGAACAGGTGCAGTTGCTGCTGCAGAAGCGGCAGGCCCGGCAGATCGCGCACAGCCGCAAGAAGCCGGACACGGAGGCCGACCTGCTGGAGCTGCCCGCGGAACGGCGGCCCGTGGTCACGCACAAGGAACTGATGGAGCTGCGCCGGCAGCTGAACACGATGGTCGGGGCGTACGTCCATCAGAGCGGGAAGCCGCACGGCGTGATCCACAACGAGCTGAGGCGGGTGTGCGGGGGGCCGCCGAGCGCGGAGTGCACGGCCGGGCAGCTGCGGCAGCGGATCGCGAAGGTTCAGGAGTGGGCCACGCGGATGAGGTGACCCCGACTCCCGACTCCCGCCTGCCGCCTGCCGCCTGCCGACTCCCGCCTGCCGCCTGCCAGCGGTCGGCGGTCGGCGAAACAAGCTGACCAGGGGACGTATCGCCGCAAATCAAACCACTCCGTATCGGCCACTGACCGGATTCTGGACGAAGCCTTCCGCTGAGCGAACCGGCTCGCTACTGTCCCGCTACGCACACGCCCCGTGGCAGCGCCGCCGCGGAGCGCAGCCGTGAAGCGACAGAGTCCGGGAGCCGCCCGGGCCGCCAGCCGATCGGCGGCCTCTGAAGCGCGTCGCCGACGGGACTCGGCGTCGCATCCGCCGCGAGGAGGGCCGCCGACCTCACCACTAAGGAGTGGGCGTCGTGACCGCGGAGACTTCCCAGACGCTCGACCGGGGCCTCAGGGTCCTCAAGCTGCTCGCCGACACCGACCACGGGCTGACCGTCACCGAGTTGTCCCACAAACTGGGCGTGAACCGGACCGTGGTGTACCGCTTGTTGGCCACGCTGGAGCAGCACTCCCTCGTACGCCGCGACCTGGGCGGCCGCGCCCGGGTCGGGCTGGGCGTACTGCGCCTGGGCCGTCAGGTGCATCCGCTGGTGCGCGAGGCCGCGCTGCCCGCGCTGCGGTCGCTGGCCGAGGACATAGGCGCGACGGCGCACCTCACGCTCGTCGACGGCGCGGACGCGCTGGCCGTTGCCGTGGTCGAGCCGTCGTGGACCGACTACCACGTCGCGTACCGCGCCGGGTTCCGGCACCCGCTCGACCGGGGAGCCGCGGGCCGGGCGATCCTCGCCGCCCGCCGGCAGCCCATCGCCGAGCCCGGGTACACGCTCACCCACGGTGAACTGGAAGCGGGTGCCTGCGGAGCCGCCGCCCCACTGATAGGTGTGACGGGTGTCGAGGGCAGCGTGGGCGTGGTGATGCTGGCGGACGCGGTACCGGAGCGGGTGGGCCCCCGCGTGGTGGACGCGGCGCGCGAGGTGGCGGAGGCGCTGCGCTGACCGTCGCACCACCCGACCGGGTGTTTCCTGCCACCCCCTGGCTTTAGCCCAAGGCCATGAAGTTATGGGCTGATGGGTGCTGTCAACAGGATGTCGATGCTGACGGTGGCCTTGTACGTGTGGCGGTCGACGCGCAGGCTCTTGTAGGCGTAACGGGACATCGGACGCTTCACGGCGCGGGGACCGAGGCGTAGTCGGCGGGCGGGCATGAGGTTGTTGAGGACTGCCCGGCCGATGGCGCCCACAAGGTCGATGGTGGTGCCGGCAATCACGCCCGCTGCCTGGATGACCTGGTTACGGGCGGCGTGGAGAGCGATGCTGAAGCTGGCCCGGTCCGGGTCGGCCCCGGGAATGGTGCTGGTGGCGTCGGCGATGGCGATCCTGATCACCTGGTAGGCGGTCAGCAGGGCGTAGATCTCCTGCGCGATGCCCGGCAGAGTGCGGGCCCGCAGCACGCGCCGGCCGAGCAGAGACTTCTTGATTGCGAAGTAGGCGGACTCCACTTCCCATCTCTCGTGATACAGCCTGACCAGCT